>CALISD010000142.1 GCA_938041955.1 uncultured Granulosicoccaceae bacterium | reverse complement strand
CAAACTTCCGAACCCACACGAAGCATGGCAGAACCCAATCGTGTACTCGATACCACCTAACCCGCCGCGTGCGCAAGGATCAGCGTCTACGCTGCTGATCTGTTTTACGAGCGTATTACACCTCGCTCACATATCCGTATTGCTGTGAACTTTTACCACCTCTACCAGACAGCTATGCGCACTGCTACCCTGCCCCAGGCTCGAAGTGCCGACATCACGGGTTAATGCATTCGGATTGCCTTGTTGATCAGTACCGTTAGCATCGGGGTCATACCATGCACCGGTGCTTAGAGAGACAACCTTAGGCATGATATCGTCACTGAGTTGTGCACGTGCCAGACACGCTCCCCGCTGATTAAACACACGCACAATATCACCTGCTTTGATCTGTCTTTGTGCTGCATCAATCGGGTTCAACGTCACAGGAGCGGGTCGCTCACCGGGAACATCTGCAATGGCGCATTCCATCTGGCTGTGTAGTTTATCACCGGGCTGTGGTGTGACCATGTGCAGCGGAAATTCAGATGCGCTTGTCGCACCTAACCATTCGCCTGGCGGTAACCAGGTGGGATGACCGGGACAATCGCTGTAGTTAAAGCTGGCAATAGTGTCAGAATATATTTCTATTTTACCTGAAGGCGTTTGCAACGGTGCTGCCGTTGGATCAGCACGAAATTCTGCAAACGGTGTTTGTGAATGCTGCGCACCACGCAACGGCAGATCAACCCAGTTTTTACGGATCAATTCATCGTATTCAGGGACAGCTACATCATTCTTCAGCGACTCATCGCGAAATGCCGCATACAGATGTTGCAACCATTGCTCACTGCTGCGACCTTCGGTGAATTTCTCTTCAAGCTCAAGGTGTCGAGCCAGTCCGGTAAAGATATCGTAGTCATCCCGTGCCTCGCCGACTGGTGGAATCATCGCAGGCATATCAAACAGATAGGAGTCCCCCTCTGCACGGCCGATATCGTGGCGTTCATAAGAGGTGGTAGCAGGGAAAACAATATCAGCGCGCTTCGCTGTTGCAGTCCACCAGGGCTCGTTAACAATAATAGTCTCCGGTTGCTGCCACGCATGGTTGAGTCGCTTAAGATCCTGATGATGATGAAAGGGGTTTCCACCACACCAGTAGACCAACTTTATATTCGGGTAAGTTAAGGCCTGACCATTAAAGTCAAACGGCTCTCCGGGCTTTAGCAACATGTCTGCGATACGTGCAACAGGAATGAAATGCTTTACCGGATTTTCAAGTTGCGGAAACGTTAGACCAGACAACCGTTTTACAGAAACTCCGATGCCACCAATTGCCCCGTAACCATAGCCTATCCCGCCACCGGGCAGACCAATCTGACCCAACATGGCAGCGAGTGTTGCCGCCATCCAGTAAGGCTGCTCACCGTGCTCGGCGCGTTGCAATGACCATGCAACGGTGATCAATGTGCGAGACTTTGCCATACTGATCGCAAGATCATGTATCACTTGCGCACTAACACCACACAACGGTGCTGCCCAGTCAGGTGACTTTGCAATACCGTCTGTAGCGCCGGTAAGATACGGTGCGAACTGATCATAGCCCTGACAATACGTGGCCAGAAATTTTTGATCTGCAAGCCCTTCTGTTTCCAACACATAGGCGAGTGCCAGCATCAAGGCGGTATCAGAGCCCGGATTAACAGGTAGCCACTCTGCACCTTCGGGAGTATCTCCGCGTTGCGGACTAATGTTGATTCGCCGCATGCCACTTTTTTCAAACAATTCAAACCAGCCGGCTGTCTCGTGATGGGTGACGCCACCCATACTGACTTGCGAATTTTTCGGGTTGATCCCTCCGAACATCACCAGTGTCTCAGTGTGCTCAGCAATCAATGGCCAGCTGTTTATTTCACCCCACATCAATTTTAAAAAGTGCACGCCAAACACGTGCGGAATAATCGCTTGCGCGGCAGCAGTGCTGTAACTGGCCAGTGATGACACATAGCCACCGGTGACGTTTAAGAATCGATGTACCTGACCCAGAGCATGATGAAAGCGACCTGCACTGGCCCAACCGTATGAACCACCGAAAATCGCTTCGTTGCCGTGCTCCTGCTTTACGCGGTTGATCTCATTGGCTGCAATCTCAAGCGCCTCATCCCATGGCAGTTCAACAAATTTATCGTCGCCACGCAGCACCCGTGAGGCACTGTGCTGCGGACCGTGCTTTAACCAGCTCTGGCGAATAGAGGGTTTTGCGACGCGTGAACGGTGATGTACTGCTGCAGGTAATGAAGCCGGAATGGCCGAAGGGTTGGGATCGTACTCAAAATCACTCACCGCAACGATCCGATCGTTCTCAGTGGTCACATTAAATGCGCCCCAGTGACTGGTGGTGGTTCTTGTTATTCTATTACTCATTGTGTGAGCTGCCTACACCTGATGGTCTTTTACTGAGGATGCCAGTCCCGACCAGGCACGGCATCAAGCAACTCCTGAGTGTACGGGTGTTCAGCGTTACTGAAAAGCGTGGAGGTGGCGCCCGTTTCAACTATTTCTCCCAATCGCATTACTGCGATGCGATCACATACCTGCGCTGCAACCCGTAAGTCATGGGTAATAAAGATCATTGACAGTTGTAGCCGCTCTCTTATGTCTGCAAGCAGTTCCAGTATCTGCGCTTGAATAGATACATCAAGGGCCGAGACTGGCTCGTCCGCCACAAGAATTTCAGGATCAAGCGCAAGCGCTCGAGCGATACCAATGCGTTGCCGTTGACCACCTGAAAATTCGTGCGGGAAGCGATCCCACGCGCGGGCATCCAAGCCGACCAGTTCCAGCATTTCGCGCGCGCGTTTGTCTGCTTCTGCTGTTTCAACGCCCAGTATGCGGGGCCCGTCGGCGATAATACGACCGACCTTACTGCGCGGGTTTAAAGATGCAAACGGATCTTGAAACACCATTTGAATTTTTGATCGGTAAGGTCGCATCTCTTTACGATTCAGCGGCCGCAGATCTACGTTGTGATAAAGAATTTCTCCCTCATCCGCGTTTATCAAACGCACTATACATCGCGCAAGGGTTGATTTTCCCGAACCGGATTCACCCACTATTCCCAACGTCTCACCGTGATGCAACTTGATACTCACTTCATTCGCTGCATGCACTACGCGCTCTTTCTCACCCAGACCAAACCAGCCACCGCCACTGGTATAAGTTTTGGTCAGCTTGTTAACGATCAGCTCTTCCTTGTCTGATATTTCACGAACCGCAGGTGGTGTAAGGCTCGGCACCGCACGCATTAGTGCTTGAGTATACGGATGCTGAGGATGGTTCAGTACCTGATCAGTGGTGCCAATTTCGACAATTTTACCGTGTTGCATCACTGCCACGCGGTCAGCAATGTCTGCCACTACGCCAAAATCATGTGTGATAAACAGCACGCCGGTATCGTGGCTTTGCTGTAGCTCTTTTATCAGCTTAAGTATTTGCGCCTGAGTGGTGACATCAAGCGCTGTTGTGGGTTCATCTGCGATTAGTATTTTCGGCTCCATAGCCAGAGCCATCGCAATCATCGCTCTCTGACGTTGCCCACCTGACAACTCATGCGGGTACGCTTTTATAATATGTTTCGGATCAGGCAGATGAACACTTTCAATTAATGAAAGCGCCCGCTCGCGCCGATGCTTCTTTTTAATTTTTGTATGAAACCGAATAACTTCATCAATCTGCTTGCCAATGGTCATCACCGGATTAAGCGCTGTCATGGGCTCTTGAAAGATCATAGATATTTCACCGCCGCGCACTTCCCGCATACGGCTTTCTTTAGCGGTGGTTAAATTCTCACCATTAAAAAATATTTCACCCTGATCAACGTGTACATGCGGCGCTGGCAACAAACCCATAATCGCTCGTGCAGTTATAGATTTACCTGATCCGGACTCACCGACAATACAGAGAATTTCGTTATTGTTTAACGTATAGCTGACATCTTCTACCGCATGCGTGCGTTCGGCACCACCTGGAAGCTTTACGTACAGGTTGCGAAGATCAAGCAAAGATGCGTTCGTGTTCATGTACGCTCCCGCAACCGTGGGTTCAACGCATCATTCAAACCTTCACCCACCAGATTAATAGCCAATACCGTCAGTAGAATGGCGATACCCGGAAAGGTACACACCCACCAGGCCGAACGCAGTACCGTGCGACCAGCACCAATCTGAAATCCCCAGCTGATAATGTTCGGATCACCCAGACCGAGAAAAGACAATCCGCTTTCGATCAAAATGGCGGTCGCTACCATCAATGAACCCGCGACGATAATCGGTGACAAACAGTTGGGGAGAATTTCGGCAAGCATAATACGCAGATCACCCATGCCTACGCTGTGACATGCCTGGATAAATTCGCGGTTACGCAGCGAGATAAATTCACCACGTACGAGTCGCGCCACAGCAGGCCAGGACACCACAGCAATCGCTATGACAATGCTCTGAATCGACGGCTTCATAATCGCAACAATTAAAATAGCAAACACAAACGACGGGATGGTTTGAAACATCTCGGTGACACGCATCAGGATATCGTCCGTCCATCCTCCGTAATAACCTGCAAGTCCGCCCAACACCGCGCCAATAAACACTGCCACCGCAGTGGCCAATCCGGCTATCATTAGTGATGTTCTGGCTCCGTGCGCAATGCCAGAAGCCACATCCCTGCCTAACGTATCACTGCCGAGGAAAAAACCATTTTCACCCGGGGGAGACATCGGTTTGCCCGCAAGCCTGAAGGGATCTTCGGGAAACAAGACCGATGCAAACGCCGCCATTGCGAACACTGCAAATAATATAAACAGACCCAGCACCGCAGAGCGGTTGCGCCGGTACAGCTGCCAGAAAGTCACTTACGTCACCTCTATACGTGGGTCAAGAAATGAATAGATCACATCAACAATCAAGTTAATAGCCACCACCAATAGTGCCGATAAAAGAAAGATACCCAGCAATAGATTCAGGTCACGGGAGAACAATGCCTCATACGCCAGCATGCCAAGACCCGGCCAGGCAAATACAGATTCCACAATCACAGACCCACCAATCAGTGCGCCCACCTGCACGCCCGCCATGGTCACCACAGGCAACAATGCATTACGCAGTATGTGAACAAACACAATGCGACGTTCGGTAAGGCCTTTTGCACGGGCCGTAACGACATAGTCCATACCCGCTTGCTCAAGCATTGAGGCACGCATCAGCCTTGTATAGAGTGCAAGATAAAATAGCGATAGCGTGATTGTCGGCATCACCAGATGATGGGCAATGTCTTTGACACGGTCCCAGCCCTCATAAAACATCGCAACGTTTTCCATTCCGCTGGTTGGGAACCAGTGCAGCTTGAGTGAAAAAACCACAATCATCATCAGCCCCACCCAGAACAACGGCGTGGCATAAGTGATAAGTGCGAAAAATGAAATGACGTTGTCGCGCCAGGTGTTTAAACCGGAAGCGGCAAACAGACCCAGCACAATACCGAACCCTACCGCCAACAGAATGGTGGACACCATCAACAGCAAAGTTGGAACGAATCGATCCAGCACCAGTTGTGACACTGGCATGTTGTGTCGAAATGAAAAGCCCAAATCAAAAGAAAGCACATTCTTGAGATATATCGCCAGCTGCACCGGCAAGGGTTTATCAAGACCGAATTTCTGCCGCAACTGCGCCATATATTCCGGCGTGGCAGATCCCGCCTCCCCGGCCAGCACATCTGCCGCATCACCTTCCGCAAGGTGCAACAGGAAGAAATTGACCACCAGAATGGCTAAAATAACAGGTATCGCCTGAAGCAGACGTTTCAGTACATAGCGTATACGTTTGGCACTGTGATTCATGATCGAACCGAGTTGATACAGAAATCCCTAAACAAAAACAGCCGGTGCAACACCGGCTGTTTTACGGTTACAAAGCGTGCTGCAGGTTATTACTTTTCAAGCCAGGTGCGATCAAACGAAGAGTATGACCCCATTGCCGAATAGTCGTGATCCTTTAGCTTGCTGTTAAACACCGTGATGAACTTCAGCTCAAACAGATTGACCACAGGTTGGTCTGCACTGAGCTTGTCCTGAATTTTATGATAGATGCCCTTGCGCGCCTCGGGGTCAGCTGACGTTGCACCCGCTACCAGTAATTCATCAAGCTCGGGATCACTATAACGAGTAGAGTTTACAAACGGCGTGCCTTTACGGATCTGATCAGTTCCGTAGTGACGGTGAACACCGATCACCGGATCAGGCAACTGATAAAAGTAATTCAGGTTCATGGCAAAATCGTAGTCACCGTAAACGCGCTTGATCCAGGTAGGTACATCTTCATATCGAAGGTCCAGATCTATCCCGATCTCGGCCACTGCCTGCTTGATATACTCACCGGCGCGGCGCCAGTCTTCACCGTAAGGGATAAGATCAAGCGTTGCCTTGGCACGAATCCCGTCAGCGTCTGCTTTAATTCCCGCGTCATCAAGCATTTTGATGGCAGCTTCAACATCTGGCTTACCGGGATAATTAGCACTTGCCTTGTACAAGCCAGTGGGCTCAAAGTTTGATGACAATGCACTGGTAGCCGCATTGCCATAGCCAAACCATATGTTGTCAATCAGGAACTGACGATCAATGGTCATAGAGATCGCGTTTCTGATCGCAGGGTTATCAAACGGCGGCTTGGTCGTATCAAACTCCAATAATGACACCGGGTTGATCATTGAATAGCCATCTGTGGTAATACCGATGCTATCCATCTCACGCAGTCGTACCACGTCGACGTTAGGTATTGCACCATAGGCACCATACATAACTTCCCCGCTTTCCATTGCAGCTGTGCGTGTTGACGCATCAGGAATGATTCGGGCAACCAGCCGGTCAAGGTATGGCAGGCCTTCCTTCCAGTAGTCTTCGTTTTTCTCAAGACGAATATACTGACCTTTTTTCCATTCAATAAACTTAAACGGTCCGGTGCCTATAGGGTTATTGGCAAGTTCCGCTTCACGGATGTCTTTACCTTCCAATAGGTGCTTGGGAACAATGGGAGACTCATAGCCTGCGAACGCTCGCATCATGTACGGTGCCGGCCGATCCAGTTTGAAAATAGCAGTGTGATCATCAGGGGTTTGAATCTCACTCACTTCCTTGAACGAGTTAGGACCACGCGGGTGAAATTTCTTTAGCACCTCCATGATCGTAAACTGCACATCAGCCGAGGTAAACGGTGCGCCGTCATGCCATGTCACGCCTTTTTGAAGCGTAAACGTGACGGTCAATCCGTCATCACTGATCTCATAGCTTTCTGCAAGCTCGGGAACAATATTGAGATCAAGATCATAATCCAGCAGACCCTGATAGATTTTGGGTGCTACCAGACCGATGGGTCCGGATGTAGAAAGGTAAGGTGCCAAAGATGGCGGTTCAGGCTGCACGATGTAAACAAGATTACCACCCGCCTCTTGAGCAAGCGCCACCTTGGTACTGAGCACCAGCGACAATCCTGCAAAAGCAAGCCACTTCTTTAAAGACATAACGTTTTCCTCCGATGTGTCGAGTTATCATTCTACCGGTTTAAGCTTCAATTGCTAGCCACTTATTTCAGAATAAAATACCGTCCAACTCGACAGCTCAGACTGCAAAGCCCCACGAAAACCCGACACGTAAGCAACTGGCAAGCCCTGCGCGTCCGGACTCGCGCCACCAGGAAACCCGACGCGTGAGCGAGTGGCAAGCCCTACACGTCCGGACCCAAGCCCTCAAATACAAACAATCTCACCCTAAGACATCGAGCAGTTATCCAGCTCCGAGCAAACGCTGCTGCTAGCTCACGCGGCGGGCTACCCGGGATCAATCAACGACTGCCGTCCGCTCCTTGCCATAAATCGTGCAGCTACGGAAGTTCGAAAGAAATACTCAACATCGGCCATAGAAGATCAACGTAACCCGCTGCGTGAGCAAGGCCAAAACTGCACGTCCAACCTATCAACAGCGTAAACGCTGTTCCTTGCTCACGCGGCGGGCGACCTGGGATCGATCAACGACTGCCGTTCACTCCTTGCCATCCATTGTCCGGCTAGGGAAGTTCGAAAAGAAATACTCATCATCGGCCATAGAAGATCAACATAACC
>CALISD010000141.1 GCA_938041955.1 uncultured Granulosicoccaceae bacterium | reverse complement strand
CAGTACCCGTTGCATTCCCGGTGTAACTGCCATTGGACAGTCCAAAGTCAAGGTCTGCGACTGCCACCTCGGAAGAGTTACTACCCGGCAGAGTTTCGTCTGAGAAAATATCGCCGGCAAACCCACCAGTTGCCGAAAGCGACGTACCTGTATCTGTATCCCCGGTTCCACCTGTGCCTGTATCTCCGGTTCCACCCGTGCCTGTATCACCGGTTCCACCCGTGCCTGTATCACCGGTTCCACCCGTGCCTGTATCACCGGTTCCACCTGTGCCTGTATCACCGGTTCCACCTGTGCCTGTATCTCCGGTTCCACCCGTGCCTGTATCTCCGGTTCCACCTGTGCCGGTATCTCCGGTTCCACCTGTGCCGGTATCTCCGGTTCCACCCACTGCCGTATTAGCAGATGCTGAATCATCACCGTCATCCAACAGAAGACCTACCAGTGCTACACCGCCGACAACACCGAGCGCCGTTGTCGCACCCGAGCCCAGCCCTACACCCGCGAACCCCCCGTTGGTATCACCCTCCTGTCCACCGGAACACGCGGTCAAAACAACGCTGGAGGCCACTAAGAGTGGAAAAGTTTTTTTAATCTGACTGGAAAGTTTCATACGCTTCATTTCTCAACGCCCTATTCAGTGGTAGTGGCTAAGTGACGCCACACAACAACGATCGCGTGCGGCTTGTCAATGTTCCTGCTATCTGTGAACCTGCAATGTAGTTTTAGTGCGCCGACGACATCTTTCTGATGACTGACTTCCCACCCAAACTGCAATCTTGTGCTTGGAACCTACCGGGCAGTTAAGTTGTTTCCTGCCATTAACTCGACACAGGTACAGCACACTCCCTACAATAACCCATGTTCGCTTTAAACCCACTCCGTATGCACCAAAATTTACATCTGTTTAGTTACGAGTAAGCGAACTTTTCACCATTGAAATTTCGACCGGGTTCTCTTACGCAATCGCTGGGGAATCTGGCACCAGAACAAGGCTGACAGCCCAATGATTTTTCCTATCCGTGACGAGAACCCTCAAATCCAGGTTCCCTATGTTACCTATGCCCTCATCGCGCTCAACGTACTCGCATGGTTGGCGCTTCAGAGGCTCGGTGTAGAACCGGGTCTGAGCCAATCGGTATGCACCTTCGGATTAATTCCAGCCGACCTCACCGGCGCTGAATTTAACCCTAGCCGGATGATGTGTGAGATTGATGGCCAACCCGATTGGTACACACTGATCAGCGCTATGTTCATGCATGGAAGCTGGATGCATTTGATTGGCAACATGTGGTTTCTTTGGATTTTCGGTAATAACGTTGAAGACGCTATGGGCCCGATCCGTTTTGCGATTTTTTATCTACTCTCGGGCCTTGGTGCTGCACTCGCACAGATTTTGGCAGATGCCGGATCAATTATTCCCATGGTCGGTGCATCAGGCGCCATCGGGGGAGTCATGGGCGCGTACATTGTGTTGTACCCGCGCGTGCATGTGCACATGTTTGTCATGGTGATTTTTAGATCCTTTGCTGTGCCTGCCTATTTAATGTTGGGTTACTGGGTCATCGTCCAGGTGATGGGGGGCTATTCATCACTCGGTGAAACCGGTGGCGGTGTCGCGTTCTGGGCACACATTGGCGGCTTCCTGGCGGGCATGGCCCTGATCTTTGTCTTTAAAAACGAAACGCTACTGGCAAAACACCAATACCGTGGCTGGAAGCAAAAACAACACGCAGACCCCAAGTGGAAAAAAGTACCCACCCGCAATCAACGCTGGCAGTAGTCACACTTGCATGTCACGCTAACAATTACCTCATGCCAGACCCGACACGTCTCAAACACCCTGCTAATCAATTCAGATTGCCTCGGATTGAATTAGCGGTGGTGGGATATGCTTGAATCATGGGTGGTTATCTCTGTCGCTGCCGCATTTTTTCAAAACCTACGCTCAGCCCTGCAAAAACACCTTAAAGGCAAGCTCTCCAACAGCGCTGCGGCCTACTCGCGCTTTCTTTATGCACTTCCCTTCTCCCTGCTGTATTTACTAGGCCTCCACTGGTTTTCGGGCAAAGCGACTCCCACAGTTAACTCAACCTTCTTCATATATTGCCTACTGGGCAGCGTTGCACAAATTCTCTTCACCGTTATTCTGCTATGGATGTTCTCGTTCAAAAGTTTTGCGGTGGGCACTACGTTTTCAAAGCTTGAAGTGATTGTCGTGGCGATTCTGGGGGCAGTAATGCTGCAAGACAGATTGACCGCCACTGCAATAGTCGCAATCACTATTTGTGCAGCCGGCGTTGTGACCCTGACAGCCGGACAATCAGGTATCAAGGTTCGCACACTATTCCAGCAAGTGTTCAGTCGAGACACCCTGATCGGCCTTGTGTGCGCCTTCTTTCTGGGAGGCTCTGTCGTGTGCTTTCGGGGGGCGTCACTGTCTTTACAACACAATGATGTGCTCATGTCCGCGGCGACAACTCTTGTAGTGACTCTCATCATTCAAACCGTATTGATGGGCATGTGGATAACCTGGCGCGAACCCGAACAATGGAAAAAACTTGCTCAAGAGTGGCGATGGGCGACAGCGGTCGGCGCCATGGGCATACTCACCTCTATCGGATGGTTTACAGCCTTCACCATGCAGAATGCCGGCTTCGTTCGTGCCGTGGGCAATATCGAGTTGCTTTTCACCTATCTATTCTCCACCAGAGTGTTCCGGGAAAAGGTCTCACACATCGAGATTTGCGGGATGCTGCTCATCGTTACCGGCATCCTTTTCTTGCTGTCAGCCGGATAGTGTCATTGCCGCCAGAGCTTCACGCCGGCAATAACCCGGTCAATCGAGGAAAGGCTCCCCGGCAGCGCAGCAACACGGATCAATATCCCGCCTTACAACCCTTGCTTCGTCACTAGCTTGTACATAATTTATTACGTAGTATGACATTTGTGAAACAACGACCTCCACCAATAATTAGAAAACACGGATGAATCGGCTCCATTCCAGAAGACAACATTACATCTAGATCTTTTTTGTCATGACATTTGCATTCTATCTGTCATGACATTAAGATACTCTACGTCATGACGCTAAAGTCTTTAACACAGTGAAAAATTGTGGGAAAGAACTGCCGATTCTCTGACAGCGACTATGCTTCACCCTAGTGCCGTCAGAACCATAGAAAATCAACAAAGGTCAAGCGAGTGCACAAAGTTATATTCAACCTAGCATTCCTAAGTTCTCTGCTACCGATGCGACAGTCAAAGCAAAGTCATGCCACCAGGCTGGTGATCCTGATCGGCCTGGCAACACTGACAATCTTCGCAGCACTATTCGTTGGTACCGGCGCGAAAAACGCCTTGTCACCGGAAGGCAGCCACGATTTCCAATGGACACCATCAAAGAATATTCTCGATGGCGTTAACCCGTATAGGGAATTCATTACCTGGCACGAACAGGGCAATGCTTCAGTTCCACCGCATTTTTTAAATCAGTCCCCGAGCTATCCTGCCTCTACTTACGTCTTACTTTCCCCATTCGCACATCTTGATTGGGAAGACGCCAAACTGGTTTGGCTATGTGCCAATGTCGCCTTCATCGGGCTGCTACTGCTCGGCATGCAAAAAGTTTTTCCTGTCAACAACCCCTTGCTGCTGGCCGTACTGGTGCTGGCTTTTCTTATTGCCTCTCCATTGCGCACGAGTCTTGGCGCAGGACAGCACAACTTTATTAGTTTAGCGGCCTTTATCTGGGCTTACTACTTTGCACTGAACGGTAATAACAAGAAACTCTCCGGCATATTGCTGGCTGTAGCGTGGATTAAGTATTCGCTTACTTTCCCGCTCACGCTACTGTTCCTGAGGCGCGGGAACTATAAACCTATTCTTATCGCCGCCTTCATACATGCAGCCCTGACAGCCGTCGCTGCCTGGCGAATTGGCATGTGGCCACATGAATTTTTCTTTAATTCCGCTCAGGTCGTTCTGATGGGTGACGGCACCGGGTTTCTAAATTTGGTAGCGATGAGCATGAACCTGAACCTTCCCTTGCCAATACCTTTAACCATCATCGCAATAGCAACATTGATTGTCGCGTTCGCGATGATGAGATATAAAGAAGCAGACGACCTTCTCGTATTGGCATTCCTTGGTTTGTTTTCCTGCGCTGTCTTCTATCACCACGGCTATGACTTTGTTGTACTGCTCATGTGTGCATGGGCGCTCGCGCAACAGAAACTGCACGGTGCCGCAGCCGCTTCAACAACGTCGTTATTACTCCTGGCTTGGGTTGGGCAATGGCTGGCGCAAGAGCTCACACCACATTTCGGCCCATACCTGGCGATGTGCGCAGACTACCTGCTGATCTCTGTGTTCTACTGCACCGTATTCTTTGTGGCCAAAGCCATTTATCAACGACGAACCGTACTCAAGACCGCCAGCGTTTCTTTCTAAGAGAACCACTTACTCCCAACAAGTAAGTAACACCTACACCTGTTTACAACATCCCTCCCAACACTTGGGAGGCACGTCAGAACCAGTTGTTTGCAGATTCTATTTAGCTCCCGGCAGGATTCTACTCGCCCTCCCCCAATATTGATAATATCTCTACAGATTCACTTGACCTAAACCAAGGTTCATAGTTTATACCTACTGCCTTCAAAGCCCACAATCTGGCGTGGCTGGTAAAAGCGAACTTCTGATGACAGTACAAAACGGTATAAACAACGACCAACCGGGTAACATCGACAACTCTACAAGCAGCAAAGCTGTTGCGAGATGGTCAAGGCATAGCCGGCCAGTCGCCGGGGCTTTAACGTTATGCATGCTATGTTGCGCGCTGCCTTTTATATTATTAACTGCCGGGGTTGTAAGCACTTCGACCGCAGCGTACTTGAATAGCAGAATCGAAATTATTATGGGAATAGTTTTTATTTCTACTCTCGCAGTCGTCTTTTCATGGCGTCGCTATCGCGGGACATAACAAAGGTAAGCATGAGAATATCCGATGTAGCAAAGAGACTGAGTATCCCTGTTTCAACAATCAGGTATTACGAAAAACAGTCCATCATACCCGTGCCAAATAAAGTGAGCGGAGCAAGGTCTTTTTCAGAAAGTGATATAAAGATTATTAGCTTTGTTCGCGATGCTCAATCTGTGGGATTTTCCCTCAAAGAGGTCGCAGCGCTCGTGAACAATGATCCCGGGCTGACCGACTATGCAACGCACCTTGCTGCCCTTTCAAAGAAACACCGCGAGACATTGCGCCACCAAATCGCCAAGTTAAAAAAAATTGATGTTGTACTGGCGGCCATGGAATCGTGCCAATGCTGCAGCGTGAATGAGTGCGATATAAGTGCATTGATTGGAGAATATCTCGACACCCCGAAAGACAAAAAATACTCCTAAAATATCGACATAATCACTAACACACCCCATCAATCCGTGCAGCGGATGAAACACTTTTGCCATTATTCAAGCGGCACTATCGATAGTGCGGATCTCATGAGCAAGCTGCTGTATCTACATGGTAGACTTTCTGTAAAGCTTTTACGGAACCCCCTGTAATGGATGTTAACCCTCTAGTAGATGGCACTGAGTTCCCTCCTGTGACCGAAGCAGCAGGCTGGATTCGAGATAGAACTTTTCCAACCGATCTTCCGTTGATAGATGTATCTCAAGCCGTGCCCGGCTACCCGACCAGTGACGATATCCTTGACCATATGGCCAGCGTGCTCCGCGAACCATCAGTCAGTAAGTACGGCCATGCACTGGGGTTGCCTGCTTTGCGTACAGCTTATGCAGATCATTTAAACGCAGAAGACAATCACGTTAAAGACACTAATGTCGCAATCACCGCTGGTTGCAATCAGGCTTTTCATGTAGCCATCACAGCCTTGGCGGCAGCGGGTGATCAAGTCATTCTACCGTCTCCGTGGTATTTCAATCACAAGATGTCACTCGATATGTTAGGCATTGAAGCAGTGCCACTGCCCTGCTCTGCAGATCAACACATGATTCCCAATACCACTGATGCGGAGTCTTTGATTAACAAAAGAACCCGGGCTATCGTCTTAATCACACCCAACAACCCGACGGGACAGGAATTTCCAGCAGCCGTCGTAGACGCATTTTACGAACTATGTAAAAAACACCACATCATGTTGATTCTCGACGAAACATATTGCGATTTCAGAAAAGATACCTCTGCTACCGCCCACACTGTATTCAGCGATCCAGACTGGCACGACACTGCCATTCATCTATATAGCTTTTCCAAGTCCTACGCACTGGCCGGTTATCGAGTCGGCGCAATCGTCGCCTCAGAAAAATTTTTGGTACAAGTAACCAAAGTGCTCGACTGCGTCTCGATCTGTGCCCCGCAGTTGTCTCAGCGAGCGGCTCTTTTTGCCCTGCGAAACGCAGATGCATGGAAAAAGGGGAAATGCGCACAAATGGTTCAGCGAGCCCGGGCTTTCAGCGAAGCGTTAAACACCAATGATCACGGCTATCAGATCACCGCGATGGGCTCATATTTCGCCTACCTCGAGCATCCCTTTGATTTACCTGCCCGCAACGTCGCCCGCTTTCTTGCTGACGAAGCCAATCTTCTGGCTCTTCCCGGCGAAATGTTCGGGCCGGGACAAGAGAAGCACATCAGAGTGGCGTTCGCCAATGTCTCCCGCCGGCTCATGCCAGCAATTGCTGAACGAATTGGGCATTTTAGACCCGCAAACCCCAACATCTAGCGGATCTAATGACTGAATTTACATATTATTTCAAATAAAACAACGTATTACGAACCTGATTGGCTATACTCCTTGTGACCTCAACACGGGACGTAGAGTACGGAAAGAGGCCCTCGGTAATTTTTATCAGTTCAGGACACAGCTCCTAACAAAACAGGAAATAAATATGCTCGGTTCTATAATTTCAGCGGTACTTGGTGGTGGTGGCGGTCTTCTTGGCGGAAACCTGCTCAGCAGCCTGACGGGCCTTGGCGCAGAAAGCGGCATGGGTAACATTGTCAGTGCAGTATCAGGCCTTGTTGGCGGTGGCGCAATTGGTGGTTTGATGGGTCGCGGTAGCGATGCAGCAGCAGCCGGTTCGGCAGCAGCCAGCGGTTCTATCAACCCTAAGCAAATCATTGGCGGGCTTCTTGGTGGAGCTGGCGCTGGTGCAATTGGCCAGGCAGTACTTGGAATGCTTACTTAAGTTAAGCACTTCGTATTTAGAGAAAGCGCGGCTTGTCCGCGCTTTTTTTTGCCCGTTACTTTTGCGCTCGACCAATCCAGGTACACACTGGCGGCGTGTGAACTTCCACACTATCGCCAGCTTCAAGAATCCCTTCACGCTCTACCCAGGCTGTCACTCCACGGACACCGATAGCACTCTTTACGAATCGCTTTCCCAGACCAGGCTTTCCAAGGCCTGCATAGTGGGCCTCAATGATATCCGCCGGGTATTTACACGGTTCATTTTCAACGTCAATTACCAATGACACACCGCCACTGAATAGTAGACGCGTGGCAGGCGGTATCCGGGTAAAGTCAGGAATACCGGACAGACTTAGATTAGCCCCCAACCATTCAGGTTTAATTTCCGCTAGTTCCATCCGTTTTGCGATTAAAGCCAACTCCTCATCAGAGACGATAGACACCTGTCGGGAGTTTCTGATGGTGGTTCCGGGCTTGTACTGTTGCTTGACTCGAACGCAAGACGCTCTGACCAATCCACTATGTGAGTCACCATCAAATCCCTTGAAAGACACGCCGACAGAGTCCCTCCGTATTGTGGTGATATCATTATTCTCTGCTGTATGAATACAAAGGCACGTCACGGTGCCTATGCATCCGGAATCGGTGATGATGGCCATTGGGAATCTTGCTCTTTATTTATCCGGAGATCCTACAGAAGTGAACTCACTTAACTGTATTTCGAGTTTCAAACCGTATCACAACCTGCTTGTCTACGAATTCATCCTGCCCCTCTCCAACACCAAAGTCACTGCGGTTGATCTCAAATTCACCACGGCCTACACCGTCATTAAGTGTCATTTCAAATTCAACCCTCTTGCTCACCCCTTTGATTGTCATCTCACCCCTGACAAAAAATGATGACGGACTAACAGACTCAATGCTACTGGAAGTGAAAGTCGCTTCCGGATACTCCGCTGACGAAAACCAATCCGCGGTCACCACTGTGCCATCAAGTTGGGAGTCGCCAGTATTAACACTATCGGTCTGAACCGACGCAGTTAAAAAAGCGGCCGCTATTTGATCCACATTTAGTGACAAACTAACCTTTGCCTTTTCGAAACTGCCTACCACCGGCTCACCCAGTTGCAGCGCGGTAAACCCTACTGAAGATTCAACACCAGGATTTTCCTGTGCGGTACCAGATACTGATGCAGCTACTCCATTTGCGCGTACAGAGGATCCTGCGTCTGCACTTAGATTGAACAAATACAAAGAGCCAGCCGCAGCCAATAACAATCCCACGACCATCCCGTGCCTTACATCACCATTGCTACGATGCCCAGCTGAGATCAGCATTCGTGAAATCAGCTCATCTTTCTTAAAAAACTGATGAAAAAAAGCAGCTGCCACATGCAGTAACACCAACACCAATAGCGTGTTAGCGAGCCACATGTGAGCATCTACAGAGCGCGCTGCCATACTCTCCCTATTTGCCATGTCTGTAAGAAAACCTATGTGCGGCAGAGGAATAACCCCAAACAATTCAGTTTTTAAGCTTAAGGGCGACACAGACACCATCACCCAGCCACTGACTGGTATTACCACCATCAATACGTACATTGCGAGATGCGTAGCGTGGGAAGCAACACGCTCAAAACCGGTGGCCGAATTCGGTAATACAGGCGGCCTGTGCCCTAGACGCCAGACTATTCTTGCCAAAGCAAGCAGTAACACAGCAATGCCGAATGACTTATGCCACTGCGTTAGCGTGAATCGAAGAGGATCAACCTCATCAAGACCGGTCATATACTTGCCGATGGCAAGCAAACCCAATAAAAAAAAAGCGATCAGCCAATGAAGGCTGATCGCAACAGTATTATATCTTTGCATCATGGTGCGTAACGGCTACGCAAAGGCTATCTATAATTACTCAGCTTTAAACATTTCAGCTTGAATTTCAAGCTTAACTTCATCACTGATATAAGGAGCGTTTGCACCCAAACCCCATTCCGAGCGCTTCAATCCACCGACAGCTGAGATGCCAACAACAGGCTTCTTGTTCATTGGATGCATCATCGCGTTATTTACAGTAACAAGCAGCATAACCGGCTTGGTTATGTCTTTGATGGTTAAATCACCCGTGAGATTATAGGTACCATCTGCGTTAGCTGACACTTCTGATGTCGAAAAGGTGATCATTGGATTTTTTTCCGCATCAAACCATTTTGCACCAGTGAGGTGTTCATGAAAAATTTCAGAGCCGGTATCAACACTATCGGTAGTGATTTCAACATTCACTTTGGTATTAACCGGATTAGCAGTATCAAGGTCCATCGCGATTTTAAACTCATCGAATGACAGCGTTGGGTTAGACAATCCCAGATGGTTGTACTGCATGTTGATGTAGGCGTGCGTGGGGTCAACAAAATACTTCCCGGAAGGCACGACGGTAAGGTCTGCAGCACTTGCTACAGAGGTCAATAAAGTTGAAGCGAGAATCAGGGTAGAGAATTTCATGTCAGGCACCTTTTACAAATAAAAGAAGAGGAATGAGAATGCTATTGTTGGACAGCATTCTTCGAATGGGGTTCACTGCGTAGGGTCAACGTGGCGAGAACAGCAGAAAATGCAACCCGAACAGCCGGTGGAATCTACTACCCACGATTAAGCGACTCAGCCTAAACCGTTGCAGACGGCCATCATATATGGCTATTCTATTTAGAACAGATAAATTTAATTGAATATATTATTCAACAAATTAGGCCCCAGAGGCAACCGGATTATGCGTATATGCACACAAACCACTGCCAGCACATCGCTGTGAAAGCAGGTCTCTTTAGTTGACTTATCTCCTCAGCAGACCCGGTTTTACCGGGCACTGAACAATTAGACCTGAGGCCACCGCAGATACTTGTGAGGAACGTACATGATCACCGCAGCCCAAATTAACCGGTATCAACGCGATGGTGCCTTGTTTATAGACAACGCACTTACCGACTCGCAACTGGGTAAGCTTCAATCGGTCACCGCGAGCCTCATCGAAAAATCCGCTCAGATCACCCAAAGCAATGATCAATACGACCTTGACGTCGGACACAGTGCCACAAAGCCGAGACTGACGCGTATCAAATTACCGCATTTACTGGATCCGGTATTTTGGCAAATCGTCCGAAGTGAACAGATCGTTAATCTGATCAAACCATTGATTAATTCCGAAAATATCAGACTGCACACCAGCAAGTTAAACACGAAAGAACCACACGGTGGGCAGGCGGTAGAATGGCATCAGGACTGGGCCTTCTACCCTCATACCAATGATGACATGCTTGCCATTGGCATCTTGCTGGAAGATGTGGCCGAGGAAAACGGCCCGTTATTGGTTATTCCCGAAACCCATCGTGGAGCCGTTCTTGACCACAGCAAAGACGGGGTATTTTGCGGCGCAATTAATCCACAAGATCCACTATTTACTCCTGAAAAGGCAATAACGCTAACCGGTCGTGCCGGAAGTTTAAGCATTCATCACGTGCGAACCTTACACGGCTCTGCGCCCAATCATTCTGACCGGGCACGCAAGATATTGTTCTTTGAATGCGGTGCTGCAGACGCCTGGCCTATCAATGGAAACAGCAGTGCCTACACCGGAATGTCGCAGAAAACATTGTGGCAGAAGATGCAAGACAACATGATCTGCGGACAACAAACGCGGCAGGCTCGCCTTAAAGACATACCGGTATTGATGCCTCTCTCGCCGCCGCCAGACCCCACCTCTATTTTTAAAGTTCAACAAAGCGGCGGCGCGCTGAGTGCTTTTTCTGCAGATTGAATGACACAGAAATGAAAAACTGCACTCGACCATGTTTAAGGCACAAACGCAAAAAACATGCATAACTTCACCTTTCAATTCATGTGCAAGCTTGCCCCCGCTACGAAGCCAATATGGCCTCAACCAGTTTTTGAAACTTCCCTGACGCAGCGTAGAATTTCCTCAGCTGTGGCTGGCGCATTCAACGGAGGAAAGTACTGATAGTCACCTGCAGCTGCAACGGCATCACGAATAGCGCACCAGACAGAAAGCGCCAACATCAACGGTGGCTCACCAACCGCTTTGGACCGCATCACGGTAGGCGCTGGGTTAGGACAATCCGCTAATAACTGCACGTTGAACTCATGCGGAGCATCACCGATTGCGGGTATCTTGTAAGTGGCCGGCCCATCAGAAAGCAATCTACCTTCAGCATTCCATTTCAGCTCTTCCGTAGTCAACCAGCCAACGCCTTGAATAAATCCACCTTCTATCTGACCAATATCTATGGCCGGGTTAATAGAACTGCCTACGTCATGAATGATGTCCGTGCGTAGAATTTTCGATTCACCCGTTAAGGTATCAATGATCACTTCACTCACTGCAGCCCCATTGGCATAGTAAAGAAAAGGCCTCCCCTTAGCGTTCTCACGATCGTAGTAAATCTCTGGCGTTTTATAAAACCCTGTGACGGACAACGACACTCTGGCCATCCATGCAGAGTTGGCAAGCTCTGCCCAACTCATGACGGGTGCGCCTGAAATTTCTACACCGGTTGAATTGAAAGATACAGCTGCCGACTCACAACCGGTGGACTCGACAATATGATCCAACAATCTTTGTTTAATTTTTCGCGCAGCCACCAGCGCTGCCATGCCATTCAAATCGGAACCCGAAGACGCTGCGGTTGCAGAGGTATTGGGTACTTTGTCGGTGCGAGTAGCTGATATTTTCATCGAACTAACTGGTAATCCCAGCTCATTCGACACCACCTGTGCGACTTTCATAAAAAGGCCCTGGCCCATTTCTATGCCGCCGTGATTCAGATGCAGTGTACCATCTGTGTAGAGATGCAGCAGCGCACCTGCCTGATTCAAGTGAGTTGCGGTGAACGATATACCGAACTTTACCGGCGTTAATGAAATTCCTTTTTTCAGTATCGGGCTTGCCTTATTAAACGCACGAATAGCCGCCCTTCTGCTTCTATAATCAGAGGATGCTTCCAGTTCCTCTACCATTCTCGGCACGGTGAAATCAGTAATTGCCTGGTGGTACGGCGTTAACTGGCCTTCGCTATAGAAATTCTGTTTCCGAACATCAAGCGGATCCTTATGCAAAGCAAAAGCCACTTCATCTATAGCCGCCTCAGCAGCCAACATCCCCTGTGGTCCACCAAAGCCTCTAAATGCAGTGTTACTCACTGTGTGTGTCTTACACCGCAAACCATCGATCAATACATTCGGATAGTGATAAGCGTTATCACAGTGAAACATCGCACGATCAACAATTGCATCAGATAAATCAGGAGAAGAACCACAGTTGCCTGCTAACTTGTAGTGAATCGCATTTATAAAACCATCGCTATCAAAAGCCACGTCATACTCGTTGATAAATTCGTGGCGTTTACCAGTCATCACCATATCGTCCCGGCGGGACAATCGACAAACTGTCTTACAGCGATTGCGCAGCGCAAACAGCGCAGCAAAACAGCAGCAGGCGTTCGCCTGAGTCTCTTTACCACCGAACCCACCACCTAAGCGGCGCGTTTCAAGCAAAACATCTTTCATTGAAATATTCAGTACTTCAGCGACCAGCTTTTGTGCTTCCGTCGGATTCTGATTTGAACTCAACAAATGAATACCACCATCTTCATCAACACTGGCAGCGGCCACCTGACCTTCAAGATAAAAGTGCTCTTGCCCACCGACTGTCACCCTGCCCGCAAGGCGATGCACACTATTCCCCAATTCTTGCGCCGCTTCACCACGTTTCATTTGATGGGGTGGCCTTACGTAAAACTGTTTTTTAATGGCATCTGCAAGCTCCAGCACAGGTTTATCCTGGCTGTAATCCACTTTGGCCTGCTTTACCGCACGACGAGCTTGCGCTTGTGTCTCCGCCATTACGGCAAAAACAGCTTGCCCGTGAAATTCGATCTGCTCAGAAGTTAAAAGCGGATCCCCGTTAAACACCGGACCAATATCCACATGACCTGGGATGTCCTCAACCGTGATAACGTCTATCACGCCTTCACTGTTTCGCACGCCGGCAAGATCCATCGAAACGATCTTTCCATAGGCTATAGTGCTTCCGCCAATAGCGATGTGCTTACAGTCTGTGTCGATGGCATCATCAACATACTGTGCAGAGCCAGACACGTGCTTCACTGCACTATCGTGAGCTTTAGCTGTCATGAGCAGTTACCCGCGTCGCTACTTCAGGTGAATATATTTCACTCGCTAATCGATACAGCAGGTTTTCACATACTTGCATTCGGTAGCCGGCACTCGCACGAACATCATCAATTGGTGCGAAGTCCTGCTTCAATGCCTGACGTGAATCTTCTATACAAGAATTATCTAACACTCTTCCGACAAGCACGGCCTCAAGCGCAAGTGCACGCTTCGGAATTTCTGCCATTCCACCAAAGCCCGTAGAGACTTCAACAACCGTCTCTCCTTCCATGACTAAATGAATTGCAGCACAGACTGCAGAGATATCATCATCAAGTCGCTTACTTATTTTGTAAAATCTATTAATCACCCGTTGAGATTTATCCGTGGCGGCAAAAGCACTTCGAGGAATGGAAAACTCACGAACAAACTCATCTGTCTGCATAGACGTGTTTTTGTAAGAGATAAAAAACTCCTCTGCACTGATACTTCGTTGGCCCCGGATGGATTGCAATACAACCGAAGTATTTAAAGCGATCAGCACAGGTGGCAAATCGCCGACAGGAGAAGCATTGGCAAAATTACCACCCACTGTGGCTTGATTACGAACCTGTGTTCCACCAAAGCGCACCAACAGCTCTTCAAGGTCGGGACACAAATCAGCAATTCGCTTACGGAATTCAGTCAGGCTTAGTCCAGCGCCGATCCGTATTAGCTCTGATTCAACGTCAAAAAACTTAAGCTCGGCAATTTCACCAAGCATAATAATTTGATCAAGAGAATCTAGATTCTGAGTAACGCGCAGCGCAAGGTCAGTACCGCCAGACAATACAACAGCCTGGGGATAATCTGCTCTCAATTGACAAAGTTCTGTTACGGTTTGGGGCCGAAAGAATCCGTTGCAACTTTGATCTGCCGAATCAGTTGCAGCAAGCTCTTTCAGCTGTGCAAGCGTTGCCTTTGCATTGCGACTGAACTTATCGGCCTGAGTGGCTTGCCCCATCGCCTGCACGGCGGCATCAACAATCGGTCGATAACCTGTGCAACGACACAAGTTGCCACCCAATTGCTCATCAATAAATTCACGATCGGCCTCTTGTTCGGAATGACTCTTCATTGCCGAAAAAATAGACATGACAAAACCGGGCGTGCAAAAGCCACACTGGGAACCGTGACAATCCACCATTGACTGCTGCGACGGATGCAGGGTTTTCTGATCAGCTAGATTTTCAACGGTGATTAATTGCTTTCCCTGCAATGCGCCCGCGAACGTTATACAGCTGTTTACCGTGCGGTACTGTAGTTCCTCTACACCAGTATCGCTAACCACTCGTTCAGCCAACACCACTGTGCACGCACCGCAATCACCGGAGGCACATCCCTCTTTTGTACCACACAATTGTTTGTATTCTCGCAGATAATCGAGAACTGTCAGGTCAGCCGCGAGAGCGGGCTCATGGATAATTTTATCGTTATATAGGTATCGCAGCACTTGGCATCCGTCTTCTGCACGTTACTACGAATTGTAGTACCGCAAAACACCAGACACCACTACGATCAAGTTATATATTTTCTGTGGTATTCACAGATGCGACGGAACGCACGGCCGGCAGTGATCTCACCGACGAGATACCATCACCAAGCCAATCGAGCTGCAAGTTTCCCTCATCAAGATTCACACGCAGGCTCAGCGCACCCTGGCTTTTAGTTTCAGCCAGTCTGACAAGATCTTGCAGCGACTTCGCATGCAATACTACTGACTGGTTTTTACCTACGATCAAATTGCCTTTGAGCATTATTGTTTCTCCGCCAATATCCGGAGCCTAAACAATCAATCGCCGCAAATCACGAGTGTTACACGCAGACTGTGAATAAGGTCACGCTCGAGATAATGTGAGTCCAGCATGGGAACATCGATTAACACGGTACGACACGAAGCGTCCCAACCCCTACTGCTGCGGATTGCTAACCAGTCTGCCGAAAATCCAGCCGGTGGTACCTGAATCAGCTGCAATTACGTTGACCCACCCGCCCTGACGTCCGATCTCACTCAGCTCATCACCACGTTCGACCTGAGTAAGAACAGAAAAGTCTTTGCCCGGTCCCTTACGTAAGTTAACTACCTCAGCATCAACGTAGAGTGTGGTACTCAGGCTAACGTCATCAGCCTCCGGGCTCGATGACGTGCCAATCACTACCGGAGTAACCACTCTTTCATCTACAGTCACCACGGTAAACGTATTTTCGGCGGGCTCAGCAGTGGTAGTAACTACCGGCGTGATCGGATCTGCAATGGTTACCGGATTAACAACGACACTTTCAGCTGAGGCTGGATTTGCATCCACAATGCTACCGATCTTGCTGGCTCCAGGCACATACCAAAAAGCCAGATACCCGCCAATCGCCATTAAAGACAATACCGCAAGCCCACGCCCCCAGCTACCAGCAGCGCTGACCAAATCACCCTCTTCGCCTGGACCGAGTAACAACCGGCTACCAGACTGGCGCATGCTGTCGTTGTGCATTTTTACAAACACAAGGCCGGTGATAATGGCGATTGGCCAAACCACCAACACTGACATCGAGCCGAGCTCTGTGAAATAAAGCACGGCAAGCACCAGTGTTAAAAACACTGCAGCGGCAACACTGCTATAAAGCAGCCCCAATGGTCCAAGGACCAGAGTCATAGCGAATTGTGTAGACAGCGATTTCAACATAATAAAACTCTTGGTACCAAAAGCGACAGTCAGGATTAAGGCTGCGATCGCGTATTTCTAAAATCATACACATATTTAGACAACCGTATGTTGACGGGTGTCTAAAACGCCTTTGACGTCTCACCCCACTGTTGCGACCAGTAATCGGCATCCTTTACCGGGTAAAAGACCACATCCGCAATGCTTGTCTCATGCTGACCCAATCCTTAACCTGCATGCCGGCCTGGTTGAATTCAACTTGTTCTCAACTACTGTTAAGGTTTAGTGTGACCAGAATCACATGGAGACTCGGCAAATGCTAAACCGACTACTGACCACTTTCCTGCTCATTTTTCTGCCTTTGAGCGCCCATGCCGTCTATTTTCCTGGCGGCATCGACTGGACACACCCCTCTCAGAGCCGCTTCGTGCAATCTCTTTATCTTAACATGCTCGGTCGGGCACCAGACCCATCAGAGACGCGGCAACGAGTCAGAGACCTGAGAACTAACGATAATCGAACAGCTCGACTACGCGTATTTGAATCAATTAGTCAATCACCCGAATACCAGAACATTTTTGACGACAACAGCAGCTCCTGGCAGGTTTATCGAGCACCTGACTACAATTACAACAACGGCGTAGGATTCTGGCGCTATGAAGCCGCAGCCAATCCACCGGAAAACTTCCAGAACTTACCCGGCAACAGAGCCTTTTCGGAATCCATTGCACACAGTCTGGCCAATTACTACGACGCATTTTGCTATCGCGGTGATCCCTGCATTAATAATCCTGAACTTGCCCGTGATCGCGGCTCCAATATCCTTCCACAAAATACAAGCAGTCGCGCACACGCATGCGCAGACCCCGCTAACCTGACAAGTCAGTACAAATGGGTGGCTATCAATGGCACTACCTACCCACGCGGCATTGGTCGCAACACCATCTGCCTGGAAGATTCATACTATGAAACTGACCAACTATCTCTAAAACACTACCAGTGTGAAAGCGGCTTTGAAAACTGCCGACGCAACCCCGACTTTGATGTACGCGCCAGCAGATCCGGCAATGACACCAATGGCAACGCATCACTATTTTTCCGCGATGGTTCGAGACTGACGTTACTGGAAGTAGATACGGTAAAAGACAGTGCCGGCGTTATCGTTGATTCCAACTCTGATTCGGAATTGCTCTTTAATGCTGACGCACACGAATGCGCCGACAACACCAAAACCACCAGCAGATTTACCTGGAAAGGTACAACACGAACCGTAGAATCCAAGGGCATCGGCGCAAACACAGTTTGTATGGATAACTATTACTACGCCGTTGAAAGACTCACACTGGTCAGATATCAATGTTCAGCGGGCTTTACTGACTGCCGAGCAAATCCGCAAAACAATATCAAAGCAGAGCGACGCACTCGCGTTGATGGCAACCCGGGACTACAATTTGCCAATGGCACAACGCTATCATTAACTGCCCGCGATGTAGCAACCACAAACTCAAACCTGGCGGGTTCAAATAATACCGGTTCAAACATCGATCTACCTGTAGCTGAAACGCAGTCACAATTGCGAATTTCCAGCGGAGGTGATTGTGCTGATTCCACTAAACGCGTAAGCCAGTTTAAGTGGAAAAGCAGTGGTCTAAACAGCTGGCCAGACGGTGTTGATGGTCGATTTATCTGCCAAACCAATTCCTACTATGAAATCGAACCCACCAGACTGAGATATTATGCCTGCCAGAGTAATTACACTAGCTGTCGTGCTAACTCTCGCAAAGACATCAATATCAGCCAAATCAGCCAGGATGGCAAAATATGGGCACTGAGCAACGGCGATCAGCTAACACTAATCAGTAAGTAGGACCTGAGCTACAGGCCCTCTATGTTTCACAGACCCACAACATAGGAAAAGTAGTAGAATTAGCAGTTAACAACCCCGGGCGCTGTTTTCAATACAGCGCCCTTATTAACCCCGCGAAATCATAAGCCATGTTGACGTTTACCAATTTGTGCATCCGTCGAGGACCTCGCGTTCTCATTGATGAATGCACACTTACCATTCATCGTGGTCATAAGGTGGGTATCACCGGTGCTAACGGCACGGGCAAAACTACGCTTTTCCACTTAATACTCGGCAATCTCGCTCCAGACAGTGGCGACTTTGACATGCCTGCCAATCTGGTGGTGTCACACGTCGCACAGGAAGTGAAGGCGACTGATCGCAACGCAGTCGATTTTGTTATTGACGGCGATCAAGAGCTCAGACAATTAGAAAATCGTCTTGAGCAAACCGGGGATGACGGGATAAAACAGGCTGAAATACATTCAGCCATCGAGGTGGCCGGCGGTTACACCGCAAAAGCCCGAGCATCAACCCTACTAAACGGCCTCGGCTTCAGCACGGAGCAATTGACCCAGCCCGTTAACAGTTTTTCAGGTGGTTGGCGGATGCGGCTGAACCTGGCGCAAGCCCTGATGTGTCGATCAGATGTACTACTGTTGGATGAGCCAACCAACCACCTTGATCTGGACGCTGTTATCTGGCTTGAAATATGGCTGAAAAATTACGATGGCACGTTGCTGTTAATATCGCATGATCGTGAATTTCTAGATAACGTCGTCAGTGAAATCGCACATGTAGAACACCAAAGTATGAAGCTGTACACCGGCAACTACTCGGCCTTCGAACGATTGCGTGCCGAACACTTATCAGTTCAGCAATCGGCATATGTTAAGCAACAACGCGACATCGCACACATGAGTGATTTCGTCAGACGCTTTAAAGCCAAAGCCACAAAAGCCAAACAAGCACAAAGCCGTGTCAAAGCGCTGGAACGCCTTGAGCTCATTGCTCCAGCGCACGTTGACTCACAGTTTAAATTCAGTTTTAAGGAACCAGACAAACTTCCAGATCCTTTATTACGCATTAAAGCAGCGTCTGTCGGCTACGATGGCACCGCGCTGCTGGAAAAAATAAAGTTAGAACTACACAACGACGCTCGTATCGGGCTACTGGGTCCGAATGGCGCAGGCAAATCCACACTTATCAAAATGCTCGCAGGCGAGCTTGAAGCATTAAGTGGTGAATTCCAATTTGCAAAAGATGTAAACATCGCATACTTTGCACAACATCAGCTCGATCAACTCAATGTAAGCGACACACCGCTCGATCATCTACAAAAACTTGACGAAAAAGCCAGTGAATCTGAGCTACGTAACTTTCTGGGTGGGTTCGGTTTTCAGGGCGATCGAGTATTCGACAAAGTCGCACCATTTTCAGGTGGTGAAAAAGCACGGCTCGTTCTGGCCATGCTTGTCTACCAACGTCCCAACCTATTGTTACTGGATGAGCCAAGCAACCACCTTGACATTGAGATGCGTCATGCACTAACCGTCGCTATTCAGGAATTCAACGGCGGCATTGTATTAATTTCACACGATAGACACCTGCTTAAAATGGCCTGCGACACACTGTTGTTGGTACATGACGGACGCGTAGAAGAGTTCGACGGTGATATCGACAGTTATCCCAACTGGCTGCAAAATCGCGACAAACCAGGCGCCAGTAATTCAAGTGCTACACCAGCTGCCGGTGCCAAATCAGATAAAGATCGAAAAAGACAAGAAGCAGAAAATCGTAAGCGTCTCGCCCCGCTTAAAAAAGAAATCGATTCCTTAGAAAAGCAGATAGACCGACTGCAGGAAAAGCAACTTGCGCTACAAGAACAACTTGCTGACGAAAGTATCTATACAGAAGAAAACAAAGATCAGCTAAAAGACCTGCTATGGAAACAAGCCGAACTCACTAAATCGTTAGAAGCAGCAGAAGAAGAGTGGATGGAAAAGGCAGATCTGTTTGAGCAGCGTTCAAAAGCCATCTAGCACACGAACTGCGTTATTCAACCCAATCTCCCGGTTCAAATAATGTGCTAGCCTTATTTCAACGTAACGACAGGAGTAACTCATGGCAGGTGGATGGTCCCGTGATGGTGCAGTGCAGGAACAAATTGACGCAAGTGTAGAAGACGCAGTCAAACGTGCTCGCAGCCAGCTGCCCAAGGGTGAAAGCGCTACTCACTGCGATGAATGCGACGCGGAAATTCCACAGGCGCGACGCCAGGCAGTACCCGGCGTCAGACTTTGCGTCACCTGCCAATCAGCAGCCGATGGCGCAAACGAAAACGATTCCACTTTTAACAGGCGCGGCAGTAAAGACAGCCAGCTCCGTTAATGCAAGCTAGTTGAAAGTTGCTGTCACATCACCACCATAGCGCTCAATACATCAGATAATAATCCTGCCTTGTTCATTTGTCTTAACGTGCATACAGCAACGCAAACCATCATGGATACCGCATACTTATCACCACTGCCCGATCAGACTGACCACTCGCTCACGCGTCGGGTTTCCCGGAGTCTGGAGCTCACAGTTGCTTTTGGAAACCCCACGCGTGAGCGAGTGGCCTGCTGCGGTTCTTACTAGTCACTCTGCCGCATACGTTCCGTATAGATGCGATTGAACACATCGATGCTCCGTAATAAAAACAAACTGAATAAATTCAGAAAATGCCTTTCACAGGCTCAGCGCTTTATTTACCAACTGTTCTTTTGTAACTAACTGACTAGCATCAACGCCTCGCGCCATTAAAGCCTCTGTCAACTCTGCTTCCGAAAGCGCCTCAATAGCATCACTGGTCATATTCAAAAAATTAATAGTGCGCCTGAGTGCTTTATTGAGGTCACCAAATGAACGGTCATCGGCAAATTGAAACTCCGATGCATACTTGCTCATAAAGTGCGATAGAAAGGTATTGATCGCCGGCCTCACCCTGATGTCATCGGTAAAATCGAGCGCCGGATCGTTCAACGTTTTCACCATCAGCTCAACCCACCGTGTCGCGCCTTTATCATTCATCAGCGCCATCGCATTGTGCGTGTGATGGAAACTTAGCCGGTATTCACCGCCATGATAGTACTGCCCACCACCCATTACATCGATCCACATGGAGGCCTGCGTATTCACATGATGCCCGACACCACCGACTTTGGCGAACACACTACGAAACCATTCCTCATCGTTAAAAACTCGTTCATAAAAGGCACGCACGATATCCACTATGCGATCCTGCCCGAGCACTGAGAACAGCTGCCAGAATTGAATCGGCTTAGATTCGTCAATTGAGGCATTCAGAGACACCACATGCGCTAAGCGATATGCGTTCTCTGGCAGCAATTGCCGTTCAATGGCTTTGCCCATGTACTGATTACGGATGGTTTCAGTCAGATATCCGTTACTGGTCGGATAATCCGGATAACTGAACATACTCATGGAGGCTCCCTATTTTGTGATCAGCACAATATAGGTTGGCCTCTCTATAATTCAACTGTAACAAGCAACCCTGAGAGACTGTCGGGATTGCTCAATACACGCGCCAGCGCAGGAAACTACTGCAGCACTTTGCGAATGGATTCTTCAAACTCTACCGCTTTGTCTTTATTAAAGCCTGTGTGTGAACCGATCAATTTACCTTCGCGGTCAATAATCACGCTACTTGGTAAACCCTTAACCTGGAACTGATCAGCGAGAGAGCCATCTACATCAAAGCCAATAGTAAACTGTGCATCAAATTCTTCCGCAAACCGTCTGGCAAGAGCTTTGTCCTGATCAAGCGACACTCCAATCACTTGCAAGCCTTGCTCACCATACTTAGCGAGCATGTCGTTCATCCATGGAAAAGACTCACGGCACGGACCACACCAACTGGCCCAGAAATCAAGATAAATGACTTCTCCCTTATGCTGAGTACTGTTAAAAGCACCTTCGTCAGTTTGTGCAATAAATTCAACTGTGCTCACTGGGTTGTTACAGGAGGAAACAGCCAGCGACATAACTAGTATCAAAGGCAATAACAAGATTTTTAAACTGTGGGGTATGCACATAATTTTATAACTCTTCACTTTCTATCACCTCAATCTCTTGCCTGCTGTCTGCCATCCACTCAACAACCGCAGATTGATTTCTCACGGTGTCGAGGTAATTTTCGGCATCTCCTTCAAGGGAAACCCCATAAGTATTAAATCGCATAACGACCGGAGTAAACATCGCATCAGCAATGGAGTACTCGCCAAACAACCATTCACCACCGCTTGCATAATTTTTCCTGCAGTCACTGAAAATTGTGTTTAACCGATCAATATCCTTTTGCACCTCATCAGTTACAGTAAAACCCTCAATTTTACGCCTGCAGTTCATAGGCATCTCAGATCGCAACGCCATAAAGCCCGAATGCATCTCAGCACTCACAGACCTTGCGTGTGCCCTGGCCCTGGTAGCTGCAGGCCAGCCGGAACAATCACTGTGCTTATCAGCTAAGTACTCCAAAATAGACAGGGAATCCCACACCTTGATGTCACCATCAACCAAAATTGGGACCGTCGATCCACAGCCATATTCCGCTATCCGGGTTGACGTCTCATTGGTATACAACGCAATTCTATGCTCTTTGAATGCAATATTGTGGTGCCGCATCCACACCCACGGCCGCATCGACCATGATGAGTAATTTTTATTCCCAATTACCAGCGCGCAATCAGTGCTCATAAGTTCTTCCAGGCCGAGCTATTCAGAATACCACCAGTGCCAAAAGTTCAAAAACTACAGGACCGAACCGCTACACTAGCGATGGCCACAATAATAACCGAATCCCCAGCAACAGTGCTCGAGTAATACGGCCTACGACTCGCTTAGTCCAACGCCATCCGAACACAGCACCCTTTGAAAAAAATCTCCCACTTTCTAACCGACCTGCCCGATAACACGCGCGGCGCTTTAACACTTCTTGTTGCAGCCGCAGGTTTTAGTGTAATGGCCCTGCTTATCAAACTGGTGGGATCACGCCTACACGTCACTGAAGTCATTTTTGTCAGACAGATTTTTATTATTCTGATCATGGCTCCGCAACTTGCACAAAATTTTCCAGCATCAATACAAACTAAAATACCGCTCATGCATTTGGCCAGAATTGCCGCAGCATTGGTCGCAATGCTTGCAGGCTTTTCCGCCATGATTCATATGCCACTTGCTGATGCAACAGCGATAGGCTTTGCGAAAAGCTTGTTTGTCACCCTCTTCGCTATCCTGATATTAAAAGAAACAGTCGGCATTCGGCGCTGGTTTGCCACCATTATAGGATTCTGTGGTGTGTTGATCATGCTGCAACCCGGTCCTGACGGGTTTAATACATACGCTATCTACGCGGCATTTGGCGCAGTCGCCGCAGGCCTTGTCATGGTGTTGTTGCGCATGATGTCGCGAACGGAGGCCGCGATGACACTGCTTATTTATCAAGGTGTCGGGGTGGCGGTGGTTTTAGCACTGCCTGCGATGCTCAACTGGCAAACCCCCACCTCAACCGAGTGGCTGTTACTGCTTGGCATTGGTATCACCGGATATTTTTCGCAAATGTGTAACATCTACGCTTACAAATACGGTGAGGCGTCTTTGTTGGCTCCGCTTGAATACACGCGAATTCTTTACGCCACATTGCTGGGCCTATTCGTATTCGGCGATCTCCCTGGCACCGCTACCATCATCGGCGCGACCATCATTGTTCTCGCATCAGCCTACACCATCCATCGCGAGAGAAAGCTTGGCAGGAAGCCCAAACCTGCTTAGCAGCCAACAAACTTGTCGCGTGTTGAGATAGTGTTTCGCCATAGCCTTACGCATAATGGCAACATCCAACCTGGAAACCACTATGTCTGAGAACCGCGACGATCAACAGCGATTAATGGATGCAATTTACTGGCACGGCATACCAACATTATTTCGCTGCCCTTACAACAACGATCCGTCCCACTCCGACATCGGCTTGATTGGCGTACCGCACAGCACCGGCAACGGCACGACTCAACGTGACCAGCACCTCGGACCACGTGCAGTAAGAAATGTATCCGCCATTGGCAGACGGGTGCACAACGAATTCAAAATAGACCCGTGGGAAAGCTGCAGAATAAATGATCTCGGTGATGTACCGATGACGCACGGCAATGATAACGAAAAAACTATTGAGATCATCACCGATTACTACAAAGCAGTCGCCGACGCTAACTGCCGCCCCGTATCTATTGGCGGTGATCACTCAATCACCGGTGGCATTCTGCAAGGCCTGGCAGGTAGCCATTCAAAACTTACCAACGGTGAGAAAGTGTGCCTGTTGCATCTTGATGCCCACACAGACGCCTTTCACAACGTTGATCACTTTATGGGAGCGGTTAAATCTGCCGCACACTGGGCGAGCTATCTGGTAACTGAAGGACATGTAGACCCCGAACACTCAGTACAACTCGGTATTCGCGGTAACGTTCGAACCCTCGATTGGCTCGACACCAGTTACGACCTCGGCTACACCGTCATCACCAAACCGGAATACGACAAAATGGGCGCCGAGGAGGTGATCAAGGTAATCGATGAGAAAATTGGTGACAGACCTCTATACATCACCTTTGATCTCGACTGCCTTGACCCGAGCGTCGCCCCCGGCGTTTCCAACATTGAGGCCGGCATCGAGGGCTTCGGCATGGATCAGGTCATGCAAATCCTGCAATCGGTGCGTGGCAAGAACATTATTGGCGGTGATGTCGTCTGCTTAATGCCAACGGTAGACACACCGAACCAAATCACCAGTTACCGCGCGATGGCGGTGATGTTTGAGATGATTAGCTTGATTGCAGACCGTAAAAATTGACCGCATCTATCGTGGAAGCGCCCCATTGAGGCCTGCCGATCAGCACTTGAAATCACACTAAATCATGCACAACGGTATCACCGCTCTTCACTTCGACAAGGGTTGCCGGTTGCAGTTTCATCCAATTATCCGGATTACCGTCGAGCGGCTCAGATGCCAGAGCGACTCCGTCGTTATCCAATTGCCTGGAACGATACAGGGTCGGACTGAACCGGTCAGACGCGTATCTTGCCCCGAATAAGCGATCACCATCAGCAAATACAAACGTCAACCTCAGCGGAGCCTGTATGGATTTCACTCTTCTCTTTTGCTCCAGCAGAGCAATCACTTTCCTGCAAGCATCCACCGGCTCCTGATGCAACCCGTATTCTGTGAGCAGCAGAAACAACAATTCCGAATCTGTTGTGCCACGGCGCGCGTTATACAACTCATCTGAAAGCAGAGATTCAATTTCACGTTGCATCGCAGAAAAACCACCGATTTGGCCATTGTGTGCAAATGTCCAATTCGCCATCTTAAACGGATGACAATTCGTTCTAACGGTTTCACCTGTTGTCGAGGCTCGCACATGCGCGATAAACAGGTTGGACTGGACCATTCGGCATAAATTGATCAAGTTCTCGTCGGACCAAGCCGGCAGACATTCTCTGAAAACTCCCGGCTCGGCAGATTGGCCATACCAGGCAAGACCAAAGCCATCACCATTCATGACTTGTTTCGACTCGCTTGACTCAATACTTTGAGATAGCAAAGAATGCCTGGGCGAGGTAACAATGTTCTCGAGCGGTATAGTGGGGCCTATGTAGGCTGCAATACGGCACATAAAGAATTTCGATCCTCATTAGTGTCTGGCAAATATACGAGGGAGCTGTATACCGCGCCAATCTACAAGCCTTACTTGATCTAACTTGATTGGTAGACGATGCGTTAAACAGTTACTTATCTGCTCCCTCTATGGGCTAGCAATTGCAAAGGCAGTTGTAGCAAGGGAAGTCAAAGCAGTCGGACACAACCCTGGAGCAGGTAGTGATACGACAATCATGGTCGGGCACTGGAGGACAGGCTTTGAATATGATGGTGGGCCGTGAAGGATTCGAACCTTCGACCAATTGATTAAAAGTCAACTGCTCTACCAACTGAGCTAACGGCCCCACATTTTTACAACGGTTTCACACAGGTTTTGCACCAGGTGATGATGAGATATCTGAACAAA
>CALISD010000140.1 GCA_938041955.1 uncultured Granulosicoccaceae bacterium | reverse complement strand
ACGAAAAAAGCCTTCAACAAAAGCCACTCCTTTCATAGCCAAATCTACCAGCTGGTTTCGGGCACCGATGGATGGCCTGTTCCGGCCGTTGATAAAATTGGGGGCCCGTGTCGCTGCGGGAGATACCCTCGGCATTATCTCCGCACCGTTTAGTTCAGAAGAATCTATTCTGGTGGCCGAAACAGATGGCATTATCATCTGCGTTTGCACCATGCCATTAACCAACGCAGGCGAAGCATTATTTCACATCGCACACTTTGAAGAGTCCGAGGCGGTTGAAATAGGCATCGCCGAGCACGGCAGTAATATCATGGAGGATCGCTTATATAAGATTGAATCGGTACCTAACCCGGACACCACTTTGTAATAGGCTTCCGCCAAGGGAACGCAGCGAAAAGAGTTCTCACTGCATGACATTTGGCGTGTACAGCATAGCTCACCTCGCAGGCAGTACGTTGACCAGTTGGCTTTGAACCTCAGTGACACAACTAGCGGGCTGCTTGGAAAGTTCGGTAACACGGATCGAAGCCACAGCAGACAGTGAGAAAACCGAATTCGTAACGACCAACCACTACAGACCACGCCTGGACGGACACCGTAGTCACACAGGCCCTTCAGCCATCTCCCAGATGACCTGTCATTCTTATGTGTTTTACATGCGGCCGATTCGCCGCAACGGCTCAACTAGGAACGGCAATCCAGGCTGCCACACTGGGCGCCTGGATCAGAACATCGAGTCAGTAACTGTCCTCCGGGTCTTGCCAATCATCATCCCAGGGTTCAGGCTGGCGCGGCCTTGCTGGCTTACTCACTTTATCTTTTTTCGATCTAGTTCGTTTTTTCTTTAGTAGCCTGGCCTCGAACTCAATATCCAGATCGTAGTCCAGATCGTCTAAGTCATCATCTTCAAACATATCTATGTATACCTAAAACAATGTGATGCGGTTGCTTTTTGGCCTACCACTGTTCAAACACGGCGGTCCATAACTGCGATTTTCTACACTAATGCCTTAATGTCAAGATACTTATTGTAGATATTGTGCGCTATGCCATCTGCCCTCGTTCTGGAAATTAAAAGGCGCAAATGGATGACCACTTTTCATGGAACATTTGTCCTTCCTAACTGAGCTGAAAATTAGATTAAAAACACACTTGCAAGACCCAGAAATGTGAAGAAGCCGACGACATCGGTCACAGTGGTTAGTATGACTGCACCAGCCAGTGCCGGGTCGGCACCGGCTCGTTTTAACATTAACGGCACGCCCACCCCGCATAGAGCTGCGACAAGCAGATTTAGCATCATCGCCACGGCAATAACAATCGAAAGGCCGACATTGTTAAACCACAAATACACGGCCAATGAAACGACAAATGCCCAAACAGCGCCATTGATCGCCCCGACCGTAAGTTCTTTTCTGGTCAGCCATCTCACGTTGCCGGTGGCGATCTGATCCAAAGCCATTCCACGAATGGTGAGAGTGAGTGTTTGGCTACCGGCTATTCCCCCCATACTTGCGACGACCGGCATAAGAATAGCCAGCGCCACCAATTGCCCGAGCACTTCCTCGAATTGCGATACAACCCAGGCAGCAAGAAAAACGGTGATCAGATTAATACCTAACCAAATGCCACGGCGCTTCGCACTTGGTATTGCAGGTGCAAAGAGATCCTCTTCTTCAGCTAAGCCGGCACTTTTTAGCAAGGCGTGGTCTGCCTCGTCTTTTAGGACGGTCATTGCGTCATCAAACGTAATACGTCCAAGTAACATTCCTTCATCATCCACAACAGCGACGGAAATGAGTTCACAACGATCAAAAATTCCGGCTACATCGTGCTCAGACGTAGTAGCGGTAATTGCAGCCGCATCGCGATCCATTTTATTTTCGACCAGCGTGTCGGGATTGCCAGTAACAATTGCGTCCATTGCCAGCTTGCCAAGGTACGTCCCCTTATCGCTTACCACCATCAGGCTGTCGGTATGAGCGGGAAGCGTTTCATGCCTTCTCAACCACCTTAAAACGACAGCAAGCGTCACATCCGGGCTCACACTGAGAACGTTCAAACTCATTAGCCGACCGGCAGTGCCCTCCTCGTAGGCAAGTACACGCTCTACCCGCTTCCGATTTTCTGCATCCAATGAATCGAGGATTGCCTCGGAAACATCGGCAGGCAAATCATCGATAACCTCCGCCATGTCTTCGGCGGGCATAACCTGCACCACAGAGACCAGTGCGTCCTCAGCCATCGTGCCGATTACACTTGCGCGCACCTCGTCACGAAGATAGGGCAGTAAGTCGCCTTGGCGACTTTCAGGACATGAATCCCACAGTGCAGTCCTCTGCTCCGGTGGCAGAGATTCCAGAAGATTGGCAAGTTCCGCTTCGGTCAGTGCCGATAGTTTGTCGTCCAGCTCGTGCAGACGTTCCTGCTGTATAGCTGCAAGTGTTAAGGAGACAAGGTCTTCGCCATAGTGAAGATCAGTTTCTTGATTCATTGTTCAGAGATCTGTTTATTAAGTGAAAGCGAAAAACGAGAGGGCAGATTGCATCAGTCCGGCAAGAGATCGTCAAAAATACAGCTTATTCGGATACCGCGCCTGCGTTGCTGAACCCCAAGTCCGACCTGTATTACCTACAGAGAGGCTACAGTGTAACTCCACATTGATTTTCGTTCGAATGAGTTGCTGTCGAGAGATAATCGATAGTTCTGTGGGCACTCACAAGAAAAACTATCTTGACATTAAGATAGTTGGATCGCACTATCCGATTTTCAAGGTGCGGGCTTGCCCTGCAACATTAAACCAACCTCGCTCTCGCAGGTTCAAAGGTTCAAAGGTTCAAAGGTTCAAAGGTTCAAACATGAATGGCAAAATATCAGCCAATGTCAGTACATGGCTTACTACGCTACTAATGGCTTCAGCGTTGTTATATCAATCCAGTGCGGGCGCTGGTATTACCGTGCTTGAAATAACGGATGGCAGTATTACCATGCAAGCTTCTCGCGTATCGCTAACCGACGTGGCGAAAGCGATAAGCGAAGAATCAGAAATTGATATCACGGCTACCGAAGGCGAGGACCAGCTTGTAGATATTGATCTTTACAATATGCCATTCTTACCAGCGATAGCCAGAATTTCGCCAAACCATATTGTGGTGCAAAAGACCATCGCCGGGGAAAAGCTGGTCACAGGCGTCACGTTCATTCTCGACTATGGGCAAAGCAATGGGGGTGACTTTAATCTGCCTAGCGGCGAACCAGCGGACGAAATAGCACAGGAGGAAATGCCGAATGTCGAACCGACAGATCTAAAGAACGAAGCTATAGATGACCCCAACGCAGAAGAACAACCTTACGATCAATCGTCGCAGCAATAATTCCATCTTGCAAAATATCTGATCTTCAGGCCATAGAATATGCAGGTCGCATCGCGCGCAGCACCACTACACGATCGGTACTGACAGGAGCTTATCGAGCAGTGAATCAAGCTTCTTACGCTCAGCCTTACTGAGTGCTTGAAGCGCGCTTTCAGAAGCATCGAATCTGGCAGTGGCGGCCCGGTCAACCAGTCTTTTACCAGTCTTCGTAAGTTTAATGAGCACCTTTCTTCGATCGTGCTTGTCATTGCCGCGGCTGACAAGCTTTCGCTCAACAAGTCCATCAAGACGATGAGTAAGTGCACCCGAGGTCAGGGGGATAATTTTACTTAGTTGGTTAACCGGACACTCGTACGGTGCTCCAATCCGGCAAAGCTCAGACAATACATCATAGGCCCACCATTCAAGGCCATACTCCGCCAATACAGATGCGTTTAGTTCCGTGTGGCGACGAGCTAAAAGCTGCACACGCAACTCTGTGGCAACACTGTTCGTATCAAGATCTGGTCGCTGTTTCGACCAGGAGCTTTGAAAACCAGAAATGACAGCAGGGGTTTTTGACATAGTTAATACAATACTAAATATCTTATTTTTGAGATATATTGTACACGAAACAGCAGCACTTAAAACCGAAAACAGGCGTCTTGAGTGTGAAGCACCTGCATAGGCAATTCCACCAACAACTGCGAAGACTAAATGAACAACGTTGTCCGTATTACAGTAGATGGGAAAGTGATCGAACTACCAGTGATAGTCGGTACAGAGGCAGAACATGGAATCGATATCTCACGTCTTCGCGATCAAACAGGCTACATCACCTATGACCCGGGTTATGGCAACACCGGTAGTTGTAGCAGTGACATTACCTATATCGATGGTGAGAAAGGCATATTGCGATACCGTGGCATACCTATCGAGCAATTCGAGCAGTCTCCAAATTTTGTTGAAGTCTCCTGGCTGCTGATATTCGGTACGCTGCCCACAGCGGCAGAATACGATCGCTTCAGTCAGTTGCTGACAAACAACGCTATGCTTGATGAGGCGATGAAGCTTCACTTTGAGGGTTTTCCGAAACAAGCGCCCCCAATGGCCATACTTTCCGCCATGATCAACACCCTCTCATGCTTCCATCCAGAGCTCCAAGGCCCTGAGAGCGATGATGGGTTTGAGTTAGCTGCTGCGAGACTCACCAGTAAAATCAGAACCATTGCAGCATTTGCCTATCGCAGTTCCATTGGCGCTCCATACAATTATTCCGATCCTAACCAGCCTTACGTTTCAAACTTCCTGCACATGATGTTTTCTAACCCCTATGCTCAATATGAATGCGATGAAGAGGTAAGAAAGGCGTTCAATTTGTTGTTGATATTGCATGCAGATCACGAACAGAATTGCAGCACCTCCACTGTTCGCATGGTGGGAAGCAGTGGGGCAAATATGTATGCGTCTTGTGCAGCTGGTGTTTGCGCACTGTGGGGGCCATTGCACGGAGGTGCCAATGTTGCCGTATTGGACATGCTCGACCAAATACACAAAGGCGGCTTGTCCGCCGCTGACTACGTAAAGCTCGCCAAAGATAAAAACAGCGATGTCCGGCTAATGGGCTTTGGCCACCGAGTGTACAAAAATTTTGACCCTCGTGCCAACATGCTGCAAAAAGTCGCAGAGAAATTACTAACTTATCTGGGCAAAGATGACCCGCTTTTAAAGATAGCTCGTGAGCTCGAAGAAATGGCCTTATCCGACCCGTACTTCGTTGAACGTAAGCTATACCCGAACGTTGATTTTTACAGTGGAATTATTCTAAGAGCGATAGGCATACCCACCAGCATGTTCACCGTAATATTTGCCATTGGCCGCATGCCGGGCTGGATCGCCCACTGGCGAGAGCAAAGCTTAATGTCATCGAAAATTTCACGGCCCCGGCAGATATACACGGGCCCCCCAGTTACTGACTATGTGGCAAAAAGTGAAAGATAATTGTAACTATTCGGGGCGCAACTGTCCTATCCATAGATGTTGTCGTACGTACTCATACCCCTGCATGTTGCTCGTCGACTCCTGCCCCGTTATTGATTCACTCCACGACAGGCCCCGAAAACTTGAATTCAGTCTATTTCCGACTGCATATTTACGACAAATTTACTGATTACGCCTCTGCGCTTGATAGCAGGCAGATTCGCCAACGAAAAGTATCTTGACATTGAGATAAGTGGCGCACATTATTCGACTCGCGATCCGCAATTGCCGGTCGCTACATGGTCGATATCTATTCAGGTTCTTAGAGAATGAAACACAAAGAACAAACCAGTCACAAAAAAAACCACCATACCCGTCCACTTAAAGAAGACAGGAACGACGAAGAATATTCGATAGGGTTAAAGTCTAATCAAGAGCGCGCCTGGCTTGGCAGGAATGCCATATACTTCGAGAAGCATCGTCGCCCCGGCCCGAGGCACGACTACGACTGAAATAACAGCGCACTAATCACGGCTGCGGCAGGAGCCGACTCGATTTTACCGCTGTTGTCGGCCTGGCCTGAGTAGATAGCTACTCAGGTACACTGTCGTCGAACTTAGTTTGCAACATATGTAATTACGTTAAGCCAGTGGCCATCATAGCGCACATGATCGCGATCCATCCCAACCCCACCCGTCTCCAATAACACCGGTGTCAACACAAACGGCA
>CALISD010000139.1 GCA_938041955.1 uncultured Granulosicoccaceae bacterium | reverse complement strand
CAGAACAACAGACGTGACAGGCGCCTGTGAGTTGCCAGAAGGCGTAGAGATGGTAATGCCGGGTGACAACGTGAAGTTGCAGGTAGAGTTGATAGCCCCGATTGCGATGGAAGAAGGTCTTCGATTCGCAATTCGAGAAGGTGGTCGTACGGTTGGCGCTGGCGTTGTTGCCAAAATCCACGCGTAAGACTTGTTATACTAAAAATCATCTATATTTGAGATGATTGAGCGGAGGCGTTTGCCTCCGCTCTTTTGCGTTAGATTACCAGCTGGATAGTTAGGCTGGTAAAGGTATAGGCCAGTAGCTTAATTGGTAGAGCAGCGGTTTCCAAAACCGCAGGTCGGGGGTTCGATTCCCTCCTGGCCTGCCACTTTTTGTGGCGGGGCTTTTTGTTGCATACGAACAATCGCCTTTTGCAAAGGCTACGACGACGGAACTTTATTAAGTGTCAAAAGCAGAGATTATCGATAGCCCTGCAGATCGAATGAAACTGATCGGTGTCGCGGCACTTGTGCTGGGCGGCCTGATCCTGTTCTACCTGTTTGGCGAATATTCGTTTCTGTATCGTGTGCTTGCCTTCCTGGTGGTGTTGGGTGTAGCAGTATTCTTGTTTTTGCAGACCGGACGTGGCGCAAGAACATTAAGCTTTTTCAAAGACGCGCGAACCGAAGTTCGGAAAGTCGTTTGGCCTACCCGGGCCGAGACAACGCAGTTAACCATCACGGTGATGATTATTGTGTTTCTCGTAGGTTTATTCTTGTGGCTGTTAGATTCATTTCTCAGCTACTTGTTCCGTTTCATCACTGGCTTGTAAGGGGTTCCTATCGTGAATGAAACCGAAGAGAACAAAGAAACGAAGTCAGAACAAGCTGACGAAAACGTTGAAAACAACGTTGAGAACAAAGATGCGGCTGCAGTTGAGGCAGAAGCAGAAGATACGTCTGAGGTGAAAGCTGAAGCAGCGCCTGAAGATAAGCCAGCTGATAAAAGCCCGGCGGTCGAAGAGAAAAAAGAACAAAAGCAAGAGCCTGCGATGGCAATTCAACCAACGCCTGGTGACAAACTGAATATCAGTGAAGATAAAAACTGGTATGTAGTGCAGGCGTTCTCCGGCTATGAAGCGTCTGTTAAAAGATCATTGTTAGAGCGCATTGAGCGTGCTGGCTTAACAGCTGATTTTGGTGAGATCCTCGTTCCAACCGAAGAAGTGGTGGAAATTCGTGGTGGTCAAAAACGCAAGTCTGAGCGAAAATTTTTCCCGGGTTACGTTTTGGTGCAGATGGATCTGAACGATGAAACCTGGCACCTGGTTAAAGATGTTCCTCGTGTATTGGGTTTTATTGGTGGTACGGCAGATCGTCCTGCTCCAATCACGGCTAAGGAAGCTGATGCTATCTTGCAACGTGTGCAAGATGGTGTTGATAAGCCGAGGCCTAAGGTGTTGTTTGATGTGGGTGAAGTTGTGCTCGTGACTGATGGTCCGTTCAATGACTTCAACGGTGTTGTAGAAGAAGTGAACTTTGAGAAGAATAAACTACTGGTTGCGGTGCAGATCTTTGGTCGCTCGACACCGGTAGAACTTGAATTTAGTCAGGTTGAGAAAGCCTGACTTTTATTAACGGTCCAATTATCGGGGAGCTCCTCTGCCAATATGGCAAGGGCGTTTGCACCCGAGGGAGAATACAATGGCCAGAAAAATTGATGCTTACATAAAGCTTCAGGTGCCCGCCGGGCAAGCGAACCCAAGTCCACCAGTTGGTCCAGCATTGGGTCAGCATGGTGTAAACATCATGGAATTTTGCAAGGCGTTTAATGCTGCGACACAGTCGATGGAGCAGGGTGCACCAGTACCTGTAACAATTACTGTTTATAACGACCGGTCTTTCTCCTATGAAATGAAGACGCCACCAGCGTCTTACCTGTTGAAAAAAGCCGCAGGCCTGCAGAAAGGCAGTGGCGAACCAAACACCAAGAAAGTCGGCAAGGTAAACCGTGCTCAACTTGAAGAAATTGCCAAAGCGAAGGATGCTGATTTAACCGCAGCTGATCTTGACGCTGCGGTTCGAACAATTGCTGGCAGTGCCCGTAGTATGGGTCTCGACGTGGAGGGGGTGTAAAGTGGCTAAGCTTTCCAAACGTAGAAAATTGATCAATGAAAAAATTGATACAGCGAAAGTTTATGAGGTTGAAGAAGCCTTTTCGCTGTTGAAAGAAGTATCTTCGGTTAAATATGACGAGACTGTTGATGTTTGTATCAACCTTGGCGTTGATGCGCGTAAATCGGACCAGGTAGTTCGTGGCTCCACTGTGTTACCTAATGGCACGGGCCGAACCACTCGCGTTGCAGTGTTCGCTCAAGGTGAGATGGCCGACAAAGCCAAAGAGGCCGGTGCAGACATCGTGGGTTTCGAAGATCTCGCAGACTCAATCAAAGGTGGCAATCTAGACTTTGATGTAGTCATTGCATCACCTGATGCGATGCGTGTTGTGGGCGCGCTCGGTACTATTCTTGGCCCGCGTGGTCTGATGCCTAATCCTAAGGTGGGCACAGTGACCCCGGATGTAGTTACAGCGGTTAAGAACGCCAAGGCCGGACAGGTGCAATTTCGAACAGATAAGGCAGGAATTATTCATTGCCCGATCGGTAAAGTTGCGTTTGAACCTAAGGCACTTGCTGAAAACCTTAAAAACCTGTTGGCAGAGCTGGTGAAGTCAAAGCCGTCATCTGCTAAAGGTATATACCTTGGCAAAGCCACGGTCACCTCGACGATGGGCCCGGGTTTGTTGATTGATTTAGGTCCATTGACCTAGTAGATCACGTTGATATTTTGGTTTGGCGTTTGGATATTCGCCAAATCAAAAAAGAATTACAGCGGCTTTGGTCGCTGTGGAAAGACTTTGAGTGAAAGCACCGTGAACAAAAGGGGCTTCACGTCAAAGACCGCAGGTGCAGTGTACCTATCTGCTTAATTGCCTGCGCAGACGAGCCGAATGATTTTATCGTTCGGATTTTAAACCAAGGGAGAGTCTAGCGACCCTCCAAGTAAGGTGCTCTATGGCTTTAACTCGACAAGAGAAAGAAGCGGTGGTTGCTGAAGTTGCAGATGTTGCTTCATCTGCACACTCTGCAGTAGCGGCTGAGTACCGGGGTATTTCGGTTACTGATCTCACTGGTTTGCGTGCAAAAGCGCGTACCTCTGGTGTGTATCTGCGTGTTGTCAAAAATTCTTTGGCAAGGCGCGCAGTGGAAGGTACCGAGTTTGAGTGTATGAAAGATGGCATGTCAGGTCCGTTGATCTTCGGTTTTTCACAGGAAGATCCAGGTTCTGCTGCCAGACTTTTTCGCGATTTTGCAAAAGAGAACGACAAGTTAGTTGTCACCATGGCAGCAGTTGGTGGTGAAAAGCTTGATGGTTCTCAAATTGGCAAGTTGGCCGATCTGCCTACTCGCGATGAAGCAATCTCGATGCTGATGTCTGTAATGCTGGCACCAGTTTCGAAGTTGGCTCGTACACTTAATGAAGTCCCCGGTAAGTTGGTCAGAACCGTGGAGGCAGTTCGTGTCTCTAAAGAAGGTTCGTAAACTGTCGGATTCACAACTTTTTTGTAACACTCACTCAAAAAGCACAAAAGACGTGCCTAATTGGCAATGTGCAAATAACTGGTTCAGGAGTAACTGAATAATGTCTAAAGAAGAAATTTTAGAATCGATATCCAACATGTCTGTGATGGAAGTTGTTGAGCTCATCAGCGACATGGAAGAAAAATTTGGTGTAACTGCGGCAGTTGCAGCGGCAGCACCAGCAGCTGGCGGCGGTGACGGCGCAGCAGCAGCAGAAGAGAAAACAGAGTTTGATGTGGTTCTGGCTAGCATGGGCGACAACAAAGTTGGCGTCATTAAAGCGGTACGTGCTCTGACAGGTCTTGGTCTTAAAGAAGCTAAAGCGCTTGTTGAAAGTGCTCCGGCACCTGTTAAAGAAGCCGCATCGAAGGATGATGCAGAAGAAGCTAAGAAGACTCTTGAAGAGGCCGGTGCTACGGTTGAACTCAAGTAGTAATAGCTTAAGCTGTAAGGGGTTGGCTGGCACTTAGTATTAAGTGTCGGCCTTTTCCTGTCTATGACAAAAAGAGCGCCATATGTGGCGTTATGTGGTTTTAAATTTGTGGGTAAAGAGGAACCTCGATGACCTATTCCTTCACCGAAAAAAAGCGTATCAGGAAAGACTTTGGCAAGCGTCAGTCCATTCTTGAGGTACCTTATCTGCTTAAAACACAGCTAGATTCGTACCGATCCTTCTTGCAGAAGGACAAAGAGGGCGATGAGCTTGAAGACAAAGGTCTTCACGGTGCGTTTAAATCGGTAATGCCTATTGTCAGCTACGCTGGCAATGTAGAGCTTCAATATGTGAAGTATCGACTCGGGAAGCCGCCTTTCACCGAGCGTGAATGTAGCATTCGCGGTTTGACCTACGCAGCTCCTCTGCGGGTATTGTGTCGCCTGGTCATTTATGACAAAGCGTCCGGGGACAATCGCGTTGTAAAAGATATAAAAGAGCAGGAAGTCTATATGGGTGAGTTGCCGCTTATGACGGGCAACGGCACTTTCATCATCAACGGAACTGAGCGCGTCATTGTTTCGCAGCTACATCGTAGCCCGGGTGTGTTCTTTGATCACGATCGTGGCAAGAGCCACTCGTCAGGGAAGCTGTTGTTCTCAGCTCGTGTGATTCCATATCGTGGTTCTTGGCTCGACTTTGAGTTTGATGTTAAAGACTGCGTCTTCACACGAATAGATCGTCGTCGCAAATTGCCGGCGTCAATTATTCTTCGTGCGCTCGGTTACAGCACTGAAGAAATTCTCGAAGCATTTTTCGAAACGCATCTGGTCACTATGACCAAGGCAAAAATTCAGTTCGATCTCATTCCGTCCCGATTACGTGGTGAGACGCTGGTTTTTGATGTCAAAGACGGGAAGAAAGTATTAGCGGAAGCCGGCCGACGTATCAACGCCAAGCATGTACGGCAAATGGAAAAAGCCGAGATATCAAAGATAGATGTACCGGATGAATTCCTGTTGGGTAAGGTCCTCGCGCATGATCTTATCGACAAAGAGACTGGGGAAGCTTACGAGAACTTGCGTGCTAATGATGAAATCACGGAAGAGAACATTGAAAAATTATTAGAGATTCGTCCTAAAGAAGTCAGATTCATTTACACCAATGACCTTGATCGTGGGCCGTATATTTCAAACACTATTCGTATAGACCAAACCAGCAACCAGCTCGAAGCTCAGGTTGAAATCTATCGAATGATGCGTCCTGGTGAGCCACCTACGAAAGAAGCGGCACAGACGCTGTTTAACAACTTGTTCTTCACGGAAGATCGTTACGACTTATCAGCCGTGGGTCGTATGAAGTTTAACCGTCGCCTGAGTCGTGATGAAATCACTGGTCCCGGAATTCTCGACAAAGACGATATCTTAAGCGTGTTGAAGTGCCTGATTGATATCAGAAATGGCCAGGGCATTGTTGATGATATTGATCACCTTGGTAACCGACGAATTAGAAGTGTTGGTGAAATGGCAGAGAACGTATTTCGCGTAGGTCTGGTGCGTGTTGAGCGTGCTGTACGTGAAAGGCTTGGTATGGTGGAAAGTGAAGGTTTGATGCCACAAGACATCATCAACGCGAAGCCAATTGCGGCAGCGATCAAAGAGTTTTTTGGTTCAAGCCAGTTGTCTCAGTTCATGGATCAAAACAATCCGTTATCAGAGATCACTCACAAGCGACGTGTATCTGCATTAGGCCCGGGTGGCTTAACGCGTGAGCGCGCAGGCTTTGAAGTACGTGACGTGCACCCGACGCATTATGGTCGTGTTTGCCCGATTGAAACGCCTGAGGGTCCAAACATTGGATTGATTAACTCTTTGGCCGTCTACGCGCAAACCAACAAGTATGGTTTCCTGGAGACCCCTTATCGAAAGGTGGTGGATAGCACTATTCAGGCTGAGGTTGAGTATCTGTCTGCTATTGAAGAGGGTAACTATGTAATTGCTCAGGCCAATGCGGAACTCGATGAAAATGGTGTCTTAACCGATGAGCTCGTTTCTTGTCGTCATAAAAATGAATTTGCGATGTCTCCTCCGGATAAAGTGGAATTCATGGATGTGTCGCCGAAGCAGATCGTATCCGTGGCCGCATCAATGATTCCATTTTTGGAACACGATGATGCTAACCGTGCCTTGATGGGCTCCAATATGCAACGCCAGGCTGTTCCGACGCTGCGCGCTGAAAAGCCATTGGTTGGAACGGGTATGGAACGTACAGTAGCGGTCGACTCCGGTGCTACCGTTGTCGCTGTTCGTGGTGGCTCTGTTGACTCTGTGGATGCAGGGCGAATCGTTGTACGTTCTAACGATGATGAAGCGGGCCAGGGTGAAACTGGTGTTGATATTTACACACTGACCAAATACACCCGTTCCAACCAGAACACATGTATGAATCAGCGCCCGCTGGTGAAGCCTGGTGATGTGATTGCACGTGGTGATGTACTGGCTGATGGGCCGAGTACTGATATGGGTGAATTGGCTTTGGGCCAGAACATGCTGATCGCGTTCATGCCCTGGAATGGCTACAACTTTGAGGATTCGATTCTTATCTCAGAGCGCGTTGTTCAGGAAGATCGCTTTACGACCATTCATATCGAAGAGCTTAACTGTGTGGCTCGTGATACCAAGCTTGGGCCAGAGGAAATATCTGCTGATATTCCGAATGTTTCAGAAGGCTTGCTTTCGAAACTGGATGAATCAGGTGTTGTGTATGTAGGTGCTGAAGTTAAGCCGAACGATATCCTGGTGGGTAAGGTGACACCGAAGGGTGAAACACAATTGACGCCGGAAGAGAAACTCTTGCGTGCGATCTTTGGTGAGAAAGCGTCTGACGTAAAAGACACTTCTTTGCGTGTACCACCCGGTATGGACGGCACAGTGATCGACGTGCGTGTATTTACACGTGACGGTGTTGAGAAAGACGCAAGAGCGCTGCAGGTTGAGCGTGAAGAGCTAAAGCAGGTTCGAAAAGATCTTGATGACGAACTTCGAATCGTTGAAGACGATATGTTTTCACGTATTGAAAGACTGATTGTTGGTCAGGAAGCAGACAAAGGCCCGAACGGTTTAAGTAAAGGGTCTGACATCACAAAAGAGTATCTTGATGATCTTGAGCGTGACTCCTGGTTGAATATCAGTCTTTCGAAAGAAGAGCTGAATGTTCAACTGGAAAAAATGAACACGCAAATTAACGAACAGCGTGAACAGTTTGAGCAGCGTTTTGTTGAGCAGAAAGAAAAGATCACTTCCGGCGATGAGTTAGCGCCGGGTGTTTTGAAGATGGTTAAGGTCTATCTTGCTGTTAAGCGTCGCCTGCAGCCGGGTGACAAAATGGCTGGTCGTCACGGTAACAAGGGTGTGATCTCAATGATCGTACCAGTGGAAGATATGCCTTATGACGAGCATGGTCGACCAGTTGATATTGCGCTTAATCCATTGGGGGTTCCTTCACGGATGAACGTTGGGCAGGTGCTCGAGACTCATCTGGGTTGGGCTGCTAAAGGTATCGGGCATCGTATTGCCGCCATGCTTGATGCACAAAAAGCCGTTGGTGATATCAGAGGATTCCTCGACAAGGTTTATAACCATAACGATGAGGTTACTCGTACAGACCTTGATTCAATGTCTGACGAGGAAATCATGGAAATGGCGAATAACCTTCGAAGCGGTATGCCGATGGCGACGCCGGTATTTGATGGTGCAGCGGAAAGTGAGATCAAGGCAATGCTTAAGCTTGCCGAGCTTCCAGAATCTGGTCAAACACTGTTGTATGACGGTCGCTCTGGTGATTCGTTTGATCGACCGGTCACGGTCGGGTACATGCATATGCTGAAGCTGAATCACCTGGTTGATGACAAAATGCATGCTCGTTCGACAGGTCCATACAGTCTGGTGACGCAGCAGCCGTTGGGTGGTAAAGCCCAATTCGGTGGTCAGCGTTTCGGAGAAATGGAAGTGTGGGCACTGGAGGCTTATGGTGCTGCATACACATTGCGTGAGATGTTGACAGTCAAGTCGGATGACGTGGTTGGACGTAACAAGATGTACAAAAATATTGTTGATGGTGATCATCGAATGGAGGCCGGTATGCCGGAGTCATTCAATGTGTTGCTGAAAGAAATCAGATCTCTCGGTATCAACATTCACCTTGAACAAGATACGTAGATTCGATTGGTGCTTTTAAATCTAACTTTAAATCACTAACAGAATCTCACCAGGAGCAAACATGAAAGACTTACTGTTCAACTATAAGCAACAAGTACCAAACGAAGACTTTGACAGGATTCGTATTGGTCTGACCTCACCGGAGATGATCCGGTCCTGGTCTTATGGTGAGGTGAAGAAGCCTGAAACCATTAACTACCGTACGTTCAAGCCGGAACGTGATGGTCTTTTCTGCGCCAAAATATTTGGTCCGGTAAAAGATTACGAATGTCTGTGTGGAAAGTACAAGCGCTTAAAGCACCGTGGTGTCGTGTGTGAAAAGTGTGGTGTTGAAGTGACACTCACGCGAGTTCGTCGTGAGCGTATGGGGCACATCGAGCTTGCAAGCCCGGTGGCACATATCTGGTTCTTGAAGTCGCTGCCGTCGCGTATCGGTCTGTTACTTGATATGACACTGCGTGAGATTGAGCGCGTGTTGTATTTTGAAGCGTATGTCGTTATCGATGAAGGCATGACGACGCTTGAACGTGGTCAGCTGCTCAGTGATGAGCAGTACCTGGAAGCGATTGAAGAGCACGGTGACGAGTTCGATGCGCGTATGGGCGCTGATGCGGTTCATGATCTGTTAAAAGATATCAATCTTGAGGCAGAGTCTAAAAACCTGCGTGAAGAAATTGACGCCACCAAGTCAGAAACCAAACTTAAGCGATTTATCAAGCGTTTAAAGTTAATTGATTCGTTTGTAGAGTCCGGCAATAAGCCGCAGTGGATGGTGATGTCAGTATTGCCTGTACTGCCACCTGATCTTCGACCGTTAGTACCTCTTGATGGTGGTCGCTTTGCAACATCGGATTTGAACGATTTGTATCGTCGTGTAATTAACCGTAATAACCGTTTGCGTCGACTGCTTGAGCTGAATGCTCCAGATATTATCGTGCGTAACGAAAAGCGTATGCTGCAGGAATCTGTGGATGCGCTGCTTGATAACGGTCGTCGTGGACGAGCGATTACCGGCAGTAACAAGCGTCCATTGAAATCTCTTGCTGACATGATTAAAGGTAAGCAGGGTCGCTTCCGTCAGAACCTGCTCGGTAAGCGAGTGGATTACTCTGGTCGTTCAGTGATCGTATGTGGCCCGACATTGCGCCTGCATCAAACCGGTTTGCCTAAGAAGATGGCGCTTGAACTGTTCAAGCCGTTTATTTTCAGCAAACTGCAATTGCGTGGTATGGCAACGACAATCAAAGCTGCCAAGAAAATGGTTGAGCGTGAAGGCCCTGAGGTGTGGGACATTCTCGAAGAAGTGATTCGCGAACACCCAGTGCTGCTTAACCGTGCACCAACACTTCACCGTTTGGGTATTCAGGCGTTTGAGCCGGTGCTCATTGAAGGCAAAGCGATTCAGCTACACCCGCTGGTTTGTGCTGCATTCAACGCTGACTTTGATGGTGATCAGATGGCGGTACACGTACCACTGTCAATAGAAGCACAGCTTGAGTCACGTGCTCTGATGATGTCGACCAACAATATTCTGTCACCTGCAAACGGCGAACCGATTATTGTGCCTTCTCAGGATATTGTACTTGGGCTCTACTACATCTCGCGTGAAGATGTGCGTGCCAAAGGACAGGGCATGGCGTTCGGATCTGTCGATGAGGTTGAGCGTGCACTGGCTGAAGGTTGTGTGCAGTTAGGTGCAAAAATTACCTGCCGTGTGCGAGATACACTAATACACGAAGATGGTGAAAAGACGACCTATCAGCATCGTGTTGAGACGACAGTCGGGCGTGCAATACTTTCGGAAGTACTACCTGAAGGTTTAGCGTTTGAACTTGTTAACTGCAACCTGACCAAGAAAAATATTTCGCGCTTGATTAACGCCTGCTATCGAAATGTTGGACTGAAAGATACGGTTATCTTTGTTGATCAACTGATGTACACCGGTTTTCGTTTTGCGACGCGCTCTGGTGTATCCATCGGTATTAACGACATGATGATCCCGGCTGACAAAGACACCATCATTGGTGCTGCGGAAGCTGAAGTTCGAGAAATTGAAGAGCAGTATTCTTCGGGTCTGGTAACACAGGGCGAGCGATACAATAAAGTGGTTGATATCTGGTCGAAGGCCAATGATCAGGTCGCTGCATCAATGCTTTCAAAGCTTGGTAAAGAAACCGTAAAAGATATCGACGGTAATGATCATGATCAGTCTTCGTTTAACTCGATTTACATGATGTCTGATTCCGGAGCTCGTGGCTCCGCCGCTCAGATACGCCAGCTTGCCGGTATGCGTGGCCTGATGGCAAAACCGGATGGATCAATCATTGAAACGCCGATCACGGCAAACTTCCGTGAAGGTCTGAATGTACTTCAGTACTTTATTTCGACACACGGTGCTCGTAAGGGTCTTGCAGATACGGCGCTGAAAACAGCCAACTCAGGTTACCTAACCAGACGTCTTGTTGACGTGGCGCAGGATTTGGTCGTGACCGAATTTGACTGCGGTACTGAAGCCGGCATGGTAATGACACCAGTGATTGAAGGCGGCGATGTTGTTGAGCCTCTCAGCGAGCGTGTATTGGGTCGTGTGACTGCACAGCCTGTCTACACAGCCGGTTCTAAAGAGATTGTGATTGACCAGGGTGTATTGCTTGATGAAGCACTGGTCGACCTGCTTGAAGAGTCAAGCGTTGATGAAGTCCTGGTGCGTTCAGCGATTGCGTGTGAAACAAGCTTTGGTGTTTGTTCGATGTGTTACGGACGTGATCTTGCGCGCGGCCACATTATTAATAACGGTGAGGCAGTTGGCGTGATGGCGGCCCAGTCGATTGGTGAGCCGGGTACCCAGCTGACCATGCGTACTTTCCACATTGGTGGCGCGGCGAGTCGAGCGGCAGCGGCAAGTTCTGTTGAAGTGAAGGCTGGTGGTTCAATTCGACTGCACAACCTGAAGTCTGTGGTGAACTCGAGCGATGAGATCGTCGTGGTATCGCGATCTGGTGAAATTGGCCTGGTCGATGAAAGTGGCCGTGAGCGTGAGCGTTACAAGGTGCCGTATGGTGCTGTGATCAAGCTTGAAGATGGTGCGAAAGTGACTCCGGGGCAAACCATTGCCGTCTGGGATCCGCACATGCACCCGATCATCACAGAGGTGGCAGGTACCGCGAAATTCTCTGACTTTGTTGATGGTATAACCGTTAACACTGAAACAGATGAATTAACCGGTGTGTCCTCTGTTGTGATCACAGATCCTAAGCTCCGATCAGTAGGTAAAGACAAAGACCTGCGTCCATCTATAAAGCTTGTTGATGGCAACGGCGAAGATCTCTGTTACGCAGGAACGAAAATTCCAGCCAACTACCTGTTACCAGCAGGTGCCACGGTCAGTCTGCAGGATGAACAGCAAATTGCTGTTGGTGATGTGATTGCTCGTATCCCTCAGGAATCTACCAAGAACCGTGATATCACGGGTGGTCTGCCGCGAGTGGCGGATCTGTTCGAAGCGCGTAAGCCGAAAGAGCCGGCGATACTGGCTGAAAGAACAGGTACTGTCAGCTTCGGTAAAGAGACCAAAGGCAAGCAGCGTTTGGTTATTACCGGCCCGAATGCCGAGCACCATGAAGAATTGATACCCAAGTGGCGACATATCAATGTGTTTGAGGGTGAGGGCGTTGAGCGTGGTGAGATGATCGCCGATGGTGAGCCTAATCCCCAGGATATCCTGCGTTTATTGGGTATAGAGGCGTTGACGGCTTATCTCGTCAAAGAAATCCAGGACGTTTACCGTCTGCAGGGTGTAAAGATCAACGACAAGCACATCGAGGTGATCGTGCGCCAGATGCTGCGTAAGGTGGATATCACTGAAGCGGGGGATTCAAAATTCCTGGCAGGCGAGCAGGTTGAGTTTGCTGAGGCGAAAGAGGTGAATCGCAAGCTGGTTGAAGAGAAAAAAGAGGTTTGCCAGTACGCGCACATCTTGCTCGGGATTACCAAGGCTTCTCTTGTGACAGAATCGTTCATTTCAGCGGCCTCTTTCCAGGAAACTACGCGTGTTCTCACGGAGGCAGCAGTGCGTGGTTCGGGTGATGAGCTTCGCGGATTGAAAGAAAATGTCATCGTGGGTCGATTGATTCCAGCCGGCACCGGACTCGCTTTCCACAAGGAACGTAAGGAAGGACGCTCGCAAAAATCTCTTGATGAGTCGCTGGCTGCAGCAATGAATGCGAACGAGCCAGAGTCAGTTACCACCGATTCTCCATCTGATGGTGAGTCAGTAGAGGAGCCGGTATAACGTTAATTTGTTGACAATGTACAGATTCGCCAATTACACTTGGCGGCTAACCCGCGCCAGAGTGCTTTTCGCACCTGGTGCGTTTTGCTCTGTCCATTATCAATATTTGGCAATTGCACGGCAATAGTTACCAAAACACCAGCTTTACATGAGCAATATGGTGGTCTATACGACTGCCTTTAAGGCCTTAGAGGGCTGCTTTAGCGGGCCCGTTGGGCTCAACTAGGAATAGAATGGTTACAATCAATCAGCTCGTCCGGAAGCCGAGAAAGCGAAAGACGGAAAAGTCGAATGTACCGGCTTTGGAAGCTTGCCCGCAGAAGCGTGGCGTTTGCACTCGTGTTTACACGACGACTCCGAAGAAACCGAACTCTGCAATGCGTAAAGTTGCGCGTGTTCGTCTGACCAACGGTTTTGAAGTTACTTCATACATCGGTGGTGAAGGTCACAACCTCCAGGAGCACTCGGTTGTTCTGATACGTGGTGGTCGTGTGAAGGATTTACCTGGTGTGCGATATCACACTGTTCGCGGCAGTCTGGATACACAGGGTGTTGAGAGCCGCAGGCAGGGTCGTTCAAAGTATGGCGCCAAGCGTCCTAAAGGTTAAACGACCTCAAAGCTTAAAGAATAGAGAAAGAGATTCATGTCAAGACGCAGCGAAGCGCCAAAACGAGAGATACTTCCAGATCCGAAGTACAACAGTGTCCAGTTGACTAAATTCGTCAACATGCTCATGTACAGCGGAAAGAAATCAGTTGCCGAGAAAATTATGTACGGCGCGCTGGAAGTGATGAAGGAAAAAAAGGGTGACGAAGCACTCGAAATGATGGAGCTGGCGCTTGAAAACGTAGCCCCTGCGGTTGAGGTGAAATCTCGCCGTGTTGGTGGTGCTACTTATCAGGTACCTGTCGAAGTTCGTCCGGTTCGTCGCACAGGTCTTGCCATGCGCTGGATCATTGAAGCGGCACGTAAGCGTGGCGAAAAGTCGATGACTTTAAAGCTTGCTGGCGAATTGATGGATGCAACGGAAAAACGTGGTGCTGCTTGTAAGAAGCGCGATGACGTTCACCGTATGGCAGATGCAAACAAGGCGTTTGCTCACTACCGCTGGTAGTAAGGCGGAAGTCTACAGGCACAATGGCATCTATAAGTGGCAAGAACAACTCCAATAGAGCGATACCGGAATCTCGGTATCATGGCCCACATCGATGCCGGCAAGACCACGACAACAGAAAGGATTCTGTTTTATACCGGGGTTTCGCATAAGATCGGAGAAGTTCATGATGGTGCTGCCACCATGGATTGGATGGAACAAGAGCAGGAACGCGGTATCACGATTACGTCAGCCGCGACGACTTGCTTTTGGAGTGGCATGGATGGCAGTTTTGAAAAGCACCGTATCAATATTATTGATACACCCGGGCACGTAGATTTTACGATTGAAGTAGAGCGATCGTTGCGTGTTCTGGATAGCGCAGTAGCAGTTTTTTGTGCGGTAGGCGGGGTTGAGCCTCAATCAGAGACCGTCTGGCGCCAGGCGAATAAATATAACGTGCCGCGGTTGGTTTTCGTCAACAAGATGGACCGGACCGGGGCTGATTTTTTTCGCGTTATCGAGCAAATTAAAGAGCGGCTGGGTGGTAACCCGGTGGCGGTGCAAGTGCCAATTGGTGCTGAAGAGGATTTTGAAGGTGTTGTCGATCTGATCAAGATGAAAGCCATCTATTGGGACGATGCATCGAAGGGCGTTAAGTTTGAAGAGCGCGCCCTGGAAGATATTGGCGACGACTCATTGATAGCAACATGCAATGACATGCGCGATAAAATGGTCGAAGAGGCAGCGGATGCCACAGAGGAACTTACGGAGCTTTACCTCGAAAGCGGTGACCTGACGCAAGCTCAGATTGTAGAGGGGTTGCGCATTCGCTCGATAGCGGGCGATATAGTGGCGGTTACCTGCGGTTCGGCGTTTAAGAATAAAGGTGTGCAGGCTGTGCTCGACAAAGTGGTTGAGTTGATGCCTTCACCGGTTGATGTTCCAGCGATTACAGGCGAATTGCCTGATGGTGGGGAAGGGCAGCGTGAAGCCTCTGATAAAGAGCCTTTTGCAGCACTGGCCTTCAAGATTGCTAACGACTCGTTTGTTGGGACGCTGACGTTTTTACGGGTGTACTCCGGTGTGGTTAAGACTGGCGACATGGTCTACAACCCGGTGAAGGACAAAAAAGAACGGATTGGTCGACTGCTGCAGATGCATTCGAATGATCGCGAAGATTTAAAAGAAGTGCGTGCCGGCGATATTGCCGCAGCTGTGGGATTAAAAGACGTGACAACTGGCGATACACTGTCAGATGTTAAATCAGCTATTGCGCTCGAGCGAATGGACTTCCCGGAGCCGGTCATATCGGTTGCGGTTGAGCCGAAAACGGTGGCTGATCAGGAAAAAATGGGTTTGGCGCTCGGCAGACTTGCGCGCGAAGATCCATCTTTTCGTGTACGCACTGACGATGACTCTGGTCAGACGATTATCTCTGGCATGGGAGAGCTTCATCTGGAGATCATTGTTGATCGGATGAAGCGGGAATTCGGTGTTGGCGCGGCGGTGGGTAATCCGCAGGTGTCATACCGCGAAACGATTAAAAAGTCAGTTGAGGCGGAAGGTAAGTTTATTCGCCAGACTGGTGGTAAAGGACAGTATGGTCATGTGGTACTTAAGCTGGAACCACGTGAGCAATCATCAGGTTACGAGTTTATCGACAATATTGTCGGTGGTTCGGTACCACGGGAATTTATTTCCGCGGTAGATAAAGGCATACAAGAGCAGATGGAAGGTGGCGTGGTGGCAGGGTTTCCTGTCGTTGATGTCGCAGTTACTCTGATCGATGGTTCGTATCACGACGTTGACTCGAACGAGTTGGCTTTTAAAATTGCTGGATCCATGGGGTTCCGCAATGGCGCATTGGAAGCAGACCCGGTGTTGCTTGAACCAATTATGAAAGTTGAAGTGGTTACCCCTGAGGATTACATGGGTGACGTGATGGGGGATTTAAACAAGCGTCGTGGAATTGTCCAGGGCTTGGATGAGACTCCGGCAGGCAAAACGGTTAGTGCGGAAGTGCCACTGGCTGAGATGTTCGGGTATTCGACCGCATTGCGATCAGCTACTCAGGGTAGGGCAACCTATTCAATGGAGTTTTCGAAATATTCGGAAGCACCAGCTAGTGTGACAGAGACATTTACCGGTTGATTAACTGGTAACCTTAACGATTTTAATTAAGAACAAAGCAATAAAGAGGCGTTAGACAGTGGCGAAGGAAAAATTTGAACGTACGAAACCGCATGTAAACGTAGGCACGATAGGCCACGTTGATCACGGTAAGACGACGTTGACAGCGGCACTGACGAAAGTGCAGGCAGAAGCGATGGGCGGTGATTTCAAAGATTACG
>CALISD010000138.1 GCA_938041955.1 uncultured Granulosicoccaceae bacterium | reverse complement strand
ATTTCGTTTCTAGACAGAGAAGTTCTACAAAATCTTACCGCGGATACAGTTCCAGTGGGGATAGTTGGGGATGTCGATTTTTTGGTGAATTGCGTGGTGGTCGCACCTACGCCAAGTGTGGGAATGATGATGGACATGTATCATTATCTTTTGACGAAGGATGTGCCTCCGGCAATGCAATGGCCTGTACTAAACTAGGCACCCGTTACAAAGATGGGTCGGACGTTTCGACAGACTTAGAAATTGCTGAATGGTTGTATAAAAAGGGATTTGAGGGAGGTAACTATGAGGGTTGTAGCTTGCTCGGAAATCTCTATTCCGACAAAGGAAACAAAAATAAAGCGATTGAGTACAATCGTCTAGAGTGTGAAGGTGGATATCGCTGCAATACACTATTTTCTGAAGGACTATAATGGGCACCTTGCTGTCTAATGGACAGGCTAGTAAGGTAAATGCCTACAAGAGCAAATATCAGCTACTCGCTATACTCTATCTGACCGGAAGCAACCCGACATCGGTCATTCGCTCAATTGCTTTTGGTCCTGTGAAGGTCACAGCAGCCTACTGAATGCAGAATAGGAATTTCTTAAGGCGCATTCAGCTATTCAGACCCCTTTATTCAAACCAGCCCAGCCTTTGCTAGCCCTTCTTGGAACAGCGCTATATCTCGTTCAAATAGCAAGGGTATACCTACAGGATTGTCTTTAAAATCAAAGTTCGGGTACATCTCGTGAAACTCCTTTACGCTCTCCTTTAACTCTGTCTTATCTCCAATCTGCGCTAAAGACAGAATCTTGAACAACTGTATGGGCGCTGTTGGAATCGCTCTTTCTACGGCATCCAACGCCGTTTCGTAACTACTAGCAAAGTACGCCACCCTACACGCAGGCATGTAATACCATGATGGGGCATGGGGATTTAGTCGAAGTGCCCTATTCATCAGCTCTAGCCCGTAGTCTGGTTGTCCTAGAACCAAAACTATATATATCGACAGTAAAGCTAATGCATCTGCGTCATTGCGTCCTAAATCAGCGGCTCGCTCAAATATTTCACGTGCATAGTTGATATTGCCAGACTCATATACGAGGTTTCCATATTCAACCAACGCAATAGGGTCTCGCGGATCCAGTTTGAAGGCTTCCCTAACAGCATCTTCCCTTCGTTTGAGGTACAGCTTAGGTTCGTTTACCCATTTCTGGAGCGCGACAAATCTATAGACCCAACCTAGTACAGTCCATGAGCGAGAAAAATGTGGATCTAATTCTATAGATTGTTTTAGCAGGTCTATTGCACTTAACATATACTTCTTTTTGAAGGTAATTTCATATTCATACCCCTTCAAATAGAGATCGTATGCACGCATATTTACTGGCCGTTTCCGACCATATTTCGCTCTTTCTGATCTATGAATTTCTCCGGAATATCCACCAAGAGAAGCTGCTACTTTCTCAACCACATCATCCTGTATTTTGAATACGTTTTCGATGTCGTGTTCAAATCTTTCAGCCCAGATAAGTCGATCACTTGATGTCTCTGTCAATTTGGCTGTGACACGTACTAAACTATCCGACGCCTGAATAGATCCGAAAAGAACATAATTTACATCTAATTCCGCCTGTATTTTCTTCAAATCCACATTCGCAGACGGATAATTTGCACTGGAATTGCGAGCAATGACATGCAAGTCTGGATAACGCGTAAGATCGGTAGTAATGTCATCACAGAGACCAAATGCAAATCGTTTCCATTTGCTATTGTTAGTTATATTATCAAATACGAGTATGGCTATTGAGGGTAAGTGTATCCCTGCGTTTTGGTTTTTACTTAATTTTGATATTTCGGTTACATTTCCGATGAAGCGATACCCGCGTCCGTGAACCGTTTCAATAAATTTTGGTTGTTTTGGTTTGTCGCTCAACGCTTTTCTTAGGTCCTGAATGTAATCCTTTACTAGCGAATCAACCACTACGGTATCAGGCCATACTAAATTGATAATCTCTTGTTTTGTTACAAGCTGATTCTTTTTTTTCACAAGAACCCGTAATAGTTTGTAGGCTTTTGGCGTAAGCTTTATTGTTTCGTCTCCAATCCAAATACGCTCATCTTCAACATCAATACTTATATACGCTTCATCACCGCTCTCACTATTAGTCATAGTTGTATATCCAGTAACTGAATTAAGTTTGGTCTTTTCAAAAGCAAAGTAGACCTCAGCCAGAAACTACTTTAGTCAGAAGACGTTGATGTTTCCAAGCCGCTGTATGTCTGGCTTACCTACACACCGAGTGTCAATAGTCTACATGATCAGACCTAGGGTGTAATCGGTGATCGGGTCAATTCCGTTGAGCTCTCGACAAGTTCCGAATAAGGAAGAAACATACCATGTCTACCGATGACACTGGCTATCGAAAACCGGATATCAGAGGATATTCGGAGGTTGAGAGAGCTGGTTCCCTACCAAATATCTACCAAATCTCTACCAGACAATGATTGCCAATCGCACTAGTATATCCACATCATTGGTTAGAGAACCATCACGTAAGAATCTTAATGAATAGCTGGAGCCACTACGTCATAGTTTACTAAGGGTCAGATAGTTTTTTTGACAATCTAAATTATGGATTGGAGTGCATGACCATACTGTCGGTCGCAACTGACAGGCGTTATTAGTCCGTGCTCCTCATGATTGGTAGTCGCCCTGTATTCGTTTCACTCAAATGGAGCACTATTATGGAAGCGCTGATTGAAATTCTACTGGCATGGAGTGGACGCAACTCCCAATACAACACAGCGGCATTGCCTGCACCTACCGTTATTGAATTAGTCGGACTCATCTCTCGTCTGGGTACCCGCACAATTGGAACAAGGATGTTAAGATGATTGGTAAATATAGTTTACAACATGTATGTACGGCGTTTATTTACATTTTGTTCGCTTTGCCGGCATCTGCAATCGATACGGTACCGATTGGCAGGCCGGCGCAAAATAGCGGTTCTGAGCTCATAAAGAGGTCCGATACCTCGCTTAGTATCTCCGCCTTTATGGAGGACGATAAGCGACTGACCGTTTTCACAAACGCGCTTAAGTCGTCCTCAGTCTGGGAACATCTCAATAACAGTAATTCGACTTTGTTCGTCATTAGTGACGAAGCTTTGCGCACCGAAGGATCGGCATTTCTTTTAGACGTCGTCTTGAAGAAAAAGGAAAATGAAGAGAGGCTGAATCGGCTGATGGCCCACCATTTAGTACCAAGTAAGTTGTCAATTGCCGAACTCAGTAAAATTGGTATGCATGCGAGCATGGGTGAGGATTGCATTTCCATCACTATCGCAGGGGGCTCAATTCGAGTCGGGCCTGAGGCATTTGTAACCGAAAGCGTAAGTGCTAAAAACGGCAGTATATATTTTATCGATCGTCTTCTGTGGCAGCCATATCTTGAATCTCATCACTGTGACCCGTAGGAGCAAAGTGAATGAATGGGAAATCTGCCGGCAAGTTGCGGCCGATTCTGGCAACTTGGGTTTGTGTTGCCGGAATAGTGCTGCAATCAAACAGTGTTCTGGCACAACAAGATCAGCATCGAACAATTGTGCGAATTTTGTTGTTATTGTGGTCAGTCAGGAAATTATGGCCAACATTGCCCTCTCTCTGCCACTGAAACCCGTTTTCCAACAGGCAACTGCGCAAAAGGACAGCATTCATTGTTTTTTTTCTCCCACTGTGACATCCAATTTCGAGATCACACATAGTATTGTGTGGGTCCGAGACGATCTGGACGTGCCTATGCTCAACACATGCCTACAGGAAGAGATCTATCAGTCATTCGGTCTTTTTAATGATTTTTCGAACTCTCAATTTTATTCTTTCAATAATATTGTTGCGCCAAAAGACATAACGTCATTCGATAAGCAACTCTTAGCGAGTCTTTACGACGCGGCGTTTTCGCCAGGATCTTCGATTTTGCCCATTGCCCGACAGTTGAGCGACTATTGCAAAGTTGATTGCCAGGGTTACCGTAATGTAGCGAATACTCGTTAAGAGATGTTCAAAAGACTCCCTAACCCTTTAGTAAAGGTACTTAAGAAAGAAGGCTAATTCAGCTGCATAGGTGTCATCGTTCACCGCCGTAAACAACGTCACCTCGTTCCGGCTGTCCGGCAGCACTCGGCAGATGCGGTCGTAGGATATTAGGTTAAAAAATGAAAGTTGATGCCGACAAAGTTAAAACATTCAAAAGCGCCTCTCAGTTTGGGAATTGGTTAGCGACCAATCACGCGAAAGAACAGGAGATATGGATTAAGGTCTATAAGAAAGATTCAGGTGTTGCATCCATTGACTGGGATGGTTGTGTAATCGAGGCACTTGTTTGGGGATGGATTGATGGGTTAAAGAAGACATGCGATGAGTTGTCTTGGTATCAGAGACTTACCCCGCGAAAAAATAATTCTGGCTGGTCAAAGAAGAATCGAACACATGCGGAGTTATTGATTAGGCAAAAAAGAATGCAGCCTCCTGGCCTGCTCGAAGTTGAATCTGCCCGTTCTGACGGGCGATGGGATTCAGCCTATGCGGGTTCTGCGGACTTCGAGATACCAAAGGACTTTCTCAAAATATTGTCTAAAAACAAAAAAGCCCTAAAAACCTTTGAATCACTCAATCGTAGGAATTTGTTTACGATCTATCATCGTCTTCATACTGCCAAGAAGCCAGAAACTAGACAAAATCGCATTGACAAAATTCTAGAAATTCTTTCCCGAGGCGAAAAATTTCACTGACAGCAGTGGGCAATTCAGAGCTATACCGGGCTCAATGTCAGCGAATGAGTACTGTCGACCAACACCGGTCATTCGATCATCTCAGCTAGAGCTAATTGTTAACCCGTGCTTATGTAAATTTCGGCATGCTTGCGTTACAGCAACTTTATGATTCTAAGCAATCCTCACTCTTCCCACATCTCATACAACGCAGAGTCATAGGCTCCCTCGCGGGTTACCCTCTTCATACTTTAAGGCTCTGCGACATTGCCGTGTTCTGCATAAATACCTTTACGAGTGACTTAGACACCTTCTGTATCCCGAGACTGCATTATCTGCGTGCTATCCATGTTATCCAAGTAGCACCGAGAGCCCCTACCATTTTGGTCACTGCCTAACAGCACCTTTGGCAGATCAGCTGCTAACAGAACGTCAGCAACGGTTCACCTCTATCTCTTCCAGAGTTACGGCATTTACAAAAACATCCTGTCTTTATGTGAAAACGCACAATGCGCGGTAATATTGTCTTGATAAACGGCGATGTAGCGCGTACAAGTATTCCTACTCTTTGTTCGAAATTGTCGAGGAAGGCGCCGAGCGCATACATAGCTCCGCATTGGGTTTGATGTAAACCTAGGCTATCTGTCCTTCCAATATTTCTCACACCGAGCGTTTCTACACGTTCCGGTATTTGGAAGTCGACTCAACCCGACACTACCCATTCCATATTGCGCCGATTTCTGCGTTCTCATATGTTGCAAAGTCACATGCATACATCTGCAGAACGATAATCGGAATAGGGACAAATGATCTTTATTTATTTAATTTGGAAATTAATAATGAAATTTACGTCAATAGCTGTTGTCACCCTGCAAAAACACGCGCAATCATTAAAGAGGATAAGTGTCCGTACTGGCAGAGTGTTGGGGCTGCTCCTGCTGGCAGCCGGAATCGCACATGCACAACCTATCCCAATCGGGCACTGGACATTTGATGAGGCCTCTTCTGGAACAGGCACTGGTACCGTACTCGATTCAGCCGCTGGAGCACACGACGGAATCATCAACGGTTCGGCAGTTTACACCCCAGGAGTTGTCGGAACCGGGGCGTTGAGTTTCGATGGCGTGAATGACCATGTTATTTTCCCGACTACAACAGGGTCTGCCTTGGACCTCGAAGGAACAAACTACACGATCGCCTTCTGGTTAAAGTACAATTCAACCCAGCTTGGGCGGATCATAAATATGACTGAAGCTGCCGACTGTTCGGGCGGCTACACCGTGTTTCTCTCTGGCGGTTTCATGAGGACGACGCATAGTAACTTTGGCAGTGTAGGGGGAGGGATCTATGGTTGCAACGACACGTCAAATACCTTTCCGCAACCACCAGCGACCAACGTCTGGGTTCATGTGGCCGTCGTGTATGACGAGGATCTTGGAACTGGCACTATAACCACTTACTATGATGGTATTTCCCAGGGTGGCTTTACCGACGGGGGACCCGGACAGCCCTCCAACCCTCCCATTAATCCATTAACGTCCGATGGAAACGATCCCTTGCGTTTCGGAACCTATAATGGATCTGGACAGCTGTTCAAGGGTTCCCTCGACGACGTGCGAATTTACGATGTAGCACTCAGCGCGGCGGAGATCTTCCAACTCACTGGCGGCACTGAGTACGCCTGCTCTGGTTTCCAATCACCAATGGACGATGGGCCTGTAAAGGTCAAGAAAAACCGAAATCTCCCGTTTAAGGCTCTGCTGCTGGATGGCATCGATTACGTCGATGACTCGTGGTTTGCCCTGCCTCCGGTTATCCAGGTTAGCTATGATGACGAAGGCGGTACTGCAAACGATGTATCCCCTGATGAATTTGCGACAGGCCCTGGAACCGATGGTAATCAGTTTGAATTTAATGGAGACCACTGGAAATTTAATTTGAAATCTAAGGCATACACATCACCCGGAACTTATACCGTAACGATGGTGTCGGGCGATAGTAGCGAATACGTGATTGCTCCAACGTGTACAGCTGAATTTGTTGTTCAATAACGTTTAGAAATAACGAACCTTGTCGTACCACGTTTTGGTGTCTGTGGTAAATACCAATCCTGGGTGCTTCATCGGATGGCGCAACAGCCCAGAAAGAGATTAGTTGACGGGTTTTTTGCTTGATATATGCAAATTTATTATTTGCATATTCATCATACTAAGCAAAATTAGAATCCCAATAATATTGGGATTCTAATTGCGCTTAGAGCAAGCACTGAGTGGTGTGCTTCATCTACTTATCGTGAGACCTGGCTACAGTTGCTGTATCATAGTATGTAAAACACCTGCAGCGCCCCACAGGCAGTTAAACGCACTCACTTGCCGGTCAATTATGAATGAATTTACTTCATGAAATTCGAAGGCAAGTGAATGGCTTCATTCGTCTCTGATCGGCCAACTCCGGTCATTGGAAAAATTGAGGGAAATCTGGCTGAAATCGGTCAGGAGCAGCACGCCCCGACTGCTCGTTGCCTACACGTTTGTCTGAGTTGGATAAGTTGAATTGGCTTCCCAGCCCATCTACTCGCACTTTTTCTGATAAAGTTTCAAGATGACTCTTAGAAGCTTTGTTATCTATCTAACCGCGGCCACCTTTTTTCTCTACGGGCTTGCGTTCAGTTTTGCTCCAGCAGCGACTTCTTTCTTGGTCACTGGAAGCTACCCTCAAGGCGTCCCGGCACTAGTCGATTTCCGCGCAACTTATGGAGGAATGTCGGTAGCTATTGGTGCGACCCTCTACTACTTACACGCAATCAATCTAATCCGACCAGCTCTTGTCGTAGTAATTTTTGTGCTCGGAGGCATGGCAATCACTCGAACGATTGGCATGATTGTAGACGGGGCAGGAAACGTGTTGATGACGCTGTATCTTGTTCTTGAAGTGACAGGTAGCTTATTGGCTTTGCTCGCCATTAGGAATATCTCGAAGACTGAGTAACTAGCAGTCATGGCTGTGCTGGACGAATTTTAAGGTGGCATGTTTGTTGGGCTCGCGCCTAATTCGATCTACACATTGGATGAACCTCACGACAGAATTTATTTGCTGGAAAAGCAATCCGTTTCAAAAGTCGGCTAGTGGAAACTGGGAGACTGAACATGCTTTCCTACGGCAGTTATGTGAAACTGTTGGGGTCAGGTCTTGCATCGCGCATTTATGTTACATTGCATCGCCTGACCCCCATGCATTATGCTCAAAAGTGTAGGGAGCGGTGGTTCAGATGGTACTGACTCTACGCATAAAGAGTGGTGGTTTTTTTGAACGCGTTAAGTTGTATAGCGCTACCGGGTCGATAAATAAGTATGTGTATGTGCGGTTCTCTCCTGCGAAAGTTCAGATAACAGAGCCTTCTCTTTGAATAGCAACCCATGCCTCGATATTTTTCCCGGCTTTGATAGGAAGTACTTTCCAGTACATGATGAAAGGAGTGCCATCTTTTTTGTAATTAATGGCCTTTCCTTCAAACTTCTTGCCCGATTTCAACGCCACAGTAAGGCGTTCGATGACTTTCTTGTCTGTACCCACTCCTTGAAGAATTCTAGGGGTTTTTCCGATGACTTCGGAAGAATCGTACCCCGTCAGTTTCTTAAAGGCTTTATTTGCATAAATAATTTTACCCTTGGTAGTCGCATCAGTAATCAGGATTGAGTCGAAGCTATTTTCCATGACTACCTTGAACGCAGCCAAGTTAGTTTTAGTTGTCTCGAGAGAGCCTATTAAGTCGGTCATTCAATTTCCAGTAATTATAAGTACACAGTAAGTACGAGGTAGAAGGGTGATGAGATCATTATAAAAATTCGTTGATGCTGGGCAATGAAATTCAGTGGTGGGTATTCGTCTCATATAGTGTTTACTCTATAAGAAGAGACGGGTTAGGCAATGGTTGTGCGATGGTGAATGGTGTGTGCCAGTTGTGAGATGGAGTAGGCTGCGCGGCTCTCAGCCAGCGTGTCAAGCAGTAGGTTGACGAGTCATTTTTGGCCAATTCATTGATGAGATACCCAAGTCGAACAATCTTATAAATCCTTATAGGACCTGCACTGTATAGCAAAACCTTACAATGACATGGTTTATATCAAAACCTTACAAGGACATGGATTGCATATAGAGAAACCCTTATAGGGACATGCATCGTAAAAAAGATCATTGGGGGTCTAAAATTCAACTACATGAGCTGGTAGAGCGAGTGATGGCGAGACTCGTCATTGTTTTGTACTGGAAGATAGGAAGTCCCAGAGCTGTCTGGCTTTCAAAGACTATATTTTTAAAGTGGATGTCCATTTAAAATGCTACTAAATGCTCTTCGAGAATCAGAATCAGGTCAGTGAAAGTGACCCCGAGAGTTTTCCGGCTGAAACCAGGGCCTGCACTTCGACGATCACCGTCTCGCGCACAGCTAGCGCGGCCTCCGACATGACTCGATCAGGCAACCAGCACAACGAATGTATGCGTGAAACCGTCGGCTCAATGACAGGCCGGGCCCATAATTGCCGCACAGCGATTCGATCAAGCCAATAGGTTGTCGGCACGATACTGCAAGCAAGCCCCTGTTCTACCAGTGCCCCTATGACGTTGATACTACCGGTTTGATATTTGACGTTCAAAGTGATGCCGATGCCACGTGCCGTATCTTCCAACCGGCGTCGCAAATCGTGGCTGTGGAAGGGCAGGACCAGCGGTTGCGCGGCGGCTTCTGTGAAGGAGATCGGCTTGGAGCTTTCGCCTTGAATCACGCGGCTAACAAAGTGGAATGACTCCTCGAACAAGGGAACGGATTTAACTTCTGGCAGGTCCGTGGCGGCATTGGGGATGACAGCCAGATCGGCTGCCTCGCGCATCAGAGCAACCCCCGCCGACTCGGAGGAATGGTCGCCGATATGCAGGGCAACCTTGGGATATTCCTTCTCGATGCAGCAAAGGGCACCAACCGGCAGTACAGACCATGTGCCATATGTCGAACTAAAAAGTATCGGCATGCTGCTGGCAGCAACAGGGTTCCATTCGTAATAAGGTCCTGTCGAGTGCGGCTTACGTCATCGCCGCGATCTTTACCCACTCGTCAAATGGCGTTCTGAATTCGCCCGAATTAAAGTCGAATTCATACTTTGGGTTGTGTGGTTGACCTTCGAATCCGACGAATGCGTCGTCCGGCAAGTACCATTTTATACTGTCATTCTCCCTAGCGATGTCTCTGTCCCGTTTAAGCCGAGTTACGTCTTCGGTGGGCGAAAAATGCGCTGTTGAAAAACCGCCAGCTCTGAACCGGTCGAGGATTATGGTGAGTAGCTTGTCGATTTCCAGAAATATTCTTCTATCGAATGTGTCATCAAGATCGAAGCTAGGACGTTCACAAAAGTCTGGAGACGCAAGTCCATAGATTGTAATCGCCGTTGCTTTGTCGCAGTCGGGGTGCCTTAATATTGCCTCCAACGGCGTCCAGTCGCTTGTATCCCAATTGAAATGCAATGCATATTCATGAAGCGATCCAGCATCAAGGTCGTTGATCCACTGGATCAGGTCATCAGCCGTACAAGTGTCACTGAAGGTTTCAAATATGGTCGCTTCTTGTTCCCATCTCTTGCGCATTAGCGTTTTTGCGCGACGTTTAATAGCGGCTTCATCGTGCTGTATGGGTGAGAAATACTTGTCACCCAGCTCGTCGCGCGCGGCAGCCATAGCTTTCTTGAATTGGGCGACTTGGTTGGCATCATTAGCGTGATGTACTGCAGTTTTGAGTGCCTCTAAAGTATCTTCTGGTACGAGGCAAGCACACCATGTGAAGCAAAGTTCTGAAACCAATAGGCGGGGCGCTTTCCAGAGCCTTCATAATCAGCAATTCTCTTTTTACCAATTTGCGCAAAGGCGGCATGCCTGTTGCGATTCTCACGCGATTCATGCCCGTTAGTTCGGCGTTCAAGTTCTTCGCAACCTTCCGAGAAGTGTGCGTGGCGTTGAGCCTCTGCCATTTTCAGAAAATCTTTGACCGACTTACTGCCATCTGGTCTTGCCCCTCGAGCGCGTTTGAAAAATGATAAATATGACATGGTCCGCTTCAATCTAAAGACTTATCAGTAGTATAACTGATGCCTTTATACCATCGACGAATCAGACTGTTCGATTTTATGTTGGTGGATATGTTTTCAATTTAAAGCGTTGATATAGCGTGTAGTTAGAAATTACTGCCTGCCTCAAAGGACGTTTCGCTGGTTCTTTAGCTATCATTTGCGTAAGTACCTAATGCGACAACATAACATAACAATTCACCTCGCCAGAAAGCTGGCTCGGACCTACACTGTGGTTCTCTTTTTGTGCAGGTAGCACAAACGAGTCACTCCGTTCTGAACGGATATTAGGGCGTTACGAATGGCAGCTACAGAGTCGTTCGTTGTTCCGTTGCTTGTTGAAATTCGAATTCAACGTTTGAGTACAAAGCCCGATTGCAGCACTACAGCATTCAAGGTCCCTGATTCCCTGCGATAGATGGCATGTAACCTCTGGTACCAGATGATCAGTAGCGCAAGCTGCAGTGACAGCTACAGCGAATGAATCATATGGCAAAGCCTGCCAGTCCTGACGGACCAAAGGAAATCTCTGATCCGCAGAACTGAGCAGGCTCGGCGATTACATCAGGCGATGCGCTTCAACGTATCAATCGTCGTCATCATCTATGCCTGTCCTGACAACCAACGCGATGCGATAGACGCCTTCTTTTTTACCCACCACAAATACGGTGGTAGGTAACTTACCAGCATCGTTTATCGGATCCTCGTCGAACACCACACGTACTTTGTTGGTTACCTGCATATTAGCTTCAAGCTTGCCAGTCGCCTCAAGCGCTGCCATGCCGTCCACTGGAAAGTCTTCGAACGCAATCGACTTGACTGGCCGTCCCAGATTTCTGTTTAACTGAAAACGGATGATGCGTTTTTTTATCTTTCCTGCACCTTTCCAAAACACCAACTCCTCGAGCTGTTCATAGCTGCTGTCTTCGATCGCCTGTCGAATAGTCGCAACCAGTTGGTCCGAGTCTGCCGGCAAATTGCCATCAACGGTACTGGCAACACCGGGTACCGTAAAGCAGGTGATAGAGAGGGTTGTAACGGCGAGGGCAAAGCGCCCTCGCTTGAACCATTTCCTGGTGATACTCATAGACTACTGCCCCTTTAGTGCGAAAACCCAGATGACACCACCCTGGGGCACATCCGGAACTCGACCAGCAGGCAGCATGTCTTTTAACAGACCTTGCATCCGCTCTGCATCCACCCCCCAGCCTGACTGCACGGCGATGTACTGAACGCCATCAACTTCAAACGATGAAGGCGCGGCCGTTATGCCGGAGTTAGTCGGGTACTCCCACAGCAGATCACCATTGGCAGCATCAAAGGCTCGAAACTTTCGATCGTTGGTACCGCCAGAAAAAACCAGGTTACCTCCAGTCGACAGTATTGGCCCCCAGTAGGGTGTGTCATTGAAATCATGGCTCCAGACCATTTCACCTTTATTCATGTCCCAGGCTTGCAGCTTGCCTATTGGTACCGGCTTGGAAGTATCAACATCTTCATGGAATCGGAGTGACGACAGAATCACATCGATAGGTACACCGATGTATAGCTCTCCGGACTCACGCTCATCCAACGGCACCCCACCCATTTCCGAGCACAGGTTTTCCTGGCTGGGTATGTAGATTAAACCGGTATCCGGGTTATACGCTTCCATTGGCCAGTCCTTTCCACCCCACAAGCTCGGGCAAAAAGTCACGGTTTTACCGGTACCCGGTGTTCTGGCTTCATTGTAGGTCGGGCGACCTGACTCTGGATCAATTGACGCAAAGGCATCCTGTATTACATATTTATGCGCTTCAACAAAATCAATATGACCGGTTTTGTCGTATTCCATCGTCCAGATATATCCATTGCGCCCCGCATGCACCAGTGCATCAATCTTTTTACCATCACGTTCTATCGGAATTAACAATGGCGCGGAAACCTCATCCCAATCCCATGCGTCGTTCCAGTGATACTGGTGATGACCGGTGATGTCCCCGGAATCGATATTTACTCCGATAACAGAGGTGGTATATAGATTATCGCCAGGTCGAGTATCTGGCATCCAGGGGCCGCCATTGCCGGTCCCCACATACAAGATGCCATTTTCCGCATCGTAGTTGGGCTCCATCCAGACAGATCCACCACCGGTCTTCCAGCTGTCACCTTTCCAGGTTTCATGACCTGCTTCACCGGGCCCGGGTATGGTATAGGTTCGCCATGTCTCCTTGCCGGTTTCAGCATCAAGCGCAGTCACATAACCACGAATGCCAAACTCACCACCGGAGACACCAGTGATAATCTGTCCTTTGGCAGCAAGGGTGGATAAAGTGGAGTAGTAACCATCGGCGTAGTCACCGACCAAGACATCCCACACCACCTCACCGGTTTTTGCGTCCAGGGCAACAACACCCGCATCCAGAGTGGCCATATAAACTTTGTCGCCGTATAGAGCGACTCCACGATTAGTAGGGTGCAACTGAAACAGGTCCTCTGGTAACTCTCTTACATAACGCCAAATCTCAACACCCGTAGCAGCATCCAGAGCAATGACCTGATTTTGCGGAGTCGATACATACATCATTCCGTCGTTGACCATCGGCGGCGCTTGATGACCTTCAGTCACACCGGTCGAGTAGCTCCAGACGGGTACCAGATCTTTCACGTTTTCAGCTGTTATCTGTTTAAGCGGACTGTGCCCCCAACCTGCGTAGTTGCCACGCCAGTTGAGCCAGTTCTCGGGCTCAGGATTGGTAAGACGCTCATCAGTTACCGGGTTATAGTCAGCCGCATATGCCGACTGAAGAACTCCCGCTACGATCAAGGCCGTAATTGAAGGGATTAGAATTTTCATAACTTCTCCTTAAATTGGCTGCTATTGGCAGCTTTACATGGGACTGTGATACCTACTGTTGTGTTACTGATTTATGTGTTGCTAGCACTTATATGCATCTACTTTTTGGCACCACCAGGTTTACGGGTGAAGCCATCCAATGCAACGATGTAGCCTTCGTCGTCTGTGCCTATGGGCACCATTGGCAGTTGCTTTCGAGCGGGCCCGCTCATGACACTGCCTTCGGACAACGCGGCAAATTCTGATAAATGACAGTGGCATCTAAGACGCCTCTCCTCCTGTTTCCAGGACTGGATTGTGCAATTGCGGTGTGTGCACATCGCCGAATAAGCCACCAATCCATCAGCGCTCTTTTCACGAGTCGCTTCATCCATCTCTTCAGGATCAAGACGCAGCACCACTAATCGATTCAATCGATTTTTGCGTCGCAGCACTTCTGTCTTAGGATCGTATGGAAACGCTTCAACACCTATGGCGTTTACCTCCAGAGAATCAGTTTTAATAAACTGATTTTTCAATTCACCCTTGGCAATCTGAATGCGATCACCAGGCTGCGGGGGCAGCTTTGCCGCTGAGTCCGACTTGGCGGAGCTTTCTGCATACGCAGGATTCCCTGACAGGTCCAGAGTTGCACCTGACACCAAAACTGCACCGGCTTTCAGAATAGTGCGCCTATCCTGTAATACGCTACTGGAGGTATTAGCCGGATCTCGATCAACTATGCTCCTTTCATCATCAATTTTTTTGGACATTGGCAGTAACCCTCTAGCTCTTGCTTAAACATAAAATCCGTTCCGATCGCAACTATCCGACAGTCAGTCACAAACACGATCAGTATCGGGGTGAAGATAAATTCTCTGGCCAGTATTCATTGGCCGTACTTGACCAGCAGATAAAAAAATTGTCAGTCGTTTGCTACCCGTGCGTACGGCTTGAGATCTGTTTGCATTACAGTGCTCCGATTTACAGCACTTCGCTTTAGAGTTCATTTCGCACTCCAAAGAAAAACGTATGCAGCCGCATAGCTTTTCGACGTAGATTATAAAATCGATGACGCCGCGCGCAGGCCAGCGCCTGACGAACAAGTTTTCTCCGGTCCGTTCCGGAGCGTAAATTCGACTCGTCAGATTTGGAAAAAACGGCGTATTGAATGTTCTGATTCACTGAGCACCATTGTTTGCTCAGATGACATGGCTCTGAAGCTGACCAGTCCAACCATGCTCTATAAGCAGACTGTTCAGAGTTGGCTTTTAAAAACAAATGACCGAACAAGCGATCATGTGAGAATGAATAGATCTTAAAAAAACTATAAACTGCCATGCTCAACACCGGCAGCAGCACCAGCATTAACAGTCCGATCGACAAGTGATAAGCCGTGCGATGCTTCGCTATTGACTGATCGAGTAGGTGGGTTGCAATAGCCTCGCTGTCTATCGCCAATGGCTCTAACCGATGCCCTTTGGCAGCAGCAGCTTTTTGTTTGCCGTGTCTGGTGTCCCAGTAGGTGAGACCTATTGGACTGATATACACGACATCGTGATTTTCAATTCTTAGTGACCAGGACTTCGTCATCACCCCGGTCAAACCTCGACTGGACTTAATAGTCTCTCGGGTTGTACTTAATTCCGTCACACTTACACCAGGCGTTTTACCGTGTAACAACTCCGGCAATCGTTTGCCATCAGCGTCCGATACTCTCAATGTGATGGTCCTGGTCACAACATCACGTTCGTGCAGCCGTGCAAGCGGCACAGACCAGGTTTCCTGCAGTGCTACATTCGATGATGCCAGCCACCATCGGTCGCTGTAGCTGGCAGGTTTTGCTTTAACCTCAATCTCATAACCTGCGAAGCTATCTTTAAATTGAATTTGATTATTTGCTCCGGCCGCCAGTAAACCTTCGACTGTTGCTGGTGGGATGCTCAATGTCCCCGGACCTTTCGCAAACAGTGCGTACCGTCGCTCGTGCAGAAAACCATCACCGGCGTAGCTGGTGATTTTTTTAGTGCGTGGGGGAGTGAGTTCAATCTGCTCTACACCTGCTATCGGGGGAAAATCAAGATGCAATGTATCGAACGGATATTTCGAGGCCACACGTATAGTGAGGACAAGCTGACTTTGTTCGTATATACCTCTGGACAAGGCCTGTTCCGGGGTCACTGAAACCAGTAGCCGGGGAACGGCACCGATACGAATTGCAGCGGTGTCATCGGAAAGAATCGTTTCATCAGCCGGTTTTTCATCTGCAATTAAAAACTGGGCCGGCAGGCATACCATCAGCAGCAGAAAGAAAAGACCATACGCTCGATTTACGGAGACTGGCCCCACGTTACTCGCTACATCGGGTTTTGATCTCGTTACGCAATTCGGAGTAGGGCACATCCTTACGGCAGTCATAGACCCGAGTCCTCAGTGGGCAACAGGGTGCGGCTTTTATAAGCGGCAGCGAGCCTTGCACGAAGAACAAGTGCAGGATTGTCTGTGATACTTCTCAGCAGCACCTCTGCGTTCTGGCTACTTTGCCGAAGTAACAGACTCGCCCCTGAACCGGTCAATTCGCCATCACTCCGGGTATCTTCGGGTGACCCGGTTGCAACACCTGCCTGTGCGTTCTTGAACTCGGCTATTTCACCGGCGCGACCTTCTCTGTCACTCTTGCCCGACGCTTCTGCGTCTTCCGCGGCCGGACGAAATGCCCCGCCTTGGGGGATGCCTTCCTCGACGGCATTACTGTCTGCCTCTTCGGGTGCTGGCAACTCGCGATTACCTTCTTTCCAGTGCCCGAGCTTCGTTGAAGTACGAGAGTCTTCAAGCATCGCCAACTCGAGGGATTCGGCTCTTCGCACCAGATCGAGATTAAACTGTGCGTCTTGGTGCGCGGGGTCCAGTCTCAGCGCACGTTCAAACGCCGCCTTGGCACCAGCCCACTCTTTAAGTCGAGCATAAGCGTTACCCAGGTTGTAAAGGTTTACTACATTCTCGCGCTCGAGAAAGTCACCTAACGAACGGCGATATCGCTGTGCTCTATACTGTGCTACGCCACGCCATTCGGGGCTTTCAAAAAGATGGAGGGCAAGATCGGGCTTACCCTGATCCATTAGTCGCAATGCCAGTTGAAACCGATCTGGTTTTGACACCAGCAATGGCACCGCCCACGCTAACAGGCTTGCCAAAACCGATCCGCACAACGCAATGAGTGCAAAAGATTTCATTGGCTGGTCCTGCGACGTAGTAACCACAGCCAGAGCAGAAGAGTCAAAACAATGATGGGAGGTCTTAGATCGACAGTGGCCGATGGCATACCTTGGTAATACCGGTCTTTTGCCTCTGCTAACAGACGTTGATCGACCAATGCTGAATCGTTACCTGCGTATACATGAGCATTATAGTGCTCTGCAAAAGCGACCCACTCATCCGAAGCGCCATCAGTGACAACAACATCTCGCAGACGTCCGCTAACGGGGATAGCAATGCGTTCTTCGATGGGTTGTTTTGAAGTAACAACAACTACCTGACCCACTGTGATCCCTGCATCGGTCAACATCGCTTCAGCGACTGCAATCCCTTCGTGCAGATTGCGTCCTTCACGCGGCATCAAAGACGGCGCCGCCACACTCTGGTAGCGACGCAAGTGCGCCATATCTGTGGTGACAGGTACAACGGAATACCCACCATCCCCGACAAGCACCAGACCGGTCGCTGTAGGATCTGCCGCTTGTGTTGAATTGTGTTCTAACAGTGAGTCAACGAAAAAACGTTGCTCTTCAATATTGGCAACGGGCGACATATCTAGCACCAACACTCTGGCCGAAAAGTTCGCAGGTGGTGCGAGTTCATTGGTGATGATCGGATGGGCAAGCGTTAAAATGACCAATAGTGCGCAAGTGGCAGCAACCAACGTAGATTTATCGTTCCGCATGCCAAGCCGAAGACTCAAAAAGTGACGCAGCACCGGTGAGGTAACTTTGTGCCAGCTGCCTGGAAGGCGAGCGCCACCGAATCCGTTTGGATGTGCATACCAAAGCGTAAACAGCGCGAACGGCACAAGTAATAAGATCGCAACGGGAGCCAGCAGAGTCATTGTTCGCTCCGCAACCTTAAGGCATAAAACAACAGAGACACTAAAGCCACCAGCAACGGCACCCAGGTAAGATCATTCATTAATCTTTCAGCTGGCTTTGACGCATCGCGGCGCTGTGGCATAACGCTGGTATCTAGCTCGGAATAGATTGATTGCAGTTGATTCGCATCGAGTGCCTCGGCGTAGTTGCCACCGGTCAGCTGTGCTATTTCCCTCATGTAGGCACTGTTTTCCGGATTGACCTCCGACGCAAAACCAATAACGTGAAGCGTCATACCCAGTTGTTCGGCCATACGTGCGGCATCGGTCGCTGACAGAAGCCCTGTATTGGTTTCCCCGTCTGTCACTATCACCATGTTCGAGTTATCGGTACTGACTTCCTGCAACAGTTTTACTGCCAGCCCGATCGGTTGTCCGAGATCTGTCTTGCGACCGGGCAGGCCAATCGTCATCTCTGCCAGCACACTGTTGACGGCGCCAATGTCGTAAGTGAATGGCGATACCAGATACGCATGATCTCCAAAAGCGATTAACGCAATCCGATCGCCCTGACGGCTGGCGATAAATTCCGTAAGCAAAGTGCGTACTGTTTGAAAACGGCTTGATTCACCCAGCTCCTCCCCCATACTCGCAGACAGATCGACAGCAATAATCATCGAGCGCCCTGTGTGTTGAGGTAACTCACCGATCTGATTCATCGGTTGGGCCAGCGCCAGGAGCAGAGCAAGCCATCCTGTTACGGCGGCCAGGCTACTGGCTGAGAAACGAGGAGCGCCGAAGGGTAGTTTGCCGGACACCCGTGTTAGCGCCTGCCAGACACCGACTGGCAGAATAAGTGCTCGTTTTACAGGCAATACAGGTAGTGCATACCAGGCGACCACGGGCAGGGGCAGCAGCAGTAACCACCATGATCTGGTGAATTCGATCATGGGTTCAGCACTCTGTGTAAATGCTTCTGCAGCAGTTTTAAATCGTCTGACTCTATCTGCTTAAGCGGCTGGAAAGCAGCCCTGGGTAACGGCGTTACCTGACGAAATGGAGCAATTTTACTGGCCAGTTCAAGCAGCGCCATCGCGTTAGCTTGGTTAGCATCGGTATTACCTTTTTCCAGTTCCCGATTGAGCTCGGCAAGCCTGCGTCGCGCCTGTTGCAGCCAAACCCGCGAACGTCGATATCTAATCAGCAAAATGACCAAAAGTATGACGATAAGAACCGCGAAGGGAATTAACGATAAGCCGCTGCTACTGCTTACTGGTATCACCTCTGGCAGATGTATATCCCGCAGTTCTTTCAGCAGATCTTCAGGCGTCATTGCGATACCCTGTCAACTGACAATAGGTCATTGGCAAAATATACCTGCCAACCCTGGGTACGCATCTGATGAGTAAGTTCGAGTTGATGTGCGACCAAAGCGTCGTTGGTGCGTTCAACATCGCGAGCGGCAATTTCGCACAAGCCTGCTTGTTCTGTATGTAGTGTGCGCGCCGGAAACCGACCGGCGCAGATATTCCCGTGCGTTAATTCATCGGTGACGAGAAAGCACGATAAGTGACGATGCGCTGCTGACGCTTTGCACCACTCCTCGAACTCATGGTCTCGCTGTACCAACTCATCGACGAGACAAATCTCATCTCCTTTGCCGAGCAAGCTCTGCGCTGTCTCAAGCGCCGCCAGCAGATCAGCATTGCTAAAAGGCTTACTATTCTCAAGGTGTCTGGCGTTCGCTGCACATTCTTTATACTGTTGTAGAATAGCTTCAAGCAGCAGCCACAATTGACGGCGGCCGCGTTTCGCAGGTATTGGCTCGCGCCCACAACACAGAAGACCGACGGGTTCGTTTAATACCTGAGCATCAAACACTAGCCGCGCTGCCATTAATGCTGCGGATTTTGCCATCAGTCGGTTTGCAGTTCCGAAAAACAAACTACTATCGAGATTGAGTACGACCACTCGCGCCCGGTGAGACTGCGCCGCAAAACGTTTCACCTGAAGCTGACCGCTGCGAGCGGTCGCACGCCAATCTACCCAGCGGGGATCATCCCCATCCTGGTATGGACTGACCCCATCGAAAGACAAGCTTCTGGCTCTGCCGCGTCCAATGCGTTCACCATCCGGACCACGCCAACCGGCGGGTAAAGACGAAGGCCATCGATGTGGCTTTTGCGCAATTAGCTCTTCGAGTTGTAGATCGGTTGCCGACGTTTCCAGAGAATCATCTCGAGACGATTTGTTATTTTCGAATACGCCCATGGACTTGCCGGTCGACCTGCTTGCAGAACGACGCCAGTCAGTGAGAGCGGACAGGCCCGATCGGTAATAACTAGATAAGATTGACATGATCGACCAGACGTTCAATAACGTCTTCTTTCGTGACACCATCCGCTTCAGCCCGGTATGTCAACGCGATGCGGTGAGCCAATGTGCAAACCGCCAGTTCTTTTACATCCTCGGGCACGACATAGTCACGTCCATCCAGCCAGGCGCGGGCTTTGGCGGCCGCGGCGAGGGTAATTGATCCTCGTGAAGATGCCGGATGTGACAGGTGCTCAGTGATACCTTCGACTGGAGCCGGGTCTGAACGCAGTGCGCTCAGTAGCCGAATAATGTACTCGCGTACGGGCTCGGCAACGTGCACCTCGCGAACTGATTTTTGCGCCTGTAAAAGTTCTTCTCTGGAAATACTTACTTTTACTTGCGAGTCATCAAGAAGGTGGGTTTCTGCCTCTTGAAGCAGTAGATCGAGAATAGCTTTTTCGCTGCGATTATCCGGGTATGCGATATTTATTTGCAGCATAAATCGATCGAGTTGTGCTTGCGGCAAATCCCACGTGCCATCGTGTTCTATAGGGTTTTGTGTCGCGACGACAAAGAATGGTGGATCAAGTTTATAGCTCGTGTCCGCAGTGCTGATCTGGCGTTCTTCCATGGCTTCGAGCAATGCAGATTGTACTTTGGCCGGTGCCCGGTTTATTTCATCGGCCAGTATAAAGTTGGCAAATAGTGGTCCCTTATGGAACTCAAACGTCTGCGTCGTACTATTAAAAATCGCACCGCCAATCAAATCACTTGGTAACAGGTCAGGAGTGAATTGAATTCGATTAAAAGCGCCATCAAGAGAGAAAAAAAGTGATCTTGCCAGACGGGTTTTTGCGACGCCCGGTGGTCCTTGCAAAATCACATGGCCATTCGCAAGCAAGGCCTCTATCACTTGCCGCGTCATCAATTGCTGGCCAATTATTTTTTGACCGACGCTCGAGACCAGAGCAGTAAATTTTTTTCTAAGGTCAGTCGTCTCAGAGTTAACTGCTGAAGGCACTGGGTTGTTCATCGCTGCAGCGACCATTGGGCATCAACCGTAAACACCATCTTGCTCGATGCTGCTGCCGGCTTATCGATGAACATCGAAAGACAACGACAAGCGCTAACACAGTGCAGATGATCTACACGAGGCGCTGATTTCTGTTTGCCCATCATGCTCTCAACACCAATCGACACAGATGATGCAACGCAATGCTGTTCAATATTTTTCCTCACGTCCCCAATTAAACCGTAAAGGTTTACCTCCGTAATTTGGTTCAACGACTACAACATTTGCGTGTTAGCAAACTAGTACTCGCGTTAACTGCCATCTCTCCTACGGACACAACATCAACAGCAAACTGCAGCCTGTTTCCCGGAATGCAGGCAATACGAGGTCCTGCGCTTATTGAGTCCTAAGCGCTGTCGGGGAAACGTGCTTTATTCGTTTATGCGGAGCACCGGCACCGCAATGGTGATTGACTATCTGTAGCCATCGGGATCCAAAAGGGATCCCGACTTTTGATCACCTTATAGCCTATTGCCTAGCCGACATTTTCACCGAATGGCAGATCGCGATAACGCTTGCCAGTGGCAGCAAAAATCGCATTCGCCAATGCTGGTGCAAACGGTGGCACACCGGGCTCACCGATACCCGTCGCATGAACCGAAAACGGGTGCTCGACAATGTGTGTGTGTACTTGTTTTGGATACGAGTTGATGCGAACTACCGGATAATCGTGAAAGTTGGAGTTGGTGACTGCACCATTTTCGTGGTTGATACTGGAGTGCATGGCCAACGTCATACCCATTACTGCAGCACCTTCCATTTGAGAGGCAACACGTTCAGGGTTTCCACAGAAGCCGCAGTCGACAGCCATGTGTGTTTCGGGTATTGACACGTTGCCGTTATCATCAACCTTAACTCTGACAACGGTAGCGACGTAAGTAACGAAGCTGCGATGTGCAGCAATACCCAGCGCCTCTCCCTTAGGTAAGTCTTTTCCCCAGCCGGCTTTCTTGGCAGCCAGTTCTATAACGCCACGCAATCTGGCAGTGTCATTAGGAAATTCCTCATAGGGTTCGCCATAGTTCCACAGATCTTTCATGTCAGCAGCGACCGGATCGATCTTGCGGTCGGGCCCAATCAGTTCGATCAACATATCCTTTGGATCGCGACCCAGGTCATGTGCCAGTTCAGCAATAAAAGACTGCACACCCCATGCTCGAGGAATATTGGACACTGATCGGAACCAGCCTACTCTGGTGTGTGCTTTTGCCTCGCCAGATTCCGCTACCAGATTCTCGACACCGATAGGTGTGTCTACCAGGCCCATACCACCCTCCAGGGCACTGGTGTGACCCGGATCTTCGACAAAAAGAGAAAACAATGTTGGTGAAACCGAACGGTGTCTCCAGCCGACAACCTTGTCGTTGCTGTCCAGTGCCGCTTCCAGCCGCTCTACCGAAGTGGTGTGATAAAAACCGCCGCGGACATCATCCTCACGTGTCCATTGCAGTTTAACCGGCGCGCCAATTTCTTTGGACACCAGGGCCGCTTCGATAACATAGTCGCACTTGGATTTTCTGCCAAAGCCACCACCCAGCAAACTCACTTCTACCCTGACATCTTTAGGGTCCATACCAAGGGCTGCTGCGGTATCTGTTCTGGCACCGTAAGGACTTTGCACAGGTGCCCAAATATCAAGCTTGCCCTCTTTATAGTCAGCAACCGCTACCAGTGGTTCCATCTGTGCGTGCTGCATGTGGGGTTGGTAGTATTCCTGCGAAAATACACGCTTTGCATTGGCAAATGCAGCGTCAGGGTCACCCACTTTACGCAACACTTTGCCGGGCTTTTTGGCAGTTGCACGCATTTCATCTGCATAAGCTGCAGTATTGAAAGTACTGTGCGGGCTGTCGCTCCATTCTATCTTTAATGCATCGCGCCCTTTGATTGCAGCCCAGGTATTATTAGCCACCACTGCCACACCGCCCAGAGGTGCAAATTTTGCCGGTGGCATAGAGCCGGCTATTTTTACGATGCGCTCTACACCGGGAATTTTCATCGCCTCGGTATCGTCAACTGAAATCACTTTGGCGCCCACCACACCGGGGCGGGCGACGGCGGCGAACTTCATTCCATCAAGAGTGATGTCTGCACCATAACGAGCCTTACCGGTAGTGATATCGTGCAGATCGTACATCGGCACTTCGCCTTTACCCAGGTAACGGAACTCATCGTCGGTCTTGAAGGTCAGGTCCTCGAATGCCGGCAGTTCCATCGCCATAGCATCGGCGGCGACTTCGCCAAAGCCAATACTTTTTGAACCGTCCTTCATGTGCACTTCATGGTTCTCTGCTTTTACGAGACTGACATCAACGCCCCATTTTTGTGCCGCAGCCTGCTCGAGCATGAGACGCACGGATGCTCCCATCTGCCGCATTGGCTGCAGGTAGTGACGCAAGCTGCGTGACCCGTCAGTGTCCTGGTTGCCGTATTTGGGTTCGTCCCCTTCAGCCTGACGCAACTTTACACGTGACCAGTCAGCTTCCATTTCGTCAGCTAGCGCCAGCGGCACACTGGTGCGCGCGCCGGTTCCCATCTCGGAACGATGGGTAGTCAGGGTGACTGTGCCATCGGCATCAATCGCAACAAAAACCTGTGGATCAATTACTGTCTTATGCGGCATGCCTTCCGCACCGGTGGGGTAGGGATCGTAGGCAAGCGCACTACCTGGAACGATTTGCATTGCCAGCGCCATGGCGGCACTGCCACCACTTATTTTTAAAAACTTTCTTCGACTGACTTTCTCTATGAACCCTGTCGCCAATGGCAGGGAGTCTGCTGCTGCGGGTTCACCATTCAGCTCGGCTTCAATGGCCTGTTCAATATGCCTGTACATGGTTAACCCTCCATTTCTGAAGCTGCTGATTCGACAGCGGCTTGAATTCGTTGATAGCAACCACAGCGACAAATGTTACCTGCCATTTGTTGCTCTATTTGTTCGCCTGACGCTTTTGGGTTATCTGCCAGCAATGAGGCGGCGCTCATGATTTGTCCTGCCTGACAGTATCCGCACTGCGGTACGTTATGCGCACGCCATGCTTTCTGAACGGGATGATTACCATTCGGATCCAGACCTTCGATCGTGGTGATCTCCTTGCCAGCAACCGATTCAAGACTTAGCAGACAGCCGCGAGTGGCTTTGCCATCAACATGGACGGTGCATGCTCCGCACTGACCGGTACCACAACCGAACTTGGTACCATGCATATCAAGCACATCGCGTACATACCAAAGCACCGGGATCGATGGATCTCCATCGTAAGTGTGCTCTTGACCATTTACCTTTATGGAAATCGCCATTCATTCCTCCTTATCTTTGGTCAACCAAACGCCGACCCGTTGAGTTAATTCAAATCTGGAAAAATCCCAGTTGCTTTATTCTGTTGTGTCAACAGAATCGAATACGGTACCGGTACAGATACCACCAAACATCAACCCCGCTTTACCGTATTTTGAACAGAGACTGATTAAGTCATTCGGCTACGCCTCTGAGGTATTAGTAATGTGCTCGTCGATTGTGACTTCAATTTGCGCAAGCGCTTGTTGATTCTTTACGCTGGCATTCTCTGTACTGCCAGAGCGCGGATCGGTCTGCTGCAGTGTGCCGAGCAGTGTGCGTGTCATTAATATCGAGTGGCTGCCATGGGCTTGCGCGTGCACCATGTCTAAGCCAGGCAGTGCCACAGCCCCGAAACCAAAGCAGTTTATTTCGACCCTGTGGTTAACTTCAGCAATGCCGGCACCGGCAATAGCCGTGTTTTTCTTTAAGCCGGTTTTTCTGAAGTCTTCAGGAAGGTTGTCTGTAAATATTTCACTGGCGTGGTTGAGCGAACTGCCAGCGACATCAATTGCGTACATTCCACTGCCTACAGCGCACAGTAGAAGTAAAGGAAATGCCACTAATATGAGTCTGCTGCCAAATCGGCATTTTTGCCGCACGGCAGTGTAGCTTTCACTCCAATTGCTCTGGAACATCGCCTCCCCCCTTTATTTCAGCACGAATCACTCGTGTGACTGAGGCACTTCGAATCCCCGCTTATCAGAGTTCAGTTTCGTATTCTGCACTCTGAATTCAGAATGTAGTTTTACACAACGCAAACCTCTGTACAACTGTTATTCGTACCGGAAAATGGATTCGATAATTGATCCAACAAGCGGTGTTAGTTCAAGTCACCAAAAACCAGCTGACTGATTGATCCGCGGGTAGGGGCTCACCATCAGGCAAAGTGGTCTGACAAACACACAGGTTGCGAGTGGGCTTTGCGGGAAGTGAGGTAACCAACTTTTCACAGCCTAG
>CALISD010000137.1 GCA_938041955.1 uncultured Granulosicoccaceae bacterium | reverse complement strand
TGTTGTTAAAAACAAATATGTCATCAGGCCACTATGGCAAGACAGGCCGCTTTGCGATACTTGAGGATTATGCATTGTCCTATTCGTTCGCCATTGCTGTGACTGAGCGGCCAGGTCAGGGGTCTTCTAAGCGTATCTGATGAAAACCAGATCTGATATGTTAGTCACGCTAGCACCACCAGCAATAAGAAAGAACAGGCCGCAAAGCCCACATCACTCTAAGGTAACCCGCCGCGTGAGCAAGGAATAAACGCCCACGCCGTCTACATACGCCGTGAAGAACCTCGCTCACGCAGCGGGCTACCCAGTGAGGATATTACTGATGAGATCCACACCTGATTAACAGCACAGCTAGCACCACCAGCAATAAAAAAGAACAGTCCGCAAGCCCACATCACCCTAAGGTAACCCGCCGCGTGAGCAAGGACTAAATGGCCACGCCGTCTACATACACTCATCAAGAACCTCGCTCACCCAACAGGCTACCCTGCACGGTTATTACTGATGAGACCCACACCTGATCTAACAGCACAGCTAGCACCACCAGCAATAAAAAAAGAACAGTCCGCAAGCCCACATCAACCTAAGGTAACCCGCCGCGTGAGCAAGGACTAAACGGTCACGCCGTTTAAATACGCCGTGAAGAACCTTGCTCGCCCAACAGGCTACCCTGCACGGTTACTATTGATGAGACCCACACCTGATCTAACAGCACTGCTAGCACCACCGGCAATAAAAAAAGAACAGTCCGCAAGCCCACATCACCCTAAGGTAACCCGCCGCGTGAGCAAGGACTAAACGGCCACGCCGTCTACATACACGCATCAAGAACCTCGCTCACGCAGCAGGCTACCCAGTTAGGTTATTACTGATGAGACCAACACCTGATCTAACAGCACAGCTAGCACCACCGGAAATAAAAAAGAACAGCCCGCAAGCCCGCATCACCCTAAGGTAACCCGCCGCGTGAGCAAGGACTAAACGGCCACGCCGTCTACATACGCCCGTGAAAAACCTCGCTCACCCAGCGGGCTACCCTGGGGCCGATATTGCTGATGAGAACCACACCTGATTTAACAGCACAGCTAGACCACCAGCAATAAAAAAAAGAACAGGCCGCACGCTTAGCATCTGCCGAAGGTGGGTTTCATTTGGATCAGCGCCGTTTTTAGGTCTGCACATGTGTAGCTTGCCACTCGCTCAGGCGTCGGGTTCCCGCAACGGTCGTTGGTGCTTGTCCAGCAGCTAAGCGGGGGCTTATTTGTTGCTTTATTCAATCGCATTCTGAGTGCAACATTGTCACGCTGGCTGGTCGTAACTAGCAAGTGTGTAGGTGCTGCTAGCAGTAATTCAAGCCCTGTTTTTCATGTCGCCACTTGATGTTCGGTGCGCGATTGCGGCGCGGGTTAGCGTAGCAAACGTTTTGCTGTATTCCTCTCTGTGTGACATTGCAGCAATGGCGTAAAACTTCAATGCGAGATTTCTGAGATTAGGTGTATAAGTTCGCTGTTCTATAAGGCATATCAATGGGTAGTGTTCTCAAAAATACATGGGCGTTAATGCTCGGCATGCTGTTGCTAATGTTAGGCAATGGACTGCAGGGCACGTTGCTAGGCGTGCGTGGTTCTCTGGAGAACATTGACGCTTCAACCATGGGTTATGTCATGGCTGGCTACTTTATGGGTTTTCTGGGTGGCTCCAGAGTCGCACCGCTGCTGCTGCAAAGGGTCGGGCATGTGAGAGTCTTTGCGGCACTCGGCTCATTGGTATCGGCGGCGTTTATCTTGTACGCCGCGGTGGTACATCCTGCGGCATGGATGTTCCTGCGAGTGGTGGTAGGGTTTTGTTTTTCAGGTATTTATGTGGTGGCAGAGAGCTGGGTTAACAGTTCAACCACTGTAGAGAACCGTGGCCAGGCATTGTCTCTGTATTTAATGGTGCAGATGGGCGGGATTGTGTTGGGTCAGTTGTTGCTGAATGTGGCGGACCCGGCAGGCTATGATTTATTTGTTCTTATAACCGTGTTGGTTTCGTTGTCCTTTGCACCAATATTGTTGTCAACATCGCCCGCGCCGGTGTATGAAACTGCCACTGCTATGACGATTCGACAGTTAATCAAGGCCTCGCCACTGGCAAGCTTTGGCAACCTGATGCTCGGCGGTACGTATTCTGTGTTATTTGGTATGGCGCCAATTTATGCAACCCAGCGTGGCTTGTCTATCGCCGAGGTATCGTACTTTGTTACTGCTATCTTTTTTGGCGGCTTGATCTTCCAGTACCCGATAGGTTATCTGTCTGATCGCCTCGACAGGCGTTACCTTATTATTGCGGTGACAGCGATCGGTGCTGCAACGGCAATGGGGGCTGTTTTTGTTGGTGATAGCTTTATACCGCTGCTAATCATTGCACTGGTAATAGGCGGTACGTCAAGCCCGTTGTATTCCTTGTTGCTTGCCTACGCCAACGATTACCTGGAATATGATCAAATGGCAGCAGCATCCGGTGGCTTTTTGTTTATCAACGGCTGTGGCGCAATGACGGGGCCAATTGTGGTGGGCTTTGTGATGGAGCGCTACGGCATACACTGGTTTTTTATCACCATTGCTATCCTGATGTCGCTGATCTGCGTGTATGGCATTTACCGGATAACGCAGCGTACCTACGATGTGGCACCGGAAGATTCTGCACCACACGTGGTGGTCACCAGCAACATCACTTCGATGGGGGCAGAGATCGCAATTGAAGCGGCAGATGAAGCCCAGCACGAAGAAACCCCAAAACAGTAATCACGTGTTTTAATAGCCCGGCTGTTGACACGCGTCTGGCGCGTGCTAACTGCGGGTGTCATTATAGTCGGTACGTTCATAGCCGCAAATAGACGATGACCACCGACAAAAACGCCAACGATTTCAGTATTCTGTTTGAGCCTGTGGCTATTGGCCCGGTGACAGCGCCTAACCGATTTTATCAAGTGCCGCACTGTACTGGCATTGGTCACCAGCACCCGCAGAAAGAAGCAGCCTTACGGGGTATTAAAGCCGAGGGTGGTTGGGGTGTAGTTTGCACTCAAGAGGTAGAGATTCACCCGAGTTCCGAGATCAGCCCTTTTTTAGAAGGCAGGCTCTGGGATGACAACGATATCCCGGCGCATAGACTGATGACTGATGCTGTACACACTCATGGGTCACTCGCCGGTATAGAGCTGGTACACAACGGTATGCATGCAGCCAACCTTGGCAGTCGTGTGCCACCGATGGCTCCGTCGCTAAGACCTGTGCATGACTACCATCCGGTACAGGCGCGCGCCATGAACAAGCAAGACATCGCAGACTTCAAGCGTTGGCATGTTGAGGCGGCCAAGCGAGCGCGCATTGCAGGCTACGATATCGTTTATGTGTATGCCGGCCACAACATGACCACGCTGCAGCACTTTTTACTACCTCGCTACAACGACCGGTCGGATGAATATGGTGGCAGTCTAGAAAACCGCGTACGGTTACTAAAAGAGACTCTGTGTGAAGTTCGTGATGCGGTCGGTGGTGACTGCGGTATTGCACTTAGGTTTGCCGTTGACGAGTTGCTGGGTGATCAGGGCATGCAAGCCACAGATGAAGCCGCAGAGATAGTGTCAATGCTTGCTGACATTCCAGACCTTTGGGATGTGAACGTAAGTGGTTGGGATAACGATTCCGCAACTGCACGGTTTGAACCAGACGAAGGCTATCAGGAAAAGTACACTTCTTTTGTAAAGCAGCTGGTGAACAAGCCGGTAGTGGGGGTAGGCAGGTTTACCTCGCCTACTGCGATGGTGTCTCAGGTAAAACGCGGTGTGCTGGACTTTATTGGCGCTGCCAGACCCTCAATAGCCGATCCGTTCCTGCCAAACAAAATACGCGATGGTGAATTGTCTTCAATACGCGAATGTATAGGCTGCAATATTTGTGTATCTTGCGATAACGTTATCGCACCAATTCGTTGCACGCAAAACCCTACTATGGGTGAAGAGTGGAAGCGTAACTGGCACCCGGAATACTCAGATAAAATAGGTGTACCAGAACAGGCGCTCGTTATAGGTGCCGGGCCAGCGGGCCTTGAATGTGCGCTACAGCTGAGCCGGCAGGGGTATCCTGTACTGCTTGCCGAAGCCACAACGGAAACCGGAGGTCGGGCACTGCAGGAATCCACTTTGCCGGGGCTCGCAAGTTATAGACGTGTAAGAGACTATCGGCAACAACAGCTCCAGGTAGCGATTAATGTAGAGTTGTTGCTTGATAACAGACTGGAGGCACAAGATGTAATTGATACAGAGATCAAGCATGTATTTGTGGCCACAGGTTCGCATTGGTGTAAAAGAGGATTAGGCCGTGAGCATCCCCAGGGAATAGCAATAGCTGATAGTGCGATGCCTGTATACACACCCGATTCAGTCTTCGGTGATCTTACGCCGCAAGGTCACATAGTGGTCTACGACGATGATCACTACTACATGGGTGGAGTGCTTGCAGAATATTTAATTAACTCTGGTTGTACTGTTACTTTAGTAACACCGGCAAGCTGCGTATCGCACTGGACTGAGAACACGTTAGAGCAACATAAAATACAAGCTCGTCTGCTACACCTTGGTGTAAGGGTAATTACTGCACAATCGATCGGTTCGGTGGCTAGGAAAACAATAGAGTTGCAGTGTGTCTACTCCAGGATGAGTACAGAGGTACAGGCAGATGCCGTATTGCTTGTGACTTCAAGAGTACCCAATGACTCGCTTTACAATGAACTTGAAAAGTTCAAAGATAATTTTGATACCTTGCAACGAGTGGGTGATTGTCATGCCCCTTCGACCATTGCCGCTGCTGTGTATAGTGGTCATTTGGCGGCGCGTAGTTTATTAGGGGACGAAGAAGCAGCGCTGTACAAGCGCGAATTGCCTGCTGTTTAAAACACGCGACAAGGGTTTTACGGCGAAGCATAAAGCAATGAAGTGCGTGGAGGCTGTTTGCTATGCAGCCGCTTATTGCCGGGTTGCTTTAAAGTCTGTATTTGTATGTATCTACAATAAGTAAATGCGGAGCGTAGATGAGTCTTTTCGTGGGTTGACGTATTTCCCCATCGCCTTCAGCGGACTATTATTAGGGTATATTATTGATATATAAATGTATTTGCGTGATCCACGCAGGCAAGCAATCTGTTGTTATCATTCAAATTGACGTGTTATAACACGTCAACTTTGGTCTCGGGAAGCGTATGTCTATGATAAGTTTTGAAAAAGCCCGCCTCTGCTAAAAGCGGAGTGTGTTGTAAATGGTCAATGTGACGTAATTCTGCATCTAGTTACTTTCGGTGGGGCTGTATGTTATTGAATCACATAGAAAATGCTAGCTTAGTGTTGTCTTTTTCATCTGTAGTTTTTGGTCAAATTGCCACTGAATATGAATGTTAGAATCAAAGAATTGTCTTGGCTCACTCTCCCAAAGATCGCTATAACTTAATTTCTGATGCAATGATTAGAGCTGCTTGTTTATGTGGGGTAGTGGCATAGCAATCGGGAGGGTGATTGTACAAACAAAGATGGAAACAGAATTAAAAAAATAGTGAGGCATCGGGGCACAAGAAGTAGTGCGGTATGGCCTGATGTATCACGGCTAGAATGTCGGGCAGCAGTCGGTTGTAGCCTAGAGAATCCGATTATCTATGGTATTCTGAGAAGATTAAAAAGCAAAATAAAAGCAAAACAGAAAGAGTGAGCCAAGGGGTAGTAGATGTATCGGGACGTTATTCTAACAAGTCAATCCAGCCGGACAATTCACGCGGTGTCGAAATTGCCATGGTCGCGGGCTCCCATTGTATGGCAATTTAGCCCCCGCATGAATTGCCGCTGATTGAGGCGTTAG
>CALISD010000136.1 GCA_938041955.1 uncultured Granulosicoccaceae bacterium | reverse complement strand
TTGTAAAAGCGATACAAATCGGCGATGTTGAAACAGCCATAGCCTCGGGCATGCTCCACTTGTCCCGGCTAGACAAAACGATTGCAGCAATCGTTGAAACCCGTGCGGATTACTTCGACTAATTGCCGACGTGTTGTAGAGTTTATTCGGTAACAGATCCCACACAAAGCCCCTGATTTTCAATCACACTTCACGTTAACAAAGCGCCCTAACCGATTGTATTATAAATTTATTTATTGAAGCAGCGCAAACGCCAGTCATATAAATGAGAAGAAGTACCTAGCCCCCATTGCCAGATCCTGAATCGTCAATGACAGTCGAGATCGGGCGATCATCATCATCATCAAGGATGCGATGTGCTGCGCCGTCGAGATCATTGTATTGCTCTTTGCGCAGCGCCCACATGAAGGCTGCCAGTCCAATAAGACCAAGACACAGTGATACCGGTATAAGAAAAATAAACTCACGCATATTGACCGACCTTAGGTGTTACTACTGAATTGTTTAAGCCAGATAGCTTTGAATGGCTGGTTAAACAACCCCACGCATTAAGCCGGAGCGCATTGGCCATTACTACAATCGAAGACGCAGACATTGCCAGTGCTGCAACGAGAGGTGTTACCCAACCGCCAATAGCAAGCGGAAGCGCCAATGCATTGTATGCCAGCGCAATGCAGAGGTTTTGCTTGATGGACCGATTGGCAATATGAGCCAGTGTGATCGCCTGTAATACCGCCTGCAGGTTGTTTCTGGTGAATACCAGATCCGCAGAGTTTCTGCCAACTTCGCTTGCGCTACCAGGCGCCATAGATACATGCGCTGCAGCAAGCGCCGGCGCATCGTTTAGTCCGTCACCAATCATCATTGTTTTATGTCCTGAGCGGGCAAGCGTATCTACATATGCCACCTTTTCATCTGGCAGAAGCTCGGCGTTGAATTGATCAATTGCGAGCTCTGTTGCACATGATTTGACAGCACTTGCCGAGTCTCCCGACAGACAGTGTATGTGTAAGCCTTGTGCACGCAGTGAGTTGATAGTAGATACCGCTTCGTCACGCAGCGAATCTTCGAATAGAAACTCCGCGATTACTTCACCATTACATGTAAGCACGGACTCTGAAAGTGCTGTTTGGGCTTCTACAGTGCTGGATATATTGGCGTGATTGCTGGACTCATTCTGCTGCAAAGACTCACTAAATGGTTCTACAGCCCAGACAGGACGACCGAGTCGATAGCGGCAACCGGCCACCATCAGCTGCAAACCGTAACCCGCTAATTCGATTGCCGTCTCTGGTTCTTCCGGAAAAACAGTGCCTGCTCGATCCTGAAATGCAGTAAGGATCGCTTGTGAGTAGGGATGTTGTGAGACGCGAGCCATTGCCACGGCCATCTCAAACGCTACAGGCTCAATCGCTTCAGCATTAACCAGTTGTGGTTTGCCGGTGGTTAACGTCCCGGTTTTATCAAAGACGACAGTATCGATCTGCACCAACCGCTCCAGTGCCGCCCCGTCTTTCACTAAAATGCCAGCTTCAAACAAACGCCGCGCAATCACCACTTGAACCATCGGCACGGCAAGTCCCAATGCACAGGGGCATGTGATAATCAGCACTGCAATTGCGATAGTCACAGAGTGATGCAGATCATCTGTCAGGTAGTACCACGCGATAAAACTCAATACCGCTGCAAGATGAACCACCGGTGCGTACCAGACACTGACTTTATCCGCCAGTCTGCGGCCCTTAGAGCGTGTGTTTTCGATATTTTGTATGATTGACATCATCTGTGACAAATATGAATCTTTAACATCTGCTGTGGCTATCGCATATAAACCAGCGGTCAGGTTGCGTGAGCCGGCCAATAACTTATCTCCGACATGTACATTGCGAGGCACGCTTTCACCCGTCACCAGTGAACAGTCGACATCAGACGAGCCGCTGTCTACCAGACAGTCGACAGCAACATATTCACCCGCTGCTATTTTTAGCTTATCTCCCGGGACGATTTCGGACAAAGTACGATATTCAACACCATTACCCACCCGGCTTATCCACGCACCGGACGGCTGCAATTTAGCGAGACCGCTCACCGCAGTACTGGCCTTTTTACGCATCAGGTGATCGAGTGTGCGACCGATCAATAGAAAAAACACCAACATAACGGGCGCTTCAAAATATACGGCATCTGTTGACTGACGAACAAATGTGTCGTAGCAACTTAGACCCAGCGTCAACAGAATACCAATGGAGATGGGAACATCCATATTGGTAGATCGGTGACGTAGTGATCGCCACGCAGAATGAAAAAACACCTGCCCTGAATAGGCAACCGCTGGCAGTGCGATCAATGCCGACAGAACGTGAAACAGGTGCTTAGTTTGTTGTTCTGCACCGGACCATACTGATACAGATAGCAGCATGATATTGCCTGATGCAAATGCCGCAACCGCAAGGGCACGAATCAGGTAGGGGATGACCTGATCCCGATCAGTGTCAAGGGGATCAACACTTATCTGGGAGATGTAACCCAGCGAGCGTAGACAATGCGAAACCGCAGGTGGGTCCTGTTGACTGTTCCATTTCACAGTCACCTGTTTACTGGTGAGATTGACACGTACCTTAGTAACGTTATCAAGAGCGCCAATCCGTTTTTCAATTCGGTTTATACAACCACCACACTTAATGTCCGGCACACTGAAAACAATCTCTCTGTGATGTTTGTCCAGGACTTTACTGGCCATCAACATCTCTTGTGCACAGCGCACCGATTCGGCAGTCTGTGTCGGCCCGGGGTGAGTGCATGATCTAGTCGCGGATCGCATTATACTATTCAGTCAGGGATAGCAGGGCCGATGACCGGCGTACCTGGTTCTTTTCGTATCGCGACATACGCATGCCAAGTAGCATGACCCAACACTGGATAAACTATGATCAATCCGATAAACCCGGTTATCACAGTAAAAGCGAATAGGGTCATCACCATAAATCCCCACATCAACATGACCGGTAAATTATACGAAACCAGTACGATGCTGGCCCCCATTGCAGAGAAAGCATCAGATTTTTCATTGAGTAATATCGGAAACGAAAAAGCACTTACAGCGAAGCCGAAAGCCGCAAACATCCCTCCGACAATGCTCCCGACTAACAGGAGCAGCCAACCGTCCGTGGTGTTCAGCAACGTACTGGCCACTTGTTCCAAGCCTGGAAAAGGACGCATACCAAAGAACAGTGCGTAAAGTAATACTGCAGCTCGCATCCACAGCAGTGCCAGCAGACTAAGTAAAACTCCTACGAACAATACCTGTCCTTTGGATTTTGGCTTGACAAGCAACATGTCGGATACGGAGACATTTTCACCAGCCGCTATGCGGCGACTTTTTTCATACAGACCAATTGCGAGTGCAGGCCCGACCACAGTAAATGCGGCCAGCGCCGGAAACACAATGTAGTCCATCTTCAATAGATAAAGTAAACTGACTATCGCCACTGATAATACAAACACCAGCAAACCATAGAGCAGGCTTGCTATGGGGTTTACCGATATAAAGTCACGCCAGCCGGCACTTAACCAGTTAAAAGCAGTATCCGGAGGCAGGCCATGGTTAAGTTTGTATTGCCTTGGGATGGCAGCTATCGGCTTAGGGATTATTGACATAGCAGAGTCCTGTCAGTTGCAATATTGCAAGCGCTAGCATGACGATTTGGCAGCGATGTGGCGGCCCGATTCATTAGCGCTTCCTTTTACATGGGGTACACAGCCGGGTTGAGTCTCGAAAGCAACAAAGACCAGTTTAATACTGGCGTACGCGAAAAAGATCAACGCTATGGCCAGTCCCAACACGATCCAGTGTTTGCTGAAGAAGTTTTTTGAGGCATTGTGATTGAGCGGTTGCTTCTCTCCCGATACGACACTCATGGCTTGTCTCCCGTGACAACCGATTGGTTAAGCGAGAGTACATACAGAGTCAATATTCTACGCTCGCTCAACGATAACCTTTTGTCCCATGCAGGCATATGCCCCTTGCGACCGTGCGTCAGCGTGGCGGTTAACGCAGTAGTGTCACCGCCGTATACCCAGTAATCATCGGTCAGGTTAGGGGCGCCAACAACACTGTTACCGGTGCCGTCGTTCGCGTGACAACCAGCGCAATACATCGAATAGGCTTCTTTCCCGGCCATGTTGGCTTGTTCAATACTGGTATTGTGGCTGCTGGAAATAGATTGAACGTACGCAACAAGGTTCTCTATTACCTCAGCACTTAAAACCCCGGCCGCACCGAAGCCTGGCATTATCGCGATCCGTGTATCCGGGTGTGTGCTGTTGATGCCGACAGCTAAGGTTTGCAGAATAACGTTTGGATCTGAACCCCACAACCAGCTCGTGTCGTTGAGTTTGGGAAAGTACCTGCCGCCATCACCATCGGAGCCATGACACATAGCGCAGTTATCTTCGAACAGTGCCGGACCACTTTCATCGACAATGGCCATGAGTTGCGAGTTACCCTGGATCGCATCAAAGTCAAGCTGTACCAGCGGATCTATCCAGCGTGATTGTTCACTGTCGTTTTTTTCTATCTGCTTTGCCAGATGTTGGCGTTGATCAAAGCCGAGCGTGCCTTTTGTGTAGGTGTCACCCAGGGGCCAGGCAGGCATGAGAATCCAATAGCCGAGAGCAAACAAAAAGGCTGCCGACAAAAACACTAACAGCACTAACGGAACAGGTGTATTAAGCTCTTTTATGCCGTTCCATTCGTGGCCGGTTGTCATGTGGCCGGTATATTTATCTCGTTCGCTTACTGACATGGATGATCCTCATCAGTCAAGATGCTGTTTGCGGCATCATCAAATGCTTTTCGATTGCCGGGCCAGTACACGTAGATAAGCACTGCGATAGAAAACAAAATAAAGTAGATCAAACCACCGGCTTTTGCGGCAAAAACTAAAGTGTTATGAAGTGAATCCATGTTAGCTACCCTCCGCGCTTGCAACGTTCTCTTTGCTATCAAATTTCACGGAAGTATCGCTGTGGGCGACTTCTGTCAACCGTCCAAGTATTTGTAAATAAGCCACCACTGCATCCATTTCTGTTACACGCTGTGGGTCTCCGTCAAACACCCGCACCGACGTCGCCTGGCCATATCTTTCGATTAAGCCCGCGACATCACCCGATGACGGACTGGCTTGCGCTATCGCATCACGGTTAGCAAGGTTGATCATGGAGTCCTTATATGGAACACCAACCCGACTCATTGCCTTTAAGTTGCCTCGCAAGTCTCTGGTATTGAGATCATTTTTCAATAGCCAGCTGTATGCAGGCATGATTGATTGCGGTACCACATCACGCGGATTGTTTAGGTGGCGTGTATGCCAGAGATCTGAGTACTTTTCACCGATACGCGCAAGATCGGGCCCGGTGCGTTTAGAACCCCATAACATCGGATGGTCGTATTGTGATTCAACCGCGCGGGAGTAGGGACCATAACGATCCACTTCATCCTTGAGTGTGCGAATCATTTGTGAATGGCAGCTGTAGCAGCCCTCCCGGATGTATATATTCCGACCGGCCAGTTCCAGCGGCGTGTAGACACGCATGTCAGGGTCGGACTCTACCGTGTCATCAATGGTAAAGAGCGGAGCGATTTCCACCAGACCGCCAACCGCCGAAACCAATATGATGCCGAGCGCCAATACGATTGAATTTCGTTCTATCTTGTTGTGTATCGTGAAAATCATGCCGTGGCTTCTCCGCTTTGAACCGGCATCAGGCCAACCGGTATATCTTTATTTACTTCGCGTTCAATCGGCATATGTCTGACCGTCATAACAATGTTATAAAATGCCAGCACGGCCCCGATGAGAAACAGAAATCCTCCAAAAGCACGGGCCACGTAGTAGGGGTGCATGGCAACAAAAGACTCTAGAAACGAATAGGTAAGCGTGCCGCTTTCGTTGTAGGTGCGCCACATAATTCCCTGAGTAATTCCGGCATTCCACATCGCGATCAAATATATGATCGTGCCTGAGATGGCAAGCCAGAAATGTACTTCAATCAAAAACAATGAATACATACGTTGGCGATGCCAGATCCACGGCACCAGACTATAAAAGGTTCCAAATACAATAAAGGATACCCAGCCCAATACGCCGGCATGCACATGGCCAATGGTCCAGTCAGTATAGTGAGACAAGGAATTAACCGGCCGTATCGCCATAAAGGATCCCTCGAAGGTCGATATGCCATAAAATACCGCCGCAACCATCATGAACCTCAGTGTGGCGTCATCACGTACCTTGTGCCAAGCGCCGTTAAGGGTTAGCAGCGCGTTTCCTGCGGACCCCCAACTCGGCACTATCAACATGACTGAGAAGGTAACTCCAAGTGTTTGCACCCATTGCGGCAGGGCGGTGTAGTGCAAATGGTGTGATCCCGCCCACATATACATAAACGTGATACCCCAAAAGCTAATGATTGACATTCGATAGGAATAGATCGGTCTTTCAGCTCGCTTAGGCAGGTAGTAGTAAAGCATGCCCAGAAACCCTGCCGTGAGAAAGAATGCCACCGCATTGTGTCCGTACCACCACTGCGTCATCGCATCCTGCACCCCTGCAAAAAGGGAATAGCTTTTAGAGCCCAGAAGGGATACAGGTACAGCAAGGTTATTAATGATGTGCAGCACTGCCACCACCAGGATGAATGCAAGGTAGTACCAATTAGCCACATAAATATGCGGTTCCTGCCGGCGTGCAAGTGTCCGTAGGTAAAGCACCAGATAAGTAACCCAAACAATCACAAGCCAGATGTCTGCATACCACTCAGGCTCTGCATATTCTTTTGACTGAGTGATCCCAAGTAGATAGCCGGTGGCGGCAACCAGACAAAACAAATTAAAGCCAAGTAATACAAACCAGGGGCTAAGCTGATCCGGCAGGCGCGTTCTGCTGGTGCGTTGCACCACATGAAAAGAAGTCGCAATGAGCGCGTTACCGCCAAAACCAAAAATCACACCGGAAGTATGAACCGGTCGCAAACGTCCAAGGCTAGACCACGCATAGTCGAACGTTAGTTCCGGATAAGCCAGTAGCAGTGCTACCCAGACACCGACAAACATACCGAGAACAGCCCAAATCAACGACAGGTAGATGCCTGCCTTGATTGGCGCATCATAGTAGTAGGTCAGTTCCTGTGGAGACGGTTCTGGTTGTGTGCGAATTAAGAATAGAACGACCAGTGTCGCCAGCGTAGCCGCGACCACCACTGCACCCTGAAGTCGAAAACCGATGTCATGGCCGGCAAAGGCCATAATCAGACCAATACCTAACATCAGTAGTGTGATACGCGTAGCGAGTGCCCGCTCCGGAAATGTCATATGCATATTCTACTTGCCATCCCATAGTTCGTGTACTTGAACTCCGACTGACAGGATATGACTAACGGAAAAAACCAATTTGACCTGTGTCAATGTCTAATCCAGACACTGTCAATTGATACCGATCAAGTTTTCTCTGCGTAAACGGTGCGACATTAAATAAGACGTTGATTAATACGAGTTTCATCTACATTTTTAAGTGGAATACAGAGGCAATAAAAATGATTAAATACAGCAACATCTTAATACCTGTAGACTTTTCTAAAGCCAGTGAAATTGCCATTAAGCGATCACTTGAAAACGAAAACACCTCCGCAGCGCAGATAACGTTGGTGCATATTGTCGACTATATGCCACCGGCCTATGCGAGGCCCGAGATACCCGAAATCTATGCTTCAGAAGATTTAATGAAGCAGCGTGCGCAAAAACACCTTGACGAATTTATTGCTGAAACAGGCCTGACCGGGTGCAAGACAATAGTAGAGTTTGGTCATACAAAATCACATATACTGAAAATTCTTGACGACAATAAGTTCGATTTGGTCATACTTGCCAAGCACGAACGTAGAGGCATGGAAAAGTTACTGGGCTCCGTAAGCAACGCTATCGCAAACCAGGCGAAATGCGATGTTTTGATTGTCCATGATTAGAATCCTAATAGCGTAATGGTCGGGAGGCTGCATGCTAAGTTACAAAAAAATATTGGTCCCTGTAGATTTTACAAAAATAAGTACATCGGCACTTGCAAAGGCGGCACGGCATTCTGAAGCCAGCGACAGCAGGCTTTTTGTCGCACACATTATTGACCCGACCACTGTCTCAACTGAGCATGCGGTAGAATCTGTAAAACAAAGCGCGTTGCAAAAGCTCGACAATTTGCTTGACGAGGCAGAAGTTGGCTACTGCGAAAAAGAGGTCGAAATTGGCGAGACTATCCCGACGCTGCTGCAGATTATCAATAATAACGAAATAGATTTGGTTGTTATGGGGACACAGCATTTCAATTCACTTGATGAAAAAATCTCGGTAACCCGCAAGCTGGGGGAAATCATTGAGTGTGACATTCTCGTACTGCACAAATAGCACATTAACTTCCCAGCTGCGATCTTTCTGAATCGATTGATTTGTATCAACCAGGGGGCGTCACAAATACTGGAGACTGCAATGAGGCAATTTATCTGTTGTGTACCAGCTTCTAATCCGGAGTCCACAGTATGAAAAAATCTCAGCTAGATCCCGATATTTCGAGGTCCGGGAAAGACAATGGCATAAGAAACATACTTTTGCTCATAGGTATTTCCTTAGGCGTAAGCAATGTTCAGGCAGATTTGAAAACATCAGATATTGGAAACACAGACACAGCGCGCGGGGCAGCACTGTATGAGAACCACTGCCAGTTATGTCATGCCGAAACGGTTCACAAACAGAAGGATCGTAAAGTCGGGTCAACAGAATCGCTTTATGCCTGGGTTACCGCCTGGAGCGTCCACGCCGGACTGAATTGGGGTAAGGAAGAAGTTGACGATATCGTTGGCTATCTGGACAGTCGTTTTTACCATTTTACCGCCAGTGAATAGTCAGTTTGTTACTTCACTGCTGTCATTACGAAAATACACGGCAGGCGTACCCACACAAAAGGGAAAACCATCACACACAACACAGCCACAAGACCTGGCTGATGAACACAGTCTTTGTAGGCCCATTCCGTAAGTGACGATGGGCGCTGGCAGATAACTTTGATTTACGTTTGAGTCGGTGATAGAGCACATCGATACAGATCTCTACACGTCTCGTTTCACACTCAAAAAAGTAATGGGCGCCGTAAATCGGTAGCCTGTTAGCTGGTGGGTAGGTAAATACTTATATAGTTATTTGAGAGGAGTTTTTATTATGCGGACGTTTCTGCTTTGGATAGCCGCAATATCAGCTGTTGCGATTACCACTCTTTTTAGTTGGCGTGCTTTAGACATTTACAGGGACAACTTAGAAATACACAGGTTGCGATTGCTGCAACCGCCCAGTCCTCTACGGTACAGTGCTGACATGGTCGAGTCACTGCCTGAACCAGCTCAACGTTACTTCAACTATACAATCTCTGAAGGTGCAGAACTTTATACTGTGGCAGAGATACAAATGCAGGGCCGGTTTGCAAACGGTAGCCGGGAAAAACCTGAATACCTTCAGATGAACGCGCTTCAGATGCTCGCAGCCCCGCACGGTTTTCTGTGGAAAATGCAAGCAGGTTCAAAGCCAATGCAAATATCCGGTTCGGATAGCGGAAAGTGGACAAGGTTCTGGCTTGCCGGATTTTCCCCCGTGGTACGTTCGGGTGGCAGCAATGACCACGCACGTTCCGCATTCGGTCGCCTTGTAGCTGAAGCTCTATTTTGGACACCTGCCGCTCTTTTACCAGGTGATACAGTTAGCTGGCTGGAGGTCGACAACCACACGGCTCGATTTATCATGCGATACGACGGCATGGAGCAAGCCGTTGATATGTCCGTTGATAAATACGGTCAACCTACACAGGTAGTTTTCACTCGTTGGAGCGATGCAAACCCTGAAAAGCGTTATCGTCTTCAACCATTCGGTGGCTATCTTTCCAAGTTCAGACAATTCGAAGGATTCCGCTTGCCAACCCATGTGGAAGCAGGCAACTTTTTTGGCACAGACGACTACTTTCCTTTTTTTATTGCAGAAGTCTCCAATGTGAGGTATCCGCCGCCTGAGCGTTAACACTAATTGAAAAAGGCGGCAGCAAGTAAATTTTATAGCCTTCGTTAAGCCCGCCCTCATCGCAACCGAAACATCACTCTAATGACTTGTTGACCTCGATCAATCATCTCATTTAGTTAGCTTGTAAATTCATGGTTGCCAGCAAGAGGAAAGGTATTATGAATCCCATAGTGAAAGCGTTTTTCGATGAAACCACCAACACGGCTTCATACGTAGTGCGTGAGCCGGACGGCAGTCACTGCGCCATTGTTGATTCCGTGCTTGACTACGATCCGAGTTCCGGCCGTACGAGTACAAATTCAGCCGATGAAATTGTCTCCTACGTTCGAGAGAATGACCTGCAGGTCGATTGGTTGCTGGAAACTCATGCACATGCTGACCATCTGAGTGCAGCACCCTATTTGAAAAGGCAACTCGGCGGAAAAACCGGTATTGGTGAACACATTTGTGAAGTGCAAAAAACATTCTCCCAATTGTTCAATTTAGAGAGTGACTTCGTTGCAGACGGCAGCCAATTCGACCATCTATTCGGTGATGCTGAAACCTTTGCTATAGGTGATCTTTCGGTAATTACGATGCATACTCCCGGGCATACTCCAGCCTGTATCTCATATGTATCAGGTGATACAGCGTTTATAGGAGATACGCTATTTATGCCTGACTACGGCACTGCTCGTGCAGATTTTCCCGGTGGAGATGCTCGGGTAATGTATCAATCTATTCAAAAGTTACTGACACTACCGGATCATACAAGACTCTTCCTGTGTCACGATTACAAAGCGACCGGCAGAGAGGAATACCAATGGCAGACCACAGTCGAACAGCAACGCCATAACAATATTCATATTGGTAAAAACAGCACTGTGGAAGACTTTATTTCAATGCGTACGAACAGAGACAGCACACTTAGCATGCCGACGCTGCTTCTACCTGCTGTGCAAGTCAATATCAGGGCGGGTGAACTACCACCAGCCGAATCTAACGGCGTGACCTATCTAAAAATTCCGGTTAATCAACTCTAACA
>CALISD010000135.1 GCA_938041955.1 uncultured Granulosicoccaceae bacterium | reverse complement strand
AATACGGATATGTGAGCGAGGTGTAATACGCTCGTAAAACAGATCAGCAGCGTAGACGCTGATCCTTGCGCACGCGGCGGGTTAGGTGGTATCGAGTACACGATTGGGTTCTGCCATGCTTCGTGTGGGTTCGGAAGTTTGAAAGTAATCGGTAGCATCAGCAATAGACGATTAAGATAACCCGCAGCGTGACCAAGGCTGAATACCGCACGTCTAACTGATTAACAGCGTAGACGCTGATCCTTGCTCACGCGGCGGGTTAGGTGGTGCCGAGTACACGATTGGGTTCTGCCATGCTTCGTGCGGGTTGGGAAGTTTGAAAGTAATCGGTAGCATCAGTGATGGACGATCAAGGTAACCCGCAGCGTGAGCGAGGTGGAATACCGCTCGTAAAACAGATCAGCAGCGTAGACGCTGATCCTTGCTCACGCGGCGGGTTAGGTGGTATCGAGTACACGATTGGGTTCTGCCATGCTTCGTGTGGGTTTGGAAGTTTGGAAGTTTGGAAGTTTGGAAGTGATCGGGATGATCAGTGATGGACGATCAAGGTAACCCGCAGCGTGAGCAAGGTGAATGCCGCTCGTAAAACAGATCAGCAGCGTAGACGCTGATCCTTGTTCACGCGGCGGGTTAGGTGGTATCGAGTACACGATTGGGTTCTACCATGCTTCGTGCGGGTTCGGAAGTTTGGAAGTGATCGGGATCATCAGTGATGGACGATCAAGGTAACCCGCAGCGTGAGCAAGGTGAATACCGCACGTCTAACTGATTAACAGCGTAGACGCTGATCCTTGCTCACGCGGCGGGTTAGGTGGTTTTGAGTACACGATTGGGTTCTGCCATGCTTGGTGTGGGTTCGGAAGTTTGGAAGTGATCGGGATCATCAGTGATGGACGATCAAAGTAACCCGCAGCGTGAGCAAGGCTGCGTCTAAATCACTTTACTCAGATTTACTAAATGGCAGCGTAAGTATCAGGCCGTTTGGATCATCACCGAGTCCCATAAGACCACCATCAACGAAAAGTATATTTGCATCACTTACGTAAACAAGTGTATTGATCTCTCTGCCGATCGCATCGATGGGCTCATCGCCAGGTTCTTCCAGTGTATTTGCGAATGCCGTGATGGTGCTTACTAATTTATCAGCCTGTAAGCCGCTTGTAGTAGTAAGCGTACCGTCGTAGATATAGGTGGCTGCTATAGTTGTCGTTCCACTTTCTGATATACCTGTATCCTCAGTCCCTGTCATCTGTAGCGTACAGCCCTCATCCAGATAGACGCCTTGCACAAACTGCCAATTGGTAGCAGTAAACTGAAAGCTATAATCGAAGTACCTGGTACTTGCTTGTGGGAGCTGGCTCAGTGTGCAGCCAGTTGTCCAATTTCCAACATATCGCGCAGCTTCTATATTAGTGTCTGAGCTATCACTATCAGAGCTGCTGCTGCAGGCGATTATGAAATATGAAGCCATAAAAAAACTGCCGATTTGATTGACTTATGCTTCATGTCGATACTCCCGTTACGAATAAACCTGGTAATTGAGCCACACTATCGCGAACTGTACTAGAGAGTAACAATTTAGTGTGTTGGATTGAAGCCATAGGTCAGTTTCACAATGCGCTAATGCATATACCCCGGCGCTAACAACTTAGACACCCAATGTGGGGCGATATATTTGGTCGGCTAAGAATCGGAGCCAATGTACCTTATGGTTGTGCTGCGAGTGCGCAGAAGAGGTTGAATAGTTGTGTTACTCATTTTTGTAAAACCAGGAGTCATATATTGACACAGCATAAATAAAATATTTCTGCCAACTCCTTTCTGAATTAGCGGTTTTTGGACAATCACGACGAGCAGCTATAATGCGACAATCCACCGATCTCAAAGAACTCGGATGGTTTAAGCCTATAGTATTTCTCCTCCACTTCCTTCGACTGCTCGGCGTATGGCTGCGTCATGACTTCCTGCAGCTCTCGAATTAGAGAGTAGTTCCCCTCGGTCGCTTGTTGATACGCCGGCACAACCAACCAGTCTCGCAAACTGTATTTTGGGTTGACGAGCTTCATCTGCCTGGAGATCTCCTCCCGTGGGCGGGGCTCAGTCGCATTCACGCCTGTTGTGCTGCCGATAAGCGATTGCCATTTTTTTAGCCACTCTGACCACCGCGCCTCCATCCCTTCGGGGTCTGTTGCATATGTCGGGTGTATTGAAGCCTTGGTGTGCGGTAGCTCCTTGTAGAAGCTTTCTTTGAGCGGACCAATGTCGTCAGGTAGTGTTGAAAGTTCACGGAAGAAGATGGTGTAATCGACGGGCGTTTCCACCATGAGCGTTGCCAGCTCACTGAACAACGCCGCGTTAAAAGTATCAAGTCCGAGTTTGGCAGCCCACATGTTCTCCATTTGCTCTTGCATCACGATTGAAAAACCATTTCCAATCTCTTCGAGCTGTCGCAGATAATCCTGATCCGACGTCAGCAACATAGCCAACGATGTTAAAAACATATGGAAGTTGCGTTCCGCTGACAATGTTTGGTTCAGGAAGGAGAAGTGCTGGCCACCTCTTGCCCATGGTTGGTAGTTCGGGTTGAACTCGTCACAGAATCCGAAAGGACCGTAATCAAGTGTGAAGCCACCGGCCGCGCAGTTGTCGCTATTGAAGTTGCCCTGGCAGTAGCCGACGCGGATCCAGTTCGCCACAAGCGACGTTAAGCGGGTGCGGAACTCGCGCGCGAGCAAAACGACTTTTTCGGGGGTGGTTAGTTGTTCGTCGATGACGTCACTGTATTCACGATCGATCAAGTGCAACACAATCTTTTCAAGCTCTTCCATCGCTTTCGGGTGTTCCCCCTTGCGGACACGGCGACCGAAGAGCTCGAGCTGGCCTACCCGAATGAACGACGGTGCGACGCGTGTTGAGATAGCGACAGCCTCCGATACCAGTATGTCGGGATCCATCGAACGTGAACCTTCCGAGTACCATGGCCGCTGGACCTTCTCTGTTTTAGAAACGTACAAACTCAGAGACCGTGACGTTGGCACACCGAGCGCATGCATGTGCTCCTGTGCCAGAAACTCCCGGACACTCGACCGCAGGACAGCGCGACCATCCGCCCCCCGGCAGTATGGCGTGGGGCCACCACCTTTCAACTGCATTTCCCACCGTTGACCATTGATGACTGCCTCAAGCACGGAAACGGCCCGACCATCGCCGTATCCGTTGCCGGTTTGGAACGGGCACTGTTGGTAGTACTCAGTACCGAAGATGGACAGTGTGTACCCACAGGCCCAACCGACCTTGCGCATCGGCTGCGGTACGTGCGAGAGATCGCCGGAGAACATGCGGACAAAGTCGGCCGACTGCGCCATCTCGTCGGTGAAGCCAAGCTCGTGAAAAAGGATTCTGCTGTGCGTGACGTACTCAGGGTCTTTGATGGCCGTCGGATTGACGGGGACATAGTGGCCTGTGAAGACTTGTCGTGGTGCGTGTTCGACACCGTTTGCGTTCGCGTCGGGATCGCAATTAAGGGTGTCGACGAGCGAGTAGTTCGCCAACTTTGCGAGATCGTCGAGCGTTGCGACGGTTGGGGAGGTTTCCCGGGGCAGCGGATTTTTCATAGAGATTATGGTCTTTAAGGTCAAAGCTCAATAGCTTGACTGTCCAGGAAGAAACGTGTGTTTCATCGAGTCAACGTAGTGCTTGAAAAAGTAGTAGTAAGCACCAGTTGTGCAGACGATGCAATTAATCTGATCAGATCAAAAGTAAATATCAAACACATTCGGGTCAGCAACAGCTGCTCCAATGAGATGATGCGAAAGATATCGACGCGTCGAAAGGGGCATTATCCAGTTTGGGTTTGTACCAGTCGGGTAGTAACTTGCTCGACATTTACGATTCTACCGTATTGTTGACCAACGGGGATTTATCGCACATAGCTGCCCACACACAACAGTGTGCCGAGGCCGTGTATTATCGACTGGCCTGTTTGGCTCGTAGTGGATAGCCAGACTGAAAAATATTTCAAATAGTCACTGAGCGCTATTCGTTTTTTGCCTGCTGGTCGACACAACAGATTCAGAGGGATTGTGTTCTTTTGTGTCATGACATATAATGCTGTGCCTGGTTTCAATGCATTACTGCAACCTTATTCTTGGCTCCCGAAAGAATTGTAGGTAGTAATTACCTTAGGAGATAACAATGAATACAGTACAACGCAACGTTAGCCTTCACTTTGAGAAAGCAATATCGCTGGTGTCGTTAACCCTTGCCTTGCTCGCTTTGCCTTCAATAGTCTTTGCTGATTCCAGACTGGACACAGGATCACTTCCAACCACATTGGTTGAAAGAGAAGACTGCCAACTCACTGATTCCTATCCATGGGGCGGTTGGGGTTGGGACGGCGAAAAAACATGCAAAGTGACAAATCTGCGCTTCTTCGGAACCGATAATAATCTGACGGGGACTGATGCAGCAGACAACTCACTAACCTGGGAGAATGAAGCCGTCGTTAATCAAACTTTAAGATGCGATAGTTATCAACTGCGTCAGAACTTTACTGCAAGGGTCAAAGAATATAAAAGATCCCGCTATGACATCACAATCCTTAGCGATAACATGATTCCAGCTGGGGCGGTCAATGAAGACCTTAACGATGTTACAGCGCACTTACACACGCGTGGTTTTGAAACAGGGCGCACCGGCATACTGATAGGTGCGGGAGCTTTAGTAAACTTCAAAGCTGGTGCCTTCCTCACCGAAAAAGGCTACCTGTTTATTGATGATCGTGGTGAACGCAACAGCGACGGCGACTACATAATTGAAAAGTTCTCGCACTGTTGGTTAAGAGACCACATGTATCCCTTAAGGGCATCATCAAGCTGTATAGATAACGATGGCGATGGTATTGGTTGGAACGGCTTTGAAGAATGCAGCATTGAGCCAGGCTCTGAATGTGACTACACGCACGCGGCATTTAACAGGGGCTGGGGTTATGACCAAACAACCAGTCAAGCCTGCCCGCCACAGAGCGGCAGCACAGCATATATTCCAGAAGACATTTGCGTAAGATCCGGTAGCGATGGGTGGGGCTGGAATGAAGCTCGGCAGGAAAGTTGCCGACTCTAAGCCAGTAAACACTCACAGTTACTAATGATTATCATTGGTTAGGGCAACTGTTTGCACGTTCTTGGTGTGACACGACAGATTCCACAACTGTTAGATCCGTGCTCAAATCAGTATTTATGATGCATCTTGTTCGTATTGGGGATGTCTTTGAGTGCGCTATTTGATTGAGATCGAGCTATTCAGAGATAGGAATAGCTCGGATAACAACAAAGAGCTGTCATTGGCCCATTAGTGGGCTGTGCGGAAGTTCGGTAACAAGCTTTCCACAGCACAGTCGTCAGAGCAAGGCGGAAAAATGCAGGCATAGCTGGGCCTATGTCGAATTTTTCTAACGCAGCTATGGCGGCTGTGGCGAAGATAAAGGGTTACCGATGACAGCCTCACTGGCGAAAGTTGCCCTTCCGATGCTGTATGAATGACTGCTTTGAATGAAATTTGAAAATCCGTATGCTGATTTTTGTCTGTCACTTACAGGTTAGAACCCACTTCGGTTGAGATAAGTGAATGGCGGTGTTAGCCGATAATATTTTTTCGTAAATATAGAATTCTTTTTGGGCGGACGCGTGTACCGCCGCCTGGTGTATAAAGTCCCGATCACTGGGCCAGATAGCCGCCATCTACAGCCCAGTTGGCTCCTGTTACAAACGAGGCGTCGTCCGATGCCAGAAATACAATTACTTTGGCGATTTCGTCCGCTGTTCCGAAGCGACCCAGTGGATGGCGGGAGGCGAGTTTATTATAGAGGTCCGGATTGTTCTTGAGGCTGTCGGTAAGTTGTGTATCAACAAAGCCCGGGCAGACCGAGTTGACTCTGATGCCATGTGGTGCCAGGTGGACTGCCATATCGCGTGTCAGTTGTAGAATAGCGCCTTTGCTATGAGGGTAGGGGTTGAATCCGTCAGACAAACCATCGCTTTCGTTGTACACAACAAAACTCATGATGGAGCCGATGTTAACAATAGCGCCTGACGAGGCGCCGTTCTGCTTCATCGCCTGCGCTGCTGAGCGGCTCATCAGCATGCTGCCTTTGAGGTTGACCGCAATGACGGTATCCCAGGACTCTTCAAAATCGGCGCCCTCGCGAATGTGACGTTGTGAGATTCCAGCAGAATTGACAAGGATATCCAGCTTGCCGAAGTGGGCAACGGTTTGAGTGACAGCATTTTCGCAGGAGTCTCGTTTGCTGACATCGCATTGGACTGGCAGGATGCGATCGCTATCGAAAGAATCGCCAAGTTTCTTCACTAAAGATGTGATGGCTGACTGATCAATATCGGCTACCGCAATGCTTGCCCCTTTCTGCAGTAGTTGTTTTGTGCAAGCTAATCCTATCCCTGAGGCTGCGCCAGTGACCATAGCCACTTTGCTTTCAAAGTTGTTTGTCATTTGCGTTAGCTCACTGGTGATTTGAATCTGCGTGTTGCACAGGATATTTGTTTACAGAGTTTTCTGAAACTAAGTCCAGGTTTGTTCAAGTAGTCGTAGCCAGTTACCGTGGCAAAGCCTGGTCATCAGTGCGTCATCATAACCATGATTTTTCATCGCCGCTCTCAGCACTGGCAGGCCTGAGGTATCGCCAATGTCGTCTGGTATTTCGGCTCCATCGAAATCCGAACCTAATCCAACACAATCTTCACCGAGTATATTTAATAGATGGTCGAGGTGACGAATCATCTGTTCAATTGGAATGTCGCTACACATCCGCCCGTCAGATCTTAGAAAACAGGCGGCGAAGTTCAGCCCTACCATGCCTTTACTTTCGCAAATGGCTGCCAGCTGCCTGTCAGTTAAGTTACGTGAGTGAGGGCATATTTCATGGACGTTGGAATGCGTTGCAACTAACGGCGCGGTGCTATGTTTGGCGACATCCCAGAATCCTTTTTCATTTAGGTGAGACAGATCAACCATAATGCCCATGGCGTTACAGCGTTTAACCAGTTCAACGCCTAAAGGAGTTAAACCGTTGCCAATATCCGGAGAGCCGGGGAACCGAAAGGGCACACCATCAGCGAAAATAGTGTTTCGACTCCAGACCGGACCTATAGAGCGCAGACCGGCCCGGTAAAGTACATCGAGTGAATGAAACGATGAATCAATTGCCTCGGCACCCTCAATGTGCATGATGGCCGCAATAGTGCCGCTTTGTAAGCAGCCACGGATCTGATCAACAGTGGTGCAAATTTTCAGCGCGCCGAGAGCTTCCAGTCGCAACAAAATAGCGGCCTGGTGCATGACATCGGTGAGTACATCTTGTTGATGTAGCGGGGCGGGTAGTGGAATATCATACTCAGCTTGTTGCATCATTGTCTGATAATCGAAATCTTCAGCTGGAGACGCAACCCAGATGGCGAAAAAGCCGCCACCAAAACCACCCGCGGAGGCTTTAGGCAGATCGATGTGCGTATTCATGCCTGACAGAAAGGCATCTGCTTCGGTGACACCGCCGGCTTGAAGTATTTTGCTTAGCACATCATTGTGCCCATCAAAAATAAGTGGCAATTTTTGATTCATTTGAGTGTATTCCTGACTGGCGTGCATCGTTGAGTCTACAGATACAGAGTGCGGGTAATCAAATCTATTCTGGCGCAGGGAGCCTGTGGGGTGCTTTGAGGATTCCGTCTCCCGTCTGGAAAACAGTGATGAATTTATATCTGGAGGTTTTGGTGTTGTTTCGGGGTCGAGAATGATTGGCCTGTGTGGCAAATCGAATTGTCATAATGATTGCTTCAATGTATCTGCTTCAGGCATTTAAAGTCTGTACCCTGTCGGCTTTGAAGTTCAGTAATTTCCATTTGTAATATCTATTTGGGGCGGCCTGAACGGCCTGCTCGCTAAGGAATATAATGTCTGTTGATTCAGATGTAGTTGATACTCAGGCGGCTGATCGGCGCAGCGGGATGCGAACCATTCGCCGTGTGTTGCCGTATCTGTGGCCGGCGGATAATCGCGAGATCAGGATCCGTGTAGTGCTGGCGCTGGTCGCGCTGGTACTGGCGCGAGTGATCTCTGTGATAACGCCGTTTTTCTACAAGGGGGCGGTGGATGCCATGGCACCCGGTGGTGCGGAATCGAATGCCACTGTCTTTCTGCTTGCCGGGGCGGTGGGCCTTACCATTGCCTACGGTGTTGCCCGGCTAATGACTGTCGGGTTTAACCAATTGCGCGATGTTATTTTTGCAAAAGTCGGCCAACGATCGCTGCGGCGCCTGGCGCTTGAGACCTTCAGGCACATGCATGCCCTGTCTCTCAGATACCACCTGACGCGTAAAACGGGTGGTCTCAGCCGGATTATTGAGCGTGGTGTGAAGGGCGTAGATTTTCTATTGCGTTTTATGCTGTTTTCGATCGGGCCACTGGTGCTTGAATTGCTGATGATCGCAGCGATCATGTTTTTTGTGTTTGATGTGTGGTACCTGGCAGTGATTGTCGTAACGATTGCCATCTACATCTGGTTCACCTTTAAAGTGACCGAATGGCGTGTGCGAGTTCGCAAGGAAATGAATGAAAAAGACACCGATGCCAACCAAAAGGCGATCGACAGTCTGCTGAACTATGAAACGGTTAAGTATTTTAATGCTGAAGAACGTGAGGCCAGTCGTTATGATGAGTCAATGCGCGGTTATGAAAGCGCTGCGTTGACCACGTCTTATTCGCTGGCGTTTTTAAACTTTGGTCAGTCACTATTGATTACTGCTGGACTTGTCATTGTGATGGTGATGGCGGCAATAGGTGTTAACAACGGCGACCTGACCGTCGGTGACTTTGTCATGGTGAATGCCTACATGATTCAAATCACCATGCCGTTGAATTTCCTCGGCACTGTCTATCGAGAGATTCGCCAGTCACTCATTGATATGGGTGAGATGTTTGATCTGCTTCAATACGAACGTGAGGTTGAAGACAAGCCCGATGCGAAGCCATTGGTTATAACCGGCGGTTCAGTCAGTTTTAAAGATATCAAATTCGGTTACAACGATGACAGAACGATATTGCAGGGACTTAACCTGAACGTTGCGGCGGGTGAGACTGTGGCGGTGGTTGGGCCTTCGGGTTCCGGTAAGTCAACTATTGGCAGGCTTATGTTCCGATTCTACGATGTCACGGATGGGTCTTTGAGTATCGACGGGCAGGACGTTCGTGATGTTACGCAAGCCAGCCTGCATGAAAACATCGGTATCGTGCCACAAGATACCGTGCTCTTTAATGACACAGTGGGCTATAACATTGCTTATGGCCGCCATGATGCCAGCACTGAAGATGTTATTGCTGCTGCGAAAGCTGCAAAAATACACGATTTTATCACCAGCCTGCCTGATGGCTATGATACTGCGGTTGGCGAACGCGGGCTTAAACTATCTGGCGGTGAGAAACAACGGGTGGGTATCGCACGAACTCTGCTAAAGAACCCGCCGGTTTTACTTTTGGATGAGGCCACCTCAGCGCTTGATACAGACACAGAGCGTGATATACAGGAGAGTCTTCGTCAGATGAGTGAAGGCAGAACAGTAATTACCATTGCACACCGACTGTCTACCGTGGTGGATGCCGATAATATTGTTGTGCTTGATTCAGGAAAAATTGTAGAACAGGGCACCCATGATCAATTGCTGGCTATTGATGGTCGCTATGCGCAGATGTGGCACAGGCAGGCGTCTGGCGAAGATGAAAGCAAGTGACGTCGGTATGCCGGTGCTGTCTTACATATGAAGAGCAGCACGTGCTCAGACAATAAGCTGTGAAAATGTAGAGAGGCATAAACAACGTGCTGCTTACTTAGTGGTTTTGTGGCGGTCACGGGCGATTTTTTGCAATTCCAGTGACGCACTTACAGAGACAGGTTGTCGGCTTGCCCAAATAACGTCTTCTCTGCTGACGCCTATGTCTTTCAGGCCATCGTCATCAAGTTTCAATAACCGACGGAATGCTGCCCGATCTATGATTTGCTGTTTTTTAGCTCTATATGCACGGACCGGTAGGCTTTTACCGGCGGCCCCGCGTAGGTTGCCAGTCTTTTTTGATAGTATTTTCGGGCATTGGGTGGCTTCACCATTGATACGCTGATCAACAAACAGCGATGTGTCGGTGATGCTGCGTGGTTGTGCAACTTTATAAGTAGTGACTACCCGCAGTCTATGATCGCCTGGCGTCTGGAGATCAAATGTGACGCCTATATCTCTTAGACAGTTTTCATCGAGACTCATCAGTTGCTGGTGTGCCGCCTGGTCTAGTCGATGCTGTTTGTGTTTAAGGTATACACGGATAAAGAAGTTTTTGCAGGCAGTCCACCGCGCTCTGCTTGTTTTCTTCGGGAGTGCTTTCTGGCGCTTACCCGATTCATCAGTAGTTTGTAGATCTACTATGACAGGTTTGCCGGTAAATCTTGTGAGGTTTTTTAGGGGTATATGATTTGATCGCGCCATGAGCACATCCTCTGTTGACGGACGGATTTATGTCCTTAATAGAATTGGATGCGATTCTTCAGCTGGCGCTTCACGGGGTGTCCGCAACCCCTTGGAGAAACTATAAAAGCTCCCAAGTTTGTAGTCAAGCATGGAGGGAATAAAATCCCTCTCATAAAACTTAAGTATAGATTCACGGGCGTTGATGACTGCTGACCCTAGTCGTTGAACCTCGCGTCTCGTAGTAGTCTCAGTGTTTGTGATCGGGCTTGTCTGCTAAACGGTAGGCCGAATAGATGCCGTGCTGTGGCCTGTTCCGTCTTAAGGTGCTTACTTAACTGCACTAAGAATACGTAGACTGTTTCATTGCTCCGGCTGATCGCATAACCTGTGAAACCGTAGGGGCATAAGCACCAGGCGCACCCAGTGACGGCATCCTGGTAGGATGGATTAAGTTTATACGCCTGCGGCTGTCGCACGTCGTACCGCGAGATAGCTACAGACACTTAATCATCTCAGGTAGCGCGATAGTAACCACCGAGACCTGATCACACATTAGTGTTGGAGGGGCGGGCGGCTCTGATAAACTCAGCACCCAATCTGCAATCGGATATCACCTCCACAAGCGTATGGAACTGATCAACGAAAAATTCCTGAATGAGGACTTGCGGCTCGAAGCCAATATGGCTGGATGGCAGCAGCTTTACTGGAACAATCAACTGGTATCGGCGCGCAATGCAAGTGCCGAGACACCGGATAACATCCTTCACGAGTTTGAGTTGCAGAGCCCGGAAGGCGTTGTTCACTGCAAGCTGAATCTGCAGCTTAAGTGGAACCCGCTCAAGCTGGACTATCAGATCACGGCCAACGAACAGGATGTACAGGCTGGTAGTCGCTCGTCCGATGATCTTGCCCTCAGCACACCGGAACAAGCCATGCCAGTACGCCGCCAGTTCAGCCTCATGAGTCTCGCCTCACTCGGCCTGAAGCTGATGAAGAGTGCTAAAGCTGTCAAGGTCTTGCTGGTGGGTGCAACTTTCGGAGCGTATTCGTGGTTGTTTTCTATTCCGTTTGCGCTGCTGCTGATCTTTTGTCTCGTGGTGCACGAGTACGGCCACATCAGGGCAATGAAATACTTTGGTATGAAAACCAAGGGTATCTACCTGATCCCGTTTGTAGGTGGCGCGGCAGTAGGTGAGAACAACCTGAACACGCGATGGCAGAATGTTGTTATCTCTATAATGGGCCCGGTGTTTGGTACTGCACTGTCAATTATCGCGTTGTTGCTTTACTACATTACTGGCATGCCAATTTTTGCAGGGGTAGCCGGTATTAATGCGCTATTGAACCTGTTTAATCTGTTGCCGATACTGCCGCTGGACGGCGGCCATATCCTCAAGGCGATTACCTTTTCAATGCATAGCATCGCCGGATTGATGCTCTGTATCTGTGGAATACTGCTCGGCATCGTTATTAGCTATTCATTCGGACTGGCGCTGTTGTGGTTTTTATTGTTTATAGGCAGTTTTGAAATACTGCTGGAGTGGCGTCACCGCCAACACAGCTCGTTGTTGCCGCTGGACTTGTATGGTCAGGTTTTTTCGGCCGTTTGGTATTTAGCCATCATGGGTATACTTCTGGGCATTATATTTTTACTGGCCTCCAGTGGTGATCCTGCGTTGTCGCTGCCGCTTGAAATGCTCAAGAGCTAGCCTGGATTATTCATGAGGGTAAGGGAGTTGAGGGGTTTTAATGTGTTAGAAAGACGTTACGACACGATATTCCACCACAAAAAAACCCCTCATGACCAAAGATACCACACGACAGAGTGTTCTTTTTGAAGAACTGA
>CALISD010000134.1 GCA_938041955.1 uncultured Granulosicoccaceae bacterium | reverse complement strand
TGGGGTTATCAATAAACTCCGCACCGGCAGGTAACATGGCTTGCTTGATGTTGTTCTCAGGCATCACTCTGCCGCGATCTTCGTAGTATGCTTTGAGTCTGACAAGCCATTCTTGATTGCATTCCAGCTCGACACCTGCGGCAGCTGCCGCTACTTCCTGCGAGAGGTCGTCCACTGTCGGGCCAAGACCGCCGTTGACAATTACCGCGTCCGCTCGCTCTGAGGCTTGTCGGAAGGCTGTGGTTAAACTGTCGCGATCATCGCCAACGGTTGTGCCCCAGTGAACTGTTAAGGCATTCTCTGTGAAGCGTTGTGCGATGTAGCTGTGATTGGTATTGACTGTTTTACCGGTGAGTATTTCATCACCGGTGCACAATATTTCGATTTTCACTTGGCGGTACCTTTGCCTGGGCTGCGGTCGGATCTGTTGCCGAACAATAGTAACCGATCCGGGCAGCTGCAAAGCTGCGAAAACACAAACACTTTACACACACCGTGATACCCCTAATGGATAGCACCTTGCGGTGGATGCGCAATTTCTCGTAGATGTCCACGTAGCGCCATAAGGCGCACGAGCAATGTGCCACGAGGCACGAGCCATCACCATGCTTAGCCGCGCGTTTGATTGGTTTTGAATTTCATCGTGGAGACAGGTAAAAGCGCCATGCATGGCGCGTTGGCGAAGCGGGCACATGGGATGTGCCATCTTAGCGACCTGTTGGAGCGATGAAATTCAAAATGCCGCAGGCACCCACAGGGCAAAGCAAGTCGCAAGACGACTTTTTGCTTCGTTTTTGGTCTTTCCAAAAATGAAGGCCCCCGGTAGGGATGCCGCTCAAAAACAAGTCGCCCAAAACAAGCCGCCCAATAAACAAGTTGCTGAATACATGCAGTAGAAAGGGTCTTCCAGGGAAAGCGTGGAAGCTCAAAATGTCGCCCGGATACTGACAAGCATTCCGATATATTCAAATATATGAATTTATATATTGATTAATCTCTCATCTCAAGATAATGTGGCAAGCCTGTGTTGGATCAATCTAACTTAGGGGAGGCCATAGTGATTCGCAAACTGGTTCTTAGTGCTGTAAGCGGTATCGTTTTGATCGGGGTAGTGGCGGCAGATGTGACCGCACCTGGTGATGTAAAGGTAGAAAACCTCGGTATTAGCGCGCCATTGACTGCCCAGGCAGGTGACCCGGCAGAGGGCCGCAAAGTATTCGCCAATCGCAAACAGGGCAATTGCCTTGCTTGCCACGCAAATAGCGATTTAAAAGATCAGCTATTCCACGGAGAGGTGGGGCCAGGCCTTGATGGGGCAGGCAGCCGCTGGAGTGAAGCGCAGCTGCGAACTATTGTCGTTAATGCCAAGGCTGTTTTTTCTGATGCCACAGTGATGCCCGGCTTCTATTCCCTGGAAGTAGGCGAAAACGTGCGTAAAGATCTTGTAGGTAAGACTATTCTTACCGCTCAACAGGTAGAGGACATTGTCGCCTACCTGACAACCCTCAAATAGACACTTTCGGAGAGCATATGAATCTCACCAGAAGAAAATTTCTGACTGTAAGCACAAGCGCGGCTGTTGCAACGTTTTTCGGTGGAAGCCAGGCCTTTGCGACCGTTGATGAAATCAACAAAGCCATCAGTGAATTCACCGGTGGTGGTGAACCTGAATCGGGAGTTTTAACGCTTAAAACCCCTGAGATTGCAGAAAACGGTAACAGTGTTCCTGTCTCTGTGGCGGTGGAAAGCCCGATGACTGACGATGACTATGTAGAATCAGTCATTATACTCGCTGAAGATAATCCTAACCCTGAAGTCGCGACGTTTCATTTTTCCCCTGCAAGCGGTGAAGGCAAAGCGTCAACCCGGATGCGTTTGGCGAAAACCCAAAACGTAGTGGCAGTGGCAAAGATGAGCAACGGTAAGTTTTATAAAGCCAGTAACAACGTGAAAGTGACAATCGGAGGCTGTGGCGGATAACGCTGCGGAGATACCTAATGGCTGCAAAACCAAGAATTAAAGTTCCAAAGAAAGCATCGGCAGGCGACATCATCACGATCAAAACACTGATCAGTCACAAGATGGAATCCGGCCAGCGGAAAGACAAAGAAGGTAAAGTCATTCCGCGAAAAATCATTAACAAGTTTACCTGTGAATTTAATGGCAATAGCGTTTTTTCCTGCGACATTGACCCTGCTATCTCAGCTAACCCTTACTTTGAATTTAAAGCGAAAGTGAATGAAGCCGGTACCTTCAAATTCACCTGGGTTGATGATGACGGCAGCGTGATAGAAGCGGAGAAGGAAATAACCATCTCTTAAGGCAGACGTTATCACCAGGCTTGATCACAACCGTTTTTAAGAGAACCAGAAATCAGTAAGCAGCAGAACATCGGAGAATACTTAAGGTGAATTACTCGTATAAATTGGCGGCGTTATTAAGTGGTGTTCTAACGACTGCTGTACTCGTCGCAGCCCCGGTGGAAGATGCACTGACGGTAGATGACGTAGACATGATCAGCCGGGCTGCATCTGCTGAAGGGCATCCGTTGCCTGAAGTGATTTCCGGATGGCATTACCGCACCGATTCAACTCGCGCACTTCAAACAGACTCTTTCGAAAACGGAGGTATGTTGGGTGTAGAGCAGGGCGAAGAGATTTGGAATACGGTAGAAGGGACCGAAGGTAAGTCTTGTGCTTCCTGTCACGATGACGCAGCTGTTTCAATGGCAAGTGTTGGTGCACTCTTTCCGAAGTGGCACGAGGAAAGCGGCAAGCCAATTAACGTCGAGCTGCAAATCAATGATTGTCGCGTGAATAACATGGGTGCGGAAGCCTATAAGTTTGACAAGGGCGGACAAAAACCTTTGACTGCCTTTATTAAGCACCAATCGCATGGTCAGCCGGTAACAGTGGATCTTACCGAGGGTGATATGCAGCAGTGGTGGGATAAGGGTAAAGAGCTTTACTACCGTCGCACTGGTCAGCTCAATCTTTCCTGTGCATCGTGCCATGAAAAAAATAATGGTAAATACATTCGCGCTGATCATTTAAGTCAGGGCAATGTAAATGGCTTCCCGACCTATCGTTTGAAGCAGGGCAACTTAATTTCTCTGCACAATCGCTTTCGTGGATGCATTCGTGACACCCGTGCCGAGTACCCGGCAGCGTTCTCAGATGACTTGATGGCATTAGAGGTGTACACGACCTGGCGCAGTCAGGGCTTGTCAGTTGAAACACCAGCAGTTCGACAGTAATCGATCATGCATTCAAGACGGGACTTTCTGCAGTTTGCCGCAGTCGCTGCAACACTTACCGGGTTTACCGGTAAGTTATCTCGCGCGAATGCTCAGCAAAAGCTCACGCAAGATGACCTTCTTGCCTTTGATGACAAAGGCAAGATCACACTGCTGCATATTACAGATACCCACGCGCAACTAAAGCCGCTGTATTTTCGACCGCCGTCAGAGAATATCGGTGTAGGTGACTATGCAGGTATTCCCCCGCATCTTGTCGGAGAGGACTTTCTTAAACATTTTGGCTTAGAGCGCGGCAGTGCATTGGCTTACGCCCATACCATGGTTGACTATGCTGATATGGCGCGCACCTATGGTCGTTTGGGTGGGCTTGATAGAACGGCTACATTGGTTAATGCGATACGTGCAGAGCGTGGCGAAGACAATGTGTTAATGCTTGATGGTGGTGATACCTGGCAGGGCTCATACACCTCATTAAAGACTCAGGCGCAAGACATGATCGAATGCATGGGGTTGTTAAAGCCTGATGCCATGGTCGGCCACTGGGAGTTCACGCTGGGTGCTGATCGGGTGATGGAGCTTGTTGAAAGCCTCGACTATCCGTTTCTTGCCAGCAACATTGTAGATACCGACTGGGAAGAGCCGGTATTTGAAAGCACGGCAATGTATGAGGTAGGTGGTTCTTCTGTTGCTGTTATCGGTCAGGCAATGCCTTATACGCCGATTGCCAATCCGCGATGGATGTTTCCAGAGTGGTCATTTGGCCTTCGATTGGAAGCGCTGCAAGCCAATGTGGATAAAGCGCGTGCATCCGGCGCGGAAGTGGTTGTGCTCTTATCCCACAACGGTTTTGACGTTGATCGTAAATTGGCAGCAGACCTCAGTGGTATTGATGTCATTCTCACCGGGCACACTCATGATGCGATTCCTCAGGCGATCAAGGTAGACAATACTCTGATCCTGGCCAGTGGCTCGCACGGCAAATACCTTGGACGTATCGACCTTGAAGTGAAGAACGGCAAGGTGGTCGATTACAGCTCTAACCTTATTCCGGTGTTCTCTGACGTGATTGAACCCGATCCGGTGATGGCGGCAAAAATCGATGAAGTGAGAGCGCCGTACAAAGACGAATTGTCTCGTGTGATAGGTAAAACTGACTCACTGTTATATCGCCGTGGCAATTTCAACGGTACATGGGATGATCTGATTTGCGAAGCGATGATCGAGGAGCGTGACGCGGAATTGTCATTTAGCCCGGGCTTTCGCTGGGGCACTACTTTGTTGCCTGGTGACAACATCACGGTAGAAGATTTATATACGCAAACCGCAATGAATTACCCGGAAGTCTATCGCCTTGAGTTCACCGGTGCGCGGATAAAAGAAGTACTTGAAGATGTGTGTGACAACCTGTTTAACGCTGATCCGTATTTTCAACAGGGCGGCGATATGGTTCGTGTTGGCGGTATGGGCTACAGCTGCACGCCCGGTGCGTCAATGGGTTCAAGAATTAATAACATGACTTTGCTGGCTACTGGCGAGCCAATTGATCCTGCGAAGAGTTATGTGGTCGCCGGCTGGGCATCGGTGAATGAAGGCGTTGAAGGCCCGGCTATTTACGATCTTATGGAAACCTACATTGGTAAAAAGGAAGTGATTAATATGAAAGCCAATAAAGCGGTGAAAGTAAACTAGGTTTTAATGTCACTGTCAGGGCACACCTGTCGTGCCAATGGGCGTTGTCGTTCGTGCTTAATTGCACTTGTATATTGCGCGCGAACTCCTACCCCCATTATTGATTAACCAGGCACGACAGGCCCACCCTGACAGCTACAAAAGGGTCTTTTTCGAATGATTAGTTACGTTCAAATTTCGATTTTTTACGCCTAAATATATAGTAAAAACTGCATATATAAGGACTGGTGATGACAAATAATAATCACGATGCAACGAGTATCTCTGCCACTGAAAGTGTTGTCAGCGAAAGCGAGACGATTGAAAGCGGTGCCAGTAACACTGTTGTAAAAAAACATACTCGCCGCGACTTGATAAAAAAATCTCTCACGCTGGGTGCGGCGGCTGGTGGATCTTTGCTGGGCTCGAGGGCATTAGCGTCAATCCCTGATCCATTAATAACGGAAGTTCAAAACTGGAATCGTTATCTGGGGGAGGGTGTCGATGCACGCCCTTATGGCTCCCCTTCGCAGTTTGAAAGCGATGCGGTCCGTCGTGACGTGGCGTGGTTAACAGCGGATCCGAAGTCGTCGGTGAACTTCACACCATTGCATAAACTTGAAGGTATCATTACGCCCAATGGTTTGTGTTTTGAGCGCCATCATGGAGGCATTGCTGAAATCGCGCCACAAGATCATCGCTTAATGATCAATGGATTAGTGGATACCCCGTTGGTATTCACCATGGAAGATCTCAAGCGCTTTCCCAGACATAATCAGGTTTACTTTCTGGAGTGTGCGGCCAACACCGGAATGGAATGGCGTGGTTCGCAACTGAATGGATGTCAGTTCACGCATGGCATGGTGCACAACGTCATGTACACCGGTATAAAACTTAAAGATGTGTTGGCCGAAGCCGGTGTTCAGCTAAAAGGTAAATGGCTGTTGCCTGAGGGGGCTGACCCTTCGCACATGACGCGTTCAATTCCGATCGAAAAAGCCATGGATGACTGCATGCTGGTATTTGCAATGAATGGTGAAGCGCTCAGGCCGGAGCAGGGTTATCCATTGCGTTTAGTGGTCCCTGGATGGGAAGGCAATATGTGGGTCAAGTGGTTGCGTCGAATTGAAGTGGGCGATCAACCATGGCATCAACGTGAAGAAACATCCAAGTACACCGATCTGTTGGCTGATGGACGTGCACGCCGTTTTACATGGACCATGGACGTGAAGTCAGTTATTACTAATCCGAGCCCGCAAGCGCCTATAACCCATGGTCGTGGTCGCACTGTGTTAAGCGGACTTGCATGGTCGGGTCACGGGCATGTGAAAGGTGTTGATGTGTCTGTCGATGGTGGTCGCAACTGGCACAAGGCGCGAATTGATGGTCCGAGCTTGTCGAAATCTGTGCATCGTTTTTACTATGAGTTTGACTGGGATGGAAGTGAGCTATTTTTACAAAGTCGAGCCATAGACGAGAAGCGACATATTCAACCAACCAAAAATGCATTGCGTGAAGCGCGCGGTGAGAATTCGATTTATCATAACAATGGAATACAAACCTGGCACATCAGACCAGATGGCAGTGCCGAGAATGTGGAGATCTCCTGACGTGCAAACGAATACAGCTACATTGAACTTACTTCTGCTGTTTGTTGGCTTGTCATTGAATGCTGCGAGTGTCAATGCAGAGGAAAGCAAGGCAGAGAAAGGCAAAGCGGTTTTTGCCCAGTGTGCCGGGTGCCATATGGTAGGTCCGGATGCGGAACATCGTTTTGGTCCGACTCTGAACGGTATTACGGGGAAGCCAATAGCCAGTGCGGAAGGTTATGATTACTCCGAGGTATTCAAAACAGCAGCGTCTGACGGCATGGCATGGTCAGTTGAAACACTCGATGATTTTTTGAAAGCGCCAATGGAGTATTTGCCGGGCACAAAGATGGCATATCCCGGCCTTGCCGATGAATCCGCTCGTGCAAATGTTATCTCCTACCTCGCTACCTTTGACGCTGAAGTATTGATTGCGGAGAGCAAAGTTGAAGAGAGTAACGTCGCGGAGCCGGCTGTTAAAGAAAAGGCACCGGTGATACTCGCGAAGGATGTTGAGGTGCCGACTCACGGTGTGTTGCATCTTGGTCGTGCGGCACATGTGGAAGAAATCTCTGCCTGGGATATAGACATACGACCAGATGGGACGGGGTTGCCTGAAGGTGGCGGGCTCGCCACTGATGGTGCGGAAATCTACGATGCTCAGTGTGCTTCCTGTCACGGTGTATTCGGTGAAGGGGAAGGTCGTTGGCCGATCCTCGCGGGCGGGTTCGATACCTTAACGGATGATCGGCCTGAGAAAACCATCGGTTCCTACTGGCCGTATTTATCTACGGTTTATGATTATGTCAGGCGCGCCATGCCGTTTGGCAATGCACGGTCACTTTCAGATGATGATGTTTATGCACTCACAGCGTACTTGTTATATTTAAACGATCTTGTTGATGAAGATTTTGAATTAACTTCGGCCAACTTCGCGTCCATCAAACTTCCAAACGAAGACAACTTTATCTCTGACAGCAGAATAGAAGAGCCGACCTTTGTATCTGAGGGCGAACCGTGTATGACCGACTGTATTGCAGGGCTTGCACAAGTGGTTCAAAGAGCCCGGGTGCTCGATGTGACGCCTGACACAGAGGATGATGAAGCCGGTGCGGGGCTGGACTGAGCCAGTGTCTGATTTTAACGATAAGGAAGTGCTGAAGCTGTTGCTGTGTGGGTCTTTATTTTTAACAGGCCCTGTATTGATGGCCTCTGATGAGGCAGCAGAGATTCTCGCGATAGAGGCTGACTCTGAATACGGTGAGTACCTTGCCGGGGAATGCTCAACCTGCCATAACCCGAACGCATCTGACGATTCGACGGTGCCTAAAATTCATGGCGCAAGCAGAGAGTCGATAGTCGACAATTTGCTCGCATACAAAAATGGCGAGAGAGACAACACCACGATGAAAGGCGTGGCTGAGAAATTCTCAAAAGAGGAAATTGCTGCATTGGCAGTTTATCTTGCTTCAATTCAACCTGATAAAACTTAAAAATTTAAAGAGTATTCCAAACGGGGAGAGGAAAATGAAATTAAACAGACGTCAATTTAACGCACTTTTAGCCACTGGTGCAGCGACTGCTATTGCGCCGTTGCCACTGATGGGTCAGGCCAAACCGAAGGTAGTGGTGATTGGTGGTGGAGCAGGTGGGGCGACGGCTGCCAGATACCTGGCCAAAGATGGTAAGGGGGAGATCGACGTCACGCTGATCGAAAACTCCAAAACCTACACCACCTGCTTTTATTCCAACCTCTATTTCGGTGGCTTCAGATCATTTGAGTCGATCACACATTCATACGATACCCTGGCATCTGACTTCGGCGTAAAGGTAGTACACGGGTACGCCAGTGAGATTGATCGCAACGGCAAGAACGTGAAAATGCAGGACGGTAGCAGCATCCCTTACGACCGAGTAGTGGTCGCTCCCGGTATAGACCTGCAGTACGATAGTGTTCCCGGCTATTCAGAGGAGGCAGCTGAGCTGGCACCGCACGCATGGCAGGCCGGATCTCAGAGCACATTGTTAAAGAATCAGCTGGATGCACTCACTGATGGTCAGAATGTGGTGATGGTAGCGCCTCCGAATCCTTATCGTTGTCCTCCAGGGCCGTATGAGCGTGCATCTATGATGGCGCACCTGATTAAAGCCAAAGGGTTTAAAAACAGCCGCGTGACAATCCTCGATGTAAAGCCCAAGTTTTCAAAGCAAGGGTTGTTTACCGAGGGTTGGGAAGAACACTACGCAGACATCATAGAATGGCTGCCTCCGGAAATTCATGGTGGTATTGTCAGCGTTGATGCAAAGGCTGGTCTTGTTGAAACCGATCTTGATACATTTGAAGGTGCGGTCCTGAACGTCATTCCGGCTATGAAAGCCGGAGCGATAGCGAGTCGATCGGGACTGACTGATGATTCGGGGTATTGTCCCGTCGATGGTGCATCGATGAGATCACGCATTGATAACAACGTGTTTGTTATAGGTGATGCGTGTGTGGCGGGTGCTATGCCTAAGTCGGGTTTTTCTGCTAATAGCCAGGCTAAGGTAGCGGCGATGAACGTTAGGGGTGACTTGCTATCGTCTAAAGTATTTCCGGCAAGGTTTGCTAACACCTGTTGGAGCCTTATCTCTACCGATAATGGTGTGAAGGTCGGTGCTCAATACTCTGCCAACGAAAAAGGTGAAATTGTTGCTGATGCTAAATTTATTAGTGCCGCAGGCGAAAGTGCAGAGCTGAGAAAAACAACGTACGAAGAGTCGATTGGCTGGTACGACTCAATTACTGCAGATATGTTTGGTTAAATTGAATAATCACACTATTCAGGGCACACCTGTCGGATTCATGGGCGTTGTCGTTCGTGCTTAAATACACCTGTATGTTGCGTGCGAATTACTGCCCCATGAATTCAACAGGCCCACCCTGAAAAGTTACGACGACTGAGCAAACAATCTGAAATTTCAATTTAGTTCATTCCCTACACAGAATAGTTACACATGAATACTGTCAATTGTCAAAGGCGTGATCTCCTGAAAGCGGCAGGGATAGCGGCTCTATCTGCCGTTGTTCCTAACGTGTACGCGAAGCAACAGGCTCCGAAAGTTGTGCAACTTTCTGATGGTACGTTAAAAGTACTGTCAGATGGTTACCTGAGCTTGCCTGTCAGTGGGATGTTTAGTAGTGATGAGCAGGCAGCGGAGGCAGCAGATCTGTTCCGGCAAGCGGGGCTTTCAATGGAGGTGAGTGAGCCGCCGTGTAACGTCACGCTGTGGCAAACGAAAGACCGCATTGTGTTGTTTGATGTCGGTTCAGGTAGTCAGTTTATGGACACTGCGGGCTTACTGCCTTCGCAACTTGAAGCGATGGATATTGATCTTGCAGAGGTGACTGACGTGGTATTTACGCATGCGCATCCGGATCATTGCTGGGGGCTTCTGGATGACTTTGATGAATTGCTATGCCCGCAAGCAACTTATTATATGCATGGAGCCGAGTACGACTACTGGATGTCTGAAGAGACATTAAACAACACGCCGGAGTCTGGTCTAGGGATGGTCGCGGGGGCACGTAATCGCCTGCCATTAATAGAGCCACAGTTAAAACGATTCGATTGGGGCGATGAGATTATTCCCGGTATTGAAGCGGTTGATACTCATGGGCATACGCCAGGTCATACCTCGTTCACGATACACTCAGGCAGCGAAAGCTTATTGGTCCTGGGTGATGCTCTGATTCATTCTGTGATTTCATTTCAAAAGCCCGGGTGGAAATGGCGCAGTGACGCTGATCCAGAGGCGGCCATAGAAACCCGCAAGCGGTTGCTTGATCGTCTTGTCGCAGACCAGATAAATATGGTGGCTTACCATTTGCCGTCATCGGGCTATGGTCATGTTGAGCGTTCCAATGGCGCATATCAATTTGTAAGCAGATGAAGGCGGGTCTTATGTGTCGGTCTAAGCTTAAGTGTGTTTTGGTTTCATTGGCGTTGGTAACTATCGCGATGGCTAAGGTAATACAGGCGCAGGATACCTTAACGAACGGCCAGGACTGGATCAAAATCATTGAGCCAGAAATTACCAATATCAACACGGATGAATTGATAGACCTTGTGTCACGCAATTCAAAAATTGAATTAATTGATGTTCGAACGGCAAATGAGATCGCCCATGCGGGCGGTATGATTCGCGCCGGGCGGCGAACTCATAATGTGAATCGCGGTTGGTTAGAATTTCAGATGCAGGATCGAGTCCCCGATTTAACCACAACGTTGGTGGTTTATTGCGGCACAAACCAAAGAAGCCCGCTCGCTGCCGCTACACTGCAGAAGATGGGCTACAGCAAAGTGTATAACTACGCTGACGGATTTCCCGCCTGGGTCGAAGCCCGCCAGTCGGTTCGGTCCAGTGATGAACTGGTGGGATCGATGCTCTATCGAAAACCAATTCAAGTGCAACAAGGTGTGTGGTCAGCGATCGGAGCGACAGCGCCTGCGACTTATGAGAATTCCGGTCATAACAACAATCTCTCCTTTGTGGTCGGTGCTGAGTCGGTATTGGTAGTGAATGCCGGGGATAACTATCTGCTCGCTAAATCGCTACATGATGAGATTCGACAAATCACTGATCTGCCGGTGCGTTATGTTGTGCTCGAGAATGGTCAGGGGCACGCCATGCTCGGGATGAATTATTGGCAGCAGAACGGTGCGAAGGTGATTGCACAGGTTGATACTGCGGCAGTAATTGAGGAGCGAGGCGAGGCTGTGCTTCAGCGCATGCGCACTCGTAACCGTGACAAGTCTATGGGGACTGAACTGTCACAGCCCGATATTACATTTGATGATAGCTATCAGATTGACCTTGGCGGTCTGGCAGTGGAAGTCTTAAGGCTTGGCCCGTCACATAGCCGTGGTGATACTCAGGTATGGCTCCCCGAAATGAAACTGATGATTGCCGGCGATATGGCGTTTCATGAAAGGCTGCTACCTGTGTTTGACGACAGTGATACAGGTGGCTGGATAGAGACCTGGAAGTCTGTGGAGGCGTTGCAGCCGGAAGTTATCGTCCCAGGGCACGGTCATCCGACAACCATGGACGTGGTGAAGAAATGGACGATTGATTACCTTCAGTATATGCGCTCTGAAATCGGTGAGATTTTAGACAATGGCGGCTCGCTGATTGATGCGTACAAGATAGACCAGTCGGCCTATTCACATCTTGACACTTTTGACGAATTATCAGGGCTTAACGCTGACCGTATTTATCGCGCGATGGAGTTTGAGTAGTTGGTTGTCAGGCAGATCGCGAAAATAGCGATGAGGTGCCTTCGATCAGCATTTTTAGTCCGATGCGTGCACCAATGCAGATGCTGATAAATGCTATGGGTGCGGACAATGCCATGGTCGACATGGCCGACACACCTTGACCGATGGTGCACCCGGCAGCCATTACCCCGCCAGTGCCCATAAGAAATGCACCGCTCAGGTGTCTGCCTAGTTCTCTTGCATCATCACATGCCTCCCAACGGACATCGTTGGTTAAGTTGGCGGCGATTGCCGAACCGATGACAACTCCTACCACCAAGCCTACGCCGTAGTCTGGAATGGAGCCAGTCACAGCTATCAGGCTAAACAGTACTTCACCAGGAGGCAGTACATAAGAGGCTGACTCAATTTGCACTTGTCTGAACATCACGGTGCTTAAAAAACTGGTCGCAATCCATCCGGCTGTCACACACAGGCCGATGATACTGCCAGTGAATATACTGCGCTTGTCGGCTCGAAATTCAGCGGATGAGAATATCCAATACAACAATGCAACCGCCATTATGACGGCGATAGAAAATGGCGATGAGAACCCGCTGATCCTTTCAATAATGGATGCTATCGATTGACTGCTGCTAAGCTCGATAGACAGAGGTTCCAGCACAGACACACGTAAGCTGCCTATCAAGCCTTTCTGGGCGGTGAGTGCCGCAAGCCCGATAGCCACCACGACGATCAATGATCGTATGCTGCCACCTCCGAGCCTTACCAATGCGCCGAAACCACAGGTTCCGACCAGTGCCATGCCGATACCGAACATTATCCCACCGATGACATAGCCGGTCAGCGCAAAGTGGGGGCGAAGATAAAAGCTCTGATCAATATTGATGTTGCCTGATGCAATTAACGCCTGCGTAGACAAAAGTGCGACGGCGGCAGCGAGCACCCACGTGCGCAGTCCGCGGGAATCATCTGCATACCAATGGCGTTCCAGTGCAGATAATGTGCAGAAGTGATTCCATCGGGCAACAGCACCGGTGATGATGCCAATGAGAAGGCCAACGGCAGGCAGTAACCAGGGTGATTCGGTTAGCACAACGGCTGGCTGCAGCGCATCAGGCTTTACGCACCGGTTTGCAGAACAGGTCGTACAGTGATTCGATAATGGTACTGACGTCTTTATCGGCAATACGGTAGTAGATGAGTCGGCCTTCGCGTCGGGTGACGACCAGATTGTCCAGGCGTAGTCTGGCCAGTTGCTGTGAGACGGTTGCCTGGGGTAGCTGCACGGTCTGCTCGATTTCAGACACTGACATCTCCTTCTCGGTTAGCAAACAGAGAATCAGCAGACGGGTTTCGTGCGACAGTGATCGCAGCAACTTGCTCGCTTTGGCCGCTTGTTGCATGAGCGCATCGACTTCGGCTGGCGACGCATCGGCGCTGAGTTTTGGCAGCATCATGAATCCAGCTTCGCAAGCATTTTACCCAGCAAAAACCAGAAGTGTTCATCACCGGGATAACCCACCAGGCGATCAATTTCACGCTGCTCGTGAATCAGTATGAAAGTGGGAGTGACTGTGGCGGGTGTGACGTTCTTATATTTCTCGGGCATTGGCTGACCCAGCTGAACGCTGCGCAAAGGCGCTGTTTCTCCTTCTTCGGTATTCGGATAAGCAGGCCCGATTTCAGCGTGAAACCTTTTGCAGTACGGGCAATCGTCAGATTCAACGATCAGCAACTCGGCGGCAAAAAGCGGGCTGGTAATCAGGCAGACAGTGCTTAAAACAACAACTCGGATAAATTCAATAATTCGCATGTATCGATGGTACACAATGAACTCCTCCGGCTCAATTGCCCGGACGGGTATTTGTGGCAAACTTGTCGATTTAAGCCTGTATTCTTTAGCATTCTTGCCAATCAGGCTCATTCGTTTTTTTCTGTACCATGGGTGATCGCATTAGCATCCGAACGATTGTTCGATCCCAGACGAGACGACGCAGCACATGAAAAACTCATCAAATGTATTTCCACGCCACTGCCACAGTGATCTGCCGGTTCTGGCGGGAGGTGAGGGGTGCTATTTGATCGACAGCACCGGTAAGAAATATCTTGATGGTTCTGGAGGGGCTGCGGTGTCGTGCCTGGGTCATGGCGATAGCGAGATCATTTCTGCGGTCAAAAGTCAGCTTGATACAGCAGCGTTTGCACACAACAGTTTTTTTACCAGTGAACCGGCTGAAGCACTGGCGCAGTTGCTGGCAGATAATGCGCCGGCAAATTTAAGTCGGGTGTATTTTGTTTCCGGTGGGTCTGAGGCTGTCGAGGCAAGTCTTAAACTCGCACGGCAATATTTTGTGGAAAAAGGTGAGACAAAAAAGTACCGGGTCATTGCACGCCGACAGAGTTATCACGGCAATACCATTGCGGCGCTGGCGACGGGCGGTAATGAATGGCGTCGCGCCACTTTTGGCCCGATGCTTCCTGAAACGTCCCACATCTCACCGTGTTACGCCTATCGAGATAAACTAGAAAGTGAATCAGCCACCGAGTATGGATTGCGTGTAGCCAATGAGCTTGAAGATGAAATTATCAGGTTGGGCGCAGATCAGGTGATGGCCTTTGTCGCAGAGCCCGTGGTAGGAGCTACCCTGGGAGCAGTGGCAGCGGTGGACGGTTACTTTAAAAAAATACGTGAGATATGTACTCGACACGGCGTGTTGTTGATACTCGATGAAGTGATGTGCGGCATGGGGCGTACCGGTAAATTATTTGCCTGCGAACATGATGCGATACAGCCGGACATTGTCACGATTGCTAAAGGCCTGGGTGCAGGGTATCAGCCGATCGGTGCGATGTTATGCACTGATGAGATCTATCAGACCATCAGTAGTGGCAGTGGGTTCTTTCAACATGGGCATACTTATCTTGCGCACCCGACCGCTTGCGCAGCCGGGCTTGCGGTGCTGCGAGCACTACTTGATCGAAATTTGATAACACGATGTGAACAGCAGGGCGATAAGTTGCTGGCGGCTTTACATCAAAGATTTGATTATCATGAGTTTGTTGGAGATGTTCGCGGCAAAGGATTGTTTCTCGGGGTGGAGCTGGTCCGCGATAGAAAGACCAAGGTGGCGTTTGATTCGACTCTTGCTTTGAATAAAAAAATTAAAAAAGCGGCTTTTGAAGCCGGGTTAATCTGTTATCCGATGGGGGGCACTATCGATGGTAAATCCGGTGATCATATATTATTGGCACCGCCGTTTATTATTAACGATGATCAGATTGGCGAGCTGGTTGAAAAGCTTGCTGGCGCTGTAGATATTGTTTTAAATGAGGCTCTGGTTGCATAGACTTGTGCGCCACTGTTGCATACCGATTCATCATACTGTCACAACCGCCTGCGAATCCTATGAGTAGTCCTACTGAAGCCAAAATCATTGTTGTCACCGGTGTTAGCCGCGGGCTGGGTCGAGCGCTTGCTGACGGGTTTATCGCGGCAGGCCACACCGTGATCGGCACTGCCCGCAATCAATCTGCGATTGATGGGCTCAGTGCGCAATACCCGGTACCGCATCGCTTTAATGTAGTAGACCAGGCTGTGCCTGAACAGATTGCAGAATGGGTTGCGTCAGTGATCGCTGATAAAGGCGCACCGGATTTGCTGATTAATAATGCTGCCATGATCAATCCCAATGCTCCGTTATGGGAGGTTCCGGATAGTGAATTTTCAGATTTAATAGACATTAATATCAAAGGCGTATTTCATGTGTGCAAACAGTTTCTGCCTGCCATGATTGAGCGCGGCAGTGGCGTGATAGTTAATCTTAGCAGTGGTTGGGGCAGGTCAGTGGCCGCTGAAGTAGCGCCCTATTGTGCAAGCAAGTGGGCCATTGAGGGATTGACACAGGCATTAGCCGAAGAATTACCAGAGGGGTTGGCGGCGATTCCGCTAAACCCCGGGGTGATCAATACTGATATGCTACAAAGCTGTTTTGGATCGGGCGCTTCCCATTATGATACTGCAGAGACTTGGGCTACAACGGCCGTGCCCTTTCTGCTGGAGCTTGATGCCTCTGCGAACGGGTTGGCGCTTACTGCGCCATAGATAATAATACGCTTTGCGAAATTATTACGCCTTATGGCTGGCGAGCTTTTGCACTTTTTCCCAGACATGAGCTTCAATGGTGACTTCCGTGACTGATGTGCGTTTTGAGCCAGGGAGTCTTGCCCCTGGCTGTTCATCAATAGCGCTGGCAAGCGTATCAAGTCGATCCCAGAACTGATCGCCTGAATAGACTTCCGGGTCAAGTATGAAGTAAAACTGTCCGAGATTATGTGGTTCGCCTTCCGGGGATTTTAACGCGCTTGAGTTAACCGAGTTAACGCCACCGGTGACTGCCGCGGCAAGTATCTCTGCCATTAAGCCAAAACCATAGCCTTTGTAACCACCTGTTGAAACCAATGAGCCTTTTAACGCTTCGTGAGGATCTGTGGTTGGCTTACCTTCACTGTCGATGGCCCAGCCGAGAGGGATGTTCTCTCCTGCCGCTGCCGCCATGGTGATTTTTCCGAGCGCGATGGCACTGGTGCTTTGGTCAAACTGGAATTTCACTCCGCCGTCTTTTGCCGGAATTGCCATGGCGATCGGGTTGGTGCCGAGCACTCGCTTGGTGCCGCCGGGCGGTGATACCACGGCAGAAGCATTCGTGAGTCCTATGCCGATATAGCCAGCCTCTGCTATTTGCTCGGCAAAGTAACCCAGTGAAGTGCAGGTATGAGAATGGCAAATGGCGAGCGAACAGGTACCGGCCTCGGCTGCAACTTGTAGCGCTTCAGGCAACCCTTTGGCGAAGGCCGGCTGCGCGAAGCCGAGCTTGGCATCCACCTTAACGCTGGCGCTTTTTGGGCGGCTTACGATCGGATCGATAGTACCGTTTACTCTGCCGGTCACCAGCTGCTGGCAGTAGCTCTCCAGGTAGTACAGGCCGCAAATCAGATTGCCATTGGCCTCGGCCTTTTGTACGGCATCGGCAACTTCTGATGCTATCCACTCAGCGGCACCGTGTGCTACCAGTGCTTCAGTGGTAGTTGTTTTTATTTCTGTCAGAGGTACGGTAACAGTAGACATCGGTTTGGCTCACTCATTCTTGGGTGAGGGAAGTCTGGCACAAGTAATCCTGCATCGCTAACATGGCCGCGTCGCTAGCGAGCGCCTACACGGTATATCAAGTGCATGCGCGAATTTAGCTTCAATACCGGGATATTGCTCACCGCACCGCAGACTGATCAAAAGCAAACTGCAGAATGCCAGTGATGACTGGCTTCAATAACCCGTGACAAACAATGCACTGCCCGGTGGATCAGGAACCCATCAAGCAGGCATGGTCATCAATCGTTAGTCTTTAATGGTAATTGTGATTTTTTCCGACACAACTGCCGGGTCGTGAGGTACATGCAGGTGATTTCCAAGGATCAGTTGTAGAGTATGGGTTCCGGGCTCGAGTGTCACTTCGGTTTCGGTTTGTCCTTTACCAAAGTGAAGCGGAGGGTTGCCCATAGGCAGGCCTTTGGCCGGCAGTGACTCTTGATCAACCAGTAGGTGGTGGTGCCCGGTATGCTCTTTTTCTATGCCTGCCGGGGCGATTCCCATGCCGGATAGTCCGAAGACAACCTTAAAGGTGCTTTCTACCGTGTCGCCATCTTGCGGCGAAACTATGTACACCATTGCGCCCTCTGCAGATGGTGTTGTTAGTTCATCTCCAATTGCGTTGGAGCTTCCGAATAAGGCGGCTGCAAGAGTGAAAGAAAGTAGTGATCTTCTTGATTTCATAAAAGGTTTGGCCTTCGTGTTGTGTGATAGACGGTAAATGGTTCGGTCAGCTTTTGCTGCTGTTTCTACAACAACGCTTTGGCTTTGTGTTTTATTCCACTGGAATAGAAAAAAATATCGTGCAGAATAAGTTGGCAATCTGATGTCGGTTGGCGGATCAGTATTTGGACAGGTAAAGTTGCGCGAGCTCTATGGGTGATTCTGATAAGAAGAAGGTTGATACAATGCTCGGGGTGGAGTTGCCGTCGCTGTGGCGCTTTGCTTTACAAGTGACTCGAGACAAGCACGATGCGGAGGATCTTGTGCAGAGAACGTGTGTCCGGGCTATAGAACAATGTCATCGTTATAAAGAAGTTGGCAAGCCGAAAAGTTGGCTGTTTAAAATTGCACAAAACTTGTGGACCAATGAATTGCGTTCAAAGGCCATTCGAGAGCGAGGAGGTTATGTTCAGCCTTCTGAGCACGGGGAAGAAGCTGCCATCCCGGACAATGAAACACCTGAGTCCCAGCTTGAGTTGCAGGACATTGTCACCGCAGTGGAGGCATTGCCAGAGGCGCAACGCATGGTAATGATTTTGGTATGTGTGAATGGTTTTAGTTATTCAGAAACAGCCTCTATACTTGAGGTACCGATTGGAACAGTGATGAGTCGGCTGGCCAGAGCGAGGTTGTCAATCGGTGAGCAGTTCTTGAATGATGACTCTAATCCTGAACAAACAGCTCAGACCGCGGTAGCCGAAAGCAACGTACAGGATGCAGTTCCTGCAAGCACAAAGGGCGCACAAGGATGAAAATAGAAATCGAAGAATTACGTGCCTGGGTAGACGGTGAACTGGACGAGCAGAGATCTCGTGTTGTTGGCGAGATGGTCGACAGTGATCCTGACATGCAGGTGCTGGTGTCCAGGTTGCGAGCATCTCGACTGCAGTATAAACAGGCGTTTGAGAAAAAAGCATCACCTGCAATGCCGGATTCGCTGCAACAAACAGTGAATTCACTCCGCAACCAATTGCAGCCTTCGCCTTGGCGGCGTTCGTTATTCCCCGTGACGGCGGCGGCCAGTGTGCTTGTCGCTGCGTTGGCGGGTTATTTTGTGGGTTCCCGCCCCGGTATGTTGAATTCCCCGGATCGTGTGGCTGCGATGAGTCCAGTTGAGGGGTTTGCCAGCACGGTCGCGGCTTATCAGTCGTTATATGTGCGCGAAACGGTTAGCGGGATTGAAGCCGGGGATGATAAAGTTACCGGTTTGTCTGCGAGACTTCTTGAACAGTCGGACTTGAAAGTTCAGGTGCCGGATCTCGAAGCACTTGGATACACATTTGTTAGAGGCCAGCAACTTGCTTTTGACGGCAAGCCGCTGGTACAACTAATCTACCTGCCGGCGGAAGGTTTGCCTCTGGCATTGTGTTTTATGATTGATGAAGGTTCTGAAACGCCATTAGTTCTGGAAAAACACTTTGGCCTTAGTACCGCTGAATGGCGACAGCAGAACAAGCGATTCGTGATGGTATCTGACGCAAGCGAGAATGCGATGAGTCAGCTGTATCGAGCTGCAATGGATCAATGGGAAATTTGATTGCTTGTGTGATCCCATACTCCCGATTTCGTCTGCTTACCTTGGTAAAGTTGCGTGTGTATTGTCACTGTGGCATTCGGGAAATCAATAACTAACTCGCTAACACAAAAGGTTGATGCGCGACGTGTAGTTTATCGTCTGGGTCCTGTTGTTTGCGCTGGTGGAGTTGTCGTCAGGTAATTTTATGATGCTGCTCAAATACAACGATCAAAAATGAACTGGTTAGAATAACTCATATTCTTCCAGTAAGTTGCGAACAACTCTAAAGCACTCTAGTGATTGCGGCACGCGACAGTAGATACCGATGACATGAATACTGGCTCGAGTCTCTTAATTGCTGACGTCATTGTTGATAGCACCGTGATAATGAGTCTCCCGTTCATGCGTTCTACCGAGTGCAGCTTATAGATAGTGCGTCATTGAACGTGTTTTCACATCAATCGTATTATCCTCCCAACTGAAGCCCCGGCACCATCTGTCATTGCCTCTTGAAATAAACGGGTTAAGGCATCTGTGGCGGCGAGATTGTTGTCGACATATTCTGCACCGGGTGTCGCTTTACGCGGCGCTAACCTGCTTCGAACAGAACGGTATTCCTGGCTATTTACCGATAGTTCTTTGAGTGCATTATGCCTACCGGTTGTTTCAGCAACTGAGCACAGCGTATGACTACTGTTCTGCTTTAGTTCTAGTCTGTTCGCAAGTTGTTTAAAACACTGGCGGTTGTTTTTCTCAGGCAGTATCATAAATTATCGCAAAGGTGTGAATTACATAGCCTATTGAGCAGTAATTCGATTGTACAAACTAAAAAGCGAATTAACCATGGACTCGGTGAAGAGAGAACAAATCGGCATCCTGGCCGCTCATAGAATGGCGGTGTCGTTAGGGGCGGTGTTTGCCGGCCTTCTCACGTTGGGGGTGCTTTGGAGCTCGTTTGAGACGCAGCTATTATTACTGTGGTTTGCCATTTTATTGATAGTGGCTTTCGCACGCTGGTGGATGGCAGAAAAAATCGCCGATCTCGGGGCGGATCTGGATGACAACAATTGGCTTGTGCCTTGTCTGATTGCCAGTTCATTCGTCAACGGAATTGTGTGGGGCTCTGTACTTATTGTCTTCTTCCCTGACAATCCATTGTCTTTGGCGTTGTTGCTGGGTCTGCATGCTAGTTATGTTTCTGCTGCAGCGACTTCTACCTCAATTTTTCTTCCGGTATTTTTCGGCTTTTCACTGACCTCATCGTTACTCCTTTGTGTTGGGCTTTTGTTGGCAGGAGCGAGTCTGTATTGGCCCTTCGTCGCGTTGACCATGATTTACCTGACGGTATCCATCCAGCTGGGGCTTAAGAACAACAGCGCATTTACCGAACAAATCAGACTCCGTTTTGAAAATAATGCACTTATGGCTGAACTGCGCGATCAGAGAGATCGTGCGGAAAATGCAATGCAGGCAAAAAACAGTTTTCTTGCAGCCGCAAGCCATGATCTGCGACAGCCGGTGCATGCATTAGGGTTGTTTGTTGATTCGTTAGAGAGTTATCAGCAGAGTGACGCGGCGCATCGAATACTCGACAAGATCAGACAGGCCACGGGGTCTCTGGGGAGTTTGTTTCATGGTTTACTCGATATCTCCAAACTGGATGCTGGCATCATTGAGAATGAACCACAGCACTTTGAGCTTGATAATTTACTCGAGGGAATCCAGTCGGAGTTCCAGGGTCTCGCCAATGAAAAGAATCTTGCGCTAAAATTTCCGATAAACACCGGTCTGATTGTAAACGCGGATCCAGGCTTACTTGAGAGGATAGTCCGCAACCTGATCAGTAATGCGATCAAGTACACGACTGATGGGGTGGTATCGCTTCGGGTCAGTCGTGTGCCGGGTGATGAGATACGGATTGATGTTGTTGACACAGGTCGTGGAATTCCGGATTCAGAACTTGACAATATATTTTCAGAATATCACCAGCTGGAAAACCCGGAACGAGATAGACAGAGGGGCATGGGTCTCGGGCTCTCTATTGTGCGACGGCTTTGCAATATGATGGAAATACCGATTATGGTTCAGTCGGAATTGGGTCGGGGATCCACCTTTTCTGTAATAGTCCCGGAAGGTGATGGCCGTAAGCTGCTGTCGGCTCGACAAATCGAACCTACCGATCGTGACCTTGCGGGGCGTCGGATAATAGTGATCGACGACGAACTGCCAATTCTGGAGGGCATGTATGAAATCCTCAGTAGCTGGGGGTGCGATGTCATCACTGCAGATTCACCGGCAGTTGCAATGGAAAAGGTGAATATATTCGGTATTCCGGATATCGTCATTGCAGATCTAAGGCTGCGTGATAATGAAAACGGATTGGATACTATCCGGGCAATCCGCGATCGGTTCAAGAACGAAATTCCTGCCATATTGGTCACAGGTGACACGGCAATAGAGCAACTTCAGCAAACGTTGGCTGCGTCTGTTCGAGTGCTGCACAAGCCAGTGTCTCCAAACAAGTTGCGCAACGCCATCGTCGATCAAATGATGGGGTAGTCTGTTGGTTGAGGCGCGTTAAAGTCGGTGCCTCGAACCACGCCCGTCTATCGGGAAAGCGTTGTCAGCGGCTTTGCGTTATACTTTGCGCTATTTTATTTCGCTTGCCTTTCCTGACCAGAATCCCCAATGACTGCTTATAAATCAGACTTCCTGAAAATATTGTCCGATCGTGGTTTTATTTACCAAACCTCAGACGATGCTGCCCTGGATAAACTTTTCGATACTGAGACGGTCACTGGTTATATTGGCTTCGATGCGACTGCGACGAGCCTGCATGCAGGTTCATTGATACAGATCATGATGTTGCATTGGATGCAGCAAACGGGTCACCGACCCATCACCCTGATGGGCGGTGGGACTTCTATGATCGGTGACCCCTCTTTGCGTGATGAAGCACGAAAGCTGCTGACTCCTGATGACATAGAGACTAATCTGGTGGGTATTCGGCAGTCGTTCTCAAGCTACCTGAAGTTTGAGGAGCAGGGGGGCAACGCGTTGATGGTGAATAATGCTGATTGGCTCATGGACCTTAACTATGTGAAGTTCCTGCGTGATGTGGGCCAGCATTTCTCTGTAAATCGAATGTTGTCTTTTGATTCGGTTAAGCTCAGGCTGGATCGCGAGCAATCGCTATCGTTCCTTGAATTCAACTACATGATATTGCAGGCCTACGATTTCGTTGAGCTGAGTAAGCGCTACGATTGTCGTATTCAAATGGGTGGCTCTGATCAGTGGGGAAACATCATCAACGGCATCGACTTGGGTCGCCGAATGAATAATGCCTCATTATTTGCGCTGACTTCCCCTTTGCTGACAACATCGTCTGGCGGCAAAATGGGCAAGTCTGCCAGTGGCGCTGTCTGGTTGAATGCAGACAAGCTAAGTGTTTATGATTTCTGGCAATACTGGCGCAACACAGAAGACGCTGACGTCGAACGATTTTTGAAGCTCTATACGACAATGCCGCTAGATGAAATTGCAAAACTTGGTGCATTGCAGGGCGCAGAGCTTAATGAAGCCAAAAAGATACTTGCAACAGAAGTGACTGCGTTGTTACATGGCCGTGAGGAAGCTGACAAGGCATCTGAAACGGCGCGGGTGACCTTTGCGGAAGGGCAAACCGCCAGTGATCTGCCAACGATATCTGTTCCAGCTGCGGAGCTTGATGCAGGCATAGGTGTGCTTGCGCTAATGGTTCAGGCTGATCTTGCCAAAAGTAACGGTGAAGCCCGACGCAGTATCAAAGGTGGTGCAGTGAAGCTCAATGATCAGCCGGTAAGCGATGAAAAGCTTATGGTTGATTCAAGTGCATTGGTTAATGACGGAGCATTGAAACTGTCATTTGGTAAAAAGAGGCATGTGTTGGTTCGCAAGGGGTGATTGGCCAGGTAGCTC
>CALISD010000133.1 GCA_938041955.1 uncultured Granulosicoccaceae bacterium | reverse complement strand
TTCTGCCACAAGGCTATACATCCCGGGCGCTGGCGAATTCAGTCTCGCCTCCCAAACCTCAACAGACACAAAAGGAAGTTGAAGTGTACCGGCAACCGCATTTCGCCCACTATAGACTTTAACTATATTCGCAATATCATCGCGAGCACTGTGTCTAACAGATATCTCAGGCATCAATTATTCCACCCAACGTACCCGATCACTTTCAAGTATTTCACTGGCAAACTCCGGCATCTTCAATCCAGCCTCAGCACGTGCATCAAGTTCTGCCTCTGCTTCAAGCACAGATTGAAGTTTGCTGATCACATCAGCAACTCGATCAAACGGCACTACAACAACACCATCTCTATCACCAATAATTACATCACCACTGGACACCGGCACACCACTTACCGATACAGACAGCCCGGCACTGCCAGGACCATTGCGCGCCGGCGAATTTGGTGTAACTCCCGCTGCGAAACATGGCAGGCCAACTTTGCAAATGCCATCAATATCTCGCACACAGCCATCCGTGACCATCGCAGCAACACCGCTATTCTTTGCCATACCCAATACCAGATCACCAATGACCGCTGTGGTCATAAACGAATCGGTAGCAATTACGATAACATCGCCTTCTTGCGCGATATGCATTGCACCAAACACCGCAAGGTTATCTGCCGGACCCGCATCGCAAGTAATCGCGACGCCGTAGAACCTGTAAGCGTCCGCATTGATCGGCTTGATCGATTGACACAGCGCACCACGCCCGCCAAGGCAATCTACCAATACACCGGTGGTGGCTTTTGAGAGAATGCCGACCTGTGATTTAGTAGGCCGCTCAACGTTTCCTTTGATCGTTAACAGGGGTGGATCTTCAATCATAGTGTTAGCCGAAGTTATGCAGGCTTTCGCCTGATTCATTGTGATGCTGAATTCTAAGATTACCTGTCTTGCAATCAGAATGCATGACATATGTTACGCATTTGATTCGCATGATTACTGAGTTAGTGATAACTTTGGTCTCGACCATTATCTGATGCATGTTAAATCGAAATGGTTGAAATGGAGACGGAGTGAAAAAAGACAAACTGCAAAGCGCAGACATCCTAATACTCGGTGCGGGTGTTATGGGGGCTAGTATTGCTTATCATCTAAGCAAACAGTCCGATAAGCGAATAGCGATTGTTGATCAGTTTCCACCCCTGGGAGGGATGTCTGGTCGTACATTCGGACAAATACGCCTGCACTATTCCAACACTTTGTTGCTTGAAATGGCAATGCACGGCTACCAGTTTTTTAATCACTGGAAAGAGCACGTTGGCGTTGGTGATTCCGGCTATTCGCAAATGGGCTACTTACTACTCGTTGTTGAGAATCAACTAAAGCCACTACACCGAAATATCGAACTGGCAAAAGGGCTCGGTATAGACACGCGCTTTGTTACGCCAAATGAGATAAAAAGCATTGAACCTGCCATTAACACCACCGGTTTGGTAGGAGGCGCGTATGATCCGGCAGGCGGCTACATCGATGTAACGAGAATTGTATTAAGCCTACTACTTGCAGCGCAAGATAACGGAGCCACCTTGTTGTCAGGACTGCGAGCCAACACTATTAATACAAAGGCAGGAAAGGTTACAGGAGTTAGCACTGATCACGGCACTATAGAAGCACCGATAATAATTAATGCCACCGGTTCATGGGCAGGCGAACTATTGTCCGCACTTGATATCGATCTACCCATGGAAGCCAGGCGACTCGACACGATGTATCTAAAGCAACCGCCCGGTGGTGCTCAAATTGGTTGCTGTATTACAGACGGAAACTCCAACGTAGCCATCCGACCGGACCGCGGTAGAGATTTTCTGATCGGCGCTTACCCCAGGAAAATGCCGCTCGCAACAGACCCTGCAGAGACCAACAACCCAAAGAGCGACGAGGAACATCTGGTCAGAATTAAAAAATCACTCTCCGAGCGACTGCCCGACTTTACCAATGCCACCCCCATCAAGTCAGTGAGCGGTACTTACGACATCACCCCTGACTGGCACCCCATCATTGATTGGGTACCGAATATAGAAGGTTTGTTTCTTACCACCGGATTTTCAGGCCACGGATTAAAACTCGCGCCAGCCGTTGGCGCTTGCGTCAGTGCTGCTGTACTGGGAAAAACAACACCATTTAATTTAACGCCATTAAGATTCGAACGGTTTGCTGAAAACGATTTCAATTATCTGGCATATGGACCAGGTGGCCGTGCTTAAATCGCAGTATTAAGCGTGATCTTCGTGACTCGCATCAGCATTGGCCACGAGCACCGGATTATCCGCTAAGGATACATCCCGCAAGCACACGATAAGCATCAATTCAGAAAGCCAAAGCGGGCCCATAAATAAGTAAATTGCACTCCACCAAGGCGGATCTGGTACACGGTTCACAATGAGCTAAGTATCTTACGCATTTGGAGCGTATGAGTATTGGCCGCTACCCTCAAATTATTCCAGCAGAGCAGCAAGAACGCTAAAATGCAAAGCAGTGACCTAAAGATATTACTATACATAGCATCCGCTGCAGCTTGCTTCGTGATTGTTTGGTTTTACGTTTAAAAATGGCGTCGCTGTTGCTCTGTTCGACGAGCGTTTTTGGCCTTGCTCACGCGGCGGGTTACCTTGATCATCTATTGCTGATCAATCGTGTTCCCTTCAAGCTTATGCAACCACACGAAGCCTGATAAACAGCAGGATACAACTGTGGATCGATCCCAGGCAACCCGCTGCGTGAGCAAGGATCAGCGTTTACGCTGCACTCCGTTCGATCAGCGTTGCTGGCCTTGCTCACGCGGCGGGTTACCTTGATCTATCTATTGCGATCAATCGTGTTCTCTTTCAAGCTTATGCAACCACACGAAGCCCGATAGACAGCAGAATACAACTGCGGATCGATCCCAGGCAACCCGCTGCGTAGCAAGGATCAGCGTTTACGCTGTACTCCGTTCGACGAGCGTTTCTGGCCTTGCTCACGCGGCGGGTTACCTTGATCATCTTTTGCTGATTGATGCGTATTACCTATTCAAACTTATGCAACCACACGAAGCCTGATAAACAGCAGAATACAAACTGCGGATCGATCCAGGCAACCCGCTGCGTGAGCAAGGATCAGCGTTTACGCTGCACCCCGTTCGACGAGAGTTGCCGGGCCTTGCTCACGCGGCGGGTTACCCTGATCATTCATTGCTGATCGATACGTATTTCCTTTTCAAGCTTAGGTGAACCGCACGAAACTTGATAAGCATTGCTTCGCGAAAGCACCGGGCAATGCAATCTAAAAAACGAAAGCCAAAATAAGCAAGGCAAAAAAAACGGCGGGATAAACCCGCCGTTTAAAGTACAACTTAAAGCCTAAAATCAGTGACTAGTTATCACGTCGAAGAATAACCTCGATCCGACGATTAGCCTCACGACCTTCTGCAGTTTCGTTCGTCGCTACAGGCTTATGCTCGCCAAAGCCTCTAACCGACATCTTGTCAGCAGGAATACCAGTCTTGAACTGTAAGTAACGAACGGCAGCTGCAGCACGTGCGACTGAAAGTTCCCAGTTACTCGCATACTTGCTTCGCAGCGCACCACCAATTGGCTGGCCATCAGTGTGACCTTCAATATCTACACGCCAGTCTGGATACTCACTGATGATGTCACCAACAGTTGCCAGTACATCAGAACCATTCGGACTAAGTGAGGCACTGCCGACCCGGTACAGATCAGATGATCCCATAGTGATACCAACCGCCTGGCTGTCATCAATCGGTTGTACAGCAACATTGCCAAGACCTGCGGCACTCAACCGATCAGAGAGTGTAGAACTTACGCTCACTACCTGATCTTTCTCTGCCTGAATCATCGCTTCAGTTTTTGCAATTGATTCCTCAAGACCCTGCTTGTCAGTCGCCAGAGCATTCCGGTCAGATTCTGCTGCCTTAAGCTTACCCACCAGATCCTTCACGGTACTGATCGCTGCAGTTCGGCCCTTGGTTACTTTAGCAATAGATGCCTCAAGAGCTGCTTTTTCCTCTGCCAAAGCATCCCGCTCACCTTCAGTTGACTGAAGCTGACCAGTCAGCTCAGCTACTGTCTGAGTCTCGGCATCAAGTCCTTTAGTGAGTTCCGCCAGTTGAGCAGTAAGAGATGCATTTTCATCAGTACCAGCAGCTACCGACTTTTGCAGCTCTAGAATGGTGCTTTGCGCAGAAACCACTGCCTTACGTTTGGCGGTAGCATCGTCAACTGCTCTACCTAAATTAGACTGCATGATCTCTATTTTGCTAAGCGCACCGTCGCGCTCACCGGCAACTGCAACCGCCGCTTCCTGCTGTTGCGCCATTGCATCTTTAGCAGCGCTCAGCTGACCATCAAGCGTTTGAACCTGTCCTTCCAGTGTTGCCACTTGGCCCTTAAGTGCTTCAGCCTCACCTGCAATCTCATCTCTGGCAGTAGTTACCAATGACAAGTTATTTTCAAGACCACCGATATTGGTATTCAAAACACCTAATTTGGCGGTTTCAGCTTCTGCCGCCTGGATCGCCTCATCACGTGCCGTGGTTAACTGAGCCACAGATTCAGTCAGCGTGTCACGCTCACCACGTACCATTTCAAGCTCACTCTTCAGGTTGTCAATTTCAACTTGAAGTGCGTCGCGCTCACCCGCAAGACCTGATAAATCAGCAGTGAGTTTGTCACGTTCACCTTCAAGACCGGATACTGCGGTCTTACCTGAATCAATCTCAGCATTCAGTGCATCTATTTGAGCTTGTCTCTCGGCAATAGCCGTCTCACCATCAGAGACTGATTGCTTAAGACCTTCAATCTCTACATTCAAGCCTTCATTGATACCTGTTGCTTCTGTTAGCTTTTCTTCCAACGACGCAGTGGCAGTCTGTAGCTGATCTTCCGCGGCAGTCTTCTCAGCCTTTAGCTGAGCCATTGATACTTCGAGTTCATCACGATCAGATCTCACCGCACCTAACTCGGATTCAAGCTGAGCGAACTTCAAACCACCATCATCCACCATTTTTTGCAGGCTCATGATCTGAGACGAATTATCTACTGGAGCAGGTACGTTAGCCAGTGCACTCTGCAAGCGAGTGATTTCTGCAGTAGCACTGTTAAGAGCAGAATTGTCAGTCGGCTTGGCAAGCGCTTCATTAAGACGAGCTATCTCTGCATTGGCTGCATCCAGCGCAGACGTGTCTGCAGGCAGTGCCAGTTGCTCTTTAAGTGTTGCAATTTCCGCGTTCGCTGCATCCAGCGCCGAGGTATCAGCAGGCATCGCGATCTGCTCTTTAAGCGTTGCGATTTCCGCATTAGCCGCATCAAGCGCAGAAGTATCAGCAGGTTTTGCTATCTCTTCTTTTAAACGCGCGATTTCTACATTCGCTGCATCAAGCTCACTGGTGTCAACTTCAACCGGTACGGATACCGTTTCGAGTTCACCTCTCAATCGGCCAATCTCTGCCACTGCTGTTTCGGTGTCAGTGAGTGCTAAATCGCGCTCTGCCGTTAGCGTGCTTACTTGAGATTTGAAGCCTTCAAGTTCTGTCTGAACTGCAGCCAGCTGCTCCGTATTGGTGTCAACCAATCCAACCGGTGCCACTTGTGTATTCATGCCGCAGTTTTTTACTCCTGCCAGCACCAGACCACCTAACAATAGAAATGGCAACATCCATCGGAACAACCATGAAAGATCAGCGCCCTCGCTGTGTGCGACTGTCGCCGCAGCACCACTGCCGCTTGCTGTTGCATGGCTTGTTGTTGTCGTTTGTCTCGGCGCATTTTTCGGCACTGAGTGATCAACCGCTGCAGCTGCACCACCGGCTCTGGCAGTAGTGGTTTCACCCAGTAGCATCTGGCCAATACCATCCGAATTATCAAGCACCGCACCATTGAGCATCTGGCGCTTCATAACGCCTAACACGCCTGGTGTTACAAAGCCTGTGATGGTGTCTGCGTCTTGAGCGTTGAGACCGGAGGAACTGCGAACTGCCTCGGAAATGCTGTCGCGCCTGGCAATACCTACCAATGCACCCAGTGCGTTGTTGCTGTCACTGATGACAGAATTTTGATCCTTGCCTGCGAAGAATATAGCCGGATCATCAATCAACCCATCATCGCAATAGCGAGCAGCCTCATAGATTGACTGTCTGCCTGCCTCCTCTCGAGCCATAAGGGAGAAGCCATCGAGCACTTCTGACGTGGCGCGCTCAACACCGGACTTGATCTGTCCGGTCGGCTTGCCCATAATTTTTCCGAGCTGATCAATGGCTGATCTGCCGAATTCATTGTGTACTAGGGTGTCTATATTTATAGCCATAGCTTACGCGCAGGTAAACGCTCTCCATGTGTGGTTTGATTGGCTCAATTTTAGGGGTTTGCACGCCTTGAAACCGCATGCCAGAGGTTAATCGATGTTAAATCCCAACTAAAACCGAGCTGGGACACCCTTTGTGCAGTTTGGCTTATCGGTAGGCTTACTGTGACCCTACCAACAAACATCCGTTATCACCCGCTGTAAGCTCGGGCTCACTAAAGGCGCAATTGTAACAGTACGATGGCGTACTGATGCGACAATGTATTGCTGTCGACAGA
>CALISD010000132.1 GCA_938041955.1 uncultured Granulosicoccaceae bacterium | reverse complement strand
TTCGCGAAGTAACTGTATCGTGGCGAGTATACGAGGGCTTGGTTTACAGAACGTTTATAGGACAGTCGTTGTAACAGCGTTTCACCGGCATTCTATGCGTAATTCGAAATACATGATAACTTGGCCTTGAAAACATCACGAGTCTATGCATATGCGACAATTAAGAAAACTAAAATTCTTCACGTCTCTGCTATTTTTATTGGCTTCCAACATTGGTCATGCAAATTTCGATTGTCAGGATTTAATAGGGTCGTGGTCAAATGAACGGTTTGACAAAACCCTGGATAAAGACCGACGTACGATAGAGACTATTTCTGATGATGGGTCTTTCTGGATTAAATTTATTTACAGTGACGGGGATGAAATTACTGAGCGGGAAGAGCATGGTACCTGGGAATGCCATCGCGATTCCTTAACCATTAGCTACAACGAGACAAATAACCGTCCGGAAAAATTTGTTACTGTGTACCAAATAATAGCACTCGACAAAACCCACTATAAACTTAGAGCGAGAAATTCGAATTGCGAAAATAATTATGGTGATTGTGGCAGCGATATAATTTACGAATACTTCAGGGTGATTAACTAAAAAGAAACTTGCAAGGCATGTATCTTTTTCTTTTCTGAGATCAAAGTCAGCACCGCGTTTGTAGTTTCGGCGATTTGTTTGTTGATGCAGTGGTCTGCGTCGGAAAGTCGAAAACACTAAAGCAGATTTGAATTTTACGAAATGCAATTCGGCCTTGCTCACGCAGCGGGTTACCTTGACGTGGAGGGCTTGCCACTCGTTTACGCGTCGGGTTACCTGTGAGCAGCTAATGGTGACGCGCGTCACCGGGATCGCAGGAGGCAGTGCCGACGCCGGTGTTGTATAAGCTATACGGATGCGGGAATGTGTGAAAACGCATCAGTGGTCGAGATCCAGGTAGCCCGCAGCGTGAGCAAGGAATAGCGGTCACGCTATTGATGTGTTGGAAGGGTGGTATCAGGCTTTGCTCACGCGGCGGGTTACCTTGACATGGAGGGTTTGCCACTCGCTCACGCGTCGGGTTTCCTTGACGGGCTTGATTTACTGGCTTACCTGTCGGGTTATCTGTGAGCAGTTCAACGGTGACGCGCGTCACTGGGATCGCAGGAGGCAGTGCCGACGCCGGTGTTGTGTAAGCTATAAGAATGAGGGAATGTGTGAAAACGCATCAGTGGTCGAGATCCAGGTAGCCCGCCGCGTGAGCAAGGAATAGCGGTCACGCCAGTGATCTGTTGGACGAGTGGTATCAGGCCTTGCTCACGCGGTGGGTTACCTTGACGTGGAGGGCTTGCCACTCGCTCACGCGTCGGGTTTCCTTGACGGGCTTTATTTACTGGCTTACGTGTCGGGTTAGCTGTGAGTAGTTAATGGTGACGCGCGTCACCGGGATCGTAGGAGGCAGTGCCGACGCCGGTGTTGTATAAGCTATACGGATGCGGGAATGTGTGAAAACGCATCAGTGGTCGGAATCTAGGTAGCCCGCAGCGTGAGCAAGGAATAGCGGTCACGCTATTGATCTGTTGGAGGAGCGGTATCGGCCTTGCTCACGCAGCCGGTTGCCTTGACATGGAGAGCTTGCCACTCGCTCACGCGTCGGGTTTCCCTGACGGGCTTGATTTACTGGCTTACCTGTCGGGTTATCTGTGAGCAGTTTAACGGTGACGCGCGTCACTGGGATCGTAGGGCGTAGCGCGTAGTGCCGACGCCGGTGTTGTGTAAGCTACACCGATGCGGGAATGTGTGAAAACGCATCAGTGGTCGAGATCCAGGTAGCCCGCAGCGTGAGCAAGGAATAGCGGTCACGCTATTAATCTGATGGACGAGCGGTTTCTGGCCTTGCTCATGTGGCGGGTTACCTTTACCTGGAGGGTTTGCCACACGCTTACTCGTCTGGTTTCCGTGGCGGTTTGAGCGACTCGCTTACGTGTGGGGTTCCTTGTAAGATGGGACCACATTTCTCGATCCGAATTAAAGTCAAAATGCAATCTGAAAAGAAACTTCTGGAATTACTGAACACTGCGCCGGAATCAATAGAGTTCGCAGATGTGATGAGTACTATTGACGAATTCTATTCATACACACCTACGGGGTTTAGCTGTGGCAATGCCGTTAGTGAGGCGGGCAGCAATGAAGGCAGTTGTAAAATACTGGCATTTGGAAAATTGAACGGTTTGTCTGCGGAGCAGACGCTTGCGTTGTTTGGTCGCTTTTACAGGGAAGATGTGTTGCAGCATCCAGAAGGGGATGATCACGGCAACATCAGGAACTTTATGCAGGTGGGGTGGAATGGTGTGTCGTTTGATAATGAGCCGTTGGTGGTTAAGTAGGTTGATACCTATGGGGATAACCCTTGGGCCCATCTACTGGTGCTGCTCGAATAATCGATATTTCATCAGGCCCTGTTAAGCATATATTGATGCAGCTGTTGTAATTGGTGATGATGTTTGCTCGCTTGCAAATGATGGATGCGCGTGGTGGCTGGGTAAGAATCCGGCGCTTACGCAGCACAGCGCTTTGCTTTATCTTTTTCAGGGGCAGCGGCTGAAGTAGCAAGCTGTAGAGACTGTAAAAACAGTCGAAATTCATCATGCAGTAATCCTAGCTCAGCCTCTTGGCGCTTATGCTTCCCTACGATGACATGATTTGTTGCCCGTGGGGATAACGCTGCATCCACCGATTCAAACCTCGGTGAATGTGATCGGCTGCTAAAGCATGTAATTGCCTTTGGTACTGCGGTATTAACGTGTTGCCTCTGTAATACCATCCATTGCAGAATCTGTGGGCTTGCTGCTAGCATGCAAGTCTATGATTTCACCTGATCAGGTTACAGCGCTCGCACCCGATGCGGCTTCATATAAAGCGGGCAAAGCGCTGGCCGT
>CALISD010000131.1 GCA_938041955.1 uncultured Granulosicoccaceae bacterium | reverse complement strand
CTGTGGTCTAATACGCCATTGCTTTTCGAGTGACGGCATTCGCCAACACTCAGATACATCAAAGGCCAGGTAGCTCAGTCGGTAGAGCAGGGGACTGAAAATCCCCGTGTCGGCGGTTCGATTCCGTCCCTGGCCACCATCAAGCTAAGATACAACCTTCTGTGACGTGCGGTGAGCAGTCATTGAGCAATGGCAAGCGCGAGCGGCGCTGACCATGGGGTCGCGTGCGTTGGGCCCAATCAAGCACCTATCAGAATTCTACTTCCTGCAGGTTCCCAGGCCAGTGCGTGATGCTCGGCCGGCGTTGTCTATCTAGCCCGTGCAATTCTCTGTGGTTCTAGCTCCCTATGCGATCGTTCAGTTTGCTCTTATGGCAGGTGGACTAATCTTTGTGCTATTGAGACATATCTGGTTACCTAGGGCATACTCGCTTGGCAATCACTTCGATTGTCTTATTGATCAGGAGCACCGGGTGACGGTTGACGATTACTATACCTATGCAGCCGGTGTGCTGACTTTTACCAGAGAGAATGCAAGTACGTTCGCGAAAGAGATCGCCGGTGACTTTAATCCGATCCATGACCCGCAGGCCCGGCGCTTTTGTGTACCGGGTGACTTGCTGTTTGCCGTGGTATTGGATTTACATCATGCCAGAGGTCGTATGGACTTCGAGTTTGAGCAGATGGTGGATGATAAAGTCAGGCTGGGTATTGAGGTGCAAGATTCCGGGCTACGGTTGACCGATAGCAACGGCAAGCTATTTCTTGATGTTGCTTACTCCGGTGATAAGGTCGAATCAGCGGCGGCAAATAGTGCATTGGTTGAGGCTTACGTTAAATTCTCCGGCAAAACGTTTCCTTTTTTGCTTGTCGAGTTAATGCAGAAAAATCATGTCATGATCAACCCACAACGGCCTTTGGTCATCTACAGAAAAATGTCTTTGAAATTGCATGACACCACATGTGAGAATTTTCAGCTGGCTTTCACCGATTCGAACCTTCAAGTAGACGGTAAAAAGGGGGAAGTTGCTTTGAATTTTGATATTTTGTGCAACGATAAAGTGGTGGGTAGTGGCACTAAAAATATGCTGCTCGGCGGTTTACGTGAGTATCAGCAATCCGTGATTGATGAGTTGGTAGAAGAATACAATACGATAAAGTCGCACTACCTTTCAGATAGCGCCTAGCCTGCATTATCATGAGGATTCGGTCGGGCGGGATCATATAAGATGGAATGCAAAATCGTGCCCCGGTATCGTATCGAATAGGCAGAGCCTTTGTAGTCAATTACAGTTAAACGTACAGTTAAACGCGATAAACATAGACAATAAATAAAAATACTTTGATCGCCTCATGAATAATTCGGGCCAGGGTGTTGTAGTAAACCATGACAGACACCACAAGCAACGCCGTAGTGTTCACAACGGCGGTATTTAATTACTAACGGCGTAGGGCATCGTGAGAACTGCAGTAGGAGGAGTTGTCATTGCACTGATGGTGTTGTTGACCCTTGTCAGTGATATGTCAAATGATGCCTTGCCTCATTGGCTGAGTGGTGTCGTGGGATGGATCGCGGTGCTTCTTCTAGTTGTTGATGTTAAAAAATCACAGCGATGGCAAACTGGTTTGATCACGCTTGCCGGTATTGTGTTGCTTGTTGGTGCCTCTGCCAACGGTCTTCAATGGGCACAGGCGATTGGCAATAATGCGGGCCTAGTCACGATGCTTGCATCGGTAGGGTTTCTGCGCCTGATTGCCCTGCCGCGAGGCGACAGGAAAAACCATCAATTACCAGTTGGTTTTGCTGCGTTTGTAAAAACCATGGCGGGTGTAAGTTTATTTGGTGCTGTGATTAATGTATCGGCGCCGATACTTTTTGCAGATCGATTGCATGATCAGAAAGCACTTGGGCGCCTGGCTTCGCAATCTATCACCCGAGTATTTACGTCTACCGCTGCCTGGTCGCCTTTTTTTGGAGGGATGGCAGCGGTACTGGTCAATGTTCCAGGTATGCGATTGAGTTTTGTTATTCTTGCCTGCCTTCCCTTTGCTGTGGTCAGTTTTATTGTCGTGGTGGTTGAAGCGCGGTGGCGCTACGCTGAATCAGTTCGAAACTTCAGGGGCTATCCGGTTAATTTTTTTAACCTATGGATTCCTGCCGCGCTTGCATCGATTATTTTATGCTTGTCACGCCTGGCGCCTGGCTGGTCGGTGCTTACTCACATTTCTTTGTCGGCGTTATTACTCACTGCGTTGGTATTGTTATGGCGCAGTGGAGTGCTTGGTTCAGGCAAAGCTCTGGGTCGTTTCGTCGTTGATGGTTTGCCGACAATGATTAACGAGTTGCAGCTGTTTCTGGCGGCAGGAGTGTTAGCCGCGGGTCTGGCCGCTGTCATCAGTGGGGAGTTTGTTTCCGTACTATCTGAATTTTCAGCGTCTACTGCCGCACTGCTGTTGGCGGTGATTATTCTATTTGCAGTGGCCGGCGTGCACCCTGTGGTCACTGTGTCTGGCGCCACCCCGTTAATCATGACGCTTAATCCTGCGCCTGACTTATTGGCCGTCTGTTATTTACTCGCATGGAGTCTTGGCACTTGTGCGAGTCCGCTGTCGGGTACGCATTTGGTTTTTCAGGGGCGTTACAACATACCGAGTTGGAAGGGGGCTTTGTGGAACTGGCCCTATGTCGCCTTCATGTATTTCTTTGCGGTGGCGTTGTTATATTTGGTTGCGATGAGTTTGTAGTTCATCTGTTGCCGTTGCGCTTTTGTCTTTACCAGGTGCGATGGGGACCGGTGTCAAGATGTATAAAGTTTGATTCTGCGTAGTATCCCACACCGCCAACACGAAGCGCTAAACCAGCATCTCTAAGCTGTGATGTTTCCGTTCCGGGTAGTCGTATATCTACTGCACGACCTTTAATGTGATAGCTGTTCTTAGCAACACCAGAGTTTATTTTCGCTAGTTTTCGATTCGTTTCGGCAGATCGATACCCTGAGATGACACTGAATGGCTTTGCCGGCTTACCCACCTTGCCGTTCACCAGGTATAGAATCGAAAGTAGTCGTGGATCTATTGTCTTAACTTCGTTGGTTCTATGGTCACGAAAGAAGTGATTAATTTCTTTCAGTGCATCCAGGTCGTATTCACCGCCCACCCAGAAAGCACGTTTGACGTGTTCTGTAGTATGTAAGTTATATAGAGACAGGCTGAGTTCGGGATAGGTTGATTGGCTGGCAATGACAGAACTGAAAGGAACAGACGCAGCGCCTAGTGCTGCAAGCATCGCGGCCCGACGTTGGCGGTTAAAACGTGCCGGTTTATTCTGTATCATCTTAGTCTCAACAACTAGCGTATCAAAGAGGTCGGAGGGTACAGGAGTCTTTGTTTCTAATTAGTGCTCAGGTCGTGGTAATGAGAAATTTATATCTGGCATAGTACCGCGCGCGCTGTCTCCCTCAGGGGCGACTATACACGCAATTCATCCCAGCATTGCAAGTAATGCCTAGGCTTTACTCATTTGAATCTCTACAGTTGTTTTCAGTCACAGATATGCAAGTTGTTGTAAATTGTTTGAAACGGTTTTAACGAGTTTCGGGTTGAATAGTGCCTGCAGAGCCGCCAAGTTGGTTTTGCTAGAAAATTTTAAGAAGGTGTTAGAAATAATCAAATGAAAAAGAAATGGTCGTCTGACAAAGTAAAAGAAGTTCAACGCTGGATGATAAAGCGTTGGCCAGAAACTTTTACCCAAGGTCCTGACTTGCGACCTTTGTCTCTTCAGATCCACAAAGAGTTACTCAACTACCGGGATGAAAATCCGCAGTTGTCCGGCCGAGTGGTTCGAGAGGTGCTGAAGCGCCACACAACAAGCTACGGTTATTTGTATGGCTTAGCGAAAAACGAGCATCGCTATGACTTAGAGAGCAAGCCGGTGGGCAAGGTAGCACCGGAGCATCGTGCCTGGGCGAGAGAAACATTAAGAGCCAAGCAGAAGTTGGCGCAGAAGGTTCGCAAAGATGCGAAGAAAAAATTGCAGGAAGAGAGAAAAGGGCCTGCTCGTATGGCACTCAAAAAAGCTGCCGGTGAGGCTCGTTCAGTGAGTCCGGTGATTCGATATAAGCCGACCAGACGTCGATTGGTGAAGCCTGAATCAGAAGGCTCCGTAGATTTGTTGGCGAGCTGATTCTCACTCGCTTAAATTGTTTTGCTGGTGTGTGATTGAACGGGTATAGCGATCGCCAAACACACTATGGAATTAAATTGCAAACAGCGTTGATAGACTGCTCGGAAATCGATGAAGCTGAGCTTTTTATTGTAGAAGGACAGTCAGCTGCCGGTGCGTTGCGTCAGGTGCGTGATAGGCGCTTCCAGGCGATTCTGCCGATGCAGGGAAAAATACCTAATGCTGTCCGCACTCCTGCAGGGCGTTTACTTGAACATGTACAAATAGCAGATCTGCTGCAAAGTGTTCACCCTGAACGCATTGTCGAATTTCATACAGATCAGATTCGCTACAAGCGGATACATCTTCTATGCGATCCTGATATGGATGGTATGCATGCGGGGTTACTACTCGTTCTTTTTTTCTATCAACATATGCGTGAAGTTATCGAGAGAGGCCAGTTGTATTCAGTGCGTGCACCTTTGTATGGCCTTTATCGTGGTTCAGAGTGTGTGGCGCATGCCTATAGCGATAAACAACTGAAGTTGCTTCAAGAGCAATTTGGCACTGCAGCTGATGTGAGACGGTTCAAAGGGGTAGCGAGTGTTGACGCTGCACTCTTGAGCGGCTGTATAGCGCCGGACAGTCCTGCCCGTCGGGTGCTGTCGGTATCAAATTGCAGAGACATGTGTAAGCAGCTACTTCCCGGGTAGATGAAACCCTCTGTCCTAGAGACAACTTTAATTCCAGGTGGGCTGATCAACTCCGGTTGTTATGTAAAATTCACGCCGACTTGCAGTTTTGGCAAATCGGCGATTGGTTGATTAAGGATGCTGTCAGGAGGGTTTATTCAGGATACTCCGACCAGTACCATCGTTTGACCAGACTATCGGTGTCACCCTCGCGTAATATATTTGTGCCTGAAATATCGGTCGGAGTAATTGTATTTGTATCCTCCGAAGCGACGAATATAGTTTGCACCGGCGGTGCAATGCCACCACCTGGAATCAAGGTGTAACGATCGTCTTTTGTCAGTACACCGCCATTGTTGGTAGTGTCGCTCTCGTCATAGTCAGGATCATTGGGGCTGCCATCGGAGAGGTTCACTGACCAATAAAAGCTCCTCCCGATATCGGGTTCGCATCCTGATTCTGCAAAGCTGGGTACGTAGCTGATGAATTTCACCACACTGTTTAGCGTTGTTGATGAACCTAGAACTTTTTCACCGCTACGTTCCATGTTAATGAACCAGCCCTTGCTGGCTGCAAGTTTTTCCTGTGCGTCTGTGATTTCTTCAGGTGTTCCTTGTTGGATTTTATTGTTGGTAGTGTCAAATAGATCATCCATGGTGATGGGGCGATAAGTAGAATCTTTAGCTATTCCATAGTTACCCGTTGCTTTGAACGGATAGCGGATTAGATAGAAGTTGTCACTGATCGTAGTGTTCAGCGGGTGTGCCTGGTAGCCCGAGCCGATGGCAATATTGATTACTTGCTTACCGTCTATTCGTGACAGGGATAGATCGGGTGCATGGAAGAATCTCCGTGCATTACTTGCTTCATTGTCTGTTCCAAGATCAGCAATAATGCCACCGTCTACTAAGGCAGAGCCGCTGGTTTCACCGTTGTTGATGTCGAATCTCCATAGTCGCCCGCCGGTGTCACCCACATAGATCTGCGATGCGAGGTTATCTTTGTCGGTTTTGACCACCTGTACATCGGAGGGAAAGCTATATTGCATGTCAATGAAATACTCTGTCGCAGCATTAGCTGCAGCATCGGCAGAATTTCCGCTGCCAACCCAGTAGGTCGTAGTCAGGTCGTCAGCGTCCACAATGTAAATGGCCCGCCCGACGCTGTCTGTGCTTCTCAGGCTTTTATCATCCTGGGCGTTGTCGTAGCCTCCCGCGAAAATCAGTACCTTTTTATTTTCGTTTCCAACTTTTATGGTTGCCAAAGTCGGCTTCGACCAGGATTCACCTAATTCCTGAAATTTGCTCTCACCGCCGGCAATGTCAGGTAGGTACTTGGGGCTTGTGATATCACTGATATTAAGCGCGTAATAATTTCGACCGCCGCGACGCATGCCGATGTATAGCGTGGCTTCGTCGCCATCGTCGATGACTCCATTCTTATCGTTGTCTACGAGACGCAACGTTATGTTGCCATCCAGTCCGTAAGGGCGTGGCTCGTTGCGAGATATCGGGTCGTTGTCATAAAAAATTCTTGTATTAGGCAGTAACTCTTCAGGCATGAAGGCAAAAAGCTCTTCACCGCTCTCTGAGTCTATTGCGTGTAAAAAACCGTCATTGGTGCCAAAAAATACGACTGATTTTGCGTCAGGGTTATCTGCTGTGCCCGCGTAGGTCACTATGACTGGTCGGGAGTGTAAGGGATCGCCGATAATGCCGGTGCGAATTTCTGTCGTGTCTCCATCGACATCCTCGTCAGTGGTATCGATCCCGCGTATCCAATCGATCATCAATGCCCGCTCTTGAGCATCGACCGCGCCCAGGTGCGACGAAGTCAGGTTGTTGTTGGTTGTCTTGATACTATTTCCAGCTGAAAACAGATCCGCATTGCCACCGATAGAAGTCACTAAGGTTCGATCGTCGGGAACCAGCATTGATGCTGCTCCACCGGCTAAAGTATCGTTGCCATCGGCTTCTAGTGACCAATAGCTTTTTGCGTCTGCGTTGAAGGCTCCAGTGGTTGGATCGACCGCTAGGATCGGTGGCTCGCTGGCGTCGTATAGCGCAGGGGGGCTACCCTCAAGGTCGTAGCGCTTAAGGTTGCCGCCCCAACTGGGTTTCAAGCTCGGTTGAAACAGCGCCAGATAGACATCTTTTCTGTGGGATAATCTTGAAAACTGATCGATCGTAGCGCCAGGGGCAACAAAGGTGGTATCAACGTTATGAACCTTGGCGACGATGTTGGATACGGCATCAGTCAAGTCTGCTGCTGAAGAGGCCGTGTAGTAATTACCGCCACCCTTCGCTGCAATGTCCTCTAACCAGGGTATGTCGAGGTTAAACCCGATAGTGTGAGTACTGATCGTCTGGTCACCGGGCAGGGTGGTATTAAAATCTGTGGTATTCAGATAAAGGGCAAATTCCTCGCCGCAAGTTTCGCCTGACTGATTCGATGTGGCACACGTTTTATCGGTCAATGCTTCAGCAGCGGTGACAGCGGTTGCATCTGTTGAAGGTACGCCGTCTGTGAGCAGTACAATATGGTTTGACTGACATTCATGCTCGAAGGGTGATACATACGTAGGTGATCCGCTTATGGATTCGTCCCAACAATCCGCGCCGTTTAAGGCGTTCGCATTGCAATTGGCGTTGCGGTTGAGCGTACCACCGGTATAACTATCCGGATGCGAAACCCTTGAGTAGCGTTCGTCGTAATTGCCAGTGGCACTGCGAGTTTTCCCGTAGTCCATTGCTTCACCAGCGAAGTATCTTTTGGCTTCAAGTAGCGCACCGAGCGTTGGTGTGCCGTGAGCGGCAACCATATCATTGAGTTGCTCACGAATTTTTGTTCTGACATCCGTTACCGGACCGCTGATTTGATCACTCGCTTTTGTAATTTGCGCAAAGTAGGTGATAGATAGCCGGGCTGCGCGGGTATTGTCCTTGTTATACGAGTAGAAATTACGCTCCGTAGTTCCGCCGCCACCGTTTTTTTCTAAAAACAAGTTGATTCGATTTCCTTCTGCCCAGTCGCCATTGTCGATAATCGTTTCTATTAACGGCCCGATATCAGGTGAGTTCGCAATGGTATTGTGGCCTGTCGGTATATTGTCCCAGGTAACGCTTGACGTTTTGGTGCGGTCGGTAAGATCTTTGTTATCAGTTGAAAAAGCCGTTGGGCTTGCATTGTTCTCTAATGAAATACCGATAGTCATATCGCCTGAATTACGATTGGCCACGAACGTAGTCATCGTAAGCGTGGCTTGTTTTATTTTAGAGCCCTGTGGGATATTCACATCTTCGAACGAAAACCCGGACATATGCTTATCCCAGACCCGTTGTCTGTTTGTGCTTAGAGATACGTTGTCTTTGTTACTACCAAGAAGCACTTCTCTTGCATCGCCTTCATTGGAATTAACAGCCTGTAGTATCGTGCTGGTAGTGCATCCGCCGGTGTCCGGGATATTTGCCAGTCGATATTTGACTCTCAGTACCGGGCCATCGCTGGCGCCTCTATCGAATGCAGCGGCTAATCGACTCCCCGAGCCGCGCATGGAAATACTGGCTGCATTACCACCGCACCAGTCTGTCTTGTTGACCACACGATGAATCAAGGTGGCTAAGTTGGGTGATTCGATTGTGCTGTTGTTAGTCCAGGCTGGAACATTGTTCCATGGCACAGTGTTGTAGGCCCAGGTTCGATTGGTGATCGAGTTGTATGCAGTGGTGTAGGGTTGCGCGTCGCCTGTGTCTTCAACTGAAAATGTTAAGTCGGAGTAGTCATCAGAATCTGAAACTGATGTAAAGTCGATACGAGCATCGACAATGGTAGCCCCTTGTGGAATCAGCAGCGTTGGAAAACGCAGTGCGGTGACGCTTGCGGTCTGGTCACCATCGTAGGTGGTAGCGGGTACAAATTGCTCGCTGACAAACACTTCTCCATTTCCAGCCGCTTCAAAGGCATCGTCGGTAGACGCGGAGACGCTCGACTGGGCGTCAAACACGTAACTATCACCACAGGGCTCATCGTTGCAGAACTGCTGATCAATATCACTGACTGGATACAGCACCCGTGCACCGCTGTTTGAATGACTGAATCTCATCAGGCCGATGTTGATGTTGCTGGTGTTTTCCAACACGTTTTCCATTGCGCTTACCATGCGCTCAAGACGTGTTGTAGTGCCACTTGGTGTGCCGTCGTTACAGTTTGTGGTACTGGGTGGTATCGACGTGTCAGCGCAGTCGTACCAGCCCATGGAGCCAGATCCATCAATGACGAACAACAAATTAGGTTGCGTCTCAGAATCCGTCACTGAGTTGAAAAATATTTCTGTGTCGTCTGCCCAAACAGGATGTAAAGTAAAAAGGCACAATATGGTTGCGCTGATGAAAGTGCGCAGTGAAAGGCGAGTAACCATCTGGCAAGTATCCCCAAGGTACATCGTCGAAAATTAGGTCGAACGTCGGCTTCCGTTAATGCACGGATCCGGGACAGGTAGTGGCAGGAAGGCACAACCTCTTTAGGGGAGTAATCGAGTTTGTTTGATCTACTTCACAGTCGTGATGTTACAAAGATCTGAGTTGTCAGGTGTTTGGCAATTTCTTTGCTATTGAGGTAGATAGGGGCGATCTTTGGGCTGCAGATGAAGTTGATCTTCATGGTAGGGATGGTTTCTGGCAACCGATTCATTCAGTTCGATACCGAGGCCCGGCTCTCTCGAGGGAATAATGTAGCCGTCCTCCCAGACGATAGGTTGCTGCAGGAGTTCATTGTGAAAACCGTCCCAGGTTTCAATGCTCTCGAGGATAAGCAAATTAGGGCTGCAAGCGGCCAGTTGAATATTGGCTGCCCCTTCGACCGGCCCGCAATACAAGTGTGGTGCAATTTGTGCGTAACTGGCCTCTGCCATAGCGGCAATCTTTTTTGCTTCAAGAATCCCGCCGACACGCCCGATTGCTGGTTGGAGGATAGATGCGGCTTGTAGTTCGAGTACTCGGGCAAATTCGTACTTGGTGGTGAGTCGTTCGCCGGTCGCTATGGGTATGGTGGTTTGGCGCGCCACGCGTGCCATCTCTTCTGGCCTTTCGGGTGGTACGGGTTCCTCGAACCAAAGTGGATCAGACGACTCAAGCACTGCTGCGAGGCGAATGGCACCCGACGTTGTGAATTGGCCGTGAGTACCAAACAACAGGTCAGCTTTGGTGCCGACAGCCTCGCGGATTGTTTTAACAAACGCCTCACTACGTTTGATAGATTCAAGGTCCGGCTGATGAGGATCAAACGTTGTGTATGCCCCGGCCGGGTCGAACTTTACTGCGGTGAATCCCTGGTTAACATACTCCAATGCTCTGGCTGCAGCGACGTCCGGATCACTATAAACAGGATGTGCGCTGTTGGCATCAATGTTATCTGGCGGGTAAATATAGGTGTAAGTTCTTATTTTTTCGTTTACACAACCGCCGAGTAAATCGTAGACGGGTTTGCCAGTGGCTTTGCCGATGATATCCCACAGGGCGGTTTCAAGACCACTCAGCACCCCCATTAACGAGATGTCAGGGCGCATCGAGTAGCCGCGTCCATACACGTTGCGCCACAGGGTTTCGATTTTGAATGGGTCGGTGTTTTCTACATGAGAGCTGAACACATCGTCAATCATGTGTTTGATGACTGAAGGTGCGAAGGTCGCGTTGTACACCTCACCGAGCCCGGTTATGCCATCGTCAGTGGTTAGTTTTACAAAAATAAAGTATCTACCTCCTTTGTGTGGAGGGGGATTGCCAACGATGAATGTCTCGAGGTCTTTAACTACCATGATGATCGATACTCTTTGTCAACGTTACACCTTGCATTCACTCATGCTATCGCGATTTGTAGTGTGCCACCAGTAACTCAAAGTCATTTGCGAGTGTTGCGGCGTCTTGCGGCGGAGTGAAGATAGCTTGCACCGCGGCATCGGGATTGATCAGAATAATCGAGGAAGAGTGGTCTACCAGGTAATTTGGATCAGTTTTATCGTCAGGTAGTGAGTAGACCGCACTGACCTGATCTGCGAAGTGCCGGATTGCCTCTGGTGTGCCTGTGGCTGCGCTGAAGCCTTGGTTAAAGTACTTGACGTAGTTTTTCATGTGCTCTGGCGTATCGCGCTCCGGGTCCACGGAAACCAGTAATGTTTCTGCCTGCTGTTCTGTTTTTTTATCCAGTAGCGTGCTGAGTTGGTTTAACGTGGTGAGCGCCATCGGGCATGCGTCAGGGCAGAAGGTGTAACCAACGTAAATGAATGTCCACTTGTCCTTGAAGCTCGAAGCGGTTAGTGGTTCACGATCGTGATTGATTAAGTCAATGTCGACAAGCTGTTCAGGGTTGGGGAAGGAGAAGCCTGAAAGTGCGCTTAAGTCCGGGTTGGTTTGTTTTGTACCAAACCACAAACCGGCGGCCATTGCGACGATGGCAATAGCTATGAGTGAGAATTTATTCAATGTGATTACTTGATCTGCTAGTTGCGTTTATCAATGCGATTTAGGTTGTTTATTTTGTACTGGTTTCTTCATGTTATGTTCACTATCGCTGTGCTGATCTTGCGAAGATTGAGGTGTATTTTTTGCAACTGGAACAACCACTAAGAGCTCTTGCTGATTGTCAAATAACAGATTCAGCTCCACAGTGTCTCCAGCCACCAGCGGCGCGGCAAGGTTAAAAACCATAATGTGGTTGCCGTGTGGTTTAAGTTCAACGGTCCCGCCTGCCGGTAAGTCAATGAAGGGTATTTGCTGCATTTTCATCATGCCGTTTACAACACTATGAGTGTGTAACTCAAGTCTTTCAGAAATAGTGGCAGTGGCTGAGGTTAACTTAGTGTTGTTTTTACCATGATTCATAAGGGTTAGGTAAATGGCAGAGGTGCTGGTCCCCGGTGGGGTCGCTCTGACCCAGGCAGTATGCTCAGCGATCGTAATATTGTCTGCCGCAATTGTGGCCGTGCCGCACATGAGAAACGGGGTTAGAGCAAGGCCTGTCAGTAATTTATTCATCGTAAGGTGTTAACGATTGGGAAGTGGCAATTGATTGCGCTATTTTACGTGGATCTCAATCGGTGTTTCGGCTTTTTTTTGTGTCGTTAACCATATTGCGCTCATGCCACACAGCAAAATAAACGGTAGTACAGATAGATTGACCACGCTCCATCCAAGATGGTGATGCAGCACGCCCGATGATAGTGCGGTGACCGATACTGTGCTGAATACGATAAAGTCGTTTGCTGCCTGGGTTTTACTTTTCTCAGCCTCTGCGTAACACTCGGTCAATAGCGTCGTGCCACCGACAAACAAAAAGTTCCAACCCAGGCCAAGTAAAACTAACGCAGCCCAGAAATGCCATACCGACTCACCGGTAAGGTTCACGATCACACAAAGCAGGCACAGCAGAGCTCCCGCCAACAACACTTTGCTAATGCCAAAGTAGTTGATCAAATTTCCGGTGACAAAAGACGGTGCAAACATCGCCACCACATGCCACTGAATAACGAAAGCAGTGTCGCTAAAAGCCATTTCATGAGAATGCATGGCCAGTGGAGTGGCAGTCATCACCAGGTTCATAGTGGCGTAGCCGAGTGTCGCGCACAGGCAGGCGACAATAAATACCGGCTGAGCCATTATCTGTAACAGCGGTCGGCTTGGTGATGTGCCGTGTTTTTTGGCCACGGGTTTTGGCAAGTCCATGAAGGTCACGGTGAGTAGAGACAACAGATATACGCCAATTACAATGACAAATGCGCCAGCGTATATAGAGATCTCCAGCATGTTTTGGCTCCAGCGTGCCAGGTTAGGGCCAATGAAAGCCGCGACTACGCCACCTGCCATTACCCAGGAAATCGCTACGTTCTTTTTTTCAGCGGGGACAATCTCGGGCGCTGTGAATCTGTAGTAGTTGCCAAAAGCGGTAAAGCTGCCAAAGCAAAAAGTGGCGAGGCAGAAGATCCACAGCGAGTGCGCGTAGATTGCCAGCAAAGCCAGGCAGGCACCGGTTATTCCAATACAAGCAGCAAACAGGAAGCCGTTGCGACGACCCCATCGACCCATCGCCAGTGAAGCCGGGATGCTACAGGTCATTACTGCAATAAATTGTAGTGCCAGTGGCAGAGTAGCAAGTGCCTTGTTTTCCGCTAGATCCAGGCCGATAAGTGCTGATACCGTGATCAGCAGGGACGAGCAGATGAACATGTATGCCTGACAGGCAGTGAGGAGATAAATCGTGCGTGGCAAGCTAGTGAGTCCGGTGGCGTGAAATCGAGCAGGGATTCACAGTAACCCAGACGGATGGGGCAGTCGATAGAATAAGGTAAAGCACTCAGGTCACTTCGTGGGCAGTGACCTGAGGAATTCTTACTTCGTGAGGGGGCTCAGTTAGCCCAAACGGTGGTGTTTTGCTCTTCAACAACGGTGCAGAAGTCTTCTGTTTCCATTGAGGTAAAGCGCACAATAGTGCCGAAGTCGGCATACCAGTGTTCCGTGACGATCAGTGGAACGCGCTCTGACAGCTCCGGGAATTCGCGATGCTCAGTGGCAGCGCCATACTTTTCCCGTGTTTCTGCAAACTTAGCTTCACAGGGGTGGTTGTACTCGTGGGCATCGGAGATGGAATCGCCGTCGCTGTCGAGGTCAAGGTAGTTTGGGACTCCGTCGCCATCGAGGTCATCTGTACCCTCGGCGCTGTTTGAACGACCGTCGCCGTCAGTGTCAGGAGACGAATCGTCAGCCTGGATAAGTCCGGGTAGCGAGCTGTTAAGGCTTTCTGTGGCCGATGGCTCACCATTTCCGCCACAGGCAGATAAGGCAACGGTGCAGAAGGCCAGAAGTGTGGTCAGTGTCAATTTTTGCATTTTTATTCTCCGCGTCGGGCCTGAAGGCCCACAACAAAGGGTATTAACGGCAGTGAGGCGGCAAATCGAAGTAACATTTGGTGTCTGCGCTCGTAGGTTCAACCTTTTCCCAATGCAAAGCTTGTTCCGTTGCATTGATTAGGTTCGGCCAGTCATCAGTACCGCGATTCAGTACAGATTGAGTGTCCGGGTTGACTCTTAAAAATGGTGCTGGCGAAGTGTGCCGGTTTAAGGCTGTTCGGAAGCTCTGTTGCGATAGATCTGCAATCAAAAAGTGGTTTGGCTGAAGGCTCCGAGGAAGTACGTTCAGCCAGAATATCAGATAAATCGACGCGCCATATAGACTGCCTGTCCCGACAGTTTTTCAAGTATCTTTTCAGTTATCACCCGTAGCGATTGAGTGATCAATGACGCTGCGTTTGTTAGGTTGTCGAATGGTTGGAGATAGGCAGCGATAGTATTGATTACTTTCCGAATATAGTTTTTTGTCTGCCTCCAAAGCGCCGAGTGCAAAAAAACCGTGACAGTCCTTGCAGACGCTTTATTAATCAATGACACGTCAAGCCAAAGTTATAGGATAGAGAATAACCAATCGAAATTCTTGATCGCTTACACTCGTCTTTACTAATCAGGTGCATATTGCGTTAGCGAATATAGGTTGCGACAGAGGAATATTTGCAACGCAAGCTTATTACTATTCCTGTTGATTATGCAAATTCATTCATTCAGTTTATTGCGTGACATAAAGTATGTTTATTCTTTATGAATAGGCTTTCATTAGCTCGTGACGCAAACTTTAAGATGCATGAGTTGATTGTTCTATCTATACTTAAAGTGTGCAGTGCGAAGTGCTAATCGTTGTTCGCTGTATGTTTACAGTATTTATTGTCGCTCGAATTTGCGTGAGTAAATGCAACGTGTGATGTCATTGCTCTAAATTTCCAAGATCATTGATATATTAGAAGTGAGTCTTAACTATGGTTGTAGGCTTTAAAGGAGATTTGGTGTGAGCGAAAGAAAACAAGGAACAGTTAAGTGGTTCAACACTGAAAAGGGATATGGATTTATATTGAACCCTGAAGGTGAAGATGTCTTTGTCCACTATCGTGCGATTCAGATCGAAGGTTTTAAAAACCTGCGTGAAGGTCAAGTAGTCACGTTCCTTCAGATCAAAAGTGAGAAGGGCTGGCAGGCAGCTGAGGTAGAGGTCGGTGACAACGTACCTTCCCACTCTGCGGAAATGTCGAACGACACAGAACCGGAAACAGAGTAACTGTGAAAGGTGGGTTCTGTTGTCTCCTAGGTTTGATTTTATTTATATCTTAGGTATTACATTTCTCGCTTCTTAAACTCTCAGTGTGTGCAGTGCGATGCCGAGCGGCGCGCTGATGAAAAGGCCCCGGAGAACACACCCTGGTGTGCTGTATGTCCCACCTTCCAGGGACTTTCAGGCGTGGGATCGCTTCAGTACCAGTGGTAGTCCTTGCGCATCGTTCTTGCTCCCTTCTGTTGTAAAGCGCCACAGGGAACGGTAATGCGTCTCACATTTACCCCTGTCGAGGCGTAGAACTTCCGTTGATTGCCGGAATCGGCTGCATTGCCCCCGTGCAGAAACCCCGTCATTTCTTAGACCTGATGTATTGCTTGCTGGTAATATTTGTTCAGCGAGACCATTTATTTGCTGAGGGTTTGAATTGTGAGTTGGTTCACACGTCACGCCGTTTGAGTGTGTTGTGCTTGAATCTGCGGCATTGCTTTGCTGAGTGTTGAACCTCTATCACGACAATGAAAAGTCGACGCTGATATAAATTGCGTGAGATATTTGGAGGCGCTAGATGCCTGCAAATGAATGGCAATCTGGGCCTGTGAGCAGACTGCAAAACTAGATTAGAGACGGGACACCAACAATATGACTAGAAGCTGGATTGCTGTTTTAGCGAGTTTACTTCTTGTGCCAACTGCCTACGCAGAGTCTTGTGGCTGGCCAGCGCAGGACGCTCTTGAGTCGGTGGTTCGAGTAACCAGCGATGATGGAAGCCACGCAAGTGGCGTAGTCATTGGGGATAATCGGGTGTTGACGGCAGCGCACGCGATCGATGAGCAATATCAATCCTATGTGCGGATTGGTGATCGATTGTATCCGGCGCATGTCGCATTAGTCGATCGATCCAAAGATCTCGCTATTTTAGAGGTGGCTAAGTTAGATATTCTTCCTATCAGGCTCGGTGATGGTGATCTCAGTGGCAGCGCTAAAGTATGGGCCGTGGGTTTTCCCAGAGCGGAATCGAAGACCACATCCACCGGGTCTTTCAAGGTAAAAGCAGCCACTGATGGCGCTTTGCACACCACAGCGCCGATCGACTCCGGTCAATCCGGCGGTGGTTTAATCAGTTGTGAGCAGGGTGAGCACGTACTTGCCGGTATGTTGCGAGGATTTGCCGCCTACGTTAACGGCGACGAGTACATTAAGATCAGAAACCACTCTGTATCAGTGGCCTCTACAGACATTCGCAACTTTATCGGCGAGTGGGAAAGGACGCGTAATAACTAATTCGTTGATTAGTCTGTTACCACGTCAATGGAGTACCAGCCTTGAACACCACCTGCAGATTGATCTTCTGCAGTGAGGGTGCAGCTGCCTGATGCCACACCAGTGACTCTTATGCTGGTTGAGCTGAGACGATCCATCTCACAAGAGATGTTCTCCGCTGGCAGGCTCCAGACAAAATCACTGATAGGCTGTGGCCCCCAACGCGTGTTGGCGCGATAGATTGCAGATTGCTGTAATTCCAGTCGTTTCGGGCCGGATACCACAACCTCTGCCTGGACATTGCTGAATTCAGACGCATCAAAACTATCGGTGATGACCGACGTACCGCTGCGATTGGCGTTGTTTTGTACTGATAAGCGGATATTGTGCTCACTGCTTGCAGCACTTTCTGCCCCGCGCTTCGGTGAGGCGTAATGTAAATAGTAGAAACTATTTGCGCTATCGACCACTTGTTGATTAATTGAGGTCAGTACTGAATTCAGTTGTTCAAAGTTTCGCAGCGCAAAGGTGCCACTGGTGCCGATGCGGTGTAGCACATCTTCAGAAATCTCATCACCGATACCCAGCGTGTAGACCGATTTACCGTTCACTGCAGCCGTAGCATTAAGGTAGGTGTTTCGGGCAGCAGTGTCGGTGCCATCGGTGATGATGATAACAGTGCCTTGTGAAATCTGTGTGATATCAAATGAGTCTTCAACCCGGCTTGCGCCTGTAATCACAGCGCCGTAGAAATCAGTCGGCGTGATGGCGACGGCGGGTTGAATATCTTCCAGTGTGTTTACCAGGCCGTCTGTATTGCTTGAAAAGTCTCTAAGCAGCGAGACGGTGTCATTAAAGGTATAAAGAGCTACCTCCTGTTGCGGCAACAGTTTTGATTGCCCTTCGGTATCGGTAATCATTCCCCGTACCGCAGATTTTATTTTCTCCAGGTCTGAGGGCGAGATGCTGCTGCTGACATCAATCATGATGACAGTGCGCAGTGAAAAAGGCAGTTGCTCATGCGGTACGATGGAAAGTGATGTTTCGGCTGCCGATACAGGTTCGTTATCTTCGAGCAGAATAAAGTCGCTGGTTTGTAAGCCGGCGATGGCTTTGCCATATTGATCAGTGGCTTGAAACATCACGCTGATGATGGACGGCAGTGTCGATTCAAAACTCAGCTTTTCCAGCTGAACAAATCGGTTTGGGCTATTCGATACAACACTCGAGCCATGGCTTGAACCGGACAGGTTGGCGCCATTGTCGCTTAGGTTGCGGTCAATACCTTCACCGTCGCATGCACTAACCAAAAGGGTGAGCAGCAGAGGTAAAAAGGCACGCTTGTAATTCAATTGTTTCATAAGTCGCCGGCTCGGGTTTTTGTTTTAAGTATGGGGCCGCTTCTCATTAGCATTATATATCAAGGAGTTCCTTTTCCTTGCTCGCCAATCAATTAAGAATCGGACAGCCACAGCTTTATACGTCATTTACTGCACGAAGCTTTCCAGCAGCTAAGCCGCAGACAAGGAGATCTTGTGTTTTTAGTCCAGATTGACCAAAAAGCGAGTGAATGAGTGTAAAACGAGCAAAAACCTGACTACTTGTTATCCGACGAGTTCGTTTAACTCGAAAATCGGCAGCAATATGGCCAATACGATCATCATTACCATGCCCGCCATGATCAAAATAATGGCCGGCTCAAGCAGTGCCAAAAATACGGCGAGTATAGAATTTAACTCACGCTCCTGGTGCGAGGCGGCTTTTTCAAGCATGGTTTCCAGTCGCCCTGATGCTTCACCACTGGCAATGAGATGCAGCATCATTGGTGGGAAAAAACCGGTTCTTTCTAGTGATCGACTTAAGCCGCCGCCTTCCCGTACCTTGGTGGCGGCTTGCTTTACTGCATGGCGCATTGGCCTGTTGGTTAACACCTGGGAGGCGATACCCAGGGCATCGAGTACAGGTACGCCACTGGCGGCAAGTATGCTTAGCGTGCGGGCGAACTGAGATGCATTTGAACCTCGAATAATTCGAGACAGCAGAGGCACTTTTAACATGAAGGCATGCACGCGCATTTTCACTGATTCGTTTTGCAGCATCCTGCGCCACGCGATAAATAAGACGATGCCTGCTATTAAAACAGCCAGTCCCCAGTTCTGAATAAACTCACTGAGAGAAATCATAATACGGGTAAGCAGCGGTAATTCTTGTCCCATGCTATCGAAAACCTGCACCACCTTCGGCACAACATAGGCCAGTAGAAACGACACAATGCCGACAGCGATAAATACAAGCCCGATAGGGTAATAAAGCGCTTTACTGATAATTTGCTTGGTCGACTGTTTATCTTCTGTGTAGTCTGCGAGCCGCTCCAATACGGAATCCAGATGACCGGACTGCTCTCCTGCGGCGACGGTGGCCTGGAAGATCTCCGGAAATACTTTCGGGTATTCACTCATGGCACTGGCCATGGTCTTGCCTTCCAGCACCCGGCCGCGTACTGATAGCATCAAAGACTTTATTTTTGGTTTGTCACTTTGCTTGGCGACAGCGCCCAGCGCTTCCTCCAGCGGTGTTCCTGAAGAGGCGAGGGTTGCCACCTGGCGGGTGATTAATGCCAGATCGTTGGAGCTGATGCCGCCGCGAAAGGTGCCGGTTGATTTAGCGCGATTGGCTTTTGAGCTGCCCTCAAAAACATCAATCGGGGTAAGCTTCAGATCCCTTAGCTGTTGGCGAATTTGACGCGGATTATCGCCCTCTAACACCCCTTTCTTTTCGCTACCTGAGGGATCCAGGGCGACATATTCGAAAGCTGGCATTAGAGTTCCCTTGTGACCCGCAATACTTCTTCTAGTGAAGTAATGCCCTGCAGTACAAGGCGCTTACCGTCGTCGGTAATGCCTGCGTATTTACTGCGCGCATAGGTTTCTATTTCGTGTTCAGCGGCACCGTCGTGAATCATGTTGCGCATGTTTTCGTCGACCACATCGACTTCATATATACCAGTTCGACCGACATAGCCCGAGTGGTTACAGACATTACAGCCGTGAGGTATATAGATGACGGCCTGATCGTGATCATCGAGCTTCAGCTGTTTACGTTCGGCAGTACTCGGAACATGTTCTCTTTTGCAGTCATTGCATAGCAATCTAACCAGTCGTTGTGCCACCAGACCGATGATACTTGACGACAGCAGGAATGGCTCAACACCCATGTCGCGCAAGCGAGTGATTGAGCCGATAGCAGTATTGGTATGCAGTGTGGATAGCACAAGGTGGCCTGTTAAACTGGCTTGCACAGCGATTTCAGCGGTTTCAAGGTCACGTATTTCACCGACCATGACGATGTCCGGATCCTGTCGCAGGATGGCGCGCAGGCCTCTGGCGAAGGTGAGATCCACTTTGGTGTTGACCTGAGTCTGACCAATGCCGTCGAGATAATATTCAATCGGGTCTTCAACGGTCAGAATGGTCTTGCTGCTGCTGTTGAGTTTGGTGAGAGCTGCATACAGCGAAGTGGTTTTACCGGAGCCGGTCGGACCTGTCACCAGCACGATACCGTGCGGCATTTTAAGCACGCTTTGTAGCAATTCATTGGACTCATCTGCCATTCCCAGGCTTTCGAGATTGAGGCGTCCGGCCTGCTTATCAAGTAAACGCATCACCACCCGTTCACCATGACCTGAGGGCAGGGTGGATACGCGCACATCCACAGGACGGCCAGCGACACGCAAAGAGATACGGCCATCTTGCGGAAGGCGTTTTTCTGCAATATCGAGCTTTGCCATTACCTTAATTCTCGATATCACCTGAGCCGCTGCCTGTTGTGGAGGCTCAAGTAATTTGTTCATTACGCCATCGACGCGGTATCTAACAGATAGTCTGTGTTCAAAGGGCTCTATGTGGATGTCCGATGCGCCTTTGCGGATGGCTTCTGTCAGCATGGCGTTAATCAGCCGGATTATCGGTGCATCATCCTGAGACTCCATTAAATCTTCAGGCTCCAGGGAACCTGCCATGGCATCGAGGTCGAGTTCGCCATCAAAGTCATCCATGACGGTCATCGCATCACTGGTATTGCCTTGATAGATTTTAGTCAGCAGTAGATCAAATTCATCTTCGCTAACTCCATGCAGTGCGACCGGTATACCGGCAGCACGGCGCGCTTCAAGCAGCGCCATGTTGGAGACGCCGGTTCGATGAACCAGAGTCAGCGCATCGCTGCTTTCGTTGTCCAGTAGCACGCCATGACGTTTGGCAAAGCTATAAGGCAGAGTCACCTGCTGTGGTGTTTCGATTGCTGTGGTTTCATCCGGCAGCACATCGTTTGGTAGAGAAGCCATTACTTCAGATTAACTCCTAATGCATAACAGGTGAGGTTTGAAACCATCCCGAATACTATTCCAGCGGCCATGGCAATGCTGTTTCCAGAGAGCCATTGCCGGGAATAGCATTAAATCTAACAAGATGGTGTTCTTCGTTTGAAAGCCAATACCCGTCTAAGTTCTATTTAACCGCCTGTGTTGCCAAACAGCCAAAGAGCTGTGTAAACAAGCGCTGTTATGTTGGTTCTATTGTACTCGCTGTTGGTTGCCAACAGCACCGTACGATCCACGGCGTTTCTTAACATTACACTGTAATGGCGCCACGGATTAGCCGCGACGCCGGTTTTTCTAGTACCTTGGTGCTAGATGCATTTCCGGCAGTTGATCAAGCAGGGCATCATTTGCGGTGTCAGTATCATGGTTATCAACACTGACCGTTACAAAAAACACTTCTGGTCGATCATCTGCGAGATCGTCCTGAGATCGATCGACAATGTCGCTGTCAATATTGTCTACATACTCAGCAACGGCCGGCAGTGTCTGTGATATTTCATCCGAGGCAGCATCTGTCTGATTTTCAAACTCAGATGATGCGTCGGTATCTTCCATTTCACTCAATGCGTCTTGCGCCATTTCTATTTCAAATGGTTTGCTGCTCGCCGGTACTTCAGCAACAGCGGGCTCTAGTAGCGTTTCGGACAATGCCTCAACCTTTGCCAAAGGCAACAAAGCGATTGGATCAGACGTTTCCGCGCTGGCCTGATCTTCAAGGCTTTCCAACACTTTGCCTGACGCCAGTTCGGATTGAGAATCGGCATCGTCCAAAGGTTCAGCATCGTCCAAAGGTTCAGCACTTGCTGAGGCCAGAGCGTCATCCATTGAGATGGTGGTGTCCTGGATCGAATCATTATTCGCTGCGTCAGTTTGTGTCATCAACTGTTCGATTTGATCATCATTGTAGGCGGCGATTACTTTCTCAATGTCTGCTTTGGCAGGCTTGGCTGCGGCGGCAACACCGAGGCTTAGGCCTTTAATCACAGTGCCGTCTGTCAGCCTCGGTAGACTCAAACTTTCACTTGGAGTTGAAAAGCCGGGAGCATCAAATTGAGTGAGAGGGCTATCAATGTCTTTGCCCTCGAAATACAACTTAAGCTCTGGCAGCTCTTTGCGGTCTTTGTTTATTGAGTTGTCTTTTTCCTGGCGGTAAAGCATTTGCTTTGAACGCAGGAAATTGTATTTACTGTTGCTGTATTGATGTGCAGTCTCGCTGTCACGCATGATCAGCGGGTGCAGGAAGATCATCAGGTTCTTTTTATTCTTCTTGGTGCTGCGATAACGAAACAACCGCCCCAGTATCGGAATATCACCTAACAGAGGTACCTTCTCTTCTACGTCGGTAATTTGGTCGTCGATCAATCCGCCCAATACCAGGGTCTGACCATCCTCTACCAGTACCGTTGTCTTGATTGAACGTTTGCTGGTGGTGATGTCAGCGGCACCGGTTAATGCAGTGGTGTTAACGTTCGATACTTCCTGCTCAAGAACCATCTTGATGGTGTTGCCATCGTTGATTTGAGGTTTGACCTTAAGGGTTAAGCCGATATCCCGTCGTTCAATGGTTTGAAAAGGGTTGTCGTTGTTAGCGCCCAACTGTTGGCCCGTGACGAATGGAACGTTGGAACCGACGACGATTTCAGCTTCCTCGTTGTCCAGAGTGACGATGCTTGGCGTCGATAGAATGTTGTTATCAGCATCGGAGGCAATAGCGCGAACTAAAAAGCCGAAATCAATTTCGCCCGTTGCAAAACGTCCGAGTGCTAAAGACAAACCGGAACCCAGTGAAGAGGGTGCAGAACCTGCTCTCGCAGCACCTGCTATCCCAAGCACACCGTCGGTAGCACCGCCCAGGTTCGAATAGCCGATTGGCACTTCTTTATCAGTGCCATCTAATAGGAAGTTAATGCCGAATTCACGAGTATTGTCTTCAGTGATTTCTGCAATAACGGCTTCGACCAGTACTTGTGCACGACGAATATCTAACTGGCGGATCACCGCCAGGATGTTTTGCATCTCATCTGGTGGCGCGGTGATGATGAGTGAGTTGGTGTTAGGGTCTGCCTGAATATCAACATTTGATTCACCGGTCTCAGCGGCGCTGCGCGGAGTCACGGCGTTGCTTTGAGTGTTGTTCCGGACGATGGCGTTATTAACATTAGCGCCTTGCTGCTGTTGTTGTACCGCCGGTTGTTGATTAAAAGTCTGTGTTTGAGTATTGCCTGCACCATCGGTAGTGGTAGCGCCGACCTTCGCCTGCCCTTGTGATACCCCTTGTAGTATCGAGACCATATCTTCGGCGTTGGCAAACTTCAGGTACACCACGCGGGTGTTGCCACCGGATTCAATTGGGGTGTCCAAATGAGCTATGAGGCCACGGACTCTCACTCGCACAGCTCTATCCCCACTGATCAACACACTGTTAGTGCGCTCATCTGCAACCAATTGCATTGCCCCGGGACCCTGAGGGCCACCAATGTTATTGCGTTGTAGTGATGATAGTGTTCGAACGATTTCGGTCGCTGATGCATGGTTGAGGCGTACTACCTCAATTTCTTCATTGTCTGGTTTATCAATACGTCTGATGATTTCCATCAAGCGCTGAATGTTAGATGCTCTATCTGTGATGATGAGCGAGTTGGTTGCAGCGTAAGCGGCTAAATGCCCCTGCTGCGGAACCATCGGCCGTAAAATAGGGACCAGCTGTGCCGCCGGAACGTTGACCACAGTTATCACCTGCGTGACTAACTGGTCAGACGCCTTCTGGTCGTCACCCAAAATAGGTACCGGCCCCTGTTTGGCGGTCACATCAGGAACAATTTTGATCAGATCACCGGCGGGCACTGCTGAATAACCGTGGACCTGCAGTACGGATAAAAACACCTCGTACAGTCCATCGGCATTGACCGGATCAGTCGAAATGACCGTGACTTTCGCCTTCACCCTTGGATCGACGACGAAATTCCTGCCAGTCTGTTTCGATACCGTCGCAATCAACGAGTGAATGTCGGTATTCTTTAAGTTCAGCGTAAAAGTGTTTTGGTCGTCCTCAACCTGTGCATATGCGCTGTTGCACATAAGTAACAGTCCGATAGACACACCAGTCGCTGTTCGTTTCCAACGAAATTTATTATTATTTTTCAACGTCTTACTCTTTCGTTCGTACGATTTATGGGGGATAAAGAATCGTAGATACGCCTTATTAACGCACGTAAGTAGTTAAAGTGTAAAGATTTTAATGCACTTATTCCAGCGCAATACTGATAGGTAATTCTGCGCCGTCTCGTAAGATAGACAAGTCAATCGATGGTGCTTTCACAAGCTTTCTTAGCGCGCGAATGGCATTTTTCTGATTTGCGAGCGCAATCCCGTTGACACGGGTAACGACATCACCGGGCAGAACACCATAGTTGGCCAGTAGCCCGTCTTGCTGTTTGGGGGTGATTTTGTAGCCGAGGATCCGGCCATTTTCTCGATATGGCACGGCACTGACGAGCTTGCTCAGCATGGCTGGGTTGCTTACCAGGGTGTCGCGAATTTCTTTTGGTGATTCAGGCAACTGAATAGGTGGTTCGTTCGACCCGCCGCCGGCGTTGGCTGTTTGTGTGGCGCCTGGTAGATTCTCAAGACCCGCACTACGGCCAGTGGAAGCGACTTTTTCTGGGAGCTTCACGGTTTCACGACGGCCGCCATTATCAATTATTACCTCGTTTTGCAGCACTTCGCTCAACACGACCCGGCCGGTAATGGTTTCACCAACACGAAACACTTCCTCTGGTTTGCCGTCAGAGCTGATGATGGCAATGGCCCGATCTGCAGGGTTAGCCATGTACACGCCGACCAGTTTAAGGTTGAGCCTTGTTTCGACGGTTTTCTGAGTGGTTTTTACCGGAGCAATGACTTCTTCGCCGGCCTTGCCAAATATATTCTGCCTGGCGGCGTCAGTGGCGATCTCAAACTTTGACGGGGTACTGACAGCCGGGACTTCCGTAGGTGCTGTGGAACGGACAGCAGCCTGGGTGTCCTGAACTGGTACGTATCGCAGTGCGATGGTTGCTGCTACGTAGCCAATGACGATGACTAACAAGCGACTTACCCATGGTGCCAGTCTGGCCATTATGAATATTACTCTTACTTAATCTGGTTAAGCGGGTTGATCAGAATTTCACGGACTGTGCCTAAGTATCATGTCCGGCCGAATATCATACATGGTATGACCAAACTGCTGCCGGTTTCAATATCGACGGTAATAAAACGCTTGAAACGTAGCTACCGAGAAAATACAGCCAAAAACGATCTGGTCGCGGAAGTTGAGTTCTTCTGATGGCATATGCCGATAGGAGGGAGGTGTGCTTACTGCTGGAGAAAGGTGAGAAATGACTGCGCCGCCAATGGCCGGCGCAGCATCAGGGCGTGGTGCTAGACCATTTCCTTCAGTGATTTCAAAGGTAAAACCTTGACTGCTTTGCGGGCAGGCTTAGCTTTGAACATCATTTCTTCACCAGTAAACGGGTTGGTGCCTTTGCGAGCTTTTGTTGCTGGCTTTTTGATGCACTTGATCTTGAACAAACCAGGCATATTGAAGTAGCCAGGGCCGCGAGGACCGATGTTCTTACCGATCAAACCTGACAGTGAGTCAATGACGCCACTGACATCACTTTTCGACAGTTCAGTTTCTTCTGCGATGTGGGCGAGGATTTCAGATTTTGTAGGTGGCTTTTTGCCTGCAGCTTTGGATGCTTTTTTCTTAGAGGCTTTCTTCTTGGCTACCACTTTTTTCTTACCAACTACCTTCTTTTTCGTAACTGCCTTTTTCTTTGCTTTCTTCTTCGCCATGATCCTATTTACCTGTTATCTAGTTTGATGAATTTAATACCAGCAGCGGTAACCGTATTTGCTGTGACAAATGCAATCTGCATACAAACGTTTTGTAATATTAGATTGTGTCCAAAATACCTACTTGATGAATGCTGGTGGCCGACTGATGTAAGAATTTAATTTTTTTGAACGTGCGTGACACGCGCTGCGGATAATACAGCAAATGCAGCATAATCCAATATCAATTTACATATTTTACGTATATTTATAGGGTTTTAGCGCCACGCTGGCAAAAAAGCACTTTATTTGCAGTGTTTGCAAACCATTGTGTACTCGATCTGCATGTTTTAGATGGATGAGTTTGTTGCAAAGCGACTGCGGATTAACAGCTTTTAAACTTATTCCTACAGATTTTTCTTTGCTGCAATTTCATACAATGCTGTTTCGCTGAATAGATTTGGCAGTATTTTAGAGCTAAGGCTTTTGTCGTTTGTGTTGCGGACAGTCGCTCTTCTCACTGTCTGTATATCAAGCTCTTCGCACAGGTTTTCAAAATCTCTCAAGGTGCATAGGTGAGTGTTGGGTGTGTCGTACCAATGATGGGGAAGTGAGCGTGTATTCGGCATTTTCCCGAGTATCCCGATAGACAGGCGAGCGCTCCAGAATCCCATGTTGGGGAATGAGACAATCCCTCTCACCCCGACTCTAACCATCTCTAACAGAGTTTCCGCGGGATAACGAAGCGTTTGGATGGAGTGGGTAGTCAGCACATAGTCAAACGATTGTGCATCGAACATTTCCAGGCCTAATTCAATATCCCGATGAATAACATTGATACCGCGGGTAAGGCAGGTATTGATATCGGGCAGGGATATTTCCATTCCGTAGCCAGTGGTGTTTTTCGTCTCTTTCAGCAGGGCCAGCAGCGTGCCGTCACCACAGGCCAGGTCCAGAAGCCGGCTGCCCGGTTCGATCCACTCTTGTATGCGACGTAAGTCGGTACGTAAATTGGTGACGTTGTGTGACTCCGTCATGGCTGCTGTCTCTTTCATCCTGGAACCACTGATCTTAAAGTGATGCTACCAAGCCAGCTTTTAATGCTCTGTACGTAGTCGTCTATTGGCATCAGGAACGAGTCATGGCCGCTTATTGAATGAATGATGCACGATGAGACATTGCAGTTTGCCAGCATCATTGCATTGACGATTTCTTCTGAGCGTTCGCTGGAAAAGCGCCAGTCAGAGTTAAAGGAGATGACCATGGCTTTTGCCCTAATACGCTCAAAAGCCGTTACCAAATTGTTGTCGAAGTCACGTGCTGGGTCAAAATAGTCTAATGCTTTGGTCATTAATAAGTACGTATTGGCGTCAAATCGATTAACGAACGATGCGCCTTGATGGCGTAGATAGCTTTCAACCTGAAACTCCACGTCATAGTTGTAGTTGAGTTTTTCAACGCGCAGTTCGCGCCCGAACTTCTCGTGCATCGCGTCTTCTGAAAGATAAGTGATGTGGCCAAGCATACGGGCCAGCATCAATCCGCGTCTGGGTACCGTGTCGTGCTCGTAGTATCTGCCTTCATGGAACTCAGGGTCAGTCATGATCGCCTGACGAGCGACTTCATTAAACGCCACATTTTGCGCTGATAGCTTTGGTGCCGATGCTACAAGCAGTATGTGATCGACGAGATCTGGATAATCAATTGCCCATTGCAGACCCTGCATAGCCCCCAGGCTTCCGCCGACTACAGCAGCCCAATGATCGAGGCCCAGATGTTCCATCAGCATTTTCTGGCTGTTGACCCAGTCTTTGCAGGTCACTATAGGAAAGTCTGGTCCATAGTGCTTGTTAGTGGACGGATTGGTCGATAGTGGCCCGGTACTGCCGCGGCACCCCCCGAGGTTGTTCGAACACACGACAAAGAAACGGTCAGTATCGATTGCTTTGCCGGGACCAATGCAACTGTCCCACCAACCGGGTTTTTTGTCATCGGCGCTATGAAACCCGGCCGCGTGGTGATCACCAGAGAGCGCGTGACAGGCGAGTACCGCGTTGTTCTTTTCTCTGTTTAAAGTGCCGTAGGTTTCGTAGATTAGCTCGTGGCCGTCTAGTATTTGTCCGCAGTCAAGCAGCAGGGCTTCGCTGAATCTGGCTACCTGAGGTGCGACCACACCGACTGATTGTGACTCATTACTTGGCATGAAAATTCAGGCTCTCGATGCTTACGGCTACCCGATTACAGCATTCATTCATGTGAGAGGGTCGCAAGTATGTTTGATGTTATGCGCCCAGCACGATTTTTAAGAACTGGAGAATAATCAGCGCGACCAGCGGTGACAGATCAAAGCCATTGAACGGCGGAATAAACCGTTGAATCGGATCGAGTATCGGTGAAGTTACACTGTGTAGTAAGCCGGAAAGTGCATGCCCGCCAGGTTGCACCCAGCTTAAGATCACTCGCGCCAGAATGGTAATAAAGAAGACGTCAATGGCGGTGCTCAGTACCCCGAGTAAGGCATAGGGTAGTGCGCCTGCAAAGCTGCCAGCGCCGAGCGCAGACAAGACCACAAACTTTACCAGTAAAATAAGAAAGACCAATATAAGGGCAGCGACATCATGACCGCCAACGCCCGGAATAACTTTTCTCAGTGGCTTAAGAAATGGTGTGGTGGCTTTGACGATGATATCGCCTATCGGGTTGGAGAAGCTTGCCCGAGTGTACTGCATGATAAATCGCAGCATCACAATAAAAGCAAAGATGTCGAACAGTGTTGTGATCAACCAAATAAAAGCACCGCTTACATTACCCATGTGAATCTCCGAGTTCTTTGCCTAGCTCTTGTGCGCGCCCGTCGGCAGCCGACATAGCCCGCAATACGACTTGTTTTAAGTTATCTTTTTTGAAGCTATTGAGTGCGGCTTCAGTGGTGCCCGCCGGTGAGGTCACGTTTTTCCGCAGCTGAGCTGCTTCAACCTGGCTCTCCTTCGCCATACGAGCAGCGCCCAGTGCGGTTTGAGTAGCAAACTGCACTGCCAGGTCTTTCTCAAGGCCCAATTCAATCGCTGCTTCTGTCATTGCTTCAATCATTAGAAAAAAGTACGCAGGACCCGAGCCAGACAGCGCGGTGATCGCGTCAAGTTGTGATTCGTTCTCAACCCATGCGGTGATGCCGACGGCGTTGAGTATATCTTCAGCAATGGTGCGTTGATCTTTGGTCACTTTATTGTCAGCGTAAAGTGCCGTAGCCCCTGACTGAACCAGTGCGGGTGTGTTCGGCATGCATCTGACGATAGAGATACTGTTTGTCTCTGCGCTGGCCCACTTTTGCATGTCTTCGGTTAAGATGCCGGCCGCGACAGAGACCAGTAGTTGCGAATCAAACTGATCTGCGACATCAGTTAATACGTTTTTCATTTGCTGTGGTTTTACTGCCAGCACCACAACATCGGCGATGCCTATCGCCTGGCCATTGTTTTCGGCAGCGGCGATGCTCCACTTATTAACAGCGGCATCAGTGGATTCTGTGGAAGGGTCTGCGACGACAATATCAGCGGCTGGAAAGCCGTTGGTTATCAAACCGCCGATCAGGCTCTGGGCCATGTTGCCGCAACCGATAAACGCTATCTTCAATGTGAGTGCTCGCGTGTGAGGTGAACTGTAATCAGGCTTTGTACTTGCTGCTTTCGGAATCGATAGCACTCAATAAGCGGTCAAAAGCTTCACTGAACGATGCCACACCATCAGCTTCAAGCTTGTTGGTGATTTCTGCCAAGTTAATTCCAAGCTCGGCCACTGTGTCGAGTGTTGCCTGTGCTGTATCAAGGCCGTCCTCCAGGCGATTCTCGACCACACCGTGATCCCGGAAAGCATCCATGGTTTTCGGCGGCACCGTGTTCACAGTGTTGGGTCCCATGAGCTCTTCAATATAATAGACATCGCTGAGTTCGGGGTTCTTGGTTCCAGTAGATGCCCATAGCAATCGTTGTGGGATGGCACCTGCGGCGGCCAGCTTTGCGAACTGCGGGCTGTCGAAAATATTTTGATAGTAGCTGTAAGCCACTTTGGCATTAGCGATGGCGACCTTGCCCATGATCGCTTTGGCAGCTTTCTGGTTGCTGTGTGCTTCGAGTGCTTTATCAACCTGTACATCCACCCGGCTGACAAAAAAGCTGGCCACAGAGGCGACTTTGTCGATGGGTTTGTTATCAGCGGCGCGTCTCTCAAGCCCGCGCACGTACGCTTGGACAATTTCCTTATAACGCTCGACAGAGAAAAGTAGTGTCACATTGACACTGATACCACGTGCCGTGAGTTCTTCAAATGCCTCGACGCCCTCTGAGGTACCAGGGACTTTGATCATTACGTTCGGTCGATTGAGTAGCCCGTGTAGTTCCACTGCCTCGGCGATTGTGCCCTCTTTGTCATGCGCCAGATTAGGTGATACTTCGAGGCTTACCATGCCATCGTCACCACGGCTTTTGGCATAAACTGACTTAAAGGCATCGGCGGCCGTGCCAATGTCAGCTACCGCCAGTTGTTTGAAAATCTCCATTGCCGTGACGCCTGGGGATTTTTTCACAATAGTCTCAATCTCAGCGTCGTACTCATTCGTGTTGGCGATGGCATTTTCAAAGATAGACGGGTTGGAGGTCATGCCTTGCAGCTGATCATCGTTGATGTAGCGATCAAGCTCACCGCTCTGGAACATGCTGCGTTGTATGTAATCCAGCCAGAGGCTCTGACCAATCTCTACTGCAGCGACAAGCGGGTTTGAATTAGCCATGGGTATCCTTAAGAGTTACTGAGGTGATGTGGTCTATGGTCAATGATAGCGTTTTTTTTGTCGGGCCCCGAAATATTGCGGAACTGTCTTCTTAGGGCAGTGTGGTTATTCACCAGGTTTGTCGCGCCTGCCAAAGACCGCAGTGCCTATTCTGACCATTGTCGCACCCTCGGCAATGGCGGCCTCCATATCACCAGACATTCCCATAGATAAGGTGTCTACCTCTGCGTGGTTGGATTTCAATTTTTGATACCAGCGATGGAGCTCGGCAAATACTTTGCGTTGTTGCTCGAAATCCTCACGTGGTGCAGGGATGGTCATTATTCCGCGCAATGTCAGGGTGGCTGCAGAATCTATAAATTCTGCCAACGGTTCAAGTTCAGTGGGTGAACAACCTGATTTGGTGTCCTCATCATCCAATTTCAATTGAATGCAGACATTCAGTGGTTTTTCATCGGGTGATCGATGCTCCGCGAGACGCATAGCGATTTTTAACCGATCAACACTTTGTACCCAGTCGTAGTGGCTGGCAATTGGCCGGGTCTTGTTCGATTGAATATGGCCGATATAGTGCCATGTGAGGTCGAGTGCTTTGAGTTCGATGCTCTTATTGACGCCTTCATCGACATAGTTCTCTCCAAACTCTATTTGCCCTTGTGCTGCGGCAGCTCTGATCAGGGACGAGGGTTTGGTTTTACTGACCGCTAACAGCTTAACGCTGCCCGGTGTTCGATCGTAGGTATGCTCAATTCGGGCGATCTCATCGCGAACGCTTTTAATGTGGTCGGCTACTGAACCTTCGGTGGAATCTGAATGGGACATTTTTGATCCGAAAAGTAGGTGAAATTGGAATCTGGATGTAGGCGGTTGATTGTGATGGCACCAGTGTGATGATTTATCTGAAAGTCACAAAGTGGTTTTTGCTCAAATTTGCAGCCTGGGTCATCGTTCTTGACGTGTCCTGCGCCCTTTAGAGTCACAGCGTTGACATCAAGGGCTTAATAAAATCCTGCAGTGTGTCGATAGGTTCTCATGGATGCACGAATCGCACTCGTGCACATTTGAATTTAACGAGAAACACCAGGACCGATCAATGGATATTTCACAGCTTCTGACCTTCAGCGTGAAAAACGGCGCTTCGGATTTGCATTTATCGGCAGAATTGCCGCCGATGATCCGTGTTGATGGCGATATACGCCGGGTCAACGTGCCAGAACTAGACGCAGGCCTCGTACAGTCAATGGTCTACGATGTCATGAATGACAAGCAGCGCAAAGAGTTTGAAGAGGCGCTTGAGGTGGATTTCTCTTTCGAATTGCCTGACATCGCGCGTTTTCGTGTCAATGCGTTTAACCATGCGCGTGGCACGGGTGCGGTGTTCAGAACCATTCCGAGTGAAGTGCTGACACTGGAGCAGATTGGTGCACCTCCGATTTTCCAGCAGATTTCAGAATTCCCTCGTGGCATCGTATTGGTCACCGGGCCAACCGGTTCCGGTAAATCGACAACGCTCGCGGCGATGATGGATTATAAAAACGAGACTGAGTTGGGGCATATTCTGACCATTGAAGATCCGATAGAATTTGTTCATCAGAGCAAGAAGTGTCTCGTGAATCAACGGGAAGTTCATAGAGATACCAAGGGCTTTGATGCGGCGCTGCGATCAGCACTGCGTGAAGATCCGGATACGATTCTGGTCGGTGAAATGCGAGATCAGGAAACCATCAGCTTGGCACTGACTGCCGCGGAAACGGGTCACCTGGTATTCGGTACGCTGCACACCAGTTCTGCTGCAAAGACCATCGATAGAATCATTGACGTATTCCCTGCCGGTGAGAAACCGATGGTGCGTTCTATGTTATCTGAATCATTGAAAGCGGTTATCTCTCAAACGCTACTGAAAAAAACCGGTGGCGGCCGGGTAGCGGCACACGAAATCATGATGGGTACGCCAGCCATCAGAAACCTGATTCGAGAAGACAAAGTGGCGCAGATGTATTCGGCAATTCAAACCGGGCAGGCCGCGGGTATGCAAACGCTTGATCAAAACCTGAAGGAGCTGGTTCAAAAGGGCTTGGTGAGTCTTGAAGACGCTAAGAAAAAAGCGGCTAACCCTGATTCCCTTACTTAAGCTTCCTTAAAAATAAGAATTAAAATAACGAATACTACGGCGTAGAGTAACAATGGAAAACGATTCAGCGAAGAAGTACCTTGATGGCCTGCTAAATAAAATGCAGGAAGAGGGCGGGTCTGATCTGTTCATCACCGCGGGTGCGCCGCCGTGTATGCGGTTACACGGCAAGATCACTGCGCTCACTGATAAGAAAATGACTCCAGAGCAGACCATGGCGCTGACCAGGTCTGTTATGGATGATAAAGAAAAAGAAGAGTTCAGGGTTTCACGCGAGTGTAACTTTGCGATCAGTGTTCCCGATGTTGCCCGCTTTCGTGTTAACGCGTTTGTGCAGCGTGGCAGTGCCGGTATGGTCGTTCGTATTATTGGTTTTGAAGTGCCGTCGCTGGAAAAACTGAATCTGCCGGAAATATTAAAAGAAGTTGCGATGACCACTCGTGGTCTGGTGATCTTTGTGGGTGGTACAGGTTCCGGTAAATCAACAAGTCTTGCAGCGTTAATTGATTACCGTAACGTCAACAGCAAAGGTCATATCATCACTATCGAAGATCCGGTGGAATTTGTGCATCAGCACAAAGGCTGTCTGGTGACTCAACGTGAAGTAGGCACTGATACTGAATCGTTTGAAGTGGCGTTGAAAAATACACTGCGACAGGCACCGGATGTGATTTTGATTGGTGAAATCCGGGACGAGCACACCATGGAGCACGCGATCGCGTTTGCAGAAACAGGCCACCTGTGTCTCGCCACACTTCACGCTAACAATACAAACCAGGCGATGGACAGAATTATTAACTTCTTTCCGGAAGAGAGACATAACCAGCTATTGCTTGATCTGTCACTTAACCTGAAGGCGGTTATATCCCAACGCCTGCTCGCGACTCCCAGTGGTGATGGCCGTCGTGCCGCGGTTGAGATTCTGCTTAACTCACCGCTGATGGCCGATCTCATCAAGAGAGGCGAGGTTCATGAAATGAAAGAACTCGTCAAGAAGTCTGGTGAGCAAGGCATGATCACCTTTGATGAGGCGATTTTCAGATTAATTAAGTCCGGAGAAGTTACTGTCGAAGAAGGCATGCGTAATGCAGATTCTGTCAACGACCTTCGATTGAGCCTCAAGCTTGCTGAAGGCGCTAACGATGATGCAGAGAATGATGCTGGCGGTGGTTTGTCACTAAAGGATGCTGATGACGACTCGTACAAAGTGGCTTCTTAAAGCGTAGTTATTTAGGATGACAAAAGACGGTATAAGCAGTTGGTAGTTTGAATCTACGACTATCCATTATGTGTGTCATAAAAAAGCCGGGCAATTGCCCGGCTTTTTTGTTTTGTTCGGTAACTGTTATGCTCGTCTTGTCGAGGCTTTTTATTTTATGTCGTGTCTTGCTTTGTAGAATAGATGGTTTTGCCGTTGACCACTGTCAGCTCAACCTGGCCTTCGAAGTCCCATCCTTGATACGGACTGTTTCTGCCTGCGCTCAACATAGTGTCGATTGAAAACTCCCAGTCTTTTTCAGTATTAATGAGACAAATGTCTGCCGGTGCACCTACTTCAAGTCTGCCCTGTGGAAGGCCGAAGCATCTCGCAGGGCCTGCAGTCACGCGTTCGAGTAGTACCGGCAGAGCAATATCCATCTCTTTTGCGAGCTTGATAAGTAAGCCGGTAAAACTGTCAAGTGATGACAAGCCGGGTTTGCTCTCTGCAAATGGCGTCAGCTTCGCATCTGACTCGTGTGGTGCATGGTTGGAGCAAATGGCATCCAGTACACCGGCCGCCAACCCTTCGCGAAGCGCTTCTCTGTCGGCATAAGATCGGAACGGTGGTGATGTGTGGCACATACTGTTGAAGTCACTGGTGTCCATCTCAGTGAGAAATAAATGGTCTATGCCTACATCTGCGGTGACCGCGATATTGTCTTTCTTTGCCTGACTCACAAGGTTCACTCCACGCTGTGAAGACAATCTTGAAAAGTGCACGCGGGCACCGGTCTGATAGCAAAGCTCAATCAGTTGAGAAAGTGCGACTGTTTCTGCTGCAGAGGGAATACCGGGTAGGCCGAGTCGTATTGATACCGAGCCTTCATGTGCAACGCCGCCGGACAGCCATGGATCTTGTGGTGCAATAATAAGATTAAGATTAAAGCCCGCGCTGTACTCCATGACTCTCCGAAGGACCTGATTGTCACTGATTGGATTGTCGCCGTTGCTGAATGCGATGCAGCCGGAGTCAAACAGAATTTGCATTTCACTGAGTTGTTCGCCTTGCAGACCTGAAGTGACTGCACCTATCGGCAGCACTTTAACGCCAATGGCGGCGCTAGCGCGGCGCTTGATCAATTCAACCGTACCGGGTTCATCAATAATGGGGTCAGTATCCGGAGAACAAAAAAGAGTGGTGATGCCGTTCTTCGCTGCAGCCAGTGTTTCACTTGATATCGTCGCTGCTTTCTCGAAGCCGGGTTCACGCAATCGTGCATAACAGTCAATAAGACCCGGTGTCAGCAAATGGTTTCGTGCATTGATGGTGTGTTCTGAACTGAGTTGATCATCGGCATTGCCCACGTGGGTGATGACCCCGTCGGTGTACTGCACAGTGCCTTGCTGTATTTCTTTTTGATTCTCATCAAAGTAGCGGCAGTTAACAATAGAGGTGCTGGTCATGGTTGCACTCCTGGCTTAGCTGCCAGTGATTTTTCAATATTGCCCATGGTGATCGACATAATCGCCATGCGTACTGCAATGCCGCCGGTAACTTGCTCGAGAATGATCGACTGCGGACCGTCAGCAACAGACGCTTCTATTTCCACACCGCGGTTGGTGGGGCCCGGGTGCATCACAATCGCATCGGGTTTGGCAAGTCGCATACGGCGTGCAGTAAGGCCAAAACTTCGATAGTACTCATCTTCAGTAGACAGCAGTGCTGAGCGCATGCGTTCCTTTTGCAGTCTCAGCCCGATAACCACATCAGCGCCGACCAATGCCCCATCCAGGTCATGGCGAACGTGCACGCCGAGTTCCCGCATCTGTTGTGGCAGTAGTGTTTTGGGGCCAACGGCGGTGATATTTCCTGTGCCGAGAATATTTAAGGCATGAATCTGCGAGCGCGCCACGCGGGAGTGAAGTATGTCGCCGACAATCACTACTTTGAGATTTGAAAAATCGCCTTTGTTGCGGCGAATGGCGAACATATCAAGCATCGCCTGCGTAGGGTGGGAGTGCTGTCCATCGCCGGCATTAATCACGCTGATGTGCGGTTCGACATGGCTTGCAATAAAGTGTGCAGCGCCGGAGGATGAATGTCTGACCACAAACATATCGCACTGCATTGCCTGCAGATTTCGTAAAGTATCAAGCAGCGTCTCACCTTTAGTCACTGCTGATACGTTGACGTTGATATTTAACACATCTGCAGACAGACGCTTTGCCGCGAGCTCGAAAGTAGTTCTTGTTCTTGTGCTGTTTTCGAAAAACAGATTGGCCACTGTTTTGCCACGCAGTAGCGGTACTTTCTTAGCGGCTTTGCCGTTAGCACCGGCAAAGCTTTCGGCGGTATCGAGTATTTCGATCAGTCGGTCTTTCTTTAACCCTTCAATGGTCAGAAAATGTTTAAGGTCACCTGCGTCTGTCAGTTGAATATCACGTTGAGCTGATCGCATGATGTCCGGCTTTGTAATAGCCTGCTGCGGTTTGATGTCAGTCATCGTTGTGATATCTCTAAACTCATGTCTTCACGCAGCTTAACCTGATGGCTGTGAGGTAAGTCCATGCTCCGGCCAACTACATCGGCGTTGATAGGGAGTTCACGTCCTGTGCGGTCTACTAACGTGGCGAGTAGTATTTTCTCTGGTCGGCCATAATCGAAAATTTCGTTCATGGCGGCGCGTATGGTACGCCCGCTGTACAGTACATCGTCAACCAGGATGATGATCTCGCCTTCAATCGAAAAAGGAATTTTTGATGCCCCCACCTGCGGGTGCAGGCCGATACGGCTGAAGTCATCACGGTAAAAAGAAATATTCAATTCGCCCGCTTCTTCTTCAAGTTTGAGCGCCTCGTGCAACTGTTGCGCGACAAGCACACCACCGGTTTTTATACCTAGCATTTTGGCAGACTGGTAATCACTGCCAAGTTGCAGTTTCAGCGACTCGGCCATTTGCCGGATCATATTTTCAACCCCGGCAGGATTAATTTTCTCAAGTAGGGTCATTAAGCCATTGTTCCAGTATCAGAGCGGCCGCTATTGTATCGGAGTCTTCGCGTGTTGCTTTGCGTCTTTGGTGATGATGTCTGTTTTCGGCAATTATTCGTGACGCTTCGTTAGAGCTGAAGCGTTCATCGCAAAAGTGCACCGTCAGTTGGTAGCGTCTGCGTAAATGTTTGCCGAAGGATTTGGCCAGCTGAGTTAATCGCTGAATGTCTCCATTGTCGTCTAACGGCAATCCAACCACTAATGCATCAGGCTTCCATTCATCAATAAGTGCGGCGATTTTATCCCACTCGGGTCGTCCATTGATATTTCGCACCACACAAATCGGGTTGGCAGTCAGTGTGCTCGATTGACCAATGGCGACGCCAATGCGCTTTTCGCCGAAGTCGAATCCCAGATAGTGGTTTATTTCCGGGGTATCTTGCTGCGGGTTACTGTCGAGAGGATGAGGCTCTGACTCATGCATGTCCGGCTTCGGAGGAGATGAGATCGAATTGTATTCCCAATGTGCTGGCCGCCAGATTGAATTTTTTGTCCATATCATCGGCGAACAGAATCTCCTGACTGGCTTCGCAGGTCAGCCAGCTGTTGCTGGCCATTTCTTCTTCCAGCTGGCCCGCTTCCCACCCGGCGTAGCCCAGCAGCAGCAGATAGTTTATCGGGCCATTGCCATTGCCGATTTCGGTCAGAATATCAGTTGAGCCTGCCAGCGTGACTCCGGTGCCCTGGCTGCAAGACTCGGCATCCGTGGTGAGTTCGTCGCTGGGGAACAGAACAAACCCTCTTTCCTTGTCCACCGGGCCACCTTCATAAACAGAAGCTTGTCTGTCGTGGGTGTTGATACAGTCGATATCCAGTTGATCAAATACTTCACCTGCCAGCAACGAGGCGGGTCGATTGATCACGAAACCAAAGGCTCCGTCATCATTGTGCTCAAATAAGTAGGTGATCGTTTTATCAAACCAGGAATTGTGAAGACCGGGCATTGAAAGCAGAAAATGATTAGTGAGATCCATATTAATTACTTCGCTCTGGCAATTGCCAGTAGGGTGACTGCATTTGGGCCTTGGCATCATTCGTCATATGGTGGGTTAACCGTTATTTCCGCAGGCTAGGAGCCTGCGCGGCAGAACGTCAGCTACTGCGAACGCGCCCTGACGGTGCGTTTTCATCGATCATTCTCGTTGCGTATGAACAACTATGCGCCTCAAATGATCGTAAAAACGCGCTCGCCATGGCACGTTCTCGCTACGCTGATTTCTACCGCGCAGACTCCTAGGTGTGTGTTTGAGTCTAGCATTTAAGTTATTCTAATTGTTGTCGCGCTGCCGGTTTCGCACGATGAAGCCGGCAGCGCATATGCAAAGAATGTGATGCTAATTTAAACGTTTTTCAATGGCTTCCATAAACTGCGACCCGATATCAAGGTTGCATTGCTCATCGAGTTCCCGCGCACAGGTCGGGCTGGTGACATTGATTTCAGTTACCCAGTCACCGATGACATCAATACCGGCAAACAGAACGCCTTTTTTTACCAGCTCAGGCCCGATGGTTTCGGCAATCTGTCGATCACGATCAGACAATGGAACCGCGACTCCGGTACCACCTGCGGCCAAGTTGCCACGGGTTTCACCGGCCGCCGGCATGCGCGCTAACGCATGCGATACCGGCACCCCGTCGACGACCAGAATACGTTTGTCCCCCTCGGTGATCTCAGGGATATAGCGCTGTGCCATGATCTGGCGTTCGCCAAAGCGCGTCATGGTTTCGAGCACAACGCTGACATTCGGATCATCGGGTTTTAATCGAAAGATGGATGACCCACCCATCCCGTCCAGAGGTTTGACTATTATATCGCTGTGTTCCTGGTGGAAAGCACGCAGTTTGTCTTCCCGGCTTGTTATCAGCGTAGGAGGGCAACAGTCAGGAAACCACGCGGTGTACATTTTTTCGTTGATGTCGCGCAGCGCGGCGGGGTCGTTAAGGACCAGCGTACTGGCATCACTGGCGCGTTGTAAGAAGTAGGTGGCGTAGACGTAGTCCATGTTAAAGGGCGGATCGAGCCGCATTAAGATGCAATCAAACTCATCGAGATACATCTCAGTGGCGGGTTCTGCGTCGTACCAGTGATCTTTGTTGTCGTACATTGTCACTTGCTGCACGCTGGCACAGGGGCGGCCATCGCGCATGAATAAATCCTGCCGGCGCAAGTAATATGGTGACCAGTTGCGCTTCTGGGCGGCCAGCATCATGGCAAGGCTGGTGTCTTTCGCCACTTTGATATTTTCGATCGGGTCCATTAAGACGGCGATTTTTATGCTCATAGAATCTCTGTCGGTGTCGTGTGCTGAATGCTTTTAATGCCACCATTGTATCGGTTTCAACACCAGTATCGGGTAGTGGCTTACACCCAGCGTAAGCAGTCTGCTGTCATGTGGGTGTAAGTGAATGATAAATATAATATTTGTCAATTTCAGCTGTTTCTCTACTGTTGAAGCTGTGTACCCGTTAAGCTACAGTTCGCGGCTAGGAGTCTGCGCGGTAGAACCTCTGCTACTGCGAACGCGCCCTGACGGTGCGTTTGTATCGATCATTTTCGTTACGTATGAATAACTATGTGCCTCAAATGATCGTAAAAACGCCCTCGCCATGGCACGTTCTCGCTACGCAGACTTCTACCGCGCAGACTCCTATTCCGAGCCAAGCGGGCAGGTAAAGATGCTCAACATTTGTCAAACCGCTGGTCGTATGGTTCGACACGTCAGTCAAGGGTGCGAAGTGCTACAGCCAACCAACATTCAGCAAGACCTGTTCAATTCGCAGGCAATAAGTGTGGTGCCGGCCGGTGGCTAGTGCAGAAACACACCGCGGTGCCCGTAGCGCCGAGGTTATCTGGTCATCGAACTCGATAGCGCCATCGCAATCGTCACGCGTATTGTTGTTTGAATGTGACGGCTCTTACTACGCTCTGGCCACGGACTCAGTGGTTGAAGTCATCGAATACCCGAACTGCGCTGAGGTCAATGGCGCTCCGGTGTGGTTTTCAGGGCTGACTGTTTATCAAACCAACCCTGTACCCGTGATTGATGTTGGCAGGTATTTCGGACATGGCGCGAATCAACGGTTCAAGGGTGAGCAACATCAATTGCGCGGTCGATGCGTGGTTGTCAAGCTGGCAGGCAGCACGTTTTTACTGGCGGTGGACAAAATTCTCAACCTCTGCCAATTGCCTGAAGAAGATGAAGCGATGCGTATTTCGAGCAATCCGTCGGAAATAGCGGAGCATCGGGCAATTCAGCGGCTCTCTCACTATGACAACAAACAGATTGCGCTGATCAATTTGCCGGAACTCTTGAGGTTGACGAAGTTTTTGCGTGAGTGCGAAACGGTTTGAACGCCTCCGGATTAAAAATGCGCCTGCCTTTGACGCTGATCACGATTGCAGTTCTTGCCCTGCTATTGAGTCTGGCGCTGCTGTTGTCTTTGCAGGCGCTGCAACAAGGCCATACCGGTCGGCAACAACGGGCTGCTGAAATGGCTAACACGTTGAGCCAGATTAGCAGGATGGTGGAGTCGGATAAGACTCGCAACGAGAGTGTAAACAAACAACTGCTGATGCTGATTAACACTGGTGATCAGCAGTCGCAAAATCTACGGGATGCATCCGCAAGCTTTTTTAACTTTCTCTCTTCCAGGGATATAGAAAACGCCGCCAGAGTTGTGGATGCAGACTGGATGACTGCCAGAGACGGGTTGCTAAGAAACAATGCGTTGGCGGCAGCCAGCGTACCAGTAGCTGTACCCGTTGAGCCATCTGCTAGGTCTGTTGAAGTGGTTGTGCCGGATGTCAGCTCAATAGCTATTGATTTCGAAACAATCCGCGCTCGTGTGTACGAAGGAACTCAATCGGTTCCGCTCAGAAGGCTTGTTGATAATATTTCATCTACGTGGACTTTCATGGCTGAATTGCCAGGCTCCACCGCTAATGCAATTGAGTTTGAACGATCACTTGAGCAACAGCAAAATCTCACTCGCGATCTAATGCGAATTACGCGTGCCGGCTCCAGTGACTCACTGTTCGGCTACAACACCAAGAATTTGATACTTGATTATGTAGCGCGTGTAAATGACATACGTTTCCAGGCAGCGCAAAGCCAGCCTGCAATCGCAGAAACTGGTGTAACGCCCGATAAGCCGGTTGCTACAGGCACGGCTTTTGTGTTTGAGGCACTTGATCAGGCAAAGCAATCATTGAACGACTTCAACAATGCACTTAATGATGTCGCCGTTCAGTTTAGTCGTTATATGCTGCTCGCTATAACCGGTCTCTTTACAGCACTGTTAATGTCAGTACTGGCGGCGTGGAGAATAATGCGCTCGGCTTCCGGAACACCTGAAGTATCGGCTTCTTCTATGCAAACAGAAAATGAAGCTGAAGAGGTAAAAGCACTGCTTACTGATATTGATGCACTGGCGGACGGTGATCTGCGACACCCTGTTCGAGCATCTGATCACGACTACAGCAAAGCTGTGGCTGTGTCAGTCAACAGGACGGGTGCAGTGATGCGGCATTTGGTCAAGATGACTCGTGGTGTGGCAAACAGAATTACCGAACTTGTGCATCAGCACGACGGCATCGCCGATTCACTTGCACAGAAAGATATACAGCGTCAGTCGCGAACAGCGGAGCTTACCGACAGTCTCAATGTCAGATCAAACTTGCTGCAACAGCAGCAATCACTATTAAACAACACTGATCGCCTGGTGGCTGATCTCAACAGCAAGTCAGAGTCTGCCGCCACTGCCACCAATGAGGTGTCTGCATCTCTTGCTGCGGTGTCTGCACAGGTGGAGCTCAGTAGTGGAAGAATGCATCGCCTGCTTGTCACTGCGGGCAACGTGAGCGACTCCACTCGAAAGCTCAGGCAATTGGCAGAGCAAACGCGATTACAAGCGTTAAACGTGTCATTAAAAATGACTGAATCTGAAACCCATGGTGTGGATTATCTTGATGATCTGCCGGCGGACACCGTCGGACTGTTTGACGATGTTCATCAGCTCACAGGTCAGCTTGTACAAATTGCAGGGGATGCTGATGGTTTAATTGCTTTGTTGCAGAAAGACATCGCAGGCACAGCAGAATCACTCAAAGCCAGCACTCTGGATATTAACAACAGTGCTCAGCATACCCATGATGCTTCCGTCGCAGGTAAGAGTCTGGCGAATCACACGGGCTCTTTACAGTTAGCGATTCACAAAGCGCTGGCCAATCTTGCCGAGCAAAAAAATGATTTGTCATTGTCTGCAGAGCGTATCGTTGCGCTGGATAAAGCCGGCAATGAGTACAGCGAACTCACCGCATCACTCGCCCAGGATGTGGCTGAATTACAGTCCATGGCCGCAAAGCTTGATGAGTCGGTGACAGGTTTTAAGCTACCCGGAGACACCTCGCTTGAGCGATAGCCTGTCTTCATTCACTGACGTTGCGTCAGATCTGCAAAGCTTGTCTGAGCAACTTGTATCTGTGCGGGATCAACTGCTGATCTATGTAGAGAAAATTGATTCGTCCGGCTTTACACAGGCCCTGTCAGATGAACTCTCAAAAGAACTCCTAACCGTAAGATCACCGCTTTCATCGGTTGAGTGCGGGCAGTTGTATGTTGATGAGTTACTCAACGCGAAACGCTATATCGCGACGCACCCGGACCACAGAAATGTGGAAGTGCTGCGTTATGGCTTGCAACAACTCGCGGTCTACATTGGGGATCTTGCGCAACATAAGCAAGAGCGCAGTATGCTGTTACTGGGTGGCTTCAATGAGTTTGCAGCGCTGCGTGATAGCCCATTGATCAGTGAGATGTTGTTGGCTGTGCCGGCACCTTATTGCGTGCGATTCGAATCGCTGCAGGAGTTTCACAGTGACGGCCTGGAAGCAGTTGCGAGTGAAAATCATTTTTCCCGTGATGCAAGTTATCTGGAATTCAGTCAGTTGGTGCTGAGTATTTATCGCGGTGAAAAACGCTTGCAGAAACTGCAGCAGTTATCTGAATACTTTGAACAGTTGGCACAATTTGCGACAAATGATAAAGCGCAGGGTCTCTGGCTGGCGTGTAGTGCCTACGCTGAGTCAGTGAATGTGTCAGCGGGTGAGCTAAGACCGGCGGTTTTTAAAGTATTTAAGCAAATTGAAAAGGTGGTCATGGCCGCACTTGCCGGTAGTCAGGCGCCGGTGCTGGGTATTCAGGAAAGCGTAAATCGATTGCTGTGTAATTTACTTTGCACGATTGAATGTGAGGGCTATAAGGGTGAGCACTCCTCAAAACTGGAGGCAGAATTTGAAGTTACTGCGGCCTTGCAAATATTAGAGTCTCACCGGGAGCAGGAGCTCCAGAGTGGAGATGTCTGGCTAAAGAGCAGTACCGATGTGCTGTGGAATGAATTGCAAAGCTGTATCGAACAACTTGGCGATGACCCTGTATTTGATTCTGAAAGTGCGCTTACAGAGTATGTAGATAAAGTAAACGGTCTGAAACTTCAGTTAATGCTTACCGGTGTTCACTCGGCGCGTGATAATTTGCAAGAGGTCACACAGTATCTAAAACAATCGGTCACGCCGGAATCTCTTCAGTCTTGTGTTACCTCACTTCAGCTGGTTGAACAGCAAATGCTGTATCAGTTTGATTTCCTGAATAAAGGTGTTGAACAGGCGTCAGTGGAAGCCGACGAGCTGCAGAAGAGTGTTCAAACCCAGGCGTCTACCTCTGCGCCAAAGGCTTCTATAGACTTTGATACCGATTCTTCTGATTTTGGTGCTCGAGGTAACGCGTATATTGATGTTATTCAACAGGCGCTTGATACCGCATTAGGGAGTTCAGGCAATTTAATGCCTGATAACAGCGTTATCAGTGCGTTGAATCAGCTGTTAGATATTGTGTCAGAGAAGGGCATCGGTGAGCTTACTGATCTGCTAACGCCTCTAGCTCAGTTTTTAAGCAACGCGGCGAACAGTACGCTCAATCAGTCTGAAACCTTGCTGGTGCAGGAAGCAATTATTGCTGCAACACTCGGTATTGATTCACTGGTCGGTCAGAAGCCAATGCCGAATCTGGTGGTAGACGTCACTGGCAGAATTGAGGCAGCGTTGTCTGCAAACACTGATCGCACTGAGGGTGATCACCCGCACGGGGAATTCTTTGATAGCTTCCTCAATGAAGCGGAAGAGTTACTGCCCAGACTTTTTGAGTTATTCCAGCGCTGGCGCGGTGCACCGTTTGCGTCAAGCAGGCTGCACGGCGATATCAGCAGATTACTACACGCATTGAAGCAAAGTGCAGAAGAGGTAGGTGAGCCCTCACTTGCTTCGATGGTGCATTATCTTGAATCGACCATGCTGGATTTAAGGCACAGTGATGCACCTCCGTCGCAAGCGTTTTTTGATCTGGCGATTGAATCAATTGAGTGGATCAGTGATGACATCGATCGATTGAGAAACAATGAATCGGTTGCTGACAGCAGTGAATTGATTGACCGGTTAAAACTGGCCGGCGCGGTAGATGCGTCAGCCAATGACACCTTTAGTGTTGAAAGGCATCTGCCGTCTAATAAAACGCCTGTTGATTCACTTGCTGGCGCCAATTCAAAGTTGAAAAATAGCGCGCCTGCCGCGAGTTCTGATAAGCCTGCCGTGGAGCCCCCTGGTCTGATCATTGTTGGCAATGAGCCGGCAATCAGCGATCCGGCTGTGAATTGGTCTAAACATGTAGAGCGTGCAGACAACTGTTATCACGCAATTAATAGAAACCATGATCGGTTAGTTGAGTTACAGAAAAAACTAGACGCCACGTTCAGTAAAATTGCAAAGAACGACAAAGCAACGGTTGTGGATGGCAGTGCCGAACTTAAGCTATTAGCAGATGAGCTTGCCGATATCACCCGCGCTCAAGGCGGCTCGATAGACCATCTGGGCCGCCAGTTGGGTGCAGCGACGCTGGTACGGTTGGATTCAATGCGTGTTGAGCTGGTTAACTCATTAACCAAAACGGCCAAAGAAAATGGTTGTCGGGTGCAGTTTGCGTTTCAAAGCGGTGGCGTTGAAATTCATCGTGATCTGGCCAGTCAAATTTTGTCTGCCATAAATCCACTGTTAAGCAGTATTGTGACGGGAGCTTTCGAGTCACCCGCAGAGCGGTTGGATAAAAATAAATCAGAGCTGCCCACAGTTGAAGTCAATTTTGTGCAAACAGATAACGCGATAACCATTGAGATAATTGACGATGGCGCCGGTGTCACAGTGCACGGCGCCGAAGTCCGATCCCGTAATCCGTGGCAGCAAACTGCTCAAGCCGGTTGGGATCAATTTGAACTTCGTGGCGCTGATTATCCCACCGCCTGGTCAGATTATGACGATACACCTGTTGATATCGCTGCCCTACTAGAGCTAGCGGTTCGTCACGGCGCTACAGTGGCCATAGAAGGCGATGATCGTGGCACAACATACAGGTTAACGTTGCCGCGCTTAGCCAGCACGCAAGACGTTCTGGTGGTAGAGGTGCAGCGGCAACAGTTTGCGCTTAGCGCATCTCAAGTGGTGCAGGTAAAACTGTGGTCAGGTGATAAAACGCAATCGCTTGCCACGCTGGTCGGAGTAAAGAAAAAGTCCGCGTTTGGCGCTAAGCAGCCACAGGAACATCATGTATTGCAGTGTACAACGCCATCAGGCACACACGAGTTGCTTGTAGATAAAGTAATTGGCCATCAATCATTGAGGTTTGCTGCTGCAGAACGGTTGTTACCCGATGTCCCCGGGTATCTGGGGGCGGCAGTGATTGGTGGTGATCAGATTGTGAAGTGGCTTGATCTTAACTATTGGTTCAGTCTTAATTAATTAACTGATCAAAAGTATGTTGAGTGATAAGCCTGAACTGGCAGGAGGGATGTGAACCCGCGCCGCGAATGGCACGGGTACGTGAATGCAGAGTTAGCTCTCGCAGGTCGCGGTGAGTTCAAACGGAATGCCGGTAGTTTCTGAGATCGCCTCATCAAAGCTGCCGCGGATCACCACTTGTTTTGCATCAACCGTTATGGATTCTTCAGGGTTAGACAGGGTAGAGGTGTAGAAAGCGTGTGGTGAGCCAGAGCCCGCGCCTACGTGCATTTCTACCCAGCCACCATTACCGTCAGCAGAAATTTCGAATTTCTTGCCATCTGGAAGTACGCCGGAGCCAGCATACAAGTGGACTTCTTCGTAGAATTTGCCAATGTGGCAATTATTCACAGCAAAGTGGGCCGGGTTATTTTCGATTTTAATCGTCCCGATATTTTTTATTTTGGCCGTGAAACCCACAGTACAAAGGCTCACGATAAAAGCAGTTGCAGAGAAGATTAGTATTCGTTTCATGGCATATCTCGCTATAAGTTCAGTGGAGGCTGGTGAACGCTGCTCCAGTGGGTAAATGTTATTACGTTGACATACAAATGTCGAATTCACGTGACATAACAAATGTAACTTATTGATTTTGATTGTTAATCAGTGCTTTTTGATTGGTGTTTTTTTGCCGAAATACCGCTTCGACAGAGGTTTATTACCGCTGTGTAATCGTTTTGCGCTGGTTTTATCGCGGGAAAGTAGGCTTGCAGTACGGTTGTTTACAATTCGCCAGGAAAGGTTTATTTGGTCATTCCAGGGCGAAAATCACAACATCTGGTGTTGTGCGATGCTTACCACAACTAGGCCAGCCTCGGTAGCGGGTGTTGGCTGTGCCCAACAAGAGCAAAAAATACAAGGTGTCATGCTCGCATAACATTTTGGAAAGGTTGGCTGAATTGCAGGTTTTTGTCCGAAATGGAGACCAGATCTTTTGCTTTAGTGAAAATACTTGATTGATTTTGTCAGGTAATGCTACATTTTGACAACTGAGCAAACCCTGAGCGTCAAATACGATGAGTGCAGAAGCAGAAATGACAGAGATGGATGGCGAGTTTCCCGACCCATTAGTATTCACTGAGGCTGCAGCGCTAAAAGTGAAGGGCCTTATCGAAGAGGAAGGCAATCCTGAGCTTAAACTGAGAGTTTTTATCTCAGGCGGCGGCTGTTCCGGTTTTCAGTATGGCTTCACCTTCGATGAAGAGATAAACGACGGTGACACAGAAGTAGAGAAAGAAGGCGTAAAGCTACTCATCGACCCAATGAGCTATCAGTATTTACTGGGTGCAGAGATTGACTACACAGAAGGGCTGGAAGGCTCGCAGTTTGTGATAAGAAATCCTAATGCGACCACCACCTGTGGTTGTGGATCTTCTTTCTCAGTCTAAATGCTGGTTGTTTGATGTAACGCTGCGCCAAAGCACCACCAGTTGTGGTGTTGACATCAATGCTGTGGCTTGAAGGATAGTCACTGAAGCATGTTGCCCACATATCTCCCCCCGAGTACCACTGATGCGCTTGCGCCTGTCACTGTGGGCAGGTTGCCCGGCAGTTGCTGCAGGTAACGGTAGGCTAACCAGGCGAATCCCATCGCCTCTGCGAAATCGCTATCAAGTCCGTAGTGTGTGGTCGGATGGATTACGTGATCGGGCAGGCAATGCTCAAGTCTCTCGATAAGATACGCGTTATGAGCGCCCCCGCCACACACCAGCACTTCGGTATTGGAGGTTTTGTGTCTGGCATGTCGAATGGTGCAGTCGATAATTGCATCGGCGACAGTGCGTGCAGTAAGTTCAGTGAGGGTCGTTTGTATGTTGTTCGCGTCAACCTCAAGCGCTAAGTGGTTTTCCAGCCATTGCAGATTGAAATAATCTGTTCCAGTGGACTTCGGTGCAGGCTGGGCAAAGTATTCGTCTGCCAATAAGCGCTGTAATAGCTCACTATCTACCTTGCCGGCGCGAGCCCATTGGCCGTTGATATCGCAGGGTTTAGCAAGCGTCTTGAATATCCAGGCATCGAGCAGGGTGTTGGCCGGGCCGGTGTCAAAACCGGAAACGGTTTCCGCACCAAGAGTGGTGATGTTCGCAATGCCGCCCAGATTGAGTACAAATCGAAGTTTGTCGCCGCCGAAAAACGCCTGATGAAACGCGGGCATGAGCGGTGCCCCTTGTCCGCCCGCTGCAATATCTGCCCGTCTGAAATCGCCAATCGTGTCTATGCCAAGCCGTGTGGCGATTAAGCTGTTGTCACCGATTTGCATTGTGGTGGCGGGTTGAGTATCGGGGCTGTGAAAAATAGTTTGCCCGTGCGATCCAATCGCGGTGATCTTACTCGCATCTGTATGGCAGTTTTTAAGGAGTGAAGTGGTTGCTTCTATAAAGCTGACTGCCACCAGGTGATCCAGCTCGCTCAGTTCGGCCAGTGTCACGGTCGGGTGGGTGTTGAGCTCAAGCAGGCGTGATCGAACTGATGCGGGGTATTTACAAGATGCAGTTCCAATTAACTGCACCGAATCTGTTTGTACATCCACCAGTGCCGCGTCAACACCGTCGACGCTGGTGCCGGACATTAGTCCGACATATAGGCCTTCATAAGGCAACAGAAAGTGTTCTGTTTAAGCGCTTATCGCATTGCGAGGGTTTCATTGTCCTGTCGCAGGCTTGCCAGTTGTGATCTTAGTGGCTCGATGTTTTCTTTGAATGCTACCAGCTCGTTTTTCTCAAGCGGGCTTGAGCCCGGCAATTTCACTTTTTGCGGATCATGGTGAATGCCGTCAACACGGAATTCGTAGTGCAGGTGTGGACCTGTGGCCAGGCCAGACTTGCCTACATAACCGATCACTTGCCCCTGTGAAACTCTTGAGCCTTTCTTCAGATTTTTGGGAAAGCGACTCAAGTGTGCGTACAGCGTGGTGTAACGATCACCGTGCTGAATTTCTACTGTGTTGCCGTAACCGCCGCGCACGCCCTGAAAAACTACCCGGCCATCACCCGCGCTGCTAATCGGGGTGCCTGTTGGTGCGCCATAATCAACGCCTTTGTGTGCTCTGATAGTGTGGCGTATTGGATGCTTACGCTTCAGATTAAAGCGCGATGTGATGCGTGCCTTGATCGGGTTGCGCAAAAACTGTTTCTTCAGGCTTTGACCGTCGCTATCAAAGTAGGTGCGTTGCCCGTTGCGCACGTGTCTGTACGCGCTGTGAGTTGAATCACTTGCTTTGTACTCGGCTGCGAGTATGTTGCCGTCTTTTACCCGCTTACCATTTTTGCTGAATGACTCATAAAGCACGGTAACCACATCGCCGGCACGTACTTCGCGATTGAAATCGACAGTCCACTGAAAGATCGAGTAGAGCTCCATGATCATTGACTCAGACAACCCGGCAGCTGCGCCATCTACAAACAGAGACGAGTCAAGTTTAAGGTCTGCCACCTGAATTGATCTTTCCAGCGGCTGAACGTCAAGTGTTGATTCAAACTTATTGTCTGCAGCGCGGGTGATGTGCAGCGTCTTCTCGAGATCTATTTCTCGCGTTACGCCGATCAGCCGGTGGCTGCCATCAAAGCTTAGTTCCAGTTCGTCGCCTGGTCGCAGGTTGGTCAGGTATTCAGACACATGGGGCAGGGTAGTTAAGCTTGCCGATTCACTTCCACTGAGCCCGTGACTGGCCAGCACGCCATACAGGCTGTCGCCCTTTTCAATTTTTACCAGAATCTGCGAAGGCTCTTGAGTGTAGTCATTGGCAAGTTCGGGTTTTGCAGCAGTCAATGGTGCGGCATTGATAAACGCTGCCACAGGAACATCGGCCGGATCAAACAGCGAATCTATTTCCGGCACTTCAACAAACGGCACATCAGACAGACTTTCTGTTCCGGTACTTACACTGTTGTTCGGGTTAAAAACAAATTCAGTCTCAGGCTCTTCAATGGTTTGCTTGAGTGCCTGAAGTGTATTCGCCACCACAACCTCGCCTGAAGCCATGCCCATAGACGCCAGTTTGGCCGGCTGGGCCCCGGTCTGCGACGATTCTGAAAAGACTTTGTCTATGGTTACGCCGCCCACAGCAACAAAAGCGCAAAGTGCGATCCCCTTGCGTATACGTCCGTTGCCGGATGCTGCGTCGTTATCCGTTTTCAAAGTCACAGTCGCAGGAGCGCGAACAGTGCGCTTGGCTGGAGCTGGAGTTTCGTTGAGGTGACTCGACGTACTTTTGTAGTCGACCAGCACTTGCGTGCCGATACTTTTTTTATGCTGCGTCAAGAGAGCTTCTCTAAGAAATACAAGCTACTTAGGATAAGTTCTTAACTTGATTTGGTCAATAAACGGACATTTTGTGAAAAAATGTATATTGCTATATTAATCATATAGATAATGCCCATTCAGGGTTGCAGTCTGTCTGTATTGAATTGGTTAAATGATCGAAAGAAACAATGCAGCCAAAGACAGTTGCAG
>CALISD010000130.1 GCA_938041955.1 uncultured Granulosicoccaceae bacterium | reverse complement strand
CGAGCTTGAAAAACAGATAGAAGATGCGGGTACTGGCGACGATATGGACCTTCAGTTACTTCGCAATAGCGTTTCAGAAGATGAAATCGCTGAAGTAGTAGCGCGCTGGACCGGCATACCGGTGAGTAAAATGCTCGAAGGTGAGCGTGAAAAACTTTTGCGTATGGAAGACGAGCTTGGCAAGCGTGTGATTGGTCAGTCAGAGGCGGTGGTTGCGGTGTCCGATGCTGTTCGTCGTTCTCGTGCGGGCTTAGCTCCTCCGGAAAGACCGAATGGTTCATTCTTATTTTTAGGGCCAACAGGAGTCGGTAAGACAGAGCTAACTAAGGCCTTGGCAGCGTTTCTATTTGATAGTGCTGACGCGTTAATCCGGTTAGACATGTCTGAGTTTATGGAAAAGCATTCGGTGGCTCGATTAATAGGTGCGCCTCCCGGGTATGTTGGCTATGACGAAGGAGGGTATCTAACCGAGGCGGTCAGGCGTCGCCCGTATTCTGTCATTTTGCTTGATGAGATCGAGAAGGCGCATGCAGATGTTTTCAATATTCTATTGCAAGTGCTTGATGATGGCCGCCTGACCGACGGCCAGGGTCGAACCGTTGATTTTCGTCACACCGTCATTGTGATGACATCTAATCTTGGTAGTCATGTGATTCAGGAAAAGGCCGGGGCAGCGAACTACGAAGATATGAAGGCGTCTGTTCTTGAGATTGTCGGTGATCACTTTCGACCAGAGTTTGTTAATCGAATAGATGATGTAGTGGTATTTCATCCGCTCGAGAGGGACCAGATACGGCAAATAACAGCGATTCAGGTAGCAACTTTGGCGAAGAGGCTAAAGGCTAACGGGATTACCCTTGATGTAACAGAGCGTGCGTTGGATATGCTTGGTGATGCAGGCTTTGATCCGGTTTATGGAGCGCGCCCGTTGCGAAGGGCAATTCAGTCCCATCTGGAAAATCGTCTGGCTCGTGAAATACTTAGTGGTGCTTTTGCTGAGGGTGATACGGTCAAGATCGACTGGCTGGATAATGAATTAACCTTTACTGAAGTTCCACATCGTGATTGACGCTGATTGGGTAAGCTCTTGATATTGTATGTAAACACAACCGCTTAGCACATAAGTGCTAAGCGGAGTTCTACCTGCAATGCAAACACGACAATTTACCGAGTGGCGGACACACTTCACAAAAACCCGGCTCATAATAATCTTTCATCTACAAAATTCTTTCATGAGTGCCGTTAATAGTTGAGAACTCATGGATGAATCCCGCGTCAGGGATTCGTGACGTATATAGAAATTCTTTAGATTTGAGGTTGGTGGGATGAGAATGAGGTTGTTGGGTAGTATTGGGGTGCTAATTTGCATGGCTATGTTGGGGGCGTGCAGCAAGTCATCGCCAAGTGCGGAGCCTGGGCAAGAGTTAAGTAGCCAGCAAGCGAACACTCTGGAGCAAGAAGTTGCGTTTGACTTTAATTTTAGTGCGCTTCTGACAAAAGAAATTAACCCCGGTTTTCTGGACGACTTCACGATTAGGGCCGTAGCTAATTTAATGACCGGTACCATGCAGGTAGAAAATCTCGATAACAACTCAACGGACACGTATGACTGGTCAGTGAACCTTGATGAGAGTGATTTGGGCAATGTGCAGTCATTGAAAGCATTGCAGTTGGTACCTGGAAACTACAGCTTTTATCTAGTATTGAACAAAGATGACGACCAGTACGTAGGCTCTGCTGTGCATACTGTAGCTGACGGTGCTCAAGAATTTGTGCCGATGACGATTCGGCCGGTTATTGGTGGCGGTCAAATAGACACTAGTGTTGTAGCCAGTCTTTCTGATTTTAAATTTAATTACGCCCAAGACCAATTGGCTGAAGCCGGGCTCACGAATCCATCGATAGGAATAACGATAGGTGGAGGTGTTGAACAGATTTTTAGCCTTGATCCGGCTACTGGTTTATCTGAATACATGATGCTGAACTTAACACCCGGCACTTACGATATTGCATTGAGATTGTTTGATAGCGGTGCTCAAGTTGGTAAATCTCTTGCCTCGCAAGGCGCATCTGTTTCTGTCTCGTCAGGCTTTGATGTGAGTATGGATATTGTTCCCCTGTTCGGTGAGATTGGCATGGCGCTATCGGTTGAGGGCGGTGATGCGGTATTCAACATTAATGTGCCAGCCGAGGTAGTTGATGAAGCTGGTAGTTTGGATAACTTACGCACGAGACTTAATGTAGTTGGTCCTGAAAATTCATTGAGGGAATTGGATCTCACACTGGCCGCTGATGAGATTGGTGGGTATACGTCAAGCGTCACGCTGACTGATATGTATTTCGGTAATCTCAATTTCGAAATTGAATTCTTTCTGCTGTCCGAAAATCAAACTCTGGCCAGCTGTGTTGACAGTGGAATATTGAGCAACATTCCTGTTGCTGTTGAGTGCAAAGTAACGCTTAAATTACTTTCCGATATAAGCGGAAGTATTCTATCAACGCTTGGAGTAAACGTTATAAATGCTACAGGTGAGCCCGTCTCCGGCGCAGTTATCAGCGTTGATGGTATAGATGCTGCGATCACTGATAGTGCAGCGTTTTCAACACCGGGTTACAGTAAGTTGTTTTTGAAGCCTGGTGATCGTGAAATTTCAGCTCGATTTGGATCTGCATTCGGTGCTACCACGTATACATCGACTGCTTTGGGTGTAGGAAATATTGATCTATTGCTTGATCAGCCAATTTTACTTCAAGATGACTTCGGTGGTGATCAGTCAGGGCTTTTTGCACCTAGCGATTATTGGTTTGGATGTGCGTCGTTGGGTGGGTTTGAGGGCTCTGTTGGAGCTGGAGTAATGACCTTGGGGTCGCGCTATAATGACCTATCTTCCGATTGGTGTGATGGAACCAGCGCGTTAACAACGCAAAGCTTTGTTGGTACCGAAATTAATGATGCAGGTGGATTTATCGTTTCAGTTGATGTTTTGTCTGCGGACGCGCCGGATAGTACCGCGTCTATCGGTGTTGGCAATCAAATTGGAATTGACCCGCTTAATTTTGACCAAACGCTTACTGCAGATGCAGTAATAAGTGTGAGTGACAATACTGTGGTGATATCTACTGATTTGAATAGCAGCCAGCAGGGAACGTATACCAGCTCAACTCCATATTTACTAAGTGAAGTGAATAATCTGAGAATTGAAGTTATTCACACTTCGTTTGCTGCAAATACTAGTGCGTCGATAGGAATAGTGATTAACAATAATTTGTCTCTTTCGATTCCAAGGCGGGTTTTCACATGGGACGGTGGAGATAACCATATATTGTTAAAAGGTAAGGCGGGAACTGCAGTAAACGGTTCTGGCGCGAATTACATAACCTTTGACAATCTACTGATTCGCCCAAGATAATCGAGCTATAGTGGGTATTAGCTTTCTCAGTTATTGCCAGCCTGCACGACAATCGCGGTGGTATTATCTGTACCGCCGCGTTCTAACGCCAGATCAACCAAATGATCCAGGCACTCGTCAATGGTTGCCTTTGCCATGCCGTTAGCGATTTCCGCTTCGGTCACATCTTTGTAAAGTCCGTCACTGCAGATCAGGTATCTGTCGCCGGGTTCAACCAGCGCCTGGCGAATTTCTAGTTCGAGTTCACTCTGCACACCCACAGCCCGCGTAATGATGTGTGAAGACGGATGCTTGTCCATATCTTCTTTTTGCAGTTCCCCGATTGAAACAAGCCCTTGTACCAGGCTATGGTCTTCTGTCATTTGCTCAAGCAGAGAGTCTCGGTATCGATAGATGCGACTGTCGCCG
>CALISD010000129.1 GCA_938041955.1 uncultured Granulosicoccaceae bacterium | reverse complement strand
ACCACCTTGCGACGCTCGGCAAGATCGTTTTCGTTAATATATCTGCCCGCTGTTATCACCGTCTTTTCAAGATATAAGTGATCCGGATGAACGCCACGAATATCAAAAGAGGCCTGCTGCTTGCCATAGCGCACCGTGCTGTCACCACCAACGTAGTAGCGTGCGGTTAATTTGTCTACATGCTCTATCTGATCACGTACCTGCTTGTAGTCTTCATTGTCATATCTGATTTGCCGACCGCGCGGCAAGCCCTTGTAGTCAATGGTGGTTTTTCCCTGATAAATTCTAATGCTGTTGACCGCATCATCTTTGAACTGAAGTTCAACGCCGTTTTGAATACCCCTGCCAGCCCCCAATAACAGCACCAACATAAAAATTCCCCAAGCGACGGTGAGTACTGCCAGCACCGTCCTGGTTTTATGCGTTCGCAAAGACTCAGAAATCTCCAGTAGCGAGTCAAAAACGTTCATCGCAGACGCTCGTCCCGAATCACATCGCCGTCACGCAATTGAATTATGCGTTTGGTTTGTGCAGCAATGTCCGACTCATGAGTAACCAACACCACCGTCATACCCTGACGATTCACCTCGGTAAAAAGACTCATGATTTGTTCAGACGTCTGGGTATCCAATGCACCGGTGGGTTCATCCGCAAGTAGCAAGGCTGGCTGTGTAATTAGCGCCCGTGCAATAGCGACTCGTTGAGACTGACCACCGGAAAGCTCAGAAGGCTTGTGCATGGCTCGTTCACCCAAGCCCACTTGCTCCAGGTATTCCATGGCAATTTTATTGCGTTTACGCCGGGAGACATTCTGGTAATACAAAGGTAACGCGACGTTATCAAGCGCGGTCTTGTGGTGGATCAAATTGAAGGACTGAAAAACAAAACCAATGTATAGATTGCGATAGCGTGCAGCTTCACGGGCGCTAAGATTGGCAATTACATCAGTGCCTAGTTTGTAGGTGCCGCTGTCAGGGGTATCGAGAATACCCAGAATATTCAGCAGGGTGGATTTCCCAGACCCGGAAGACCCTTGTATCGCCACAAAATCACCGGCGCCAATGAACAGGTTAGTATCCACAAGCGCCCGCACCTGGTGTTCACCCATGGCATAGGATTTGGCAATGTTGGACAGTTCAATCATGGGCTACAGCAGATACTCGAATTGATGTCAGTAAGAATAGCTACAATAACAGTCAAAGCGACGAAATTTCGTGTTCAGAGCGCTTATTGGTAATATTTTCAACTCGCAGCCGTACTGGCACCCCGTTACCATTTGCCTCTACACTATTCACCAGATCAGAACCCAGTCGGAATATTAAACAATGGCACAGCCACAACCCCAGCCTCACCACGCAAGTACACCGGAATCAGCTCGCGCAAAAATGCCGCACTTCAACTGGGAAGACCCCTTCCTGCTTGATCAGCAGTTGCTTGAAGAGGAACGCATGATTCGCGACACCTCTTACGCCTATTGTCAGGAAAAACTGGCAACCCGAGTCATTGAAGCCAACCGCCACGAAACCTTTGATCGTGAGATCTTCAACGAAATGGGTGAGCTTGGCCTGCTCGGCGCGACCATTCCGGAAGAATTCGGTGGCATTGGTGCAAGCTATGTTTCGTACGGGCTGGTGGCACGGGAAGTAGAGCGCGTGGATTCCGGGTACCGTTCAGCGATGAGCGTGCAGTCTTCCCTTGTAATGCACCCGATCTTTGCTTTCGGTACAGATGCTCAGCGCAAAAAATACCTGCCCAAGCTGGCCAGTGGCGAATTCGTAGGTTGCTTTGGTCTTACCGAGCCAGATCACGGCTCAGATCCATCATCAATGCTTACCAGGGCCAAGAAAACTGCAGACGGTTATGTCATTTCCGGATCAAAGAACTGGATCACCAATTCACCGATCGCCGATGTTTTTGTTATTTGGGCCAAATCAGAAGCACATGACAATAAGATCAAAGGCTTTGTGCTGGAAAAGGGCATGAAGGGATTAACTGCGCCAAAGATCGAAGGCAAATTTTCGCTGCGCGCCTCGATCACCGGCATGATTATGATGGACGAAGTTGAGATTCCTGAAGAAAACCTGTTACCGGAAGTGGCCGGACTAGCGGGCCCTTTCGGCTGCCTTAACCGTGCTCGCTACGGTATTTCATGGGGCGCCATGGGGGCAGCAGAGTCGTGCTGGCACTCGGCACGTCAATACACGCTCGATCGCAAGCAGTTCGGCAAGTCCCTGGCTGCCAATCAGCTGATACAGAAAAAACTGGCTGACATGCAAACTGAAATTTCCATTGGCTTGCAAGGCTGCCTTCAACTAGGTCGATTATTTGATCAGCAACAGGCGCCGGCAGAATTGATCTCACTCATGAAACGCAACAACTGCGGCAAAGCGCTCGATATTGCACGTGTCGCACGCGACATGCACGGTGGCAATGGCGTGTCGGATGAGTATGGCGTCATACGCCATATGATGAACCTTGAAGCGGTCAATACCTACGAAGGCACTCATGATATTCACGCCTTAATTCTTGGTCGCGCGCAAACTGGGATTCAGGCTTTTCAATAACGTCCAAACGCAAGCACTGCAGGTAACAGTGCTTGCGTTTTTCCTCTTCGCGCGCTGCATATATTACCTAAGGGCTAATTCATGAAGTTGTCGCTTATGGCCGCGAGGTCAAAAAACGGGGTAATCGGCAACGGGCCTGACATACCATGGCGCGCCAAAGGCGAGCAATTACTCTTCAAAGCAATTACCTACAATCAATGGCTATTAGTCGGGCGTAAAACCTTTGAGTCCATGGGCGCTTTACCAAATCGACACTATGCAGTCGTCACTCGTTCCGGATTCACATCAAACAATAGTAAGGTTCTGGTTTTCCCTGCAATTGAGTCAGCGCTCGATAAGCTCAGCACCCTCACCGACCATGTGATTGTCTCAGGCGGCGGTGAGATCTATAAAAGCCTGCTGCCTCAAGTTGACACACTGCATCTATCGACGGTTGATATAAAAGCAGATGGCGATGTCTTTTTCCCTGAAATTCCAGCGTCTTTTACATTGGCTTTTGAACAGAAGTTTGAATCGGACATCAACTACAATTATCAAATCTGGCAACGGGGTTGTATCGCTGTTCCTCGACATGATGTTACCCCGGGTTAATCCGCGTGAATAAAGCCCGTTGGGATACTCTCCTTAAAAGCCTGAACATCACGCCTGACGAAGAAACCTTTCCGAAGCTGGTGGCGGTATCACACCAGCCAGCACATTGAAGACTGCCTGAAGGACCTGGACCGAAACGATCGCGGTAGAAACTGCAATCTGGTTTCACGACGCGATCTATCGCCCGTATTCAAAAACCAACGAGGAGGACAGTGCTGCATGGGCGAAGGATTTTTTATTAAAGTCACACAGCAGCCCCGGTGTTGCAGACACTGTTTTCAACTCATTCTTGCGACGAAACACAACAAGTCGCTGCACACAGCTGACGAGGCCATTTTGGTCGATATCGACCTGGCTGTTCTCGGATCAGTTACGACTACCTACGGTCAATTCGAACCGGATATTCGCAAGGAATACAGCACGGTACCCGGGTTTATTTTCAAAAAAAAGCGCTGTCAATTATTACAGGGATTTTTGAAACGCGAGTATATTTACCACAGTGACCAATTTCGCGAATCATACGAGCAAACAGCGCGTCATAATTTGAAAACCGCCATTCAGACGTTAAGCAGTTAAAAGCGAGACGTCGAACAAACACGCGTTCACCTCTCTTTGAGCCAGAGACTCCACTCGCAAACTAAACTAAAGGTGTAGAGCCCAGCCGTATAAAATCACACAATCCAGATGAGCTCGCACTCTTCACCCGAGTAGCAGCCAAAAAAACCTGCAACGAGGTGGAACTGTCTTACATCTGCAAGTGTCTTAAAAAGACAGAGCTGGAATAGGTGTTTTGCCTAAGTGTTCGTTCGTATATCGAGCGCTACACTCCGCTGGTAATATGAGCGAGCCAACATGGAGTAGTGATAATGATATTAGTCATAACCGCAATAGTTGTATTTGTACTTACCTTCGACCGAATCATATGAGTAAATCAACCGGAACCGTAAAGTGGTTCAATACCGAGAAAGGCTACGGCTTCATTCTTAACGAAGAGGGCGAGGACGTTATGGTGCACTATCGCTCGATCTTAATGGAAGGCTTTAAGAATCTAAGAGAAGGCCAAACCGTACTTTTTACCCAGGTAAAGAGTGAAAAAGGGTGGCAGGCCGCAGAAGTTGAATTAGTCACCGAGTCTGACTCCGCTTAAAGCCTCTCTCTGCGCATCCACCGTGAAACCGCAGCGTGAGCACGCCTGCAACGGTTCCGGCCCTGACTGCAAAACTGGCAGTCGAGCGTGTCATAAAACAGAGTTACAGCGGACACATATACGTGTCCGCTGTTGCTACGTGAAGCCAATTATTAAAACGGCTTAACAACAACCAAAATCACAATAATAATCAACGCAACAAACGGAAGTTCATTCAACATCCGCAATTTGTTGACCGAAACACTACTCTCGCCGCTATCAAGCGCTCGCCCTACCTTGGTAAAATAGATATGCAGCACAGTAACGCCAATTACAAGCAGCAGCTTAAGCCACATAAACTTTAAAGAAAACACCGAAGGATTAAGTGCTATTAAGGTAACACCCAACAACCAGGTGGCAATCATTGACGGAATCATAATAATTCCGCGCAACTGCGCAGCAGCCGTCTTCATCGTTTCAAATAACGGCTCTCCGGCACTGCTTTTAGCCTGGTGTAACTTGTAGCGAGGATAGATAAGCAGTGAAGCCATCCATGCGACCATAGCGATAATGTGAAACGCTTTAACCCATAAGTACATAATTCAATCCTCTGGCTGAAACACTACTCTCCCAACAACCACCCGCCGTCAACATCAATGGTGGTACCGGTAACGAAGTCGTTTTCAACCATAAAGACTATTGCCTTAGCCACTTCATCTGGCTCGCCAGCGCGCGGGATGAGGTGCGGAGCCGTCAGTTTATCAAAGTGTTGTTTACGAGCATCGCCTTCCAAAGCGGACATCGGCGTATCAATGGTACCGGGAGACACCGTATTTATTCGCTTAGGTGCAATCTCCGGTGCCAACGCCCGAACAAAAGCCTCCACCGAGCCACCGACAGCCGACAAACTGATCTGCCCTGCTTTCGCCTTTCTAGCCGGTGAACCACTGACGAGGACGGCACTACCATGCTCAGACAGGTGCGGAATTCCATACCGCGCCACATTGGCGTAGCCCCAAAGTTTGTCGAAGGATCCGACAAAACCATCCATATCCATTTCTAAAAATGGCCCAAGCGCTCGCCCACCACCGGTTGCTGCGCTAATAAGTATGTCAAACGGCGCGTGCTTCTCAAACAATTGCTGCATCGCATCACGATCGCGAACATCACATGCTTCCAGTGCAACACCCTTCGGCAGGTCACCGGCTTTCGATGGATCCCGACTGATCGCAATCACTTCGGCCCCGAGGGATGCCAGTTGCTTTGTTGCAGCCAGCCCGATACCAGAAGTACCACCAAAAACCAACGCTTTCTTTCCCGAAACTTGCATTTTTACCTGCCCTCAAATGTGAATACGTACTCTATGATCAGGTCACATGGCCAAGCAATGCAAGAGATTTATACCGTTGTACAATAGCGCGGTTGGCTGCATGCAGAGCGGGGGTACTGTGTCCTCCCGAACTACAAATGAGTCGGTCGACCAAACTGCACCACGGATAGCGAAAGAATTACGCATTATCAGTAGTAGATGAATCAAGGCAACCCGCCGCGTGAGCAAGGCTGCACGCTCGTTCAGCAGTGCTGAGATTGTAAGAATCCTTGCTCACGCAGCGGTTAGCTAAGATCAATTCACAGCTGCCTCGTGCTCCTTGCTATGCCTCGCCCGGTTACGGAGAAGCGAAAGAATTACGCATCAACAGTAATAGACCGATCAAGGCAACCCTTTTTAGCTCAATTCACGACAGCTCAGGTCTGAGATTTCTAACGTCACCATCAATGCAGTGACTCGACCGCCACTTCGTGAGCTCGCCATTTGACCTGCAACTGCGTTGTAGCTCTTTGAACAGGGGTGGTTTTCTACCTGCGAGCTGCGCCCTGCTTTGAACCCAACGACAAACTCTCACCCCCAGTTTTGAAAGTCACAATAGACTAGTGATCAGCAACGCCAGTGGATATACTCTCTGACCACTCAAACTCCCGGGCTTTCACACCTTGAGCCACACAGTATTGATCAGCGTCAACGGCATGGACAGACCGGGGATCACTTCAGCTCTGGTCAACATTCTGGCCGGCTACCCCGTCACTGTGCTGGATATTGACCAATCCGTTATTCACAACCAACTATCCTGGGGCATGTTGGTTGCGGTTGACGCAAGTGCCTGCGGAGAGAACGGTAAACCTGATGCCTTGTTTAAAGACCTGCTCTTTAAGGCGCACGAACTGGAACTTGCCATTAGTTTCACACCGGTAGACCCTCCCGAGCTACAACAGTGGCTCAACGACGGGGCGATTGATCGCTACATCATCACCCTACTCGGTCGGAGTATGAATGCAGCACTAATTGCAGAAGTCACTGAAGTCATCAGCGCCTATCAATGGAACATTGCAACCATACAGCGCATTTCTGAGCGCCACCGTGGTGATGCCTCTAACGACACACCGATGATTGCCGTTGAAATCCGTATCCACCACCGCAACGGAGACATAGACGGGCTACGCCGGGATTGCCTGGCCGTAGCTGGTCGAAGCGAAATGGATATCGCCATACAACAAGACAGTATCTGGCGTCGCAACCGACGGCTGGTGTGTTTCGATATGGACTCAACACTAATACAAAGCGAGGTTATCGACATGATGGCCGAGGCCGCAGGTGTAGGTAAGCAGGTAAGTGACATCACCTCCCGCGCCATGCATGGCGAGATGGATTTCAAACAAAGTTTCACCGAACGAATGGCACTATTGGAAGGACTACCGGTCGACAAGCTGGATCAGATAGATCGAGAGCTTAAAGTCACGGAAGGTGCAGAAAAGCTAATAAGCAATCTGCGGTTGCTGGGCTATAAAACAGCCATTTTGTCCGGTGGGTTTGAATTTTTTGCCACCCGCCTGGCGCGCAGGCTTGGCATGGACTACGTGCACGCCAATGGCCTCGACATAGCCAACGGCAAACTTACAGGTAAAGTCAGTGGTCCGATTGTAGACGATCAGCGCAAAGCAGAACTACTCAGATCAATTGCGGAAACCGAAGGTATTCAGGTGCAGCAGGTCATCGCTGTTGGTGACGGCGCAAACGATATCCCTATGCTGTCAGCTGCCGGCTTAGGTATCGCCTTCCACGCTAAGCCCAAAGTGCGGGATCAGGCAGGAAACGCGTTTGGTACAGTCGGGCTTGACGGAATTCTCTATCTAATCGGTATGCGTGAGAATGAGATTAGAGGGTGATTCCCCGTTCGCTGACATACAAATTCACGTCCCTCTCAGAATAAGCCAAGGCTACTCGGCGCACCATAAATCTGCTTCTTTTGCTGACGATATCTGGTGTCAAAATTGCATTAGTGGGGATCGCTTTTGCTGTGCCAGGACCTTTAAGTGGAAATATCAGCGTTACGATCGACCGTCAGTTCAATTGCTGTCGCACTATTGATCTCATTGCCAGCCTTTAGCGCTGACCCGTTAAGTAAGCCCGGCACACCCACAATTGAGCTACTACCTGAGCAGACAATTTCATCAGACAACGGCGCTGCAACCGATTTACTGCAACCTGAGCACCAGAGCAGCACGCCGTCTCACCCGGATGAACTGACTGGATCAGACTCGGACTCAAAATCGGAAGCCATAGCTGTCCCAACACCGTCACCTGAATCATCAGACAACCAGCCTGCCCACACACCGGCGGCAACAAACGGTATTACTCAGCCCGACGCCCCAGACCCTGAAGCACCACAGCCCGCCACAGTAGAACAGACGCCGCCACAAAGACATTTCATTGCCAGTACAACAATCGGCTTTGAAGCGAACCTGCTTGATGATGGCTCAGTGAGTATGTACTGGCCACCACACCCGACAGCCACTGAATATCACATCTACCGTCAAGGCGAATACATCGATACCGCCTATGAGCCTCGCTACCTAGATTCCGGGCTTTTCGACCAAAGTTACTACTATAAAATACAGATAATTGAAAACGGTAACTATAGCTACACAGCGGTTGGACTCACTGTTGATGTTACCGGTACCGGTAGAGTCGACCCCAATTTACCCACACCCAAAGCCAACCTTCTGAATGAGTATGAGCTTGTATTTGAAGATGAATTCAACGGCACTTCTCTAGATCCATCAAAGTGGAAATCTAGATATTGGTGGGGTGATGACGTGATCATCAACTACGAAGAACAACACTACGTCGATATTTTAGAGAACCCGAACTTTGGATTTAACCCACTCTCGTTTGACGGCGACGCTCTCATCATTAGCTCCATTCGTACACCACCCCACCTGTTAGAAAAGGCTAACAACCAGCCTTATCTATCTGGAGTCATAAGTAGCCACGACACGTTTAGCTTTACTTACGGATATGTTGAAGCACGCGCGCAATTATCTTATGGACAAGGCTTGTGGTACGCGTTCTGGCTTATGAATTCTTACTACGATAAAGACAAACCAGAAATAGATATCATCGAGTCAATAGGACATGAACAAGACGTGGTTTATCACACCTATCACTTTTTTGACGAACAGGACAATCGAGTCACGACTGATGCCTATCCAACCCCGGGTATTGACTACACTACCGATTACCATACATTCGGTGTTGAATGGATGCCTGGTGTACTTATTTACTACGTAGACCGAATTGAACGCCACCGCATCGTAGACCCGAAAGTCTCACAAGAAGAAATGTATATTCTTGCCAACACCGCCCTGGGCGGCTGGTGGCCCGACTCGCCGGATTACACAACACCGTTCCCGACAACATTTAAAATCGACTACATCCGCGTATATCAAAAACCGGGATTGTTACAAGCAGACCCTGCTGAGGGACAGTCATCCGGCATTTCACGGATTACTGGTATCAACAGTCCTTCGCCCGGCCACTCACTGCCTGACACAGTAGCAGCAGAAACCTACCCCACAAGGCCTTGAACATAAGAAGATAATTTTGGTAAACACAGATTAGGTGACCAAAGTTTACGAACTGTACCGAACTTGTCACATCCGTTTTGAACTTATTGGGCCCTGACATTCTTTTACAACCCCGTCCGCTTAGATCGTTTGTAATGCCTTACCGAAAGGACTGAGTGATGTCTTTGATTTTAAAAAGGAACTCCCCCATCGCAATAGCTGCGCGATCCGAACATACCAAAGCTAAATCAACCGCCCACCGCGGACTTTGGACAATCAGCGATCAGGTGGCGAATAGCTTGTTCAATCTGGGTATTGGCATAGCTTCTGCCCGCTTGTTGCCCATTGAAACCTTCGGATTCTTTTCCGTTCTGTTCGCCTCATACCTGATCTTCAGAGGAGTCTTCCGCGCTTTGGTACTGGAACCTATCGCTGTCAATTACCCGAACCATCTTGCCACCGAGCACGAACCCGTTGCGCTGGGCATATCAGTCTGGTTTGCGGTCATTGCCGGCGCAATATTGTGCACAGCACTCGTGCTAATGAACTCGACGATCGACCCTGGTGTTGTCCTTCTGTGTACATTCAGCATCGCGGCGTTGTTAATCACTGATGTTCGTCGCATGCTCGACATGGTAAGCGGCAATACAGCAAGCTCGGCGCTGCTGAGTGTGTCAATGTTCATACTGCTAACACTCTTTTTGCTTGTTTTTCATCAATCAATTAGTTCTTTAAAGGCACTTTTTTCCGTTGTCATAATCAGCACCTGTCTGTCACTGGCACTAGTTGGCGGATGCAAGTCACCGATCATCAATCCAACCCGGTTGTATCGGTGGGTAGTCAGGCATTGGAGCTTTAGCGGGCCGCTGGTTCTAGAGTTTTTAGCAAGCTCCGGGCTCGCGGCGGTTGCCATTATCGTCGTTGGAATAATCGGCTTGCAAGAGTCTGCTGCATACCGTGGGGCTCAAATGGTCGCAGCTCCAGTGCATATGTTTTTTCTTGCGATCTCAACATTCATAGTTGTGGAGGCATCAAGATCCGGCTCAACAGCCAAGGTAGTCCGCATTGCCGCGCTGTTGATGACTATAGTTGGCGTAGGTTATCTACTATTCCTTTTATTCACAGATTTTCTGCCGAATATCATGTTGGGCAACGCCGCTGTCAGCGCCATCCCTGTGGTAGTGCCATTGGCAGCTCACGCCTTAATTTCATCCTTATCGGTAATGTGCTCAGCAGTATTAAAAGTCCAGGGAAACACTGTCCGCCTGATTAGACTTCGCATGATAAGTTTCATACCTGAGTCCATCGCTATCGCCATCGGTTTCTATTTGGGTAGCGCAACTTACATGGCTATGTGTAGCGTCGTTGCGTTGCTAATAGCGCTTCCACTATGGGTAAAACCACTAGTGGAAGCAGGCGTAGTCGGTCACCGTGCGGAGTCTAAGAATGACTAAGCACAACTCAATCATTGCCATGCACTGCATAGACATGGCAGATACCACGGTGCCGTGTCGAATCGCATATTTCGGATTTGATTCGGCGAATGAAAACATACGCCGTCGAATGACAGCATTTGCCAATGCAGGTGCACAGGCCACTGGCTATATGATGCGCCGAAAAGAGCCAACCACAACTGAATGGACGAACATTGATCTTGGAATAACCAAAGATAGAGCCTTTGTACATCGCCTGCTTAGCGTAGCTCGTGCGTTACCCACCGTTTACAAAAACCGTAAGAATATCGCGAATGATGACCTACTGTGGGCACGTAACCTCGAAATGCTTTTGCTTGCCTGGTTAACAAAAGCGATCACGCGCTCAAAAGCCGATCTGGTTTATGAAGTGCTTGATGTTCACGCAATACTGTATACCGATAACCTTAAGGGGAAAATCGCCAGAGCCGCAGAACGTTTTCTGCTTCGTCGGATCACTTCTTTAGTGGTCAGTTCACCAGGATTCTTGCGTGACTATTTCACCTCCTGGCAACAATACACCGGCCGAGCAGTTGTCTGGGAAAATCGGATGCTATTAAATGACGCTCCTGAACAAACAAGTAACCCCTCGCATCCCCTACGCGTAATTCCGCCATTGAGAATCGGCTACGTTGGTGGCCTACGTTGTTCAACAAGCCTGCAAATATTATTAAACACCGCTCAGACACTAGGACCAAAAGTAGAAGTTCACCTACACGGCTACTTTTCGATTCTGATACCTGAGGAGCTCCGGCAGGCAGTTTTAAACACAGAGAACATCCATTGGCATGGCTCGTATAAACATCCTGACGACATTCAGGAAATCTATCACCAGCTTGACGTAATTTGGGCTGGTGATCTAAGTGATGGATTAAATTCCAGCGCGCTATTACCCAATCGTATTTATGAAGGAAGTTATTTTGGCGCGATACCAATAGCACCCGCCGCAAGTGAAGTAGGAAGATGGGTCGATAAAATGGGATTCGGTTTCACGGTCGATAATCCCTTACAGGACAACCTGATCAAACTAATTGATGAACTCACACAGGAAACACTACTCACCAAACGGAACTCACTACTGGATACAGACAAGAGCGTGTTCTTAGAAAGCAATTCAACCGCTATTCAAATACTCCAGAAAATTCTTACTACTGATGGATCAGTTCACGCACTCGACATAGTGGCGTAGATGAATACCTGGTTTAAATCGGACGAAAGACCCGCTGTCGCATTGTTAATTGCAATAGTGGTTTTGAGCGGTGGAATATTACACAATACTGCCTACTCATTCTCGAAAGCCAACACTATTGCATGGTGCGCGTGCTACGTCATTGCTTTCACACTTTTGCTGCGACAATACAGCTTAAAGTGGATTCCATGGTTTACAAACCATGGAATTCTGATGGCACTAATTGCTGGCTTTGCAAGCCTATCGATTTTCTGGTCGACTGACCAATTCACCACAATCTTCAGAACAGTCATATTTGCTGGCGGCTGCATCCTTGCCACCTATTTCAGCTTGAATTTAAAGATGGACACCATCTTAAAGACTATAAGCATTGGCCTTTTATGCATTATGGCCTTAAACGTCGCGCTGATTTTTAGCAACCCTGTTATTGGTATACAAGACTACGCTGGCGAAGACTTAGTCTGGCGAGGCTGGTTTAACAATAAAAATGTCTTAGCAGCACCATTCGCACTGGCGGCGCTAATTTCCATATTTAAGATAAAACCGGTTGGTAGCCCTATTGACTGGATCTACGCAATATTATTAGCCTTTAGTCTGCTTGGCCTGATAAAGGCAGATTCAGCAACATGTATAGTCGCATTTGCAGTGGGCACTACTGTGTACGCAACACTCCGAATACTCAATAGAAATTCATTCTCAGCAAGTATTGTATTAATCATCGTGGGAATTTTCATCGCATGTATCGGCTTACTGATCGCCATAATAACCGGAGCGCTGTCGGATATCTCAAACGTTACATCGGTACTTGGACGATCCGGTGATTTAACCGGCAGAGTAGATTTATGGATAAACACCTGGGCTATTATTACTGAGAAACCAATACTCGGCTACGGCTACGGAGCAATCTGGGCACCGCTAAACGACGAATCCGTTGCGCTGCAATTATCTTTACTCGGTATACACTGGCAAGAAGAAAACGGTGTAGCCACTGCACACAACGGATTACTGCAGCTTGCTTCTGAGCTTGGCCTACCATTGACCGTTTTTGTCTTCCTTACGTTTTTTCTTGTCATGTACAAAAAAACCGTTGGTGCTCTGTCGCGAAAAAACGACGATCTATACATACAAGTCGCTTTTTTTGCTTTTCTACTGATTCACAATATCGCTGAAACATCTCTTTTTCGCGGCCGCGACATTTACTGGATACTGACAATGCTCTTTATTCTGCAGTTTCCCAGCGAGTTATTCCGCAAGAATTTTTCCAGCATAGGCCGCAAGACCAAAAAAACGATATCAAGACCATCCAGCTTAACATCCAGATCATTATCAGGAGCAGGATCAACGGTGAAGTCAAAGTCAAGTCCATCGACTCACCGGAGACGAAGCAAGACAAGGAGAAAAAAAGTCAAACGATCGAGCGTCGAAACCCTTTAAACAAGAATTTTAACCAGGTAGTACGGAATTAAAAGTGGTTACATCAAAAAGAATTATAGATATATCTGTCTCATCTGTTTTGCTAGTACTAACAGCGGTACCGGTGGCAGTACTTGCACTCATTATCAAGTTAGACGGCGGCAGTGGCTTCTACCGTTCCCGTAGAATCGGTTTAGGCGGTCATCAATTCGATGCGTACAAATTGCGAACCATGGTGCCGGGCGCTGAACATGCGCTCACAGACATGCTGGAAAAGGATGCGACGATCGCCAAGGAATGGAGAGAGAACTACAAACTCAGCTCAGACTCACGAGTCACGAGCCTGGGGAAAATTCTTCGCATGACCAGCATTGATGAACTACCACAACTGGTAAATGTGCTTAAGGGCGAAATGAGTCTGGTTGGACCGCGGCCGATACTACCGGAAGAGGTACAAAGCTACCATCAGGCTTCACTCGATCTCTATTGCAAATGCACACCTGGTCTCACCGGGCTATGGCAAGTTAACGGCCGCTCCGACAACAGTTTTAACCACAAGGTAGCCCTCAATAACCAGTACATTAAAAACTGGTCGACTGCTCTGGACATGAAAATTCTCGGTCAGACGGTGGTAGTAGTGTTCCGCAGAATCGGCGCGAGATAGACAATTGAGTTTAGTGTCTGTGAAAAAATTTAAAGAGTCGGCTCCGTTATTCGCAGCACGGCTCGTTTTGAGTGTAGAACCATGATCTATCTAACCCTATCGATACTCTGCTTATTTATAGCAGCAATTCCATTTGGTCCTTTTCAGCTATCAATCAAACTATTGGAGAGGCTAAAAGGTAAAGTGCCAGTTGCTGGTAGTAGCAGTCACGGCAACCCCACTTGCGCGATTTTATTATGCGCATACAACGAAGAGGAAGTGATCGAAAGTAAAATTGCCAACATGCTCGAAATGAGGCAACACAGCAATCAACTGGACATACTTGTGTACGTCGACGGATCGTCCGACAGAACACTGGAAATTTTAAATCGCTATAAGTCTGAAATTACTGTCGTTCACTCACCGAGTCGCAACGGTAAGCCCTGGGGGATGAATAAACTGGTCTCAATGACGGATGCTGAAATTGTGTTATTCACAGACGCTAATGTGCACGTCGAGCCGCAGTCAATAGAAAGGATCAAGTGGTACTTCAACGATCCCAATGTTGGCTGCCTGACCAGCAACCTCATGTATACAAACCCGCAAGCCTCCGGAACCGCCCAGGCGGGCGATGCTTACTGGAGGCTCGATGACTGGACCAAAGCGCTGGAAACAAATACAGGCTCTGCGATGGGTGCTGACGGATCATTTTATGCGATACGCGGTGCTTTATATAGAGATTGCCCCAATCATATGATCGACGACTTGCACACATCACTATCAATCTTGTGCCAGGGATATCGCATAGTCAGGGGGGAGAATGTTCGTAGTTATGAGCTCCACACAACGAAAACCCACGACGAATTTGGCCGCAAGATTCGTATCGCCTGCCAGTGTATCGCGGTTCATCGGCGACTTTGGCCGGAATTGAAGTCCCTTTCAAACCTAGATAAATACAAGTACATTGCTCACCGCTATCTACGATGGCTGTCTGGTTTTTTTCTCGCCCTCTCCGCGCTATTTGCGACGTTTTTTATGGCAGGGTTTATCGGCTTTGGCGGGACGCTAATATTGATCGCGGCTTTGGGTCTCGGCTTATACCTTGGGGTTATAGCCAAGTTAAGACTGGCTGAAACAGCCTACAATGTTCTTGTGGCCTTCGCCGGCACGACTATTGGTGTGCTGAAGTCCTACCTGGGCAGCCCCGTCGTCACCTGGGATGTCGCGGATTCTGCACGAAGCTCTGGTTGATGTTTTGGCTTAATAACAAGATAATTATAACCAATCACTCCACGTAATCACGCCACCGCATTTGGCGACACCCAAAGGAATGCTCCAATTTTCCGACTGATAGCAAAAGCTTGTTTTATCTTCCTTGCAATCTCCATTGCATCTTATGCCTACTACACAAGAACCATCACTTTCGACAGCAGCAAGTATTCATTGGTTTGGAACGATGAATTTGATCAATTGAATATCGGATACTCCGAACAACAATGGTCACCACGCTATGAAGTGTGGGATGCAATCGTTCTAGACGGAAACTCTGAGCGTTGCGCAAAAGAATCTGTTGACTACATAGAACGCGTGTTATCGCCGGCTGACGAGGTTCTGCCACTGCACAAGGTTTTAGACGGAGCATTGCATCTCTATGCGCACGAGTTCAAATCTAATAATGGCAGCGATAAATACGAATCTATCTGCGGGATGATAGACGGAAGCAATTTACACAGCCAATCCTATGGGTACTGGGAAATTCGCGTCAAAATAGTCAATGTGAGCATCGGTCAGCATATCGCATTTTGGTTGGTGCCAAAGGAAGGCGGTACACCACCGGAGATAGACTTGCTTGAGGTTGTTGGCAGTAACGCAGAGATCAACACCGATATAAACCGTCTGCACTTTACCGGACACTACGCTTCCAAAGAAGCTGGTGAAAAAGGAATCGCTCACACCATGGATTATGTAAAGGTTGACGATGTTAAAGCGACCTGGCACACAGTGGGCCTTGAATGGACACCAGAGCATGTTACCTGGTACCTCGGTGGCAAGAGAGTACATCAGATGGATGCGTCACTCTTTGGTGGTCCGGAAGTCGTGTTTCTGGCGAGTCCGGAAACTTCGGGACGTTGGCCCGGCTTGATAAGCGATAGCACGGTATGGCCAATGGAAGTGATGATCGATTATGTGCGAATCTATAAGCGCAACGAGGAACTCGATCGCAGCAGTAACTAAAGTAAAAGCAGTCGCTGCAGTGACGGTGCGAAACACCACTCAGGTGAGCTCGATACCTGATCAGCTAGCGGCTACTACTGATACCGATCAAGATAACTGTTGTACATATCAGCCGAATCCATCCAATCACAGCTGTCCAGATAGGCCTTGGTAAAACCCACAAGGCTATATTGGTGAAGTTTCCCATCGCCACTATCCACATTTAATATCGCACCGGCGGACATTTGAGCAATCAGCATCCAAAAACCGGTACCTCGATTTGTGATCGTATAGTTTTCACCTTTAAGCTCAAAGGCAAGATCGATAGGCGTAAGTTGATCTACCGTGACCACGATATTTGAAGGTGATGTCCCGCTGGTTACTTCACTGTCAAGATACAACCAAAAGCTGTCCTCTTCGAAACACACCACATTCAATGTGTTTTTTTCAGCCGTCTCACTGGTCGCGACCAGTTGGCCGAAGGGACGGCCGAGGAGTGTTTTTTGGTTTATGGCCCCTGACCAATCGGCCAGCGAATGGGACGCAGGCCATAGAGCCATCAGGAGCAATACCGATATCGTACTTTTTATGCTGCTGATAACGCTGGTGCTGGAAATGAGTGACATGGCAAAATCCGGGTGTTGTCCGATGAAGTATTTGATGCCTGCCTGATAATCACACCTCTACCGATACACGGGTGAGCATGAAGTGAATGTGTTATCGCTACCTACCGAATGGCAGGTCAGCTCCCTCACATCGCAGAGTTAACACAGGCGCGCACAACTCCGTATTATCGCCCCAATGCCATTATTCATGTAAGCCGCGCTAACACAAATTCACATGCGAACGAGCTGCCGCAGGCGCATTGGCGATCAATTAATTGTTAATAAAGACCTTAAAGTTCATCGCCGATCAATAAAACTGCACCCTCCGAGCGTCACCAGGCTGCCACAAGGCCTGTAACAGATCTGACATTACACAGTCGCAACTTATCTTTTCCAGCCGATTCATACAACTGCTCAGCAACCCTGCGATTGCTTTTACGAGTGTTCCAGATCCACAGTGCGAACTCCCGGTTAAAGTGCTCGGGACAGCCTTCTGGTAAATCAGGACGTGATTTGCCATGGTATTTCAGGGTACGACAGAACACACGCCAGGCCCGGACATGGAACGGAAAATCCAGCCAGATTAATGCATCCGCCCTGCTGAGGCGTTCAGGCCAGGTCGACGACCGACCGCCTTCGAAGATCCACAATTCCCTTGCATGCACCTCCGAACAAAGCCGATCTTTATCCGGGCCGTTTCGTTCAATCCAGCCGGCGCACCAATGAATGCGATCGATATGAACAACCGGAAGACAAAGCTTCTCACCCAACTGCCGCGCAAGCGTAGATTTACCGGAGCCCGGTTGCCCGATGATCATGATACGTTTGGCTTTTTTTAGATTCATGTTTAACACAATTGATCAGCATATATAAAAGCACGTGGCCACTGTAACCACAAACCATAGCAACGACAGCTCTGCAAAGTCGTTAATCCTTTAAGCTTTTTTTGTATAACCACATCGAAGGTGGAAAGCCCTCTGGATTCGAACACCTATGCACACTCCTTTTCGCATCGGAGCCTGATTGGCCTTTGTATGCGCTTTACGATGAATCAGTGCGTGTCACGCAGTCGCTTGAACCCTCAGCCCGATAAACTGAGGGTTCGCCCTACTTGGTCTCCCTTAACATATCGAAGTATGTTTCTTCCGTTACGACGCTGCTGCTGGCAGCGTCTCTATTTTTCCCTGAATGGTTGTAACAGGCGATAAACAAAACAACCCTAATCAATGTTACTGCCAGGCCAATTAATTCAAGAGTGTTTATATCCATATTCACGCTCCACAAAAAAGGCGACTCAAGTTGAGTCGCCTTAATTTTCTGTGGGGTGGCAGTTATTAGCCTCAGGCTAAACTGTCAATTCAGGTTGTTGGTTTTACAATTACATTGTGATACGAGAACAATCACCCGTACACTCACATTCACACCCGTACTCACATGATCTTTTTCTTTTTAGATATTTTGAAAACACACCATACTCACTCGCTACCCGGTACGAATCGACAACTCTCGCAGCGGCATAAACAACTTTACTATGAGGGGGTTTGACAGGTTGCAGATCATCAAGCCATTGATGGTGATAAAACTCTCGCACCGGGAATTGATGCAGCGGCTCAGGCAGACGCTTAATGGTGAGAAGTGGCAGGCAGGCAATTAACAGTAGCGTTTGAGACATCAGGCTACAGCTCACCGAATAGATCTGATAAAAAGGGCTGGTCGCACCTAACTGAAGACGCAGCGGCCAAGCACTGCAATAATGGTCACGAATGTACTTTAAGTTCAAATTTGCCATTGTCTTGCTCCAAAAGGAGTTTCGTACCCGTACAACCGGGCACGAAGGTTATTGTTAAATATCCATGGGTAGCGCGCCGCACTTGAAATTCTCGGGTGCAGACTCAATGCCTTCCTGATAGCGATGACACTTGTAACAATGCAAACCCTGTGGGGTAATCGAGTATCTGTAACCCTGCTTGTGTTCAGGGTTTGAGTGAATACTCAACTGGCCACCGACTGCAAGCTTGGTGAGAATGCTGTACTTGGCCGTGTCAGAAATATCAACATTCGCAATATTGAATACCTCTCGAGACTTGAACCTTAAGAAATCAGACTCTTCCTCAGGTGCCGCATTAACTTTGCACTGCTCATTGTAGATCGCACGCAATATCTTGAGTGGATTGTTGGTTCTAAACGAATGATTGCACGTCACGAGCCTTCCTCCTTATTTCCTTGCTCTTTGCACGGTTAGCAAAGACCTAAATACAAGGAACCGATGTGCACCCAAGGGTATAGGGTACGAGTCCATTGTGAAGTCAGAATTACTCTAAATCAAAAACCCTCAACTTTGGCAGGTCATTCAGTATCAATTATCATTCATACCTTCACACATAGTATTCCGACATCGCATAACCAAGCCGCTCGTAAACTTAAAAGTTGGATTAGCCGAAATAGACGTATGCCGCTATCGCGCAGTAAATGCCAGGGTAAAAATTACTTGTATACCAGTATAAAAACCTGCTCAGTGCATATCTTCAAGGTTTGTTAACAGCCGCTTGGCCACCTTAAATGCAGGAGCACCGGCAGGAAATTCGTAGACTGCCCTTAGTAACGCACGATCAAAACCGGTTATCTTTTTTTCTTCCACTCGGTTATTAAATGAATAATATTCGGAATCAGTAAAATCATTGAACAATCCGAATGACTGATATATCTCTTCCTGCAAACAGGTACGGAGCATACCAACAGGCAAATCGGCTCGTACAAAAACCATCGCCTGACGTATTACAGAAGCACGCTGAAAAGGCGCGAAAAAGCACACTGCTCTATTCTCTGAATCAAGCTCGCCTTCTTCAAGTGAGTTTTGGTATACGTCCCTCAACGGTACAGCGCGCGCTATCTGACTCATTGTTTCAATATCAGAAACAACAACAACTAAATTTGCACATGCACTATCTGTTGAACACGGCATGAGTTGATAGGGACCTGCTTGCTCCAGTGCACGAACGTAATTTACCACTGAGCTGAATTCAGAACTAACCAATGCCACAGGAAGAGAAGTAAGCGTCGAAATTCGCTTCAACACACCATGTGCATAATCTTCAAGAGCAGCATCATCGGCGACTATAGTAAAACGCACATCATCCACCCACCGACTGGTCACATTCGCGTTGCCACCAAGAATGTGGATTGCCTGATCCCAGATCTGTCCCTTCTGCGCAGTGCTTAAGTCTGCAAAGTCACTCTGGTTAAAGGTACCATCGGCAGCCGTTACTCCCGTCAATGCAAACGGCCAGACCGCGAATAATATTAGAAGCGTAAAAAATCGCACATCAATTCGACAACTCAGACGCCAGTGACTTTCGCGGCCTGCTAAACCAGACAACCACGAGCACGATCGCCACGATCATAAGCCCCATACCCTCACGCGCTGTTTCTACCTCCCACCAGATTTCCTGTCGCCACCAACCAGGTGTTGAAGGCCAGTAGAAGAGCATGCCGGCCACCGCGGCCACAATGCACATCAACAGCAGCAAATGCGTCATTTTGTCTGCCAGTATTTGTCTTCGAAAAATAACGATAGCTGTCCAGATTGCGGGAATCGCATATATCACCATCCACATTGTGCCGTCAGGATCGTTATATTGCACCCCGATAAAAAGGAGCATTAACAAGCACAAAACAATATTTACTATTCGCATGGTCTTCTAGCCCTGATTAATTTCTTACCCATTGATGCTCTTCAGCAATAAGATGTAATGTCATACAAACGTTTCTGGGCAAGCGGCTGTACGTTTGTTTCCTCGCTTCCGCACAGACTCCATACATGCAAGTTGACAGCAACTACCTGTTGGTTATATATCTTAAGCTATAACAACTACGAAGCACGATCATAATCATGCCAGAAAATACTCAGCCGAACGACATTCAAACCTCTGCGCATCAAAAAAATCAATCTGATTCAAGTGTGTCGTGGCAAAAATTTTCCGTACCCTTTGAATATCCGGTTTATTTTACAGAGAGTTTATTTGAGCCTCAGAACCCGGTTCTACTTGAGACCGTCAAGCGGTTCGAGCCAGACAAGCGACATAAAATCATCGTTTTTGTCGACGGTGGCCTGCTTGACGTACGACCGCAACTCCCGCAAGAGATTAAGGCCTACGCTGATTTCCACAGTGACTCACTTGAACTGGTTACTGCCGCCATTGCAATGCCTGCAGGCGAAAAGATAAAAGCAGAACTGCACTTTATCGAACAAATGCAGAAAGCGCTGGCCGACTACCATATTGATCGCCACTCTTATGTGTTGGCCATTGGCGGGGGCGCGTTGCTTGATGCCGTCGGGCTTGCGGCCGCGACCTCTCATCGCGGCATTAGACACATAAGAATACCCACCACCGTGCTGTCTCAAAACGACTCAGGCGTTGGGGTAAAAAATGGCGTTAATCTGTTCGGGCAAAAAAACTATATCGGCACCTTTGCGCCACCATTTGCAGTGTTAAACGACTACGACTACATACGCTCACTTTCTCAACGCGACAAGATTGCCGGTATGGCAGAAGCGGTGAAGGTTGCACTGATTCGCGATTCAGCCTTCTACCAGTGGCTGGAACATAACGCTGATGCCCTGGCGGTTTTCCAGGAAGATGCGATGAAATACATGATCAAAAGGTGTGCTGAACTGCACATGCAACAGATCGCTCACGGCGGCGACCCTTTTGAAACCGGTAGTGCCAGACCCCTCGACTACGGTCACTGGGCAGCGCATAAACTTGAGACGATCACTCGCTATCACCTGCGACACGGCGAAGCGGTGGCTATTGGCCTTGCGCTGGATACGCGCTACTCCGTGCTTTGCGGGCTGCTTGCAGAAGGCGAGGAAGACAGGGTCTGCTTTTTACTGGAACACCTTGGTTTTAAATTGTGGCATCCGGGCCTGCTGACCAAATCTGCGGAAGGTCAGTTTGCTGTATTGCAGGGACTCAAAGAATTTCGCGAACACCTGGGAGGTGCGCTTACCATCACCCTGTTGGAAAAGCTCGGGAGTGGCCTGGAAGTGCACAAGATGGATGACGAACTGGTGCTGCAGAGCATACAATGGCTCAAAGAGCGCGGCGACTGAAAGACCTCCGCCTAACAACATACGCACCGCGGGATCACTATGACAAGTAAAGCAGTAGATCTGCTAGAGCAATGGCTCGGTCATCGACTCAGTGACGAACATTCAAGTTGGCTACAATCGCAGCTAAAAAAGGTTCTAACATCTAATTCTGACCGCGAACTACACATCACATTGGGTCTAATACCCCGCAAACTAGGCCGCGAAGACCTCAACCTGTCTGACACAGAACTTGCCGACGCGAACAACGCGATAAGCGGCTGGAACCCCGGTGGCTGGAGCATCGATTGCGCTGCTCGAATTGCTGTACTGTGCCGACTTGCAGAGCACGACACACAGGGCTTCGGCGACACAATAACCGATCTCTGCCGCAACGCTGACCTCGCGGAGTCAATTGCGCTCTACAGCGGAATGGCGCTTTTTCCGAAAAGCGAAAAGCTAGATCAGCAAGTGGCCGAAGGACTTCGAACCAACATGCGCGCCGTCTTTGAGGCGATCGCCCACAACAACCCCTACCCGGCAAATCATTTTGACGAAAACCGTTGGAATCATATGGTGCTGAAGGCGCTATTCATCGACAGCACACTGGCTCCCATCTACGGTATCGATAGCCGCAGCAACAAAGAGCTAGCCATTATTTTACGCGACTACGCACATGAACGCAGAGCTGCCGGGCGACCGGTCACATCAGAGCTGTGGCGTTGTGTCGGCCCACACGCTACTGCTGCAATGATTGACGACCTACAGCAAACTGCCGAGTCCACTGTTGCCACAGAGCATCAAGCCGGGGTGCTGGCACTTAGCCAGTGTACAGACCCCAATGTACAACAACGCGCCCAACAACTTACTGCTTCCTACCCTGAGACCATGGCTGAAATAGCCAACGGCAATATCACGTGGGATGTCATTTACCAGCGCCAACAGCACCAGTCAGGTAACTCACTATGATGTTTATTGACCCGCATGCCCACATGATCTCGCGCACCACGGACGATTATGAAGCGATGGCCGCTGCGGGCGTAGTGGCCGTAATAGAACCTTCGTTTTGGGTCGGGCAACCCAGAACGCACGTCGGCACCTACATAGATTACTTGTCTGCGATCATAGGCTTTGAACGCTTTCGTGCCGGTCAATTCGGTATCAGACACTACTGCACCGTGGGTCTTAATTCCAAGGAAGCCAATAACGCCGAATTAGCAGAAGCGGTGATGGAAATATTACCGCGCTTCGCACTCAAGGAAGGCGTGGTCGCGATCGGGGAAATTGGCTACGACGAGCAAACAGAGCTGGAAGACAAATACTTCCGGTTACAGCTGGAACTGGCGAAAGAGCTGGACCTGCCTGTCATGATCCATACCCCTCATCGTGATAAAAAACGAGGCACCTCGCGATCGATGGATGTTTGTGAAGAGCACGGCATGGACCCATCAAAAATTATCGTTGACCACAACAACGAAGAAACCGTTCGTGAAGTGCTGGACCGGGGCTATTGGGCAGCGTTTTCAATATACCCGTCTACCAAAATGGGTAATTCCCGCATGGTTGATATACTGACCGAATACGGCGCGGAAAGAATCATGGTTGACTCCGCATGTGACTGGGGTATCTCAGAACCGCTGGGGGTTGCGAAAACGGCGCGTCTTGCATTGGAACGCGGAATACCTGAAGATCAGGTGCGTATGGTCTGCTATCAAAATGCACTCAGTGCCTATGGTCAAAGCGGGCAAATGAGCGAAGACCACTGGTTAAATCCCACCGCTATTGACCAGCGCACAGTCTACGAGGGCAACTCAATATTACGCGGCGGTCGTGAACCGCTGGTTGAGGACGCAGCAGTCAAACGGAATGCCAATAACTTAATCATCGAATGAATAACTGTTCCGCACCAGAAAGCGCCTTACGAGATATTGGTCTGCATGAGCAAATAACAGCAATAGAAAGCCTGTCTGCCAAGAGCTTTTACGCCATAGACAAGCTGGAAGCGCATATAAAAAATATTCCCCATGTAGCGATATCCATCTTCGTCTTTCACGAAGACCGCCTGTTACTGCAACGCCGCGCTGAAACAAAATATCACTCGGCAGGCCTATGGGCTAACACAGTGTGTTCTCACCCGCGTTGGAATGAAACGGTATACGATTGTGCCCAGCGTCGATTGAATGAAGAGCTCGGCTGGCAAGTTCCGTTACAAAGATTCGGGTCGATCGATTACGCCGCAAAGGTTGGAGAACTGTTTGAAAATGAACATGTTCACTGCTTCCATGGCAGCCACAATGCGAAGAACAATGTGGAAACCTTTAACCCTGCAGAAGTCGATTCCATTGAATGGCTCACCATCTCTGAAATATTGGATCAGATCAGTAAGCGACCTGAAACCTTCACTGAATGGTTTAAAATCTACATGTGCAATCACCGGCAAATGATAAGCGAGCTGCTGGTCTAAGCCCTTCCTCGCTCCACGTTTTGCACTCAATTATTACCAAAATACTCCGCGGGCTGCAGTCGTATTCATTTTTCTATTCTTCAGTGCAATCATGTGATAACTTCCTACGGTATGCGAATGTTCTTCGCATACCGCGCTTTTACCAGCGCAGCTGCAAATGCATGCACGTGCATTAGCCCAACAACCCGGAGGAGAATCCCATGCAGTTGAAAAAACTGTTGATGGCAACCGCATTGAGTACAGCCCTTATCGCTGTAGCCCCTGCTCAAGCCGAATCTGTAAAAATCAAACTTGAACCTTATGTCACCGGTGTCAACGCACCACTGGCGATGGTTCAGCCAACTGGTGATGACCGCAAATTCGTTATCGAACAGTTTGGCCGCGTAAGAGTAATTAACGCTGAAGGCGAACTCGAAGCTACCCCTTTTCTAGATATTCGAAACCTCATCGTCAATCAATTCTCAGATTTTGACGAGCGCGGTCTACTTGGCCTGGCTTTCCATCCTGAATTCAAATCAAACGGTAAGTTCTACGTCGCCTATAGCGGCCACCTTGATTTCGACGCTGATTTGGGTAAAGAATTCTGGTGGGATCACACCAACACAGTAGCTGAATTCACAGTTTCCTCAGATGATCCAAACGTTGCAAACCCTGCATCAATGCGAATCATTACTGCCACTGACTGGCCACAATTCAACCACAACGGTCATTGGATCGGCTTTGGTCCTGACGGCATGCTTTACATCAGTATGGGTGACGGCGGTTATGCAAATGACTGGGGTATCGGCCACAACGTTACTGAAGGCAACGGACAGGATCTAACCACTCACCTTGGTAAAATTCTACGCGTTGACGTTAACAAATCAGAGAATGGTAAAAACTATGCCGTCCCTTCTGACAACCCGTTTGTTGGCAGAGATGACGCGCAGCCAGAAATCTGGGCGTATGGCTTACGTAACCCGTGGCGTTGTTCTTTCGATATGGAAGACGGCAAGCTGATGTGTGGTGATGTGCAGCAAAACAGCTTTGAAGAAATTGATATCATCGAAAAAGGCGGCAACTACGGCTGGCGTATGATGGAAGGCAAGCATTGCTTCGAATACACTACTCCTGATGATCATCCAGCAGCGTGTGATACAGCCGGCTTGATTGAACCTGTCATGGAATACAACAACTGTACTGCACAGCCTGACGGTTGTAAGGGCATATCAGTCACTGGTGGTTACGTATATCGTGGTGCTGTAGACGCCTGGAAAGGCAAGTATATCTTTGGCGACTGGAGTCAGTCTTTCGCTTCAATGAAAGGCCAGGTATTTGTAGGTTCACCTGGTGATGACGGCAAATGGGAAATGAGTGAGACCGAGGTGGTTAACATGCCTGGTGATCGACCTTACATCCTGGCTTTTGCACAGGACAACGATGGTGAAGTCTACGCGTTGACTTCAATCACTACAGGCCCGGTTGGTTCACTGGATACGATCTATAAGGTCGTACCCGCAGAATAAGACCAACAAGTAGCAATGTGTATGACTGCCCACAATACGTGGGCAGTTTTTGTACACACAAATTGACTCCAACTCCTGCACTATCTCTAACGATTAGACACTAATCGCGAGCTGAAAAATATGAAAGCTGTCGTCCTTAGCACCCTGTTATTCGCTACATTTTTCGCACAACAGGCCTCCTCCGCGCCCAATCCGGTCAAAGGCGAAGAGCTATTTAAACAATGCTCCAGCTGCCACGCCATTGGAGAAGGTGCAAGCCATACCGTGGGGCCGACTCTAAACCACGTATTCGGTCGAATCGCTGGCAAAGCTGATGGATACACCATCTACTCAGATGCTATGCGTGCCAAAGGCGAAGACGAACAACTGCTTTGGGATGAAAAAAGTCTGTATATTTTTCTTGCAGGCCCAGCACGTTATATCCCGGGTACCATCATGGGATTTGAAGGCTTACGCAAAGAACAGGAAATAAAAGACCTGCTCGCCTATCTGATTAGCTTTTCGCCTGCTTACGAGCCTGAATCAAGCAGCGTTGTTAGCGCTGAGGCTATCGCCACTGTTTCGCTGCCAGTGTTAAAAGAAGAGGAAGAAGAGGAAACCCCAACATTCGATGAAGAATACCTTGCAAACGCTGAGGCAATAACCATTGGTGGCGAACTGTGGGCCAAACAATGCCGGCACTGTCACGGAAACTCTGCCTACCCCGGTAAGGCACCGAAATTAACTCCGGCTCGTTACAAACCAGAGTTTGTTTTTAATCGAGTGACCGACGGTTTTAGAAAGATGCCAGCGTGGAAAAGCGTATTCACACTGGAAGAACGTAAAGCCATTGTCGCGTACGTACAAAGCAATCAATTTTCTCCATAGCCTTCATACGACGCTACAACCTATCGACCAATGAATGACATTGGTCAGCATCAATTTCGGGGAAACCCAAAGCGTGAGCGTGGGATATCTGGCTCGCTCTGCCATTTAATTAATCGATAAATAACTTTGCAAACAAAGCCAGGACCATCCATAGACGAACCGCTACTGCGGTCGCCTATTGGAACGCTATCTCACAATAGCGCCGCCCCCAAGGAGCTTGTCCAAGAACTATGATCTACGGCGGTCGCGATATTTTTGGCCAGCTATTTCGATCCATATCGTTAAAAGAAGAATGATTATTCGCCTCTAATCGATCGAAATATCTGACCTAAAATCTCACAACCTCGCTACGACCCCCTAGTTCTCCGACAAGCTCCTAGCCGAAGATATGCTTTAACACCAACGCCTTAAACTCAGTCGAGTGCACATCTCCTGATGGCAAATGCTGCGCTGATGAACTGATCAAAACCGGCCCATGTTGCGGGTCATCAGTAGGCCTGCCGTGAGAACCTTTAACCAGCTTGGTATCTTTTAACGATATAACATCCAACAAGGTTCGAAATCCGAGTTTCTTTCTGGCTACCCGTGAAGCGATCGCTGCCATTGGCATTTTTATTTCCGGGTCAACAAACAGCTCGACCGGGTCATATCCAGGCTTGCGATGGATATCAACCGTTCTGGCATAGTCCGGTGCGCGCTCATCATCTAACCAGTAGTAGTAGCTAAACCATCTATCAGCGTGCGAGATCGCCACCAACTCCCCCGCCCGCGGGTGATCCAAACCCCACTCTTTTTTGCCCTGCTCATCCAGCACATGCTCAACGCCATCCAGCTGTTGTAAAATAGAACGCGTCTGTTCGTAGCATTCAGAATTATTGATATACACATGCGCCAGTTGATGATCAGCAACCGCAAATGCATCTGACGCACCCGCATCAAATTGTTCGTGATCCTTTTCAACCCTTACCTTCAGCAAGCCTGCCTCACGCAACGCCCGATTGATATGCACTGCATCAGTCACCGGGGTAATTCCGTATTCAGACACAATAATGACATGCTGACCCTGGCTCTCAGCCGTTTCAATTAGCTGGCCGCACAGTTCGTCTATCTGATGTAGATCACGTTGGATATCTGCGTGTTCAAGGTCTGGCCCGAGACGCTGCAAATTGTAGTCAAGATGCGGCAGATAGGTGAGCGTAAGCGTCGGTTCACGTGTTTCCAGCATATGACGGGTGGCATCCGCTATCCACTTACTGGAAGTGATGTCCGCCGCAGGCCCCCAGAACTTAAACAACGGAAACTGACCCAATTTGGCATCAAGCTCATCGTGCAACTCTGCAGGATAAGCATAGTGATCAGGGATTTTACGACCGTCTGCAGGGTACATAGGGCGCGGTGTCGCACTCCAGTCGGCAGTTGAGTACATGTTGTACCACCAGAACATCTTTGCACAGGTGAAGTCAGGGTTTTTGGCTTTACCGGCCTCCCAGATTTTCTCTCCACCGACCAGCTTATTTGATTGGCGCCACAGCCACACCTCAGACAGATCACGGAAGTACCAGCCATTGGCGACGATACCGTGCTCTGCAGGCAATTCTCCTGTCAGTAGCGTCGATTGCGCCGTACAGGTCACGGCTGGCGTCACTGCAGTCAGTGCACGCATACCTCCCTTGCGAGCCAGCTTTTGAAGATGAGGGGTATGCTCGCCCACGAGTGCCGGGCTTAGGCCGACGACTAAAATTACAAGTGTTTTCTCCATCTGACCATAATACTGAGCAAGGATGTTTTATTGCAACCGTATTCGTGCTTCACTATCGATATGATCAACAGCAAGTTAACCACTTATGCAATTGCAACATAGCCACGGCGCAACAGACCACCTCACCTACTGCTCAAACATCCATCCGGGTGAAAGCTGGGCGGAGGTGCTCGGCAACGTAGAAAAATACATTCCCCTGGTTCGTGACGCACTTAACTGCACCGATGATTTCGGCATTGGCCTAAGGCTCTCGGCCGCCGCAGTATCGGACCTTGCCCGGCCGGATCAACTCGAGCAGTTCAAAAAGCTGCTGGATGAACACCAAAGCTATGTATTTACGATCAATGGCTTCCCCTATGGACCGTTCCACGGCACACGCGTAAAAGAAGACGTCTACCTGCCTGACTGGAAAGATCCGGAGCGACTACGCTACACCAATCAACTGGCGGACGTATTCGCAGAATTTTTGCCCGAAGGACAAACTGGCAGCATCAGCACAGTACCCGGTGCTTTTAAAGCCTGCGTCACCCACGATGATGACATCGATTTGATCAGAAGCACAATGGTCAGCCACTGCATTCATTTGGCTAAACTTGAGCAGTCACGTGGCATCAACATCGTGCTTGCGCTCGAACCGGAACCCTGCTGTTTTCTTGAAACCATCGCTGAATCAGTTGCCTTTTTTCAAGATCATTTGTTCAGCGCAGCATCGGTCAAACAACTGCAGGCAGAGATTGATGTCAACTCACAACAAGCAGAGGCTTTATTACAAAAGCACCTCACGCTATGCCTCGACCTATGTCACGCCGCAGTAGAATTCGAAGATGCAAAGGCCTGCATAAGCTCGCTTAAAAACGCCAACGTACAAATCGGTAAGTTACAAATAAGTGCAGGTTTGCGCCTTGAACAGGTAACCCCTGAACGCGCAGAGCTTCTGCGACCGTTTGTTGATCAGGTGTACCTGCACCAGGTGATTGAAAATCACGACGGCACAATCAACCGCTATACCGACCTTCCGGAAGCTTTTGCAAACCTCACCGACGATAAAAAGCCACGCGAATGGAGAGTACATTTCCATGTACCGATATTTCTTGATGATCTGGGTGAATTTTCGTCAACACAGTTTTTTATTCGAGAAGCACTCGCGCTGCACAAAGAAGATCCAATAAGCAAACACCTCGAAGTAGAAACCTACACCTGGAACGTCTTACCCGATCAATATAAAAACCAGTCAATCGAAGACGCAATAGCACGCGAACTCAACTGGGTACGTGAACAATTATCATGAGCTGGAACACCAAAACAATCTTAAAGCTTGGCAGAGTTTCAAACCTGCCCACCGTTTGGAGCAACACGCTGGCAGGGGTCGTACTTGCCGGCGTCAGCCCCTTCAACTTAAATATAGCCACGCTAGTCATTGCAATGTCTCTTGCCTATGTAGGCGGCATGTTCCTCAATGATGCCTTCGATCGAAAGATTGATGCAGAAGAGCGTCCAGAGCGGCCAATACCCGCTGGTGAAGTGAAAGCCGCAGAAGTATTCGCCGCGGGATTCACCTTGCTCGCAGGTGCCGTTTTCTTCACTTTTCTGGCCGCCTATGGTTGGGGTAGCAATGTGTTTATCACCACGTTACTGGCCCTGGCTCTATGTGCCGCGATCACGCTTTACAACGCGTGGCACAAAAACAACCCTTTAAGCCCGATTGTTATGGGCATGTGCCGCATGCTCGTCTATCTTTGCGCTGCATTTACCGCTACAGCAAGCCCATCAGTCATGGTGTATATCGGTGCGGTAGTCATGCTCGCCTACCTGATCGGACTCACCTACGTTGCCAAGCAAGAGAACCTTGGTGAAGTCAAAAACCTGTGGCCGGTAGCGTGCCTGGCTGTTCCGGCAATTTACGGCATATATGCATTTTTTAGTGATACGCAAATATGGATTGCACTGCTTGCATTCATCGCATGGGTAATATTTTGCCTGTACCTTATTAAAAGAAAAGCAAAGGGAGATATACCCAAAGCCGTCGTGTCTTTGATCGCAGGCATTGCATTGGTCGATGCCATTTTTATCGCCTCCACCAGTAGTCTTTTGATAATGACATTCGCGTTCGCTGCATTCTTGGTGACACTGTTTTTACAACGATACATAGCAGGTACTTGATCAGTAAAGGTACAACCGGCCAACCATACCATGTTAGACCATAAATCCATTATCTCAGTCAGCTCACATGGCCATATTGTTTGATACAGAGCCTGGAACGCGGGCGGACATTCGAAACGAAATAGCGCTGATAGAGCCACGGGATACGCTTGAAAAAACAACCAGGCGCGAGGTTCTGTCGTGGATAGATTCCGGTGTTGAAATTTGCAGAATATCAAAACCCGCCACCCCTCCTAAGCATCTCATTAGTTATTTCGTGCTTGTCGACGATGAACATATTCTTCTGGTTGATCATATAAACGCTGAACTATGGCTGCCAACCGGTGGTCATGTTGAGCAGGGTGAACACCCCAAAGCAACAGCGCTTAGAGAGGCGAACGAAGAACTTTCAATACAGGGGGAATTTCTATACGAAAGGCCATTGTTCCTGTCAACAGTGGATACAGTTGGAAAAACTGCCGGCCATACAGACGTGTGCATCTGGTATGCACTGCGTGGATCTCGTAACTCAAAATACCGTATTGACCAGACTGAGTTCCGAGGAATTAAGTGGTTCCACAAAGATGACGTACCAATTGAACACACTGATCCACATATGCGCCGCTTTCTCGCAAAGCTCTATCCAGAGCAATAGCCACACAGCGCGTCAGAGTCCGCACTCTGACTCCATTTCAAATTGATCTGAGATAAAGTAACTAACCCGACAAAATATTTATGGAGATATCTCCGCAGGCTGGTAGCTTCGGGAAACCCGACGCGTGAGCGAGTGGCACGCATACACAGTCCCATGCGATCTGGCCGCATAACCCTCGGTGTAAAAAAACGACAACCAATATATCGGTTACGTTGCATGCAGCTTGCGTCGCTGCACTGCGTGTCAATCCCTTTCAACACAAACCTGTCGGTCTTTTATCGCTCAGCCATCACCAGCCTGACAGCCAGTAACCCAAAAACACCGGCAAACCCTCTTTTCAGCCACGCTAACGCACGGGGAGATTCAATAATGTACACGCGCGCAGCAGATGCAAACGCACCGTACAGGACAAAAATAACAAATGTCATCAGCATGAATACCGCCGCCAGATAAAACATATAGGCAAGTGATCCAGTGCGGTCCACCGGTACAAATTGAGGGAGAAATGCGAGAAAAAATAATGACAACTTGGGGTTTAATACATTGAGTAACGTGCCATTAATTGCTGTGCGAAAATATGAACTTTTATTGTTCTCTGCTTCCACACCTAAAATGCCATTGTCGTTGAGCATGCTCCACGCCATATACAGAAGATAGGCGACGCCAAGATACTTGATCACAATAAACGCCATTGCGCTTGTATGAAACACCGCTGCCAGTCCTAATATACTTGCAAGCGCGGCTGGAACGATCCCGAAAGTACAGCCTAGAGCAGCTGCGACACTAGGTTTAAAGCCTTGCCCGAGACCTATAGCGACGGTGTAGAGAACGCCGGTGCCGGGCATCAACACAAGAATAAGTGAGGTAAGCAGAAATTCGAAAGTCATCATAAACCTTAGTAAGTAGCACAAACCCGAGTCTGTCAGACTTCACGAGGCTATCAGCGTTCAATAGTCATTACCAGCATAGAGATTCGGTTGATCAACAGCATCTGCATTGCCAATGTACGCAGCCCGTACACCACCGGGTCCGCCAGATGCTGTCCATTAACGCACGCGCTCTCACTATAGAGCTCCGACGTTCTTTCTTAGCAGCGCATAGCGATGGAAAAAAGCGGTCATACGTGCGTTATATATACAGTGAACATGGATCCCTGTAGCAGCCAAATAACGGCCCACCAAAAAGGTTAGCGAAAATGTTTGCATGCTGCGGGCTTCAAAAGCACCTCGTGGCGCAAGTTCCACACGAACCTACAACACAGAATCTTCTCCCGGCTGGGCAGCAGGTCAAACATCTCCCATCAGTTCAGTGGCTACCACATCGGTATTTTGATCGCGGGCTCTTCCAGTAATATCACCATTGAGATTACTGCTTGCCGTGAAAGCCACAAGAGCAGCATTGATCGATTCACGCCACCGCTCTACAATCAATCTGTGCTGAAAACCCTCGCCATCTATAACTACCGCTCTATTCAAACGCTGGTCGCACCGCTGGCACAACTTAACGTGATCACCGGTGCAAACGGCTGCGGCAAATCGAACTTGTATCGATCATTGCGCCTGCTGGCTGATACCGCACGGGGTGGCGTGATCAACTCCATTGCCGCGGAGGGAGGCTTGCAGTCTACCTTTTGGGCCGGGCCGGAAAAAATCTCTCGCGCTATGCGAAAAGGCCATGTACCGGTGCAAGGCAGCCCTCGCCAGGATCGAGTGCGGCTGCAGTTGGGATTTTCCACCGAAGACCTCAGCTATTCCATCGCACTGGGCTTGCCTACTCCCTCGCCCAGCGCTTTTACGCTTGACCCTGAAATAAAACGTGAGTGCATCTGGGCTGGAAACAGTTACCGACCAGCCAGCGCACTCACAGACCGTGAAGGACCCGCGCTAAAAATCCGACGCGAGCGAAACTGGCAGGTGATCAACCAACACCTGCACAGCAGTGATAGCCTGTTTGATCATGGCAGTGACTTAATTACCACACCGGAAATCTATTCGTTGCGCGAATCAATTCGCGGCTGGCGCTTTTACGATCACTTTCGAACCGATCGCGATGCACCGGCACGGCAACCACAACTGGGCACACGAACACCCGTACTTCATCATGACGGTCGCGATGTGGCGGCGGCAATACAAACCATTCGTGAAGTCGGTGATGCCGAGCAGTTAGACATCGCCGTGAGTGATGCTTTTCCGGGAGCAAGACTCGACGTAAAACAATCTGAAGACGGCCTGTTCACCTTGCAGTTCACTCAGGACGGTTTGCTAAGGCCATTGTCAGGTGCTGAGCTATCAGATGGCACATTGCGCTATCTGCTATGGGTTGCCGCATTACTCACCCCACGGCCTCCACCGCTGATCGTCTTAAACGAACCGGAAACCAGCCTGCACCCGGATTTACTGCCATCCCTTGCGCGCCTGATTCTGCAAGTGGCAAAACACACGCAAGTCTGTGTGGTGTCGCACGCCAACAGATTGATCGCAGCACTTGAAGAAGAGGAAACCTGCCATTCCATACGGCTTGAAAAGAATCTCGGGCAAACAGAGATCGCAGGGCAAGGGCTACTTGATGAGCCCCCGTGGAAATGGCCCTGATTCCGGCTGCGTACACCTGCACCGCAGGAAAGCACATCCAGCATTCCTACAGCGCATAGAAGATGCATAACCTTTGGGCTGATACAAAAAACTCCGACGAAAGGACACACACTGCGACATGCCACTCCTGACGTGTCGGGGTTCCCGACACCTGAGCACACCGGTGCTTTTGGGAAACCACGCGTCAGTGAGTGGCCAGTCTGCAGCGATCCTTACCGGTCGCTCTGACAGGCTGTATACCAACGGGTATGCGCTTTCTCTAATGCCCCCTCGACGACGACTTCCGGATAGCAATCAGAGAAAAACCATAATTAACCGATAAAATACAATGACACCTAAGCTAATCCAGCTGATGCGCCGGTAAGATTTACTCACCTGTTTCAGCTAAACTATCGGGCAATTAACAAGCGCTAGCGGCCAATGAATCAAGCAATCGAAATTGTAGAAGTCTCGCCACGAGACGGCATTCAAAACGAAAAGAAAATCCTCTCAACTGAAGTGAAAGTCGAGTTAATCAAAAGAGCCGTAGAGGCTGGCGCGCCACGCATAGAGGTCACCAGCTTCGTTAATCCAAAATTAGTACCGCAAATGGCAGATGCGGCCGAAGTAGCAGCACTTTTACCCAGAGACACCAACACCAGCTATATCGGCCTGGCACTCAACAAACGCGGGTATGAAGGGGTGGTCGCCGCAGGCCTTGATGAGGCCAATATAGTAGTGAGTGCCAGTGACACCTTTGGCAAACGCAACCAGGGCACTGATACAGAAGGCACCATACGCAACTTCGCAGAAATCATGTCGCACGCATCCACAGATCTCAAGACGGGAGTCACCATCACTACCGCATTCGGATGCCCTTTTGACGGTGAAATTCCCCTCTCCAGACTGTTAGATGTGGTCAGTCGCTGTATAGAGACCGAACCATTTGAAATTGGTATTGCTGACACCATTGGTGTTGCCACACCGGCAGACGTAGCCGAACGCGTCGACGCCATTCGACAGCGTTACCCTGATATCCCGTTGCGACTGCACTTTCACGATACCCGCAATACCGGCATTGCCAATGCCTGGGCCGCAGTACAGGCAGGAGCGACTACACTTGATGCAAGCTTTGGTGGCGTGGGCGGCTGCCCTTTTGCACCACGGGCGACTGGCAATATCTCCACCGAAGATCTACTTTATATGTTGCATCGCTCAAATATTGATACCGGGATGTCTCTGCAACTCGCCATTCAGACCGCCGAATGGATTGAACAACAGCTTGGCAAAACGGTTCCGGGAATGGTCATGAAGGCTGGAATATTTCCACCGGCAGATCTTGCAGAGCGCCCCTAACCGGCGCCGTTGTTACAACATTGGCAAATCGCTGACGAAAACAGGCTGATTTGATAGCTTCGGTTCTACCAAATTTTTAACTATCAACGGAATTAACTACGAATGATAAAAGCACTACAAGGCTCCTCACCGGGCGTATTAATTACACGAATCCTCGTCGCTGCAATTGTAGTCTTTGGCAGCTACAACCCAACCGGAAAGTCTGTGTATCACTGGGTCACCGGTCATGAAAATATGACGGATGCCTGGGTAATACTGGTAGCAATTATCGCCATTCTCCTGAATATAGCCCTGCTTATCGCTGCATGGAAAGCACTTGGCTTTCTTGGCACTACCATCGTTTTAATTCTGTTTGGAGCACTGGTCTACCTGTCTTTTCAAGAGAACTGGGTCGGTGAAAACAGTGATTCAGTACAATGGCTGGCACTGATTCTCTACAGCATATACCTCGGTGTTGGTTTGGCAGGCGCTATTATATGGCGCCGTGCAACTGGCCAGGTTGTGGTAGATGACGCCGACGACGTTTAGTTAACAAGCAACCAGCAATTAACCTATTATAAGGGCAGCAAACGCTGCCCTTTCTTTTGCCTGAAATCTTATGAACCTGCGCTCCCTGTTTGGCAATCCCTACGTTCTGTTAACACTCACCACAGTGTTCTGGGGCGGCAATGCGGTTGCGGGAAAGCTCGCAAGCTTTGACTGGCAGCCATACACCATCACTGCCACTCGATGGTTCTTAACCACTATGTTGTTACTGCCTTTTGCGTGGGCACATCTAAAAAAAGATAAAGACATACTCAAACGCCATTGGCATATCTTCGCGGGATTGTCACTCGGCATGGCGCTATTTAATCTTTGTATGTATCAAGCGCTGAACTACACCACTGCAATCAATGTGGCCATCGAACAAGCATCGATGCCGGTGATGATAATGCTGGCTAATTTCTTCCTATTTTCTCAACGCACAACGACGCTCCAGGTCATAGGCCTGATCTGCTCTATAGTCGGCGTTCTCGTGACCACTACCAGTGGAAGACCATGGTTGTTTTTTACTGAAGGCTTAAACTTCGGTGATGCAATTATGCTGGTCGCATGCCTGTTTTATGCAGGCTATACCATCGGTTTACGCTGGCGCCCGAAAGTCCATTGGCTGACGTTTATGTGGGTGATATCAATTTGTGCATTTACCATCACCATACCCTTCGTATGGTGGGAGTTAGGCCAGAAGGGTTTTAGCTTTCCACCGATTAAGGGCTGGGCAGTGATAGCCTATATTATTATTTTCCCGACCATACTGGCTCAGATATTTTTCGCCCGCGGCGTCGAGCTCATCGGTGGAAACCGCGCCGGGCAATTTATTAACCTGGTACCCATCTTCGGATCGCTGCTAGCGATCCTGGTTCTCGGTGAACGCTTCCAGTGGTTTCACGCCGTTGGCTTGGTGATGGTGGTTGGCGGGATATTACTGGCTGAAAAATTCGCTGTGGCTGAGGCTCCTAAAAGCTAAGCAACAGTTAGAACCCCGGCGTTAGTGGGCTGTTTGGAAAGTTCGGTAACATGGATCGAAGCCACAACCGCCCTAGCTGCGTTAGGAAAATTCGACCTAGGCCAATGCTATGCCTGCATTTTTCCGCCTTGCTCTGACGACTGTGGCAGTGGAAAGTTTGTTACCGAACTTCCCGCACAGCCACAAGCTGACCAACTCAGGCAATCTAATTTGTCCCGGCATCTGTCAGTTTCTTTTTCGCCAACTGCATGATGATTAACACCTCACACGGTGGGAACTGTTCCAACAGAGACTTACTGCGATAGTTTGTCCACTCGGCTATCGGATCAAACGTTTTGTTCTTCTTGAAATTAAGTTCCTTCAAACCAACCAAACACTCGCCCTGCATTTTGAAATTTAAAACGTCTTTCTGGCTCATCGCAACTTGAGAATATCTGCTGGCAATCTTCTCGTAGGTATAATCATTCGCAGAAACCTGAAATGAAAACAGCAATAGCACAGCACAAAAAACAACTCTCATAACTTCCTCACCTGCGCCGAAGCGCTAACAACGTAAATATGTAGAAATGATCCTTCTACGTTACACGCTGCAATACCTCCTCAGTGGTAACCACCCGACAAAACTCATCGTGAAGGCTTAGCAGATTGACCTTATGGACCTGCTCTGCGGAGTAAGTCTCACCATCAGGTGCAGTACGACCAAAGGTCGCAGTCGCATCTGAAACCAGGGAAACGTCAAACCCGAGGTTGCCGGCCATTCTGGTTGAAGTCGATATACAGTGATCTGTGGTCAGCCCCACAATCACGAGATCAGTAACACCTCTTTCCTTCAGATAGGCTTCAAGACCCGTACCTATAAATGCACTGTTTACCGTTTTTTCAAATAACTGCTCGGTCGCCAATGGCAAACCTTCCGGCTTAAAGTCGTTTCCCGCTTGCCCGGGGCGTAGAGGTGAATCTGCAGCAGTGGAGTTGTGCTTAACATGGATAATCTCCACCCCTCGCTCACGCCAGTTATTGATTAGCTTTTGTATGTTTGATTCTGCGTCCAAGTTGTTTCTTTCACTCGAAAATAGAGCATCAATACCCACCTGCACGTCAATCACCAACAACACAGAAGTATTTAAGTCAGTCATCACAATAAGCTCGATTACTCACGGTCTGCCTTCAGCATGATTAGGCACCTGTCCGTCTGGTTCAACCCAGCAGGCTTTATTGGCGGTATAGATATGAGCGTCTATTTTTACTGGAATATCATCATCAAAACACGCTATCGCCACCTCAAACGCATCAAAACCTGCACCTTCTGATCGAAAGCCCAGGCTGGAACCGCAATTTCTACAGAATGTTCTGACCGTGCCATTGTCGGCTTTATAGTCTTGCAGCAAGCCTTCACCAGATACCCATTTAAATTGCATGGCCTCTACTAAAGTACCGAATGCCGCGCCGTGAAACTTGCGACACATGGTGCAATGGCAAGCCGCAGCTTTATCGCTGAACCCACTGGCTTCGAAACTCACTTGCCCGCAAAGACAACTACCGCGATATATTGATGCCATTTGTTATTCCGATATTCACAATGTGTACCATCAGAATACTTTGAACGACGACAGACAACAACTCGAACTGGCAGGCCTTGTAAAAGTAGCCAGTGCAATGATATGTCCGGCGCAACGACAACGCTAACAAGTTACCGAGATTCAACCCTGGAATCCTAGTCCAGTAACGTTTTCATGCACTGTCTCAACAGATCAATAGAGCGATACACCTGCTCTACTTTCTTAAACTGTGTGAAAACGGGCGGATACCGGCATGGCATTTCGGGCAAGACATATTGGTGACTAGATCGACGAGTACTACAATCAGCCGGAATGTTCTGTCCACTGCAAATTAACAGGGAATATTTGTGGCCTTAATATAGACGCTATTCGATTACCTGAGTGGTATTGACAGCATCAGGTTAAAGGGAAAATCGGTAATTTACCGCCAGGGATAAAAAGATTGCCGGCTTGTCAAACCGATGCGATGTCACACGAGTGTATAGAACCGGCACCTGATCAAGATACCTGTGCTTGTGATACAGAGCTTCAGCATCAAATGACAGCTTCCTGTCGTACTGATAGGCAACACCGGCAGATAATGCGTGACTGGTATCATACACGCCGCCACCCGCATCAAGTATGCGATCATCCAACCCGGACCGTGAGTATCGCTGAAAATTGTAACTGGACGACAGTGTCCATTTGTTAAAGCGCTTACGGACAGACCCGCCCACCCTAAAGAACACTGACTTATTTCTCATATCGAGTACAGGTGATACACCAAAATCTTGCTCTACAGAGAAATCACTGGGATACGTTCTGGTAAGTGCTCTTACGGAACCACACTGGTCGATCTGACTCACCGTGCCGCCTTGAGCATTAAAATCAAACCGGTAACTGCAATTTCCACGATCAAGCTGCCCGCTAATCCCGGAGTGTTTACTATCTGTTCGGCCAACACCACCATAGACTTCCAAGCGGGTAGCACCATCTAGCAACACTTCACGCGCAAGACCAATACCCCATAGACTGTCGGAAGGATGATGGACTGCCATCGATTTTATAACAGTGTTTCCAACAGTGGTAAATGAGTTTTTATCTATCTTATCTGAACGATTTGAATGAAAATCAAATGTTAAAGCGGTGTCTCCCCTGCTGCCTGACTTGAAACGGTACCTCACGCCCAATCCGGTACCATTAAATTCGAAGTTATCACGCAGTGATGTGAACCGCCGTTCTGATATCACACCACGAACAGACAGAGCATGCCCGTTACTCCATGAGATTTCGGCCAAACGCTCGTTAAAGCGTGTGCGCCTCACAGGCTCCGCCTGGCCACCATCGGGAAGATTCGGTGAATAGCCGACCGTCTTGCCAACGGATCTGTACTGAATGCTGAGGTTTATATACGTATTATCTGGCGAATTGCCAAAACTATCTGACAAAGCCGAACCCAGAATGGACGGTGAATACGCCAATGAAATTACTACGAGCCACTTTAAACAGAACACACTTCAACCCATAGAATACAAACAGCTGAATAAGGGATCCTTAATTCCAGCTTTTGACAACACAGCAACAAAGAACAGCTTGAACAAAGAACAGCTTGCGCAAGACTATCGCGACAGACTAAAGAATCTTATGAGTACTATCTAGATGAACCAAATACCACCACCCAGTAAGTACCGAAATCAGTGCCGGAGTCACTGACACAGGCAGCTCCCACCTCTGAGTAAAGGTTATTCATTATGTTTCTGCAATGACCGGGGCTATTCAGCCACCCGTTATGAACTTCAGCCACATCCAACTGACCAGCAGCGATGTTTTCACCAATAGCACGCCATGGGTATCCCACCGTATCAGCACGATTCGAAACAGACGAACCATCTGAACCGCTATGCGAGAAGAAGTTACTTGATGTCATGTCGTTGGCGTGTGCTAAGGCCGCCTCGCTTAGGGACTCATTCCACCCAACCACAGATACAGGCGCATGCTCGGAAGTGCCACACATGCGCGCTTCTCTTCTCGAAGCATTAATCGATTCGAGCATGGCCACACGAAACTCTGCACTACCCGCTTCACACCCTACGTTGGCAGCTTCATCAACAATGTTGTTACTGCCTTCAGGAGATGGTGCCGGGACATCAGGCGTAGCATCCACAGGCGCTGGATAATCCGGATAACTTATGTCCGGGTAACTCACGTCTGGATAATCTGTATAGTCAGTATCTGGCAACCCTGTAGAAGTTGTATCAGGCACAGTATTTGGCTGCTCTCCCGGTATTAGCGATACGTATCCCTGCAAACCCAACCCGGAAATACTCTCATAAGCTGTATCGACTGTGAATACAGCAGGCTGCCTCACAACACCAGTGTCAGTGATATGGAAGTTTATGCCATCAATAACCATTGTGACACGGTAGTCCCCCACCTCTCTCAGAAAGCTCGAATAGCCATTCTTATGCAGGACGTTTTCGACTCTCTCAAGATTAATGGAAAAGAATCGATTTTCAGATGAAGCTATAAGATCTTCATCAGCATTTTCACTAACATCAGTGACAACCCCATTAAGGTCAATATATCTAGCGTTCATCACAGCCTGCTGAGGCGTATTAATTTCTATACTACGGAAATCACCTTCCTGCATTGATATCTTCACACCTTTCACTGTCACGGACAATCGACGATCATCAGAAACAGATTCAATATCTACCGCGACATCAACACTGGCATCAACCACCGTTCTCTCGACGGTAAAGGCGCTCGCGTAGAATCCCACATGCCTTTCCCAGCCATCAACTTTTAGGCTGATGTTTTTAGCTTCAAAATCTGCCAGGCTATAGCTGTCAATGTCATAGTACTGACTATACTGTCTATCTGGGCCATAGTAAGTAGCATGATAAGCCGAGAAACTGAACACGCTTGCAAGTCTATCGATAGAAAACGCCACTGGTGCAACTTGCAGCTCCTCAACCACTTCATCTATATCAGCAACTGATGGCGCCGTTTCAACTCCTGTTACAACAGGCTCAATACTATCAGTCACATCCACTTGCGCTGCTGGTTCCAATGCCAGATGTGGAGCACTGGATATAAGCACCTCATTAAGTGCACTAATGCTTGCTGCACTGTCTGTAAGATTGATAGCAGCGTTCTCGACAAACAGATCACCTACTGCTTGCATCGCCAGAGCATAGTCATCCGTGGTAGTTGCAAATTGGCTTACCAGTAGATTCAATTGAGTATTTACCCGTGCCAACACCACATCATTTACTGGACTGTTGTTCAGATCCAGGCCAGCGATATTCAGTCGGTCACCAATCACATTAACTGAATCAATGTACTTGCTTTTGTCAAACACTCCGTTTGTCGAGGCCATTTTTGTGGCAAGACTTGTTAAAGGAGTAACGTAGCGTGCGTCTCCGGGCGCCTGCAGCGTACCCATGAATACAGTTCCACCATCTGTGGCAGACACATCAAAGCCAACATCCTGACCACCCACAACGGATATTAGTGAGGTGCCAAAAGGACAAGCCAACCACCCTCCCGCTGTCGTCAGGCCAACCATCTGCCCATCACAAAATACATCGCCACCTACGATATACCCATCGATCGCCTGAGCAGTTATTTCCGCAGGTGACGTCTCCACGGGTGCCGTTACTGGTGTTTGCACCGGTGATGATTCTGGAAGAGTTGTAGAGCTCTGGGCAGCGCCAATAGGTATCTGTGAACCGGCTGTAGGTCCATTTTCCACCTCCGCAGTGTCATTGCCATCCGGCGCCACCTTGGCAGAATCACATCCGGCCATCAACGCAAATTGGACGGCAAATATTACCCCGACTAAAGGCTTGTACGACTTCACAACTTCCATGACTTACAACCAACCGTTTCTCTAAGAACACTGGCTGTATCTGCTTAACTCAGCGAAAGATGAACACCGTAGTGATTATTGTGTGGCCCAAGCGCTGTTTTGCTGAAACCCAGGTAGTCATTTGTGAACCGGTGATGGGGGTTCGTCTATAGTTTGCGATCACTATAACAATTGAATTAACTGCGTCAGGACCCCATAGCCTAACTGACCGCAAATCCCTGGTCATCAAAAAACAAGGTATGGGCGGCATCAAACGACAGCCCGACGATATCACCCGGTTTTAATGAACTATCACCCGGTATGCGCACAGATAACTGGCCCAATTGGCCGCTATCCAGCAGTAAGAATGTATCTGCACCAAGATACTCGACAACTTCTACAGTGGCATCGCATTCACCCTGCCCGTAATCAACCACACTCACGTGCTCAGCCCTGACTCCCACATGCGCAACCGATGAACTGGTGCCGCTGTAATGCCCCGTCCTTGCCGAAGGCAGTTGAAATAACGAACCGTCAACTGTACACGGCATAATATTCATCTTAGGACTACCAATGAACTGTGCTACGAATAGATTATCCGGTCGTTTATAAAGTTCAGCCGGTGACCCCACCTGCATCACCAAACCATCTTTTAGAACAACAATCCGGTCGGCCAGCGTCATGGCCTCTACCTGATCATGGGTAACATAGACCATGGTGGTCTTTAGCGTGGTGTGTAACTTAGCAATCTCAAAGCGCATCTGTACACGCAGCGCAGCATCTAAATTAGACAATGGCTCATCAAACAGAAACCCGACGGGTTCCCGTACAATCGCACGACCAATAGCGACCCTCTGTCGCTGGCCACCCGATAGCTCTTTAGGTTTACGATCAAGATAGGAGCGCAGCTCTAACACGTCTGCCACTTGCTCCACCTTCTGATCGATAATCGCCTTATCTACCCCGGCAGTTTTCAAGCCGAAGCCCATGTTCTGGCCTACCGTCATATGCGGGTACAGAGCGTAGGACTGGAACACCATTGATAACTTTCGACCAGACGGAGGCAGACCGGTGACATCTCTGTCATCGAGCCATATGATGCCACGGCTGGTATCTTCCAGTCCGGCTATCATTCGCAGCAAGGTAGATTTACCACAACCGGATGGCCCGACAAAAACAACGAACTCGCCATCATTGATCTCTATATCAACACCTTTGATGACTTGAACATCACCAAACCACTTTTCTACTTTCTCAAGTCTTATAGCGCCCATTCTAAGCAGCCAACTCTTGTTTACTGGGCGACGCCCAGGCTAACCAGATAGCTGCCGTCCATGAGAAGTCAGTGCCAATGCATCCTTCACCGCTAACCGGATTAAAGCACTCTCTAAAGCCGGACTGTTCAATCACCTGCCCCAGATTTCGACGAATGTTGTCAGCCATTTGCGTGTGACCGTGCTCCTCAAGGCCGGTAGCAATAATGTAGTTCATCTGCGGCCACACCGGACCACACCAATAACGCTGCGGATCAAAATCATCTGCATCCGGATCCCAGCTTGGCATCATGAACTTCACTTTGGAAGCAATTCTTTTCATGTGGTCAATGGTTCTACTGTGCTGTTGTTCTGATCCTGCACCAGCGTAAAAACACAGTGCACTGGCACTGCTGAACCCGTTAGAGAACTCCCCGTTGATCAGATTGCGGGCAGTAAATGCACCGAGTGACTCATTCCAGAAATAATCACTGGCGCTATTACCATGTTCGACAAACCCTTCAAGTTCAGCTGCCGCATCTTCCTTACCCATCTTCTTAGCGAGCTTTAACAGATCTTTATTCGCACGCAATAAGATAAAGTGAATACCGGGATCAGCCATGGTAAACGGCCCGTCCGCAGTAATCACTTTTTGATTCCAGTTTTGATCTCTGCCGAACTTCACCATGGTCAGGTATTTGTCATACTGTTCATGACTCGGGCGCTGATCTGGGTTCGCATGCTCAATGTCTTTTCTTACATACGACTCCAGGTTCGGATCAATCTGCATGGTATTCAGCCCAAGCTCCCAATCGGGACAATTATCACGACCTGTCTCCCATGGGTGCACCGTGGTAATCGCATTACTCACAGGTGACAACCTTTCCGACTGAAACCAACGGTGTGACTTCAGTACTTGATCAAATACAGCACTGGCACGACGCTTATCCTCTTCACCACCGGTCTCTACCATAGTCAGTAGAATGCTTGCCAATACCGGCGGCTGCGATATACCTGTTGAAGGTATTGACGGTACAGGATCACACGCAGTTTGCGTTTGCCACGAAGAAGGCCCGGGGAAATAATCCGGGTCATCACGACGGAAGATAATGCTCGGAATCATGCCGTTATGCCACTGCCCTTCCAACAACAGCTCAATTTCCCGCCACGCCCGATCTCGATCAAAGGTTAGAAACCCCAACGCGACAAACGCGGAATCCCAATTCCATTGATAAGGGTACAACCGTGCAGTGGGTACGGTATATCCACCACGGTCGTTCTTTTGCAGAATGGCTATGGCCTGTTCATCAAGCTTTGACATTTTACTATCCTTTCACACTACCGGCGGTCAGACCGGCAACTAGAAATTTTTCAAACCACAAGAACAATACCAGCACTGGCAGCGTGGCGATTACCGCACCGGCCATTAGGTGTTGCCTGGGGATCTCTGATGTATTTAATGATTGCACCCCTCTGGACAGTGTGAAAATTGAAGGGTCGTCCAGAAACATGAACGCGAACAAAAATTCATTCCATGCGATCATAAAAATATACAGAGAAACAGAAGCTATTGCCGGAAGCGACAACGGCAGGGTGATCTTCAGTATCACCCCAACGCGAGTCAACCCGTCCATCAAACCGGCCTCTTCAAGCTCATAAGGCAGGCCACGGAAATATCCCTGAAACATATATACCGCCACTGGAATGGTGGTGGCCGGGTAGACGATAATTAAGCCAAGCAGCGAGTTACGCAACCCGAGTTGAGAAAATACTGCATACAACGGTATGACCAGCACTATCGCCGGTACCATATAGATCAGTAAGATCGACCGAGCCATCACCTCTTTTCCCGGAAAACGCAAACGCGATACTGCATAAGCACCCGGTATTGAAAACAACAAGGTAATGATCACCGTTACAACAGACACAATTGTTGAGTTCAAAAGAAATTGCCCAAACTGATATTTGGTAAACAATTCAATGTAACTTCGGAATAATTGCTGCGGGTTTTGAGTAAGGTCAATTGATAGGTCAAGTGGATTAGCCAGCAGAGACTGCTGGCTTTTTAAGCTTGTCATTAGCATCACATAAAACGGCAACGCGACTATGATGCTGAAAAATACAAACCCCAGGCCTTTCATCACACGTAGAAATATTACTTCAAGCTGGTAACGCACCTGACTTTCTGAGCCCATGCCGTTTAAACACAAATGCCAACTGGCGGCGGCAATCAGAAAAGTCACCACAGCGGTACCAAAAGTTAATACAGTAAGCTCATTTGAACTACCCATCACTCCGGTTACTACCACGTAGACCACTAACGCAAGAGCCGCTGACACAGACACCCAATACCACGACCGGCCTTTTGCAGGGTGCAATATATAACTGGCCGCGCCTGCCACCCCGCTGAAAAGCGCGACACCAACATCAGGGATGATCGTCTCACCGGATATCAGCATCGCCAATACGCTAAACACAACCGTGTAGATTGCTCCCCACAAGGCGCCAATAACAAGCGTGATAAAAAATGTATTACCGATCCGCATCAGCCATCATCTTGTGGTGAGAATTTAAATAACAACAACGCAGAGGTTAGCAGCACAAAAAATACCACCACTGCCACCGCCGCCCCTGCCCCAAGGTTCGACACCGCAAACGCCTGTTCGTAAATATCGACGGTTAATGTCCTGGTACCTGCAGCTCCGCCGGTGAGCAGGAAGATGTCATCGAACTTATTAAAGGTCCAGATAAAACGTAACAGGAATATCACCGCTAATATGCCCGCCAGCTGAGGCAGAGAGATATACCAGAATTGCTGCAGCGGAGTGGCCCCGTCAATTTCTGCCGCCTCGTATGTTTCACTCGACATTGACTGCATGCGCGCCAGTATAAAAAGAAACGACAGAGGAAAATACCGCCACACCTCAAAGGAAATAACCGTCGTCAACGCCACCGGAAAATCAAATGTAAGGCCAAAGAATGATATCGGTGTGGCCCTTCGTCCGAGAAAATTAATCGGGCCGTCGGTCGCACCAATTTTCATCAGAATAGCGTTTAACGTACCACCAGGCCCTGCATCCAGTATTAACACCCAGGCAAATGCCACTGCAATTACCGGTGCCACATAGGGGAATAGAAAGAAACCTCGTAATACACCCCGCCCGGGAAATGTTGTACTGAGCAACTGTGCTGCAAATAACCCGAACAACAGCGCGCCAATCGTTCCGAAGATGGTGTAGTACAACGACACACGCAGTACTTTCCAGAATTCACTACCAGAGAAAACCTTCTTGTAGTTTTTCAGGCTGAATACACTATTGGTCAGGATATTATCAGGATCCCCTGAAATTACAGGCTTGCTGGCTCTGGGATTGATCGGGTTATCCAGGTATTCACGGGTAGCCGTCACGGCAATGTTCAGTGTTTCACGCTTGGCGGGAACAAATGTTCCAAGATCACATTTAAGCTGGTTGCCATCAAGTTGGCATCGACTATCAAGCTCACCATTGACGACTAAACCATCAGGCATGGTATCTGTGAGTATGCTATCCGCCACGACTCCACGTTGAGAGGTGTTTCTTAAGCGATAGCTGATCTCTGCCTGCTCACCCACGGCTTTTGGTGAAGGCTTAAGTCGTTCATTAGAGAGAATCGTAGGTGGCCGCAAATCTCCAAGTTCGACCGGTTTAAAACTAATCCAGAAGTTGGCAAGCAACGGCAACAACACTATCGACAACACTATCAGCAGCGTTGGCAATATCATTGTGTAAGCCAATCGCATTTCCCCGGAACCAAGCGGGCCACGCCCTTTGGGAGGAACTGCTTTCGGTAAATGCACCTGTCTTGATGAGTTCATGTAGCTCTTTATTGACAAGAAAAAACGGCGGAGATTACCCCGCCGTTTATATCAAGTAGAAGACTAAAGCACTAAGTTAAAGTGCTTTGTGCTTCTCTACTATCATTGCCGCTGCGTCGTCTATGGATAGCTCACCATCAACAAACTGGCGAATCACCTGAGACATAACACGGGCATTGACGATCTTCGAAGCAGTAGCCAGGTTACCAGACTCAACACCCCAACGATTACCCACAGATAGACCAGCAACAATATCGTCTATCACAGACTTGGGATAGATATCACCCAATGGCGCTTTACGATCAACACCGACTGGCAATGTCGCCCAAAGCTCTTCGTACAGGGTGCTTCCAGCAGCATCACCACGACGAACCGGGAACTTGCCTTCAGGCGCCTGGCTCAACCAGTGGCCATAGCCCTCTGAAACAACATACTCAACAAATGCTGCTGCAACATCAGTATTGGCATCTGCAGTGATACCAAGATAACGAACGTCTGCATACGCCGCACCGGCATCATTACCCGGACCGGAGAACACTGTGACAAAACCGGTTTTCTCAGCAAGCTCTTTTGAAGTGGTGTCCGATGCGTAAGTGACAGGCGCGCTGTCACGCAGACCACCCAACTCATCAAGCAAGGAAGGCGACCAGATGATCATCGCCGCTTTACCGTCTAAATACTGTTCACGAGACTGCTTCCAGAACAGCTCACCTTCAGGGGAGGCATCAGCAATAACCTTGTAGAACTTAAGCACTTCTTTAAGCGCTGCAGTATCTTCATTGATTGAACCATCAGCGTTAACAGGTGAATAACCCGCTGCAAGTGAGATGTGCTCAATGAGCTGCATCATGTAGGTTTCATCAATTTTGGTTGCAGCAACAAAACCATACATTTCAGGCGGATTGTGCAATTTAGCGATAGCCGCTTCAATGTCTGCGAATGACTTCGGTGCGCTAAGGCCCGCTTCTTTAAAGAGGTCAGCACGGTAGACAACCAACTGCGTCCAGCCATCGGTCGGAACAGATACTATCTCACCGTTTGACTTAGCCATATTCACAGCACCCGCTGCATAGGTATCAACGCCAAGCTTCTCTACTACGTCCGTGGCAGCAGAAGTATCAAGGATACCCGCTTCAGCAAATGGCAGAAGGTGCTGAACTGTATGGTTTAAAACATCCGGCAAATCACCCGCCGCAAATGCAGCAGTAGTTCGGGTTGAAATTTCTGCTTCTTCAACAGGAATCACCTCAACAGTGTGCCCGCTGGCAGCTTTAAAACCTTCAGCCAGCTTTTCCTGAATAGCCATTCTCTCCGGCTGTATTTCCATCGTCCAGAATTTAATGGTATCGGCATGGCTGACTGGAATCGCCATCGCCGACGCAATCACAGCGGCCGAAAGTAACTTGGTTTTAAACATAGATAAATCCTTGTTTAGCGTTAATGGTAATTGCGATCCTTAACTACAGGACCGACGGTATTACGCAGAAGCAATTCTGCACGTTTTAGAACTTGATGTTTGGTCGGGTCGTCTCCATCGATGATAGCCAAAAGCATATCACCGAGTTCACGACCTGACTGAACCTGAGGTTGCGCCATACTGGTCAATGGCGGATTGGCATGACGTCCGATTTTAAGACCGTCGTAGCCAATTACTGAAACATCTGCACCTGCTGTCAAACCACGCGTTCTGACAGCGGCAAGTACACCGAGCGCCTGAGTATCAGATACGCAGACGAACGCAGTAGGTGGATGATCTGAATCGAGTTGATTTGCTGCAGCACTCTCACCGGCGTCATCCCGCATCTCGGTGATCTCTACAATTGTTTCATCATAGTCAATGCCGCTTTCCTGCAACGCCAGTTTGTATCCCTCCAAACGCTGGTAGGCAAAGTTATAATAAAGCGGCGCACCGATAAAACCGATCCGGCTGTGGCCCTGCTCAATAAGATGCAAAGTCGCGGTTTTGATTGCCAGCTCATTATCTATGTCATACCACGCATAGTTTTCGCAGTGCGCGGAGCGACCGTGCACCACAAATGGAAATTTGGCCTCCTGCAAAAGCTTGATTCTGGCATCGTTGCGAAACGGTCTGGTAAGCAACACTCCACTGACGCGCCCGGAGGTAATCAGACGGCTTATTTTTTCCGCCTCGTCTTCTGCGCTGCGGGAATGAGACACCAATAGATCCCAACCACGCCTTGAAAGCGAATCATCCAGACCACGCAGCAACTGTGCAACGAACGGTTCAGCAAGAGAACTATGGTTTTGAGGAATAACATAGGCCACCGCCTCAGCAACCCCACCTGTCGCTAGCAACCGCGCGTTTTGATTCGGCTTGTAGCCAAGCTTTACCGCTGCCTGTTGAACACGGTCTACCGTGCGGGGGCTAATGTCTGCATAGCCGTTCAACGCCCTTGAGACAGTACCTTCCGTCAGATCAAGGGATCTGGCGAGATCTTTTAGCGTTGTGCGTTTCATTAAGCCAGGTTGATGTGAATTACTGTGTCAGTCATCTGGAGGATGCTATCCCGAAACCGCTTTCGGACGCAATAACTTCTCACCATTTCAGCATCAATTTTCCAATCAACTTATTATTGACGATGTATTGTAAAGATATTGACACCATCTTATGCAGGCACGAACTAGTTCACGCCCGAAACAACATCAATGATTTCCACATCCGGCATTGCATTCAATTCATCCCACTGAATAGAGTAGGCAACCATTCCAGACTTAAGCAGCGATGACCTCGTCGAGGCATCAATCCATTGTTTACCGGACTTGTGCTTCCAACAAACCCAACCGTCTGTGTTCTTGCCTTTACCCTCGGGCGTACAAAGATACGACTCATCTGGTCCAGATATCTCGGAAGCACTGCTATTACCAGCAACTTGCCTGCTAGTGTCAGACGCCTTATAGCTTGTGCGCCAATAGTCTTCCGAAACGAAAATCCTGTCATCTAGTACGATAGAACGGGGACTTGCACCACGCACGTACAAAGAAGAAACAGGCACTACTACTCGATTTTGAATCGAGTAAGACCTTTTCAGGGCGACATCATTCACTTTGATTACATAGGTAAATATATCATCAGTCTCAGCACTGGTTTTTCTCTCAACTGAAGTAAGCAACAAGTTTCCCGCCGCGTTCGTCCTTACCTCCCTTACGTCATACCCCTTTGACTTCAGGGCTTTTCGAACCGCCCGGCCAAAATAAGACATAGCCACCGGCATATCAATAGTGATTGTTTCAGTATCAAACTGTGAAATTTGCGACAGTGCACCGACCAGATCGGTAGCTATCAGCATCAATGGCTGATCGACCTTTCTGCCTAGTTTTACCCTGAGGATCTCACCAGCTTCTATGTTCTCGGCATCTGGTACTTTATTGTCTACATTATTGCTCGCGCACGCTTGCAACAACAAAACCAAAAAAACAGCACCATATTTCATTAAAACTTGCGAAGTTACCATGACTTTACCTCCTGTCTTAACACCATACTCAGCTGAAGCAGCCTAACAACACGCCTTAGAATCATTAAACGCTTACCGCTATCTGACAATGACTTTATATGCCAATAATTTTATCCGTAATATTAACAAGCCCACTTCTGTGTAGATCTAGCTGCATGTGTAATATCTCGATCATTGTCGGGATTAGTATCAACATCATCACCAACGCGACCAACCCTTTTATCGCAAGCGATAGAAATAATATGTCCAGCCGCCTTGCAAAGCGATTAATCATTCCCATAGACATATCAACAAGAAATATAACCACAACGATGGGAGATGAAATCATCAGCACCAGCTTAATAAACCGACCGAATTCATTCTCAAAAAACACCACCGTCGCAGCCCTTAAATTTGGTATAGGTTCATATACAGGCCAAATCATATAGCTTTCAAGAACCGCCAAAACAAGAAACAAAAGCCCTCCCGATGCGACAAAAACAAAGTTAACCCATCGTCCGAGAAAATCACCAAACAGTGTTACATCATGCCCGGAAATTGGATCATAGACTGTCGCCATTGAAGCGCCAATCTGGGTATCGATAACCGTTCCTGCCGCTTCAAACGCCCATAAAAACAAACCTAAGAAGAAACCGATCACCAAACCAATAAATATTTCCTTTCCAACCAATGCCATCCAACCCGAAACACTTAGCGTATCTATATCTTTATCTGGTTGTAAATAGACCACCACAATCGCCAGTGTCACAAACAAAGAATTGCGCACCAGAGGCGGTACAATTTCATCAGAGAAAACAGGTATTACCAGCAGTGCAACCATAAGCCTCAGAGTTGACAACCCGACAAGCAATACTTTTTCTGACAACAGCCCGTATAAAACAGAGTCTTCCATTTTCTATTTTCCGCACACCTATTCAACCACCTGCAACCATCGATGGGAATTCAGTGAATATGCGATTTGTATAGCGATACAGGGTTGCACCCATCAGAGAAGCTGTAATAAACAGGGTGATTACAATAGCAAACAACTTTACTGCAAACTGAAAGGTCTGCTCTTGTAGCTGTGTTGCCGCCTGTACAAAAGCCACCAGCAAACCGAAAACGGCACCAGCCAGAACCGGTGGTGCCGCAAGGTAAAGCACCAGCCACAAAGCCTGCTGGGTTAACTGGATAATGTCTGAGCTCAGCATTACACTAAGTACGAAATAACAAGACCATGGGATAGCTTAGCCCAACCATCAACCATAACGAACAACAGCAACTTAAACGGAAGAGAAACCAAAGTCGGCGATAACATCATCATCCCCAGCGCCATCAATATATTAGATACAACAAGATCTATAATTATAAATGGCAGATAGATCAAAAAACCAATCTGAAACGCCTCTGACAACTCACTAACGGTAAACGCCGGCAGCAACACCACAAAATCACTCGACTGCACATCGGGAAGATTCTCACCTTCATTCATTTTTTGTACAGTATTATGAAAAAACGCCCTTTCCAGTTCATGCGAATGCTTAAGCAAAAACTCCCTCACCGGTTCTTTTCCAACATCTGCCATCTCAAGAAGCCCTTCGGTTGTGGTGGCCACCTGATCAGTATTAGCGATATTATCCATCATCTGATGACCTACGGGGTACATAACATAAATTGTCAGCACCATGGCCAAACCATTAATAACAAGGTTCGGTGGCACCTGCTGCACACCCAAGGCGTTTCTCAACAGAGATAACACCACCACTATTTTGGTGAACGATGTAACCATCACCGCAACGAATGGTGCTAACGCGATCAGAATGACCGTAAGCAGTGCTGAAGATGGCGTAAAGGAAGTAAGATCCATAACAATGTCGTTTTAATATCCCTATAAATGGCCGTTTACTCGGCTAATGTGAAGCCCCATACCCTTTCCAATCGCTATAAGGCTGCCTAACGCCTCCACACCATTACTGCATCGTATTACACATCCATGCTCACTAAACCGCCTGCTGATTATTTCACTTAAATTCGATCTCTCATGATTGAAAAACGTTTTTGCAGATACAGAGCAAAAACTAATCACTTCATCACAATCAATCCGGCAATCGTTGTATTCCTGCGAGGATGCCACAGCAAGGGTTTTCCCAGGAAACCATGTCAGCCCGGTCTCGGCAATTCGACCGTCCAGACATCCATTTATGGCAGGCACATAAAGCGTTGAGCACCATGAGGGCTCGAACGATTGAGGCAATAGTACAGTGGCTTTAGCCTGTATTGTGTTTTGCTCTTCAGGGGAAAGATTGAAGCGTGCCAGTACCAGTTCAGTGGAATAATCCAGCCACTCAAACGACAAGACCCCCAAATCAAAACCATCATCCCCTACTTCTGCTAATTGCCAATTTTCTACCGGCAGATAAACACCGATTTTTTTTGTGCTTCGATTATCATCTGACATCAATATATTTAGTACTTGCGGCGCAGTGATTTCTACAGCTGGCTCGAAATAAAGTGCGGCACTGAGCCAATCCTCAAGGCGTTGTACCAGAGGTTCTATTCGACTTAGTTCCAATCTGTACTGTAACGGTGACATATAGCCACGTTCTAAAACGTTTGTAGTGATAGATAAACCCAAAGCCCCAACGACGGTACGCGCCTCATAGTAAATAGAAGTTATATTCTGTTCCAAACCCCCATTAACACCATCATCGGTTAAAACGCCGGGCGTCTGCTTCTGCAACCTATCCATAGTGTTGTTAGCGATCATTATCTTTTCATTTGACATAGAAATACCAGCTTTACCGCTTCTGACGCGGTTCTAATTCCCAATTTTTTCATCAGCCTTGCCCTGTGTACCTCAACCGTTCGTACACTTATATCCAGACTGACCGCTATCATTTTATTGACCTGACCCTCTACCATACCGTTTAGAACATCCCTCTCGCGCGGCGTTAATAGATTCAACTTAGTCATGAATTCACCACAATCGGCGTCATCTACATCAGAATGGAACAAATTCGAATTGCTTGCTATAGACGAATTAATCGCCGATTCAATTGCTTTGGTTAACTGCTCCGGTTGCAGCGGTTTTTCCAGCAAAGTAACCGCCCCCTTTTTCATTGCCTCCACCGCCAATGGAACATCGGCATGCCCCGTCATGTATACGATAGGTATTCGAATATGCGCCTGGTTCAAGAGCTCATGAAACTCAATACCGCTCATACGTGGCATACGTACATCAAGCAATAGGCACGATCGAAAGAGGTCGGATTTTTCAGCCAACCTTAATGCGGTTATTGCCTTTTCACCGTCCACGAATTCAACCGTCCTATAACCTCCTCCCCTTAACATCCAGGCTACCGAACTCCGAAAATCATCGTTGTCATCTACAACGAAAACCTTATTTTCCTGTTTCATTTGCCAGTCCATTAGGTATCAGAATGTTTGCTGTACAACCACGAGTCTCGTTTTGAGTAAACCAGAACTGCCCCTGATGCAATTCAATAAAAGATCGACAAATATTAAGACCCACCCCCATACCATTGGCTTTTTTAGATCGGAAAGGGGTAAACAAGGTCTTTTCATGATCTGCATCTATGCCATGTCCGGTATCAGAGATCGCTATTGCCACTTTCTCCTCAGTGTTACTCACCGTAATATCGATTCTTCTTTCCTCACTGTCGAGCTTTGCCATCGCATCGACCGAGTTCCTCAGCAGGTTCACTAACACCTGCTGCAGAAGAGTCTCATCTCCAGCCAATACAATCTCAGTATCTTTAATGTGAAAATTCACATTGACTTGCTCAGCAACAAAAACCCAGTCCAGTAACGCCAGCGTATTGCTAATCAATTCACTAACGTTGCATTTCACAACGACTGGTTTTTTTGACTGAGCAAAGTCTCGTAACCTCAACAAAATATCTGAGGCAAATTGCCCTTGTTTTTGAGCCAACTCTAGTACGTCGAATATTTCCTGATTATTTTTATCATCAGATTTCAATCGTGACTTGATACCGTTTACTATGTTAACGAGTGTACCCAGCGGCTGGTTTAATTCATGCGCAAGCGTTGTTACCATTTCAGATACAGAGATCGCTTGCGAGGTACTGAATAATTTCTCATGGTCAGCGAGAGACTGCCTAACATAGTCCTCACGATCATTGCTCCGGTAGAAACGAACCCAGATATGATCTGAATACTCAGGGCGCACCAACAGCGAGATTGAAGACTTGCGGTTATCTCCGATGTACTGCTGCCACTGTACGTCAATGGTATGCCACCGCGATTGAACCTTGATACCAGCATCCAAGGGGAGCGCGTCATTAATCATTTTTTGCAAAGAAGGAAATTCATCAATGTTTTTTGTGCCCCCTAACTTATGCGATACCCCTCTGCAAGTGCTGGACATCCACTTGATATCACCGGTTGACCGTTGAACGAGAATAATTTCCTCCGTAATGACATCTAATACACCCTCAAGCTCTTGCACAGATACGGAATCGATCGACTGCAATGAGAAGTGGGGGTGACCCGCTGCGATCTGCTGCGGCAGAGTCTCTAGGGTAAAGTCAGCGGTTGACATAACACTACCACCCTACTTGTGCAGTTCAGTAATACGTAAGCGGGGAAGCGCCATTTTTAATCCCGCCTCTACACAATGGTAAAGAGCCTCCATATCATCCACTGCTACAGGGTTACCACCGGTCTCAACGAACTGCCTGTCTCTTCTACCGCCTGAACGATCGTGCTCACTAAAACCTAGCTGCCATTCGTCTTTCCCTGAATACTCAAGCGCTATATCTATTACTGCCTGTCCGGGCAGACCTAACTGAATCGACCATCTTTTTTTCTCACTGGTGCCCCGCTGGTTCATTACGATTCTCTGAATAACAGCAACAATTGACTCTACTGTTTTTGATTCCATGCCTCCCATATTGGTATCCACCTTGGCGCCGGTTGCATTTGAGCCCAATGAGATTCGAAGGCTATAGTCTGCGTGTGTGGCGGTTTGAATATCAGCGTCGCCATTCGATTGACCTTTGCTTGCCAACACCCCCCCATGTGGACGATGATCATTTCCAGAGTTACTCACTGTTATCTCATCTACACAAGCGCGCTGCGCAATAACACTCGCAGCAGATTTTTTTTCCACAGTTCGCTGCTCACCCACTCTATTGTGCAGACGTTTTTTCTCCCGCAGCAAGTCATTGAATTTTTCTATATCCGTATCACTCGCTGCAATTTGCGCCGTGACTTTCCTTCGACCAGACGCAACGTTCGCCGTATTTCGAGCAATAGGTGTCTTCTGGGACCTCACTCTGCTATTGAGATTAGACATTCTCTGCAACCCTCAAATAGTAAGTTTGTTCAAAATCCTCTTCTTGCGATATCTCCTCCAGAACCTCGATTGATCGATTTACCCTTTTGACTATATTGGCGACTGCCTTAATCTTGGTTTCGAACTTCTCGATTAACCTGCGTTTATCGGAGAGCACTTGCAATTGCTCCCGCACATCGGCCTCGGCAAGCTCCAGAAAATAGGACTCCCGATCAACGTCATATTCAAGCTGAGCCTTGTATTTTAGTGCGAAGACCATTTTTACGGCATTTGAGCAAACCTCATCAACACGCATATACGTTGCATTATCGTGAAGATTAGCTTCCAATCTCACTACCGCTGCGGTGACATCGGTCAGTTCTGCCTTAGATTGTTCCACTAAACCGCGCTGTTGCTCAAACTCACGACGCGCGACCCGCAGCTTATATTGGTATACCGCTGCCAATTGTTGAAGTGAATGAATGTTGCAGTCCATACTATTGAATCACCTCCGCCAGTAGATCAAGAGATTGATCCAAAGAATATTCCTCGTCTGGCTTCTGACTTAACAGGTTGTCTATCAACGGCTTATTACTTATTGCCTTATCTGCCAACTCATCGACGCCCTCGCTGTACTCTCCCATAGCCAGTAGTAATTCGTTTTCTTGATACTTAGCAAGCAGTGAACGTAGACGGGTTGCATTATTTAGATGCGACTCTGTCACGATGCGACGAAACACCCGGCTGGTGCTGGCTAATACATCTATCGGTGGGTATTGCCCTTTCTCACCCAACGCACGAGACAATACAATATGACCATCGAGTATTGACTTCACCTCCTCAGAGACTGGGTCAGTGGTTTCTTCATCTTCAGCTAAAACGGTGTAGAACGCTGTTATGGACCCTGTATCGTCATTACCTGCCCTTTCAAGTAGTCGTGGTAACTCGGCAAAAACCGAGGGTGGGAAACCCCGGCGGCTCGGTGGTTCGCCTACTGATAATCCAATTTCACGCAGTGCTCGCGCATATCGCGTCACGGAATCGATCAAAAGTAACACCCGCTTTCCACGCGCGCGAAAGCCTTCCGCTATAGTGGTCGCGGTCAGTGCTGCAGAAACCCGTTCCATTGCAGGTCGATCAGAGGTTGACACCACCATCACCGATCTGGCCAAACCATCACTACCCAGGTTATGCTCTATAAATTCCCGTACTTCCCGGCCCCGCTCACCTATCAACCCGATAACAATTACATCTGTATCCGCGTGACGAGCGAACATTGAAAGAAGAGTCGACTTACCTACACCCGCTGAAGCGAAGATCCCAAGCCTTTGACCCTCACCCACCGTTAAAAGCGTATCTATCGACTTAACACCGGTGGCGAAAATGGTATCAACAAGTTTGCGTGTTAACGGGTCAGGAGCCGATCGATCAATAGACACGTTTTTAACGTTTAACTGATCATGCGGCTGATAAATAAAATTGCCTGCACCATCAAGAATGCAGCCAGCCAGTGATTCTGAAAACGGAATTGTCTTGCCTCTATGAGATACCCTGACCTCCGAACGATTGGAAATACCTTCAAGTGTCCCAAGCAAATAGAGAATAACGTGATTATCCTTAATACCCACTACATCCCCATAGGTTCTGCGCCCGGTATCGGGATTATCAACTACGCATCTTTGCCCTACATAGGCTGTAATACCTGACACGTGCACCGCGGTACCGTAAGCACGAACGATCCGCCCTATCTCTTCAACCGAACTGCCAACACTATTTAGGAGCGCATCAAAATTATGACTTCTTCTACTATCTGTGATGTCACCAGAGTCATTATTCACCGGTACATGCTCAAAGTTCAACACACCGGCCGATGCATTATCCCGCTGTTCAGTCTCCATACAGTCTCTCTGACAACACTTTTAACTGGGTCTGTAGACCGGCCTTAATCTGGCCGAACTCAGTCTCCAGAACACAATCCATCTGACTTAACCCGGGATCACTCACTACCTCGACAATTCGGGATGCCGGCTGATCACGCCGTATCCCTTCACGTTTCATGTATTCAAAATTTTCAGGATGCACTCGCAGTACCACAGGTTCACGCGACACCATATCCTTAGCGGCAGATTGAGCAAGCGCGGCGATCATCTCTTTTGTACCTACTTCACCAGCGATCTTTTCAACAATCTTTAAAGCGATTTTGGCAGCGCTTTCTTCCAATTCATCTCGAGCGCTGCTTGCCTCTTTGGCGAGTACCACTAGCTTGACAGCGATATGCTCAAGAGCCGCCTCATACCCCTCAGTCTGCCCTTCTTCGTAACCCGCTTCATAACCTGCCTTGCAAGCAGCTTCTGTCTTTTCTATTTCAGTCGAGAAAATGTCTTGCAACAGTTCCGCTTGCTCAATCACACTGTATAGAGAATTTATTTCTTCAGGTCCGTACACAAGCTGGCTCGAACCCATAGTGAGTCGCTCATTATTAATAAATGTAATTAACGCCATGATTTATCCACCGACCTGTGACATAGAAGCGCAATCTTAACAATCCAATATTTCGTCCACTATTGATGTACCTTCTACATCATTTTTACTTGATTTCTCATTTACCAGAGAAGCCGCCTGTGAATAAATATCATGCGCCAACTCGGCGCTAACACCATGAGTGTGAAGACCAAAAATAGATTCTCTGTAAAGACTGATGAGGTTATTATCGTGCAGCGTACCTAACAGAACAGACGTTCCAGACGACATTACTTGTATCTCAATCTCATCTGCCGCCAAGCTAACCGCTACATCATGATTCAACTTCTCTGCAGAGCGAATGTGATGAAACACATTCGACCCGACAAAGTGTCTCAATTTACGCAATATCAGCCCATCAATCGAAACACGAATAGACGGACTGAGATACAAAGCACCACATACCCGTAGCAATTCCTGTCGGCCCTTTTTAGTAGTCAAACACCAGTCCGGTAACGCTGACAATACCTGCCACGGGACACCGTCCACTGCAATACCTGTCTGGCGGCTCAGCAAATCTATGTGTGCTGCTGCGCGAGCGGCAAACAGTCGGCTACTTCTGGCCTCTTCCATGTTGACAGCAGACACCGTACTAATCCTTTTCTTCTGAAGAAAAAATCAGAGCTCTAATAAACGAAATCAACCTTAAACCCGCTATCGACAGAAAAAATACAATTAGCGCGGTAACAATAGTGGTAGGGCTGATCTCTCCCATTGATGCCTTACTTATCTGTGCGGCTGCAGTCGCGCCGTTCAACGGAGTGGGCTCGTGTTGTGCGGGAAACAATGCCACAGTGACATTGTCATAGGGCAGATTCTCAAGACCTGTTACGACCAGTGACTTTATCTTTCCTACACTGCCGGCCAAATCTACATCTGCACGATGCTTTACAAAAACGGAAGCACTCGATGGCTCCACCGATTCTGCCAGGTGAGCTTTTTTCGGCACCGCTAAGTGCACCCTCGCCATCACCACACCATCTATATTTGAAATAGTTCGGGAGAGCTCCTGACTTATAGCAAAGTTGAGACGGGCTCGCTCCTCAAGCGGTGAAGATACAAAGCCATCTTTCTCAAACACCTCACCAACACTTGCAAAGCGCTCACGCGGCAAACCTCGTAATTGCAGAACCGTGACCGCATCCGAGAATGAAGATTGATTGGTGAATATTTTATAGCTGCCGCCTTTTTTATCAGCCACTTTGTCAGCCGGCAGGTTGGCAGAATATAAAGCTGCTGCTATTTCATTCGCCTCACTTTCAGTAAGGTTAGAAAATAACACCTGTGACTCACATCCGGTGAGAAATAGAATGACGAACAGCAATGCAATTGGCATTTTCATCACGCTATCCTTGCTGCCGGAACAATTGCTGAATTCCTTCTGCAGATCTGTTTGCAACGTTGGCCGTCAACTGGCTGTGAAACAGAAATTTATGACTTTGAACTGTCAGATTAACAATTTCTGCAGGAGTTAATTCATTACCGGACGCAACAGCCGAGCTGGCATAGTCACTTAATGACTTTGCTTCCTGGTTAATATAATTTAATGGCTCAAAGGCCGCTTTTGCTATTTCACTTACCGGCTCAGATAGTCGCCTTTCGGCTAATGCCATACTCGCTTCAAAGGCTTCTGCATCTTCAGCCAGAGTAGCACCATAGGCAATATCCATTGGCTCCTGAACAGTGTGCCTGACTGTGGTTGAACTTGATGTAATAGGTTCCATTTAATACGCCCTCCAATTCAATACAAAGCACTTCACAAATCACATAGTGGAAATAGAATATTCCATCAACTATTGCTTGCGCGCCAGTGTTTCCAAGGCTGAGCCGACACTGGTCAATGACGTATGTGAGCTATTAGAAATAAAGTTCATACGCAGTGATTCAGCTGTGAGCTCTGTAATTTCTGCCGGTGTATCAAAACCACCGGCCACCTCATCTGCTTTTTCCACAATGCGAGTGGCCTGAGCATTTAATGCAGAACCCCATGCGTCAGCCATTTCCTCAAACCAGCTGTTCGAGTTTTTACCACGCCCGGTGGAATTAGCCGACAACATCGAAGTTACTTGTGCTGTTGTGATTTCTGACATTAATATTCTCCCCTATATTCTCTATAAATGAATTGCTACTAATACTTCAGTGTTTCTTTCATCCCTCCCCTGCTGACAATGACAATGCCATTCTCGATACTTTCAACTAAATGCCCCGAAGGTAAAAGCGCACCAACAAAGTACCTTGATTGGTCCTGTGTCATGATATAAGCGTTCGTGCCAGCGGCAATCAAAGTCACTCGTTTATCAGGATCCTGCCTGACAGGCTTAGCCGGCTCCATTATTGTTCCTGGAGGTTCATTTATTACCTCCAACTGCTGCAGGGACGGGATATCTTGCGTGGCAGACAGCTCCACCAGATCCAGCTTGTCGACATCATTGGTTTTGGTGTTAACTCGTACACGTCCCGGTTCAAGCACCTGCGCCTTTGCCTTGATACCATTGACCCGGTAAATGTCTTCGATGGATTCGATTAGTTCATCATTTACCTGTAGATCAAGCGTCACGACAGTGTCAGTTTCACTTGCAATACCCAGCAGCTGATTTTTCTGCTCACGTGTATCCACCATACCGGTAATCAGATACTTATCGCCGTCCCTTGCAAAATTGAACGTATCAAGATCCAGAGCTTCGATTTTCTCCTCAAAAGCTGAATAAGAAGGCCCGGGCGCTGCATTGACCATGATCACACTGCCAGTCAAAGCATAAATCGCTGAAAGAGTACCCACTGCCACACACAAAATTGAAAACCCCAGCAACAGGTACTTTACGCCCGAGCGCACACTATTTCTTTTCTCATCAATTCCTTTTCGCAATTGCCCGGGATTCAATGGCCCGGGGCCAGGCACCAAGGGCCCTATCCGGCTGGATGATTTGCTATCTTCATTAGGCGACTGGTGTATTTTTCCGAGCTTTCCAGATAGGATAAGATTACGCTCGTAAGCCCCCCGAAACTCGGTATCACCAACAACAAATATATTGCGCTCATCAATCTGCACTGGTACAGCAGCTTCCAACAGTTCGCCATCGCGGAGAATCGTGCCTTCAATCACCGTGAGGAAGAGCACACCAGAACGATTTTCTATGCTGGCCAGCCACTGCTCAACACTTGAGCTATGAACCACAATATCACTATCAATGCTCGCCCCTAGCGTTACTGTATCGCCCTCACGGATGGTATATTCTGCTCCTGCATTTATACCTGACGTCACAATAAACTTACCAGTGGTATGTTCGTCAGTAAGTTTTATATCAATTTTCCTATTCATTGAAGTTCTCCCGTGAAGTGAATCTTGTGTGCGTAGCCATTAGTTGCCCGTCACCCACTCTTCAACCTTAAACGGAGTTCTAAACACATTGCCTTGAATAATGGCGTAGCTACCATCACCAGAAGCGCCCACGGCGGCCTGGTCAGCCGACGCTGTCAGTATTTTTTGCTTATTAGATCCCGCGACACCAGCCTGTGGAGTACCTGCAGTCTGTGAAACAAACTCTTGCACACCTCGGGTTCTTGACTCCTCTGACCAATAAGAAATCGGTGCTCGATAAGGGGTGTCGATAGCGTCTATCCTCTTGGTGGAGTCCTGTACGATCTGATTCTGATCTCCCGATAGCGTCGCGGAATATTTCCCCGGACCGAAACCAATACCACTCGCTACTCGTGGCGTAATCATGAACAACCTTTCTACACGCACCACCTGATTCGATCTGGAACGGAACAACCCACCCAGTAACGGAATCCGACCCAATACCGGCACCTGATACCCTGCGTTCCGATAGCTATCCCTGACCAAACCGCCCACTAACAGACTGTCACCGTCATTGACCACCGCCTGCGTACTAATATTTGCTCGCTCTACAATGGGAATGTTGTCTACCGGCGTACCGGAGGTTTGCGAACCATCCTCAATATTGACCAACAGCTTTATTCGATTCTGCCCCCCATCCGTAAAAATATGCGGGGTGACCCTGAGTGTTGTACCGACGGGCACGTTAAATAAATCAACCTCTTCTTCACCGGCCACTCGCACAAAAAACTCAGTGGTGGCCGCTAACACCGCCTCTACATCTGATAGCGTGATGACGTGTGGCTTTGAAATTACACGGGCCGCGCCTTTTTGCTCCAACGCTCGAACTCTAGCCAGAAAATTTGCCGGCTCACCCAAACTGAAAGAGAGTATTCCGCCTTGTCCCTGCGGAGTTATAAGTCCATTACCCGCTATCAGAGATTGGTCTGCTGATGAGCCATCGCCTAACAACACATCAGCATCATTGTCCCGATACCGCCAATTGACCCCTAACTCTCGCGTTTTATCCGTATTAATATCAATGATGGTAGCTTCGATCTCTACCATTTCTGATTCCACATCCAGACTATCAATCAACCTCCGGTAGGCGGGCATTTTATTTTCTTTATCCCGAATTACGATGGCATTCAGTCTCGAGTCTGCAACAATTCTAGGCGTCGTGGTAAGATCATCAGCGCTGACTTCAGCAACTGATTGACTGTCGTTTTGCAGCGAATTTTTACGACTCGATAGACCTAATCCTTTAAGATCTCTAAGAGTACGATTGTGTTCAAACGAACTTAAATCACCTCCGCCTGCCCCATCTTGCAATAGCAACTGATTGAGAAGCGTAGCAACACCCGGAACAACAATAGTCTGGCCAGCAACCGGGAAATTAGTATCAGTTGCCCATGCATGTTTTAATTTAAAAACCTGGTAGACCAGCGGCGATTCTTCCGGAAACGAAACCGCAATCTGCACCTCCGGCTCAGTTTTTTTCTTAGCTACCGGAACTGGCAATTCCTTTACCGAAGTAATGATTTCATCAAGTTGCTCCTGGAATCGTCGAAAACCAGTGGCCACCACACCACTGTCTTCCAGCTCAATCTTGTTCAATGAATCAGGTAAACCCATTTTATCGACAATAGACGCCACCCTCCCCGCTTCGGTTTTGCTTGCGGGTATTAACCGTCTACTGATTTCGTTTTTTCTATAGGCCTGCGCCACGGCACCGTCGTAATAAACAACGACATTAAAAGCACCTGAGATTTCATCAAAAACACTACGGGCGGAATCGCGAAATCGCCCGTTAACATTACCTATCAATGAAGAATTGATGGCAACCGGAACATCTATTTCCTGAAATAAAGCGTTTAGAAATTCCTCTACCGGTTGCTCTCTGACATTAAAGTCAACGCTTTTTTCAAAGTTCGGAACGTTGGCTGCGTGTACTGGAACACTGACCAGGACAGCCATACATACAGCGCCAATAAAAAATAAACCTAAAGACCAACCAGCCATAAGAATATCCTTATTCTCAAATCCCCACCTCAAACTCTCACTTCAAATCTCCGCGTTTGTTTTTATTTTTGTCAGAGAAATACAACATCTCCACCATAAGAGAAACACAACCATAATTACCGACATAAAGTAATGCATTTTTTTTATTTTTCTTGCATGTTGTCGTAATTCTGAGCGAAGAGTAACGGATTATTGATGCTCCACCAATACACCATACGAACTACATTTCTGATTGATCCAACACGCTAAATCTGTGATAACGATATCCGTCTTCTTTAGAGAAGCGCATTGTTCTATGCCGTATGGGTAATTTCTCAACAATCACATTTTCCCTATTGCAAGAAATAAACGGTATACGTATTTTTACTAACAGAAAAAATTATTACTATTTTTATTCCCTTCACTTTAATCGCTATGCCTACGATTATGAACTAATGTGATCCCTGTTTGATACTTCAATAAGTGTTAGAAAATCAGTTACGTCAGTTGTTAATTCACTAACCGTACTAATTATTCATCCAAGGGAAACCTATTTCTGATTAGCAGGAGAACCACATGGTCGAATCCGTCCACTGGCACTGAAATTTCTTTTCACGTTACGATAACAACGCATAGGAACCGGTAAATGCAATAATAGATTGCATTCATTGTTCCTGGTTATTTACTTATTATTCGAATTGTTGTCATCAACATATCAACATATCAACACGCAGTTTAGACACTGCACAACAATTACTACTAACGTTTTAGGTAGCTAAAATGTCCACACACAACAACGCACACCCGAACCTCAAAGCGAACAGTAATTATCTGCAGATGTTTCTCGACGGTGCCAGCAGAATATCAAGCAACAGTAGCGACGTAATTCTAGCGTTTCTTATCATTGCCATCATTGGCCTGATGATCCTGCCGTTGCCGCTTGTACTAATTGATACACTGGTGGCAATGAACATAGCGCTGGGTGTGATGCTTGTTTTAATGGCTATATACGTTAACTCCGCATTGCAGTTCTCGGCGTTCCCAAGTGTATTATTGATATCTACACTTTTCAGACTCGCACTCTCTGTAGCCACTACCCGGCTTATTCTACTTGAGGGAGATGCCGGCAACATCATTGAAACCTTCGGCGCGATGGTAGCCGGCGGCAACATCGTAGTCGGCTTAGTGGTGTTTTTAATCATCACACTAGTGCAGTTTCTGGTAATAGCCAAAGGTTCAGAACGGGTCGCTGAGGTAGGCGCAAGGTTCACCCTTGACGCAATGCCGGGCAAACAGCTTTCAATCGATTCAGACTTAAGGTCCGGCCTGATTGATAAAACCGAAGCCAGACAGAAACGATCCGATCTGGAAAAAGAAAGCCAATTGCATGGCAGCCTTGACGGCGCGATGAAATTTGTAAAAGGTGATGCGATCGCAGGCATTGTCGTTATTATAATCAACCTGCTCGGCGGGCTCGCTGTCGGTGTTTTTCAGCTGGGAATGTCAAGCGGCGATGCCATTAACAAGTATTCCATACTCACCATTGGCGATGGTCTAGTCGCGCAAATTCCAGCGCTCTTCGGTGCCATGGCGGCCGGCCTTATTGTCACCCGTGTCAGCGACGCCGGATCAGACGATCATTTGGGTGATGCCATTCAACAGCAATTTTCTGCTATTCCCCGTGTCTTGATTGTAGCCGGAGTCATGTGTATTTTTTTCGCACTGGTTCCGGGTTTTCCAAGCGCAATATTTACCGGTTTAGGCATCGTACTTTTCTTCGCCGGCGCGATGCTGGTGCCAGCCTTCAGTTTGATTGTCCACTCCTATTCTGCTCCCGCTTTTGATACGGTATTACAACGCCGCGCAGACCAGCGCGTAAGCCTGGTGAAAAATACCAACGTGGTAAGTTTCAAAGACTCATCACCACTTACTTTCAACTTACCACACAAGCTCTCCCACTACGGTGGAGACACCAGCATTCAACACACAATGCAGGAACTTCTGGATAACCATCATGAACGCACCGGGGTAACACTACCGATCCTAACCTTTACCTGGTCAACAGAGGAAACAACACGCTGGTCGCTTGATGTGTTTGATGTGCCAGTCATCACAGGAGTTGCAGAAACACCTAACGACCTGGATGACATAGCGCTTAAAAGCATGCTGGCTATTCGAAAAAACATCGGCTTATTCATCGGTCTTGAACAAACCAACAGACTACTGTTGCAGACGTCTGAGCATTCACCGGAGGTTGTTAAGGAGGTTCAACGAGCGCTATCGCTACAGTCAATCTCTACCGTGGTAAAGAATCTGGTTGAAGAAGAAGTCCCGATCAGAAACCTTGCTGCCGCACTTGAGGCGGTAGCCGCCGCCAGCTTACAGGAAAAGGACCTTGCGAATTTAACCGAATATGCGCGCATTGCACTGGGTCGGCAACTATGCCACCAATACGCTACAGAGGGGGTCATTGAGGCCATAGGGCTCTCGATCACACTGGAAGAGGAATTATTAGGAATGGTCCGCGAAAATACCGGCACCAGCGAACTCGGTCTCAGTCCACAATATTCAGACAGTATTTCTCATGCACTGCAGAGCGCCATACATTCACTGAACCCCACCGTAATTGTTGTGCCGGTGGTCATAAGAAGACACATTCGCAGAATGATCAAAGAATCCTGTTTCAATACACCTGTGTTGTCGTATCCAGAGATCGCAAAACCATTTTTACTCAACATGATAAGCCGCATTGAGGTAATACCGAATAATTCACAGAGCGACCAGTGAGATTGGCAGTTTGTTTGTATATGCAATGTATGAAGGGAATAACCGATGGCAGAACAGGATAAGGGTAGTAAAACTGAACTACCCACCAGCAAAAAACTCAGAGACGCTCGAAAAAAGGGCGATGTAGCCAAAGTAGCTGATGTGAGTCTTACGGTGGGTTTTATATTCGCACTCCTATTGCTCTGGCTGGTATTTAATTACATGACAGAGGGCCTGATTATTATCATGGAACAGGCAGTTTCTTCACCCACCAAAACATTTAATGAAGCGTTAAGGTCACACACCCGGATCGGCATACAAGTATTTGTAGGAGTATCAGCACTGGTGTTAGTGCCATTGACAATTTTTAGCTTAATTGTCGAATTCATGATTATCGGCCCGGTGATAACTGCCGAAAAGTTCAAACCAAAAATGTCTAATTTAAATCCTGCAGAGGGTTTGAAAAAAATGTTTGGACCGGACAATCTGGTAGAACTGTTTAAATCAGTGTTCAAGACACTCATTCTGGCTTTTGTTTTCTACTTAACGATCACAGCACTGATACAGGAACTCCTGCTACTTCCAGGTGCAGAAGAAGAGAGCATCATTGACGCCATCTGGTACCTGGCTGTACGCATATTAGGCTGGGCGTCAGCCGCCTTTCTAATAATCATGTTTTTTGATGCCATTTATCAAAAGTACGCATTTACAAAAAAAATGAAAATGAGTGTCCGTGACATCCGCGATGAATTGAAAGAGACCGAAGGTGACCCGATGCTAAAGGGAGCCCGAAAAGATCTGGGATATGACTGGGCGCAAGCACCGGCCGAAGCCGCAAGCGAAGCGAATGTACTGGTAGTTAACCCGATACATGTAGCAATTGCGATCATTTATGATCGTGAAAAAACGAAAATACCTGTTATCACTGGCAAAGGGGAGGAAAACGTTGCCAGAGAGATGCGACAAGCAGCAGCAAGAGCAGGTGTACCAATACTGCGCAACGAACAACTAGCCAGAGCTTTGCTCGCAGACCGCACCGAGGGGCACTATGTACCTAAAGCACTTTTCGATATCATTGCAGAAGTCATTTTGTGGGCGAAGTCTGTAAGACCAAATGACCAAGGTAGTCGCGCTACGACGCCAGGCCCTGTGACACTTAACCGACATTCTGCAATTCTCCCACCGGGTGAAGACTTAACCGCCTATCACTAGATTTTCCACTGAGAAACTTACAGGATAAAACATGGAAACAGTGTCAAGTTTGCCGGTCTCTATTCTGTTCACGATGTTGGCGCTGTGCCTGACCTTGATCATGGCATGGGTTGTTATTAAATTTCTTGCACGCATCTATTCAGCGCGAGATTCCAACGGTGAAATTAAAGTTCGCTCTACCTACGCGCTGAGCACACGCCTACAACTTTATATTGTGAACCTACGGGGAACAGATTATTTTCTGAGTGTGACGTCTGATCGTGTTGATGTCATCGATAAGTTTCCAGAGCCTATTTCCCATACTGAATCTAACGTGACAGCTTCCACTGCCCAACCAGCAAATGATTCCACAAACCATTCATGAAACAAGAAAGAGGTGAATTCATAACACCAATATTGCGATACGTACTTCTACTAATAGTGTTATTCATTATGTACAAGGCCAGACGAATAAGTTCAAATGCTGATGAGGTGATCGTTGTACGAAACCACCATTTCTTCTAATACTGACAAACACAGGAAATTGCTATGAGTGACGCAGCCCTTTCAGCGAACAACCAGAACCAGGCGATGCAAGCGCTATCGCAACAATCCTTTCAGTCAGCCAGTAACAACGAACTCGCTAGCCAGTTATTTAAGCAATATGGCGTGCACAATGTGCTGAAGTCGGTAACTAATGCAGCCGCCGACTACTTGCAAATGGAACTCAACGAACTTATTGAAAGCATGGGCATGCCAGAATTTTTGGCAGACGATGCCAAAAACCAAGTGAGTCTTGTTGGCAGCAACTTTAAATCGGAAACCCCGGGCGGCGCTCAGGAAGGCGTAAACGAAGTACTTCAGAATCCGGCACAAAAAAGTGGCGGCGCTTCTCAAAAATCAGGTTCACAGGTCACGTCCGGGGTGATGGACATGGTAAAAAAATCAATGCAGGACGAGACCGAACAAGCGTCAAAAAACAACAGCGGCTCAGGTGGCAACGGTAACTGGCTGGCTATCCTTGCCAAGGCACTGGGAAAGACAGCGGGTGAAGCCTTAAAGAACATGGTTGACTTAGGCAAAAAAATGGGTGCAATAGATAGCAAAGAAAACCCGGAAGCATTCGCTGAAACTCAAGCAGAGTTTCAAGCGCAGGCACAGATATTTAAGATGTTCCAGGAGGCTATCGGCACTATGATCAAGAGCATAGGTGAAGGTATGTCGTCAGTGGCTCGTAAGCAGTGATGTACAGCGCACAGTGGTTCGTCACCTTGGCTTACTGGTAAAATATTTTCGTTCACTAACATTCGCCTTGCACACACAAGGCGAATGTTTTTTTGTTAAAAACTACCTGCTTAAGATACATAAAGCCGCTTAATGTGCTTCACACACCCTCCCCCACTGCAAGCAATAACAAACTGTCTACCCTGGTGTTGCATTAAATACCGGCCCAGAACCGCTGCGCTGCTTCTATAGCAGCATCTAAGGCGCTGTACTCGTTTTTCCTGATTCTCACTTAAGAAGGACTAGGCTCATCCAGTAAAAATTACGTGCAGCGCCTTTTATACCTCTCTATACGCTTCTGGACTCGAAATTTTATGCAACACCAGGGTTTACCTATACCATTTTACAAGACCATATTATTAGATGGTTGCATACTTGACGATACGGTATCCGCCTATCCAACGTGTAGAATCATGTAGAGCACCGGCTTATATATCCAACCACGGTAAGTAGTTACACGAACTCTCTAAGTAACAATCCCAACTATTTTTCTACACCGCCTGTTCGTACAATTTAACTTCAGTTTGTAAATGCATTTTCCTTCAACAACTTAACAGGTGGAATATCATGGCTATTAAAATAGGCAGCGCAAATAGAACCACTAAACAGCGTACTCAAGATGCCAATTCATCACGTACAAATACAAGTAAACCTTCGCAGTCGGACGCGTCTCGTCAGTCGAATCGAGGCTCACAAAAGACCTCTGATGATAGTCTGTTAAAGCGCGATCTGAAACTGATTAACGGTCGCAAAGGGGGTGGCGAGCAAGGACCAGCCGGACCTCAGGGGCCTAAAGGAGATACCGGACACACAGGACCTCAAGGACCGCAAGGACCTAAAGGCGATACCGGACATACAGGACCTCAAGGACCCAAAGGGGATACTGGTCCAGCAGGACATGACGGCAAAGATGGTAAGGACGGCGCACAAGGTCCAGCCGGTGCCAAAGGTGATACCGGGGCGAAAGGCGATACTGGTGCAACCGGTGCTAAGGGCGATACCGGTGCAACCGGAGCGACGGGCGATACCGGTGCGAAGGGTGATAAAGGCGACGCAGGGGCAGACGGAAAAGACGGCATCGGTTTCGACGAAGTGTTTGCTCGGGAAGGATTTGATACCAATGGCAATGGCAAGGCTGATCGAGCCGAACTCATTGCGGCCTTCAGCGGTCCCGCAGGACACGACGGCATAGATGGTATCGATGGCAAGGATGGCGCTGATGGCAAAGACGGCATCGATGGTAAAGACGGGGCTCGAGGTCCTAAAGGTGACACCGGACCTGCAGGTCCTGCCGGAAAGGATGGTGTTGATGGCAAAGACGGTGCTCAAGGCCCTAAAGGTGACACCGGACCTGCGGGCCCTGCCGGTAAGGACGGTATCGATGGTAAAGATGGCATCGACGGCAAGGATGGCGCAGACGGTAAGGACGGTATCGATGGCAAAGACGGGGCTCGCGGCCCACGTGGCCATGACGGTAAGGACGGCATCGATGGATCACGCGGCCCTAAAGGCGATACGGGTCCTGCCGGAATGGATGGTGCTGATGCCGGCCACCGTGGTGGACGAGGCAGAGGTCGAGGCAGCGACCGCGGACAGTGGCGCGACCGTGGGTATAACAGTGATGGAGGCTACGCTTCAGACCGAGGACGCGGTGGCAAACGTGGGCGTGGCAGCGACCGCGGACAGTGGCGCGACAGTGGGTATAACAGTGAAGGAGGCTACGCTTCAGAACGAGGACGCGGTGGCAAACGTGGGCGTGGCGCGTCGCGAGGATACGGCGCTGAACGCGGACACGCTCCGGAACGTAAGCAGGCTTCCGGAATGCCTCGTTTTGACGACGGTTTGATGCAAAAAATCCAGGCTTTGCTTGAAGCGATAAAATCACAGATGGCCGCGAGTGCCGGAGGCTATGCTGCTAAATCTGACTCTGGTCGCAGCATGGATATTGCCGAATCAGCAAGATCTGAAAGAGGATCGTATTCACCACAAGTGTCGAACGCAGAAATGGTTGATGAAATTGGAAAGATGAAAGACTCAATTTCCTCTGCAAGCAATGACGATATGGTGAAAGGTGGTGCCAAAGCCTCCGGCGATGAATAACCACCGTTCGATACCTGGCTAACTAATAGAGCCAGCAATACAAACCATTCCACTCCAAAAATCCGTGCGCGTACTGCGCACGGATTACCTGCAAGCCGAACACAATGCAAGCCGCAACACAATCGAAACCTTCAAACAAGAAACTTCCGGATGGCGTTACCATCCAAGCGGCCATTCAAAATTGACGGGTTTAATAAAGTGTTCGTACGTTGAATTCAATCAATATCGAACTACTATCGAACGCTGTGCCCTTGCTTAACGTCACCAACTTATAGATTCCGGGTACAAACCGTTCTTTGGCTGCTGAGACTTTCTGGCTATCATTCCTTTGCGCCGTACAGCCAGCAGCGTCAGCATCAATTGCTTTCTATCTATTTCAGCGTTCGCTTGCCTACCATACAAACCCTGCTCAAGCGTGCCTACCATCTCACGCGCCTGAGGGTGCCTGAGCAGTAACGTTTCCAACCCAGAGTTTATTTCTTCCGGATACAACACACGAAGCCATAATAGTAACTTGCCACGCAACTCTGCCGGGTTACCGTACTTAACGGATATTCTCAGCTGTTGCCATGCATGCTTTTCAGAGCTTACCTGGCTATTATTTACATAAGGCTTAACCCTCAGTCTCCATAGGACAGCGCAACACACCCCCAGTACCGCCGCCAGCAAGCCGAGCGCTACACTTATATACTTGTAGTTACCAATACCCCCGGGCGAATTCAACCTTGCAACGCCCAAAATCTCTGCAGGCAATATGGCATCGCGCCACTGCTTATTGTTTATATCCCACCAGGGAACAATGATTTCAGGCAAACGATAATGACCACTTTCACTTGCGACCAACGTGACCGGCAAGACAACGGAACCATGTAACCCTTCAGGTGTTTTTTTTGTGCTCACAACCACTTGCGTAGGATACCCGCGCACATTATCCGGCAAATTTAAATTTACCCTTTGCGGAACCGCTGCTGCGTGCTGCCCCAGTACATCGACAACAATATTGCGCGTTAACGGTGTTCCCGGATGCAACGTACCGCTTATGGTTTCCCAGTGTGAAGATAAACTCACCATCGATGCAGCCAGCCAGCGCGTCGTGCCACCCTTATCACTCATGGCAGGAGCGGCCTTAATGGCAATTGTCTGCGCTGGAACTGACGCTAGTATTCTGGGGTTTTCCGTACTGTTATCACCGCCAGATGAAACGGGTAGCAACGCACTTGAGATCGTTGCCGAAAGATTGATAGCACCCATTGAATTTCCGAACAATGCATACTTAGTTTCAATCATACGGTAAGGCAAATTATCGACTGATTCCTCCCATTCGGTTTTATCCAACGGGTAAAGATCTGCATTGCTAACCTGCAGAGTGGACGGAGACATACCAAAGGCCTCCTTTGGGTATCCGAGTCGCAGGGTGACCAGAATCTGCTCTTTAACAAACGCTTCCTGCCTATCCAGCTCCAGGGTTGCCAGTAACCGGGGCAATGAACTTTCACCATAAAGTAAACCAGGAAAGGCGGATAAAAGTAATAGCCCTATGGCAAACACTATTCGCATCAGTAACGAACCTTGCCGCGCGTTTGTTCAGAATCAGGTGTAAGGCTTTCACGTAACTGCGACTGATAGGCAAATTTCCGCCTCATATAACCACCGGGGTCTGCGGGGAGTTCACGCAACCACTGCTCACTGTAGGGTGATAACACCAGATTGGCATTTTCCTCTGCAATAACGGGATTACCGTCTGCATCACTACTTCGTATTTCAATACCCAGGCGGGTATCCGGCGCTTGACCTTCTCGTGATTTATTGGCATCGGTGGGTACAAGATCAAGCGCCAGTTCGTGATCAACAGAACCGCCGCTGGCCCCTTCATCCATCGCTTGTTGCTGTAGTGTACCGACGCCACCCGCAACACCACCAACAGGTGCTTGCTCATTATCCCCCGCAGCTTCGCTCAACTGTTCTGATTTAGTGTCGCCTTGCATAGCATCACCACCTGCCCCGTTTCCATTTGAGTTTTCCTCTTCATCTTGCGGTCTGTCTAACAAGTGTCTTACCAGTCGAATATTATGTTCGGTATTTTGTTTTTCTTCTTCAGTGGTATAAAGCTGCTGAGCAATACGATAACTCAGCAAGGCACCGTCCAGATCACCGGACAAAGCCTGTGCATTACCGCGGTTGAAAAGATCATCAGCATATTCAGGTGAACTCAGCGCATCAACGGCCGTTATGTATTGCTTCTGTCGATACAGACTGACCGCCAGCCATGGTTTATTTTGAAACAAGCGGGAGGCCGTGTCGAAATCCCCACGATCCACTGCACGTTGGGCCTGTTGATCTTTTGTTAGCCACAAATCTGCCCAGCCGAATGCGTGACTATCAGGCGCCACCATCACAAGCGGCACAATCACCCACAGCACATTCTTTCTAAAACCAAGCAACACTGCGGGCAGCAGTGCCAGAACCAGCCAGTAACCCGAATCATGAAACTGATCGTAGGTGGCCGTGGCCTCATGTACGTCTGCCGAACCAGTAAACAACGCAAGATCAGTGAGGTATTTAACGTCCGTTGAATCGCTGGTTATTTCTGAAAATCGCCCACCCAACTCCGCTGCCAGGACCTTTAACGGCTCAACTTTTAATGACGCCCTTACAACATTGTTCTCACTGTCATGCATAAAAGCTGTGGCCGAAGACCCGTTTTTACCGGCGTCAGCATCCGGGATTGGTGCCCCTGCCTCAGTACCCACCGCAAGAATTGACAAACGTAGCGACTGCTGCCAGCTGCCCCTGATTGCAGCAAGGGCGTCATCATGCAATCCGTCTGTAATTAAAACGATATCCCCTTGTGAGTACCCGCCATCGGCAATCAATTGGGAAGCCAAAGCGACGGCCGCTTCTGCGTTACTTCCTTGTTGCGGCATGATACCCGGGTGCAGCACGTCGACAAGCGACTCGGTGATACGCGGATCATCAATCAGCGGCGTTACCTTATGGGCCTTTGCAGAATAGACTACTAATGCCGACTGGTGATCTGTTTGTAAACGTAACAAGTCGATCAACTTCAACTTCGCTACCGTGAGCCTGTCCGGACTGATGTCACGCGCCAACATCGAAGGGGAAAGGTCCAATACAAATACACGTGCCTGACTTGAGTGCCCTGTTTTACCAGGCAGTGAAGAGACACTGGGCCCGGCTAAAGCGACAGTGGCGACAATCAATGCCAGGCCAAAATAGTAATAGACCTTACTACTTCCAGAATGAACCCCAAGATGAACGAGTTTATCTTTATCAATACTACCGGACCAACCTGCAGAGGTACGTCGCGATATGACAAACCAAATCCCCAGCCCGATCACCGGCACAAGACACAGCCACCACGGCCTCAAAAAATGAAACCCCGCCAATAAACCAGACCAGGCATGCAATCCGTTATCACCCATGCTCGATACTCACCATTATTGTCGCTCCTTCAGAACAACTAACATGATGCCGCACAGCAAACTTACCGCAAGAGGCCACTGGTAAAGGCTTTTTTGCGGGCGCATAAACTCATCAGCCGGCGCCGGTTCAAGCTCATCAATTTTTTTATAAATACCAGACAACTCATCAGGATCGTGCGCCCGGAAGAATTGCCCACCGGTCGTTTCCGCGATGCTTAACAATGCTTGCTCATCAAGGTCACGCGACGGATTCACCAGCTTCTTTTTACCTGTGACATCTGCACCTATATGGGAAAGCGCCCCTAAGCCAATAGTATGAATTTTGATATCCGCCTCCTGAGCCACCAGCATGGCACCTAATGGATCACTGCCATAGGTATTTGAGCCATCAGACAACAATATCAGGACCCGGCTTTCAGCCGGCCGATCTCTGAGTAGATTGATGGCTAACCCCATCGCATCTCCGATCGCAGTAGATGACCCGGCAAATCCTGGTAACGCTTCTTTGAGCTCGCTGACTACTGCGCTGCGATCAAACGTGAGAGGTGTCTGTAGATAGGCCTGCTGGCCGAATAGAATTAATCCCACCCGATCCCCCTTGCGATCAGCAACAAACTCGGCCGCTAATTTCTTAACAACATCAATACGCATAGCCGATGAATCATCAATTTTCATATCATCTATTCGCATGCTGTCTGATATATCGATCGCTAACAATAGATCACGACCACTGCTTGCTATATTGATCGGCTCGCCATACCAGACCGGTCGAGCAGCCGCCATTAAAAGAAAGCCCCACAGCACAGATGCGAGGCATACCGGCACTAAAGAGGGCCGTCTATTATCTTCAGACGACGAAGCAAGATCGGTAAAAAAGGGTACGCGAATGGATTCTCGTTGCGCAGCGTAAGAAGGCAGAAAACGGCGAGCCAGCCACGGCAACGGCAGCAATACACACAACCATGGCCACTGCCATTCAAGCACTGGTCTTTCCCTGTTGCCGACGCAAACGTTTGTATTGCGTCAGCCAATTCGCCAACTCACCGTGTACAGCAGTTTGCACAAACGCGGGGGACTCTCTGTAGCATTCATCGCAAAGTAGATTACGTGCCTCTGTCGAGAACACAACACCGACAGAGTCCTCCAACCAGCGCACCCATTCAGCACCATGCAGTGATCCGACAGAACGGCTAACATCACCGTTTACAGCAGTCTTTCGGAGCAGACTGGTCATTCGATGACAATAAGAAGCCACATCACCGTCAGTTTGCAACTGATCAAATATTTGTGTCGCTTCATGTCGCAATGCACCACTTTTTGACTTTCCAATTCGACCTCGTAGCGACCAGCCCACGACCAGGGCAACCACTGCAATCAGCATCCACCAACCCGGTGCCATCGGCCACCAACCTATTGACTCCGGGATACGGATATCTATCAGATGCATCGACAGATTCTGACTGCTTAGCTCAGTGAGATCGATATCTGACTCTGACATACTAAGCGCTGTAGCCTGAATCATCTGACAGAAGCTCCGCCCCCGATAGATTTACAAGATCTTCCAAGCGCTGGCTTACCGCAGCACGTTTGCGTAGATACGCTTCACGCACCTTTCGGCTCACTACTACTTGTTTAATCTGCTCTCCATCTGAAATACCCACACGGCCGGATATTTTCATCTCATCTTCAATCGGATCAATCACCTGCTGCAGTGTTAACACACCCTGCTTTGCCATTGCAGTAAGGGTTTGCGTTGATCGGCTGTTAAGATCGTTAAAGTCACTTATCACGGTAACAACCATTCCGGGTGTCATGTTATTACCGGCAAGGTCGATCATGTGCTCCAGTGTTATCAGGCTTTGACTGTCACTATTGAGCGTTCCGTTATGACAAGCCAGACGATTGCAATAGGTAAGTACTGCACGTTTAGGGTTACTGGCAATAACCGCCTCTAAGGTTTCCGATGCGATGACTCCACCCAAACGGTGGTTCTGTTCAAATGCAATCCACGCCATCCTGGCCGCTGCAATAGCAGCACGGTACGATTTAAAATACGCACCGGAACCAAAGAACATATTCACGCGCTGATCACAGACAATCATTACTGAACGCTCTCGTTCCTCTGTGTACCGCCGCGTGTAAGGCAGGCCGGTTCGCGCCGCGACACGCCAGTCAATATGTCTTATGTCATCACCGGGAAGATAGGGCCGGATGTCTTCAAACTCTATCCCCGGTCCCTTACGACTGGAGAGTATTTCACCCGGCAAGCCACCATGAACACGACCGATATATTTCTTTGACCGTGCAGTGGCGCGATGCCGTAAATCCAACAGAGTTTCAACAGAGACATAAACGCCTTGTACTTCTTTCGAGCTGAGGGCGTCTGCCATCTTATGAGTGCCAGACCTGCGCGTGACAACGTTTGACATCATTTCAAGTAAAGACCTGTCGCTCAAACCACCGGCACCATTGATAGCAATTCATCAAGTACCGTATCTGTGGTTTTGCCACGGCTTTGCGCGGGCAAACTCAGCACCAACCGGTGCCTGAGGCAATCATGCACCAGTGCTTGCACGTCATCCGGTGTGACGTAATCCCGCGCATTAAGCCAGGCCCGTGCCCGACTACAACGGTCGAGCGCTATGGTGGCGCGTGGGCTCACGCCATACTCAATATCTGCCGCTATAGCACCACCCATCTCATATAAAGCAGCATTTCGAGTCGCCACCACCAGCTGAATCATATACTCCTGAACCGCCGCACTCATATAAACCGAATCAGTCTCAGATTGCGCGAGGGCAATCACCTCCGGAGACAACAGCGCACCATTCTCATGCACCACATTGTTTCTGCCTTCCAGCCGACTCAATTCGAGTATGCGGTTCTCATCAGCAACACCCGGGAAATCGACCTTCACCTGCAACAAAAACCGGTCAAGCTGCGCGTGCGGAAGATCATATGTGCCTTCGTGCTCGATGGGATTCTGCGTCGCCACCACCATAAACGGATCTGGTAACGGGTACGTTGAGTTGCCAACACTTACCTGCTGCTCAGCCATCGCCTCGAGCAGAGCAGACTGGACTTTGGCCGGCGCCCGATTAATTTCATCTGCCAGTATCAATTGATTAAAAATCGGACCGCGCTGAAATTCGAAGCTCGCTTCACCCGGCCTGTATATCTCTGTACCGCTGATGTCTGACGGCAGCAAATCGGGCGTAAATTGTATACGTTTAAAACTGGCATCAACCAATGAAGCAAGTGACTTTACCGCACGTGTTTTGGCAAGCCCGGGCGCACCTTCAATAAGCACATGACCACCTGCCAGCAAGCCTATTGTGAGCCGTTCCGCTAAAAGAGGTTGACCGACAACAGCCTGATTAAGGGCACGAACCAATGCCTGAAAGGTATTTTGTGTATCTGTCACGAGGCGAGAAACCTCAAAACCGGCACACACAAGCACTGCAGCCCCCCTGACAATCCTGCAGATAACCACAATTGCTTCCACCCGCAAGTGCGACAGGTGAATTTGTGACAACCCATAACCGCTTCCTCCTGCAACGAGGGAAATAACCCTCTATGTCCACAGGATAATGGATTTTTAACACACAGGTTAAACAATATAAGTACCGCAATACCCACGGTTGTAATGCTAAAATAACAGCGGCACTAGCCAGCATTTTCCACGAGGCGACGAGGAAGACTAAGGCAAACATTTGTAAACACAGGTCTAAACTGTCATTGGAGGGCTACTTTGATAATAGCGGTGCGTCTATTCGCCATCAGACGAAAATATCGCATCACATCTCGCATGATCAAGCTCAGTACGTAGCAGGCCACATTTCTCATGCGATCTGCTTAGCGCTATTCACGCGGAGTGACGAATCCTCATGAATAATGCTGTCTAAGGAGACAGGGAAAGCTCCTGAACATACTTAAACACACCAAAAACAACCTTGGCCATCAATTGATAATTAAGCCTGTCGTAGGTATCTCGTTTGGTGTGATAAGCCTTATTACGATAAAACGACGTATCGGTAACCATCACTGCCGGGTGCCCGAACGCCCAGTAACTTCTATGGTCAGAGAAATCAATACCCACAATACTCCGGGGAGCGTTGATAGAATAAGCCGGTAATTCAGTGTACTTATTGATCGCAGACTTTAATCCCACAGCATCATTACTACGAAACTTATCAACAATCGCTATATAGTTACCCTGCGTGGGATACAGTAGTTTCATTACCGAAACCGGAAAGCTCTGCGAGTTCGGCTCGTCGCTAAAGTACCCGATCATCTCCAGCGAGATCATCATCTTTATTTTTTTATTTTCTATTGATGACGCGTGAACATAGCTGCCCATGGATTCACCAGCAAAATGCGGTGGCTCTTCCAATGAATACGCTACAAGCAACACCTGGTGCTGCAACTCAGTAGACTGTAGCAATCGGCCCAGTTCAATCAGACCGGCAACTCCACTCGCGTTATCGTCAGCCCCCGGCAACCTCAAAAACGCATCATAGTGGGCACCAACAACAATAACTTCGTCAGTATCAGGGCCGAAGCTCGCAATAACATTTTTATAACCTATGTTATTCACATCATAGTTCTGAAAACTGACTTCGTTGGTAAAACTCAATAACTCTTGCTTAATATACTCAGCCGCTTTATCCAGATTCTCCGGGTATTTACTACTTCGAGGTATAGCTTCTTCACTCAAATACCGAACATGCCGTACCAGGTTATCCGCCTCTACGAAGTCATCAGTCTCATCTTTCACACTACTTACGTATATTGGACGAGTAATAGCAAGGCTAACCGCACCTATAAGAATAACTAGAATAGTAGCAATGCGCATGATAATCATGGTTTTAGAACTCGACAAACTGCTAAGCAAGTATTTCCAACTCGTCTTTCAATAAGAGAATCAGGTTTCAGGTACTACAGCAATGGCCTCGTCCAGTCGAAAAATAAAATACGGCAGACCAAGCTTTATGCCGCAAATAACAGGATAGCGTTCTCGAAAAAACCGGCGTACGCCAGAACAGGAATAATCGAGAATTGATTCTATTGATTCGATCGCCCCGGTTGAGCCAAAACGCAGCAATTCGTTCAGCTACCTGACCACTACGCCATACTCGGCAACAACGGTACTTTTAAAAGCAATATCGCCACTTTCACTGATTACGATTTAAGACCGACAAGAGACATAATGATACCTACAACAGATAAAACCATTAACGCAAAAGTTGGAACTATTGACAGTATGAAACCTAAACCACGCTTAGAAGGCTCTGACACATAAGCACGCCAAAATATAAAACGACCGAGCACATATATTAAACCTAAGCTGCACACTAATAGCGGAGACCAGTATTTTCCGGCAATAAATAAGACTGGAAGAAAAGCCACCAGAATTTCCAAAGTGTTAACCTGAACACGATACATGCGTTCAAAGCCCTCATCACCGGTCACGGCCGGCGCCGCAAGGCCTGAATTTTTACGGGCCCGTCCAGTCATAAAACCAAAGAATAAAAACTGGAGTAACGCTATAAGCGCGACCAACTCTATATATTGCATATACATTTCCATTCTAAACCAGTAAGAGTCTATCACCCAACGTGAGCAACCGGTAAAACATCCAACGCCGCAACTTTTACCACTATTATTCTGCTGCACTTATCGCAATGACCTTAATTTCAACAACCGCACCTTCAGATGCTAGCTCAGACACTCCGATCGCGGTCCAGGCAGGATGAGGCTCTGATATGAATTCGTCTTTCACAGATCTGAATTCCGCTAAATGATCTCTTAAGCCAACATGATATGTGGTCATATCAACAATATCTGAAAAACCAACCCCTGCTTCTCTCAATGACATTTCTATTCGCAAAAAGGCTTGCCGGGTTTGATCGGCTATTCCTTCTGGCACTGTGCCGTTTTCCATCGTACCCGTACAGCCAGAGACAAAAACAAATCCATTGCATTCAACAGCAGGCGAGAACTTCCAATCACGATAGTATGCTGGAGCATTTTTCGGGTAAATTATATTACGATCACCATCAATCATTTCTTTACCTGTATTCATAACAACACCTTAATTTCTGCCCACCTGTAAGCAACGCATGGCGTGAGTGTTTCATGTGAACGAGATTACACCTACTACCTGAGGGATCATCATGTCCCGACAAGGGTCATTCCCAAATAACTACACGCAATCGATGAAAGATCAAATGAGTGAGGCGACCGCAGTAGCGCCCGCTTATAGCCGTACACTGGTAAAGCCACTTGAGGCCGAAAGAACCAGCGCTCATGATAGTCCCGGTTCCTGCAACAGCTTTTATCGATACGGACCCGTCTACCTAAACATGATCAACAATACATGTTACGGCAATCCATGGCTCTACATCTCCAGCAAGCCCCAGCCCCTCTCCAAGCTCAACATGATCAATAACAAACCCGGCATCGCGTAAGTGCCTGGTTAGATCTGCCTGAGAATAGTAGCTGTACAATCGATCAAGCTTATCGCGCTTTGATCCACTACCGATCTTCATGCCAAGGTGAAAAACTCCGGCGGGTTTCAATGCCTGGCGCAACTGACCCAAAATATCTGGAAATTCTTCCACACTTACATGCAACAGACTGAAATTGGCCCAAATACCATCATAGGTATGGCTGGTATTAATATCCCTAAACACAGCTTGCCGCGCGCCTATATCAAAAGTCACATTCGCAAGATTCACCATTTCTTTAGACGCATCAACCGGATCAACTCGCAAACCGGCCTCACGCATTGCGGCAGATGATATGGCAGGCCCACAACCCAGATCGAGAACGTAATCATGCTGATTAAAGCGCGCTATGAAATTCAACAATAGGATGTCTTCTTCCTGCTTGTTGATTACATCCAGGTAGTTATCTACCTGTTCGTCGTAAACAGAAATGGTTTTTTGATCTGTCATTTTATGGTACCAGTGTGTAAATACAGAACATCGACTTCTATTCTAACCCCTATCACAGGAAATTTTCCCGCCTTATTATCCATTCAGGGCTGGCAACAACTTGCGCCGATCAACTCCAGCGTATTTTCAGCCATGTACAGTTTTATTGCGAAGGTACCTGCTCCAGCATAAGTATATTCCCGCAACCATCTTCAAACATATTTTCAAGCCCGCAATCCGGATTGTCTAATTCGGGACGCAGCTTTACTCCGGCTGCCTGTAATCTATCTAACTCAGACTCGACGTTTGTAACCGCAAATACCATAATCGGCAGGTTCGCCTTGAAAGCCGACTTCTGGTAATCCTCAGCAAATGTTCCGTGGCAAGGTTCCAATAGTATAGCCGTCCCATCCTGATCACCTGGCGATGCAATTATTGCCAGGCCGGCGTTCGCATCGAACTCCCTGGAAATGAACCCCAACTTCGTCGTATAAATTTCATGTGCCTCAACTGGACTTTGTACCGGCACACTCACCAAAGAGATCTTCATTCATTTCCCCCTCACATGATCTAATATTTCCTAGCTCACCACAGTAACCGGCATTAGGCGCTAAAAGATGCACAATCCCGTAACTGGTGTAGCAGTCGCTTCGCTAATATTTTTACAATAACAGTAAGACACCAATCGGTTGACCAAGGCTAAATACCCACACTACTTTTACTTGATGGCGCATAATTATTGTATAGGCTGGAATCCCTTTCACTTTGAATTAGTACTGACCTGCACTGGTGACAACGCCCGTAGGCAAGCCCCTTCTCTTGATAACACACCTGAAGAATATCTGAAACGCAGCCAGCCAGCTCCATGTCAGATGGGTAGTCTTTGCCAAAATACTCCTCAAGCCACTTGCTTACCTCCCCACTAACAAAGGCATTAACCAACGATTGTATTTGTTGGGATGCCTTTTCCCTGGCACTGTTTTCTTCTCCGCACGGGTAAATAACACCCCAGTACTTATCACTATCTTCCTGCCCTACATCACTTAGAATTGCGCCACATTCACATGCTAACTTTGACATCTGAAGCCTCCTGTTTACACACAGCGCCCTGCTCAATTGAAATTTATGCAGTGGCTAGATTGCGGTACAGTCGAGCGGCAGCGAGGCCGAATTTTGGACACCACGTAAATTTTGATTAAGCTGCCAGTTAACAATTATCAGTGGAATTCGTAACCAATATATATCGCCGGTATAAATCCGAATGAATCTCCACTCACAATTGATGCCCCCAAAATTGTATCTTCCTGCTCTTTGAAATTGTATTTAAAGGTGAG
>CALISD010000128.1 GCA_938041955.1 uncultured Granulosicoccaceae bacterium | reverse complement strand
GTCTAACCAACGCCGTATTCGTACCTACATTTAACAAATGTTGTTACTTGCAAGGCAAGCTATGTAACAATTTCAACGCTACTTCCGAAGCGTACGCCGACAAGAATAGTGGACTGTTCAAACAACGCGAGCTCGTCAAGCCGATGGCTATTGACGAAGACAATCAATCAGGTAGGGAAACCAGAGTGGCACTTAAAACAGTCGGGTTTCAGGTGTTTTATTTAATTCAGTGGCATGCTGTTCCATAAGCTTCTTACTTGCACACCACCAACTTGCACACCACTAAGACTCTACACCCCGGGCTTCATACCGGTACGTTCGACAACATACCGATGCATCTGCTCCAACGTAGAGAAATTTTCCAGCACAATATCCTCAGGCGGGATAGTAATACCGCATTCTTGCTCCAGGTATCCGGCAAGCTTCATCACATTGATCGAATCAAGCACACCTGAGATCAGTAAGTCCTGATCCTCTTCGAGCGGATCTGTGTGGCCCTCCAGCAAGGTAGTAGTTACATACTTTTTTATTGAGTCGATGGTTATCATTTTTTTAACTCTGGTTTATTCGTAGCAAACTGGCTATCAGATTGAGTATAAGTTTCCGTCAAGTGCAGCCTGTCTACTTTTCCACTACTGGTATGTGGCATCGCATCCATAATTATTAAATCCCGCGGCACCGCATAAGGCGGTAGCTTTTTACGCATATGGCCAATCAGACTTTGCCGGGAGGTCGAGGCACCGGAGCGGAGCGTCACTGCGACGATTATCGACTGACTGCTATGATCATCCGGCACAACAAATGCCGCCACCTCTATTGCATCATCATGACTGCCAAGCACAGCCTCAATCTCGTCAAGCTCTACACGGTGACCTCTTGTTTTAACCATTCTATCCATGCGACCGATAAACTGCAGATTTCCGTCGTCACCCTGCATCACGCGGTCGCCAGTACGGTAATACACCGTTGGAAAAGGCCCTAGCCCGTCCCTCAAAAGAAAGGCTGATTTGTTAAGTTCCGGTCTATTCCAGTAACCACGAGTCAGTGTAGAGCTCCTGATGCATAGCTCTCCTGAATCGCCACGGTCACAGATGTTTCCGTCACTATCAACAATGAGCCCTTCAGAATTTAAAGATACCAGACCAATTGGCAACGGCTCGTCCCCATCCGGCAATGGCCTGGGAATATCGTAACAAGTGCACGACGGCGCTTCCGCCGGCCCGTATACATTGGTAAATCGGGTATCAGGCAACGCAGACATGATCTGACGTAGTTGTCTGGGTGGATACGGCTCCCCGCCAAATAACACCCACCGCAATGACGAGAGATCGCGCGTCTCCATTGCACCATGAGCGACCATGGTAATCAGTGTGTATGGCACTGTAAAAACCGCTGTAATACGCTCACTTTGTATTAGCTTGGTCCAACTCGCTGGAAACTTCGTTACCGCCTCAGGCACCAGGACAACAGTAGCCCCTGCCCTGAGCGTAGAAAAAAAATCGAAGATACTAAGATCAAAATGTAGAGGTGCATGACTGGCAACCCGGTCCACAGATGTTAACTGCACATGGTCTTTCCCCCAGTTCGCATAGCAAATGCTGCCACTGTGGGTATGCATCATACCTTTGGGCGCGCCAGTCGACCCTGAGGTATACATAATATACCCGAGATATTGGTCAGTGATAATCACCTCGGGCGCTGTCACGGGTTGTTCAGCGACCATTTTGTTTGTGATAGTTTTGAACGGCAGCGATTTACTCACCCCGGCGATGGTTAAGCCATCTCTATGACCTATCTGTTCGACCGTTGTACATAACGAATCCGAGGTAATCAAAACATCAATGCCACAGTCGTCCAATATAAAGGCCAGACGCTCAGCCGGCATGAACGGATCCAGCGGCACAAATGCAGCACCGGCTTTTAATATGGCATAGATAGCCACACCTAACTCAAAGCACTTATGCAGAAATAAACCAACTCTGTCCTGCGGCTTCACACCCGCCACCACCAGTGCATGCGCCAACCGATTGCTTTGGATATCGAGATCCCGATAGGACATCTCGACACCTTGCAGACTCATTGCAGGGTGATCGGGTGTTACCTCAGCATAATGCTGCAGCGGCGAGTGAATCAGAAATCCGTTCATTTAACTGCCCCTCGATAGAGTGAAACAAATATCCATGAGCATTTTCACACTCAAACCCCTAACATTCCCGAGATGATGTTGCGCTGTATATCTACGGTGCCACCGTATATCGTAGCGCCGAGCGCATCCCTTGACTGACGCTCAACTTCCGTTTCGGTGAGATAGCCTGATCCTCCGTGAATGGCGATGGCGTCACTACAGGTGGCGACGAATGCTTCACTTATATGTGTTTTTGCAATCGCCGCTTCGGTAACACTCTGCTTTCCGGTGTCGAGAAGCCACGCGGTTTTGTACAAAAGTAATCGCGATGTCTCCAATCGAATTCGCATATTGGCAATTCGATGCGATATTGATTGAAATTTTCCAATCGACTGCCCGGATCGCATTCTCTGCTTAGAGAACGTTATGGATTGATCGATTAGCCTTTGCATCGCACCAAGCTGCGGTGCGAGTACAAGGCTGCGCTCCCAACTTTGCGAATAGTTAAAAATACTGGAAGCCGACCCCTCAGAACCGAGTAAGCACGTTACCGGAACACGACAATTATTGAGTGTGATATTTCCGAATGGAACAGTGCGTAGCCCCATTTTCGGAATATTATCTGACTGTCTCAAACCCTTAGTTCGTGTGTCTACTAAAAACGATGACAGCCCCCATTGGCCAGCGTCGGGGTTAGTTACAGCAAAGATAATCGCGACGTCGGCCACAGGCGCCAGCGTGATCATGCACTTCTCGCCATTGAGAACATACGAGTCACCATCTCGCTGTGCTGTCGTGGTCAATGCGAAAGCATCAGATCCACTACCATTTTCGGTAATGGCAAAAGCGCCTTTGATCGTACCTTTCATAAAACCCGGTAGGTAGCGCTCAATTTGATCTGTTGTGCCAAATTGAAGAATTGATTTCTGAACACTCCAAAGCTGCGCACCAAGCGCAAAAGTTAATCCATTATCACAACACCCGTGCCCTAGCGCTTCTAACAGGTAACTAGTGGTAAGCGCAGAATGCCCCCCTCCGCCATAGGCCTCGGGCATAAACCAACTAAGGACTCCGTGTTCTGCGCAGCGCTTCCACAGCTCAATCGGGAAAACGCTATTACTATCCCTTTCAATTACATCGCCGTTCAGCTCCGCAGATGCAAAGTCCCTGGTTTGCTTGTATTTTAATTCCACTTCAGAACTTCTGGAAAAATCCATTAACAACCCCCTTCGGCAGCACCACACAACAGGCTAGACAGATGGATAGTTAACGGAGTTAATACATATTGCCGCAGCATTGCCTTCACTCCAGCGAATCCAAAAATTCATCAAGGTCAGATTGACTCATATCAACATCTGGAAAGTCCGTCACGGCAGTAGTGATTGGAGCCTCAACTTGCTTTGACCAGATATCGGATACTTCTTTTAGGTGTGAAACAAAACCAGATATGAATTGCTGCCTTTTCTCAATACTCATGCACGTCGATGACAACGACCACAAAATATTCAATCGCCCGGCATTGATGAACGCATTAACCTCAACATTGTGCGCTCTCAGGTTGTCACCAGAACGCAGCCCTTTAGTTGACATCGCTAAAGGCATAAAAAACGAATTCTTTTCTGCACTTACTCCGCCAAGGAAGTTCACCAATACACGGCCATTATTTCCGAAGCGCGACGGCACACCTTGAGACAGATTTCCATACAACAGAAATTTCCCCCTCTCCTTTTTTTGCTGCAAAATTATCTGACTCACTCGACGGCAGAAATCCATAGACAGCGCATTCATTGAATCTTTCATGACGAGATCAACCGGATAAAAAGCACTATGCCAACCAACTGAACCAGCAGTATCAAAACCTTCACCCAGAAGATCTCTGCCGTGACCTTCAATATCTACAGGAAGTGTGTCAACCAGAAACACCTTCCGCCAGCTAACTGCCAAAGCGGCGACTAATAACGAAGGAATATCACAGCCGTGTGTATCAGCTGCCATTTGCAGCAATGCCGTCGATTCAGCTAAGCCAAGCGTCTGCTCAATGCTCACCACATCATTTTCAGTTGCCTTCTCTTTGGTGTAGATTGGTGACCGCTCCCCAACACTATTCGAGTGTTGCAGCAACTGATTCGAATTTTCAACAAGCTTATTTGATTGCGCTTCACAGGCTAGAGCCCAGGCACGCATAGACAACGCGGTATATGCACCAATGGTGTAATCATCGGCTGTGTAAATTTTCTCAATTTCTTCCATCAATGTTTGGATAGATAATTGATCAACAATGAGATGATGTGCAGCCCAGACCATCTCAATGGCACTACCCGCCTGATCCTCGACTATTGCGAATCTGATCATCCAGCCACTTTGAAGCGAGAATGTTTCACTACACTCAGCCAGAAAAGAAGACAACTCATCGGCCCCTTGCGGGCGTAACAACATGCAAAGATCGGAAGGAACCCGACTTTCCGGATAATGGCATGACCATTGACCTTCAACTCGATGAAACTGAACCCCTAACTCAGGGTGACCGGCGATGCAGCACTGCACGGCTTTTTGTAATCTGGCGCTATCAGCCGATGCAGCCATAGTTACGCGACCGCCTAGATTCCAGTGCGCCACCCGTGGATGCTCAATACTAAAAAACCACTTCTGAATTGGTGTTAACGGTGATGGGCCAAATGGCGATGGGGATTCGACAACCACTTCAGCATCAACCTGAAGCGTGGAAACAAGAGACTGTAAATCCGGCTCTATGGCCACAGACGCGACACTGATATTAAGACCTGCCTCACGTGCCCTCGAAACAAGCCTGATAGCGGTTATTGAGTCGCCGCCTAACTCGAAAAAATTATCGGTCGGTAGAATCCCTTCAAAATCCAGCAGAGATTCCAGTATTTTAATTAGAGTCGTTACCTGCCCGTTATTTTGCGGTTGATTTTGGTCAATGTCAGGTAAATCAGGCTTCGCGCTGTCTATTCGGCTTACATCTAGTTCTGGCAGACTGCCATGATCGACTTTGCCATTGGAAAGCCGCGGCACTTGCTGAAGTTGAATAAACTTACTGGGGTGCATATGTTTCGGCAACGTGGCTTCCACTCGCTGCTGCAGCTCATTCTCAATATTGACATTGTCTGCGACATCACTTGTGTAGAACGCGACTAGATGATCAACGCCTCCACTTAAATCAAGCTGGTCAATGAGGTATTCTTTTCCAGTTTGTGACAACGACTGAACTCGTGTTTTGTAGTTCATTACTTAATCACCCGGATCACCAGCATTTGCTTAACCCAAAGCGCATCACGCGTTGACTCTGGAATATCCAAATCACGCACAACAGAAAGAGTGAACTCACTAAAGTATTCAAATAACGCTCTCTGGTGAGCACGACTCAGTGAGTCAAATTCATTGGTCAGATATGTCAGCGCACCTCCAGGCTTCAGAAGCTTGTGAGCAACAGCTAAAAAATGTGCCGCAAAGGTGACATCTTTCACCACGGTTTCCACAAATTCTTCATCACTTAAAGGATAGGTGTGAAAGAGAATACTGTCGTAAGTGCCTAGCTGGTCCAGACAGTCCTGCCACATCGAGTGAATCAACCGGATATCACTTTTCGGAAACTTCTCTTTCCAGGTCGTGAACTCATTGGCGATAGTATCGTTACACTCAATAATCGTGTGTGATGCCGGTGACAGCTGTTGTATATACTCCGAAGCGATACCACGACCCATTCCAATCTCAAGCACTTCAGCACCAGGCGAGACGACCGCTTCCGCCATCGCCTTCATTATTGGAATCTGCCAATCCTCCATTATGTCAGCATCGTCCAGAGACCCTTCTGCACGGTCAAGATCGATTACCTGATCACTCCCCCTGACCATGTGGGGTGTGATCGAATCGAGTTCCAGCAACTCCTCATAAGCCTCCTTCACCGTTCTATTAAGGAACCAGCTGCGCTGCGAATCACGCGGTGTGCGGAGAAACGCATCGTCATTTACCGTAAGGCTTAATTCAAACTGCCGGTGTCTTTTAAATCGTTTGGTCATGAAGGAACGACCTTGATCGCAGTTTGACTGGACTCAGCTGTCAACAACAAAGATTCGGCGACCTCTCGTGGCAACTGCATCAGGGCATCACATATCTCTTTATCCTGATGGCTACTGCCCTTTCGTTGCTGTACAACGACCAAAGCCTCATTAACGACATCAAGCTCCATCATCGTATTCTCGATTTCAGCCGGCTCTATCCGATAGCCGCGAATCTTAATCTGTCGGTCTTTACGGCCGACATATATCAATAATCCTTTCTCATTAATATAGCCAAGATCACCAGTGCGGTATGAGAGAGAAGCAGATGTAGCATTGGCATGCTGACTAAATTTCTCATTCGATTCAATTGAATCACGCCTGTAGTAACCACGACTCACACCCGGCCCGGAAACTACTATTTCCCCGATCGCACCAGGCGGACAGTACGTTCCACGCTCATCTACTATATCTATCTGCGTTCCCGGAATTGGACCGCCAATCGGAACAACACCGAAATCATCCACCCCTAACTGATACACCGCACACCATACTGTTGCCTCCGTCGGACCATACTCATTGAACATAAGAGTCTCGGGAAGCTTGCTGAAATGCTGCCTTACCAGACTGCTGCGACACACCTCGCCTGCAACAATAACCATCTCCAGCGTACTGAGTTGATCAGAACGAGTGTGATCAAGAATGACTGAATAGAGCGAAGGCAAACACAAGGTATGAGTTACCTTTTGATCCTCAATGATATTAGCTAAGACCTGGGGATCTTTTTCATCACCGGGTTCGGGCAGCACCAGCGTCCCTCCACTACATAATGCCCAATAAATTCCCGCCACCGAACTATCAAACGAAATGGCAGACAGCAAAAGAAAATTGCAGGGCGAATCACCGTAGTACTGGAAACGTGCAGCGACAGAGGACATCAGATTTTCATGAGAAACCTGAACACCCTTTGGCACACCGGTACTACCGGAGGTAAACATCACATAAGCCAGCGAAGAGGCCTCTTGTGTTGGCAGTGAAATTGCCGACAACGGCAATTGCCAGGCATTGTTGATTTTTATAACATCAACACCCTCTATTTCAGGCAGCGGCGCATCAGCAACGCTTAAGACATACTGAAGGTTTGCCATTTCTACCAGTTCACGCGTACGTGCAATAGGCGCTTCTGCATCAAGTGGAACATAGTAGCGTCCACTTTTAAGGATACCCAATATTCCAACAATTTGCGCAATACTGCGAGCTATAAGCAAGCCAATTGCAGCAGCCTGGTTACTCGCATCACTTGATTGAATCAGCTGCGCTACCTGGTCCGATTTATTGTCGAGCTCACGATAGCTCATTGACTCACCACGACAGACAACAGCAATTTCGTCAGGCCGGCTGCTTGCCACCGAAGAGACCCATTGATGCACAAGTGGATGCTCAACACGATATTCAAGTGGCAATCCAGCGGGATAAAGCTCTCTATAAGCCAGACAATCCTTCACACGTAAACTCTGTTCAGAAACCAAATACTTCAACTGCTCAAGAAAACAATTGAGAATTTTCTGAGTGGTACCGATGGTATATTTCAGATCATCAAAGACAAGCTTAAATTCCGGTGTAGCCCCTGGATATGCCAATAAGGCTAGCGGATAATTGCTATGGGTTGAGTAGCGAATATTAGAGATACTGAGTGAATTTCTTTCACGTGCATTGCTTTCATCATTCACACGCAAGTCATTCGGATGGCTCTCAATAACCACAATACTCTCAAAAGCAGATTCTGCCTCAGTGGTGTCTATCCATTGAGTCAATGCCGTGAGCGACAGGCCATCGTGTTGCTGGCTGGTGCTTAGTTTTATCTGTAGGGTTTTCAGAAATCCTTCAATAGTTTCATTGCTATCGAGCTGAAGGAACAATGGCACCGTTGTTAAAAACAACCCGACTATATCTTCACTATTACCAAGATCCGGATGCCGTCCGGAAATCGTGGATCCAAACAACGGGGCATTTGTATCTGCATAAGCTGCAACGGTAAAACCCCACGCCGCATGCACAACTGTACTCAGCGTCACACCCGACTTCTGACAATACTGCTTCAGGGCTAATGATGTGTTTGTATCCAAGTGAGCATTTACTGAGTTGACGATAGATCGCGATGTCGAATACGGTGCTGACGGTAAATTCATCGGCGTAGCACGTGCTCCTGACAACGCTTCCCTCCACCATTGCCCCGCCACTTTGTTATCTCGAGTGGAACGCCACGCAATATATTTCTCATAACCGGGCGCTGGCCTGGTCGGTGGGTTGTCGGAATAGAACGCAAGCACATCTTGCAATATCAGTGGTGTGGACCAGCCATCTGCAATGAGGTGATGAATACTCCAAACCATATGCCAACAATCATTCGATGTCCGATGCATACTCCAACGCATCAACGGCTCAGCACAAGGATCAACCCCTTCTAAACTTTCCTGCTCGAGTGAAACAGCCAGTGCCTCGTCTTGCCCTCGGACGCTCAAACCTCGTAAATCTGACACCTTCCAAAGCTGTTCGATCTCTTTGTGTACAATCTGCAGCGGCGCATCAAGACCATCCCATAGAAATGAAGTCCTCAACGCCTCATGACGTAGACTCACAGCCAGCCATGCCGCCTTCCATCGAACAAGATCTAAAGACCCTTCGATCGAAAAAGTGATATGGGAAACATATACTCGATTGTCACTGGCTTCCAGACAATGATAGAGCATGCCCTCCTGTACAGCAGATAACGGAAAAGCGTTGTCGATACTGTCTAAGTTCACGTGGCGACAATCCCTGTTCGCTGCAGGAACCAAAACGATGCAATACCAATCGCCAACACCGATAGCGGCACGACGATATATTTTTGATAGCCGGATGATTTTCTGAGTAAAAATAAAATCGGAAAAACGACAATTACTATTGCTAGCTGCCCCAATTCGACACCGACATTAAACATGACCAAAATGCGTTCAAGCAACACGGTACGAAAGTGCAAATCACCCATCACGCTCGCAAACCCAAAGCCGTGGAAAAGACCAAACAGAAATACCAACAACCATGCATGAGCATTGATAACGGGCTTCAGATTATTCAGTGCTATCGCAATAATTGAGAAAGCAATAACACTCTCAACAAAAACAATGTTGACATTTATCAACTGAAGCGCCGCCATTGACAAAGTGATTGAATGTGCGATTGTGAATAACGTAATAATCTTAATTGTGTTAAACAAAGCAGGCTTAAAACCGGGCAAAGGCTCCCATCCATTCGCACCAGCTCGCAAAACAGTGGTTAAAAGCAGCACTATAATAAAAAGGACATGGTCAAGCCCGTACCATATATGCAATACCCCCTGCCACAGAAACTCCTTCCAGCTAAGTACGGTCGGTGGATTTTCAAGATCAAGCAGTGATGTTTTTCGGCTTTCGGTAAACACCAGCGCCGAATGCTCAGACCCAAACTCTTTATTAAGCTTCTTGTTATACTCTATAACCAGCACGCTTCTATGTAGCTTATTAAACTGCGGGTCTTGCGGATTAAGAAATACAGTATTGGTTACGGTCACTTTGTTATCCGGGGGAATTCCCTCGGTCTTAAACCAATATTGCAGGAAATCAGTGTTATCTTCAAAGACACCTACATTCAGCCACTCCAGCGGAATCGGTTTACCAAGGTTATCTTGCAGTGAAAAATTCCTGTCTATGTATGAATGAACAACAGCTGCAGATTCCTCAACTCCGACCACCCGGTCTGCGTCAATAGCGTCAACATCAATCGACAAGTACTTTTTTACATCGTTGACATTAAATTCGAAGCGCCCGTACATATGCTCGGCTTCTATATTCAGCCATACATAATTCTCATTCGGCGCGTGCGCCGAAGCAGTTGACAGTAAAGTGAACTGAAAAATGAGGGCAATGAAAAAATATCGAAAAGACAGCATTCGGCTACGGGTGGTCACAGTGGTATTTTCTCACTCATCATTCCAAGCACTTCAGGCTCGTTTATGTCACCAACACCAGTCACGGGCACATCAAGAATATCCGACACCACACTGGCTGTTTCTTTCACGTCCGGTAAATCGAACAAGTATCGATGATCACCGACAAGCGGGTAATCAACACTATTGGGAGCCAGTATTCTCCATTGCCGCATGTATACAGCCTGTGAACTCTCGGGATTCTCGCTACCGGCATTAAGAAAAGTCAGCTGCAAATCTGTGGTAGTGGCGCGATAGCCTTTGAAACTTGTCACGCAGGCTTGTTGAACCGCAGCCAGTGTTTTAAATTTGCGCTCATCTTTTTGATTCGATTGGTGATTCACACCGATTCGCTTGCGTATTTTGGGTTTCGCCGCTTTCCACAACAGGTCCCATCGTCCCTGAACTGCCAGTTCATAGACTATAAATGCCCCCCAACCGAACTTCGACATTAAGTGCGTTGCCGGTATGGGTGCCGGCGCATCGGCGACAATTAGCTGCCCAATGACTTCATTTTTTTGCTGCAGCTGCTTCGCCATCTCCAACATTAGTGCCCCACTGAAGCAATAGCACAGCAAATGATACGGCCCTGTCGGCTGAAGGGTTTTTATCTCATTGAGATATTGAGTCGCCATCTCACTGATGTTAGTAATCGGTGGTTCAATTCCATCTATTCCTTTTGGTTGCAGCGCATAGCAAGCTATGTCGTCTGGTAAATTTCTCGCAAATTCACGGTAGAACATGGCGTGTCCACCGCCCGCATGCAAACAATAAAGCGTCGCTTTGCTAGGGGTCCTTGCTGGCTTCAGTGGAAACAAACTGGGGATGAATGGTGGCTCCTCCCCGGGCAGTAACACTCTTTGCGCACATTGGCGGGGTGTCGGATTCTCTAAAAACAACGCCGCCGGAATTTGGCGATCGAGATTACTTGAGACTTTTTGGATTAATTTTACCGCCAATAGAGAATTGCCACCGACATCGAAAAACCGACTACCCATACTAAGGGGACGAATGTTCAATACCTCTTCCCACAAGGCAAGAATTTCCAGCTCTGTATTGTTTATCGGCCCATCGAGAGACTCGAATAATTTATCTCGCGTCATGCCTGTTGAGTTACGCGCCGTAAGGATCCCTTTATTCGGATGTGATGGTAATAGCGATTCCGACACCTCACCAACGCTAACCAATGGAGTCCTCCAGTTCTGAAGCATTGAAGCTGCAACCATAACCAGATAGTCCGCTAACGTATTCACCCAGGTCAGCGAAAATTTATCGGACCGGTAGTCGCATCGAAGCACCCATTGCTCCCCCGGGATCAGGGTTAGCGTCAGTGGGTATGAACTAACAACACCGGATTTATAGTGACTCACCAGAGGCCTATGCGGTTCATCACTAACATTTTGGCGTGGCAGATTTTCAATGACCAAAAGAGAATCAAACAAGCGGTTTCCGCAAGATGGGTCAGCTTGTTCAAGAATAGACATCATTCCCAAATGCTGATGACCGGCTGCCTCAAACAATTGAATTTGCAATTGCTTTAGGTGAGACTCAACAGTCTCGCTGGCTCGCAGCTTGATCCGGCTCGGAGCAACGGTGCTAAAACACCCTGCAATCTTGTCAATGCCGGGCATTGTTGGCGGGCGACCAGACACAGCAACACCAATGACAACGTCACTCCGATTGCACAGCTTACCCACCGCATAACCCCACATAAACTGCATCACAGTCGCTGCTGTCACACCACTTTGCCTACACAACGATTGCAACATCGCTGTCTGCTCGGGTTTCAACAACGGTAATTCGTGAAATTCGATTTTATCGTTTCGCGCTTCTATCGCCGATGAAGACATCACGGCAGACTCTTGATAACCCCTTAAAAGATTTTGCCAAAATACGACCGAGTCAGAGTCATCCAGATGATGCATCTTTCGATGAACTTCGAGATAGTCACGCTGACCGGGTTTATATTGCTCACCGGATACCAACAAGCCGGCATAGTTTTCAACAAGATCATTAATCACCAATTGAGCCGACCAACCATCTAGTAGCGCATGGTGGCAATGCCAAACAAATTCGCAACTACCATCGCCGTTGACACGACAATGAAGCATATGAACCGGTGCTTTACTCAGACTTATTGAAATGTCCGGGTGTTCATCCGGCCCCAGAAAGTGGATCTCACTCGCTACACTCTTCCGTATTACCAACAAAGGTTCGCCATTTTTGTTGGGATTGAGCGACGCACGCAACATATCGTGCTGAGAGACGGTCAATTCCCATGCGCGTTGCAGACACTCAGTGTCAGCAATAGGGCACAGGGTAAACCTGACTACAAGCACCGCGGGATCACTCTCCGAAGTGCTGCCTGAATAGATCCAAAAAGCATGCTGCGACGCAGTGGGCTCGACAATGGCCGAAACCGTTGGTTTGTGCGGTTTTATGGTCACAGCTGTTTCTTTATAGTAGCTTGGTCATAGTAAAAAAAGAATAACAGTAGCCCCATTGCGTTTCCACTTAGGCATGCCCAATTCGTATCGACATCTGTGCGCTTTATGTGGAGTGTGATGTAATCCTCAGTGCACCGAGATGACTCTGGCACTTCAGAATCCACCGACCCACACTGTGCGTTCGCGCAACAGTTAAAATGCCCCTACAAATCCTACTGCCTTCAGAGAATTACCATCTTTTCAACACGTCTACACTCAGCACAACGAAAGTATTTTTCTGCGAGGGAATGCTGCTAGCCATGCCTGATCAAATTGACCTGCTACCACTCAGTGCCAGCCAGATGCAAATCTGGCTCGGCCAGAAAAAAAGGCCAGATAGCCCACTCTACAACATGGCCTACGCCTACCGAATTCACGGGGAGGTAAATCCACAAAAACTCAGCCACGCCTGGTTACAGGTAATTGACGGAGCAGCATCTCTCAGGACACGAATAATCGAACAAACAGACTCAGTCGTTCAGCACTTCAGTGGAACCACCAGACCGCTCCTGGTTCTTGACTTTTCGGCACACGAAAACCCTGAACCCGACACTGATGCGTGGATGCAACAACAGCTTAGCACAGCATTTAATCTTAACGGCTCATTGGTCACATCCGCACTACTAAAACTCACTGATGTTGAATGGATATGGTTTTGCAACCAACATCACCTAATCACTGATGCATGGTCAAGTCAGCTGCTTTGGGAGACGCTGGCACAGCATTATTTTTCGCAAGACACTACTGAGCCAGTTGTCAATAGTAGCGCAACGAACCAATACCCAAACTACCTGGCATATGAACAGCAGCAACGCAGCGATGTCCCTGAAGAGTCGGTAAAACACTGGGAGAACAGAAAGAACAGCGGCCCGTTAACTTTGTACGGACGAGAGAACCCGGGGGACACTACCCTTGCGCACCGCTTTGATCATCTGCTTACAAATACTCAAGCAGAGTCATTAGAAAAATTATGCGCACTTCCTACTGCTAAATCATTTAGCACGCAGCTTACACAGGTTCATATTTTACTTGCGATCTATGCGGTTTACCTGCAAAGAGTTAGCGGCAACGATACGCTTACGTTGTACGCACCGCTGTTGAATCGCAACACCAGAGACCTGCGCGCAACTATGGGTCTGGTGACCGAAATAGTTCCCATACATCTGGAACTCAGCGCTGACGATTCTTTCGAAACGGTAGTCGGGATGATCCGCCAGGAAATGGCCGGCTGCCTTAAACATGCATACGCCGGTGTTGCATCACAAATAAAACAGACAAACTGCACTGGCATTTTTAACTTCATAGGCAACGCGACATGCAACTTCGGTGAATGGACTGCAGACGCCCGCTGGCTGCATTGCGGACACAACGATTCACATCACGTCATAAGGCTGCATTTCACACAATACCATCAAGACGGTTCACCCTCTGTGCTTTTTGAATTTAGTGAAGGGAGCTTTACTAAAGCACAAAGTGAAACGGCTCTACTCCACTGGTGGAGCGTTTTTAACGCCGTGACCATTGACCCTCATTCAGCCATCGGGTTAATCCACCTGTGTGATAGAGACTTAAACAAAACAATACCCGTTCACCAGGAAACCCCTGCAAGCACAATTGTAGAATTGGTCAAATCCACAATTACTGCACACCCACATGCAATTGCCGTGGCAGACCGGACAAGCGAAATCACCTACGAAGATTTCGGAAACTTGATCAATTCCACCGCCAGTTGCCTTTCACACTCAGGCGTGAAGAGCGGCGACAGAGTGCTCGTCATCGCAAATCGAAGCACCCTCCTGCCGGCGGTGTTCATCGCAATTCTAAAAATCGGCGCTGTATATGTTCCAGTGGATCCGCTAACACCACCCTCGCGCCTTGAAAAGATGATTCATCAATGCAATCCGGCTCTTTTAATTGCAGGCAACAACACAATCGAGAAACTGCCACAAAACCAGAAGATAATCCTGATTGAAAGCCTGGCATCCTACACTGTAAAAACCAATGAGCTAACAGCGCGAGAGTTCAATCCTCCACTACCTGCGCAGCTCGCGTACATTATGTTTACCTCCGGCTCAACCGGTGAGCCGAAAGGCGTCATGATTAGCCACGCAGCACTGGCAAATTATATTCAATGGGCAGCAGGTTTTTATACTAAAAATCAACCACTCACATTTCCACTATATACATCCATCGGCTTTGACCTGACAGTGACCTCCCTTTACGTTCCACTGGTCACTGGTGGTCGGCTATTGGTGTACCCGGAGAATGACTCCCCAGTTGATCTGGTTTTACTTGATGTGGTCGACCACAATCTAGCAGACATCATAAAGCTAACCCCGGCGCACCTGGCCTTGCTCCAGGGACAGGATCTTTCAAACACCAGAGTCAAACAACTTATCGTAGGCGGTGACGACTTAAAAACACAGCTCGCAGAATCGATTCCCAGTGACATTCTAGTACATAACGAATACGGCCCCACCGAGGCAACAGTAGGATGTGTTGTTCACACATTTGACCCGATAAGCGACACAAACTCCTCAGTACCCATCGGCACACCATGCGCCGGCACCACGGTACGTATTGTCAACGCATATGGTGTCAATCAACCAACGGGAATCGCAGGCGAACTACTGCTCAGTGGACCCTCACTCGCAGAAGGTTACTGGCAGAACGCCAAAGAAACCTCGAAGCGTTTTATTAACCACCCGGACTCTGCGGAGATTAACTATAGAACAGGGGATATCGTACGGCAACTGGAGGACGGAAAGCTGGTTTACATCGGCCGTGCAGACAACCAGGTAAAGCTTAATGGACACCGCATAGAGTTAGCAGAAATCGAATCGGCCTGCTTGCAAGTCCCGGGTGTCACCAATTGCACCTCCGTTTTCTCCAAACCCGATGACTCACAAACCAGCCAATTAAACCGGGAAAACTTTTACTGTGTACGTTGCGGATTGTCCTCACAGTACCCGTCAGTCAACTACGACGACAACGGCGTCTGCCATCTCTGTCAGCGATTCGAAAAATATAAGTCACGGGCCGGTGAGTATTTTCGGCCTACTGAAGAACTGCTACAGTTAGTTGAAAAAATCAAAGCACAGCAAGCACATCAATACGATTGTATTGTGCTGGCCAGCGGCGGAAAAGATAGTAGCTACATGCTTGGCCGCCTGGTGGACATGGGGCTTCGTGTATTGGCTTATACCCTGGACAACGGATTCATTTCTGATGGAGCCAAAGAAAACGTACAGCGTATATGCAAAGCACTCAACATTGACCACGTGTACGGCAAAACGGAAGCAATGAATGACATCTTCAAAGACAGCCTCGAAAGACACTCAAATGTCTGCCACGGCTGCTTTAAGACTCTCTATACACTTAGCCTGAAGGAAGCGAATAATCGCGGCATCAGTACAATTTTTACCGGACTATCACGCGGACAATTTTTTGAAACTCGACTGACTGAAGAGCTTTTCACCAATGCAGACTTTAATGTTTCTGAAATAGACGTTGTCGTTCTGAACGCCAGAAAATCATATCATCAAATAGACGATGCGGTTAAAAGCTCATTAGATACAACTCACATCAACAACGGCAAACTGCTTGATGAAATTCAGTTCGTCGATTTCTATCGTTATTGTGATGTAAACCTCGATGAGCTCTATGAATACCTGAATACCAGGCTGCCATGGGTGAGACCTGATGATACTGGCAGATCAACCAACTGCCTTATAAATGATGTAGGCATCTATGTTCACAAGGCTGAGCGCGGGTTCCACAACTATGCGCTACCCTACAGCTGGGATGTGCGCCTGGGCCACAAAGACCGCGATGCAGCAATGGACGAACTCGACGATCATATCGATGAATCTCAAGTCAATAAGATACTCGATCAGATTAACTACAAACTCAAACCGCTGGAAAATACCCGATCTGCGTCGATAGCTATCTACTTCACCAGTGAAATTAATCTGAGTTCAGAGACTGTGCGAACAGCACTAAAGAAAACGCTGCCTCCGGCTTTCCAACCCGCATACATCATCCCGATCGAGGCACTCCCTCTAAACAAAAACGGCAAAATTGATAAGACAGCCTTGCCCGACCCACACACTACCGACGAGCCAAATGACGATAGTATCCGCTTGCCAACCACCGCTATTGAATCCGAATTAGCAGAACACTGGCATCAAACTCTAAACCGATCAAAGATCGACGTTACCGCGAATTTCTTCGCACTTGGCGGTGACTCACTAATGGCGATAAAACTAATTTCCTCGATAAATCGTTCGGGCTATAACTACAGCATTACCGACCTGTTCGAAAAACCTACGATATCTGAAATGGCACTACTGAACAGAAAGGCCGGGCCAGGAAAACTACCACCTGAACATAACAAGCGATTTTCTCAGCTCGATAACAGCCAACTGGCTAAGCTTGCAGAGAAATTACCAAAGCTAAAGTAAATCAGTAGGGCCGAGAGACCGATTAGTAAGGCGGCATTATAACAGCTATCAAGGCGGGACCTCCCTACCACTGTCAAACCACTGCTCACGGATGAAATCGAACTGCCGACCGGACTATAAGTCATTGTATCAGCTCGTTTCGTAGATATAAGTTATTGTTGAAACATGAACCGTAAAACACGTACCCATTCTGATCGAGCAGTTCATCGATATACACATCGTTCCGATTTTTCTCAATTAACATGATCATTATTTTCTGCTCGAACGTAAAACTATCTAACACCTCTTTTTCATGTCCTTCTACATCAATCGAACAGAATCCGAATTCCTGTATACCTGATTTTTCGATAACTGAATCCAGAGAAACCGGCAGAATAGCTTGGGATTTTAAATGATGATCCCGTGCCCGTATTATCCACACCTCCTCGTTATCATAGAACTTATCCATATTTTCCTGACTCATTGTGTCGTATACGCCACTAACCGCCATCAGATTTTCATTTTCGAAATAACGAAAATCTACTGGCTTGGTTTCACTGCTGATCAGATTATTGTAAAGATGATTTTCAGGTCTATTTTCCTTGAGTAACTTGAAACTTAACGGATTAGGCTCTATCAATACACCTTTCCAGCCAAGGTGCTCTTCAAGAAAATTGGTATTGGAATAGCGAATCCCATCTAGGGCACCAACTTCTATATATGTTTTTGGTAGTTTTGGATATTTTTTAATCAAGTGCTCGTAAATATACTCGTCTTCACCAGATTGTGAGTAGAAATTCATAGTTTTATTGAGTTGCTGTTTTAAGTATTGATTCTAGTTTATCTAACTGTACTGACACGGTTCGTGCGTTTAGACCGCTGACATAGGTGAAAATATGATCAGAACTATTAGCTACCTGTCCAGTCCCTGCATCATCACAAATATGGAGTAGATATTGATAGCCCAATGCAAGGGCCGACTTTGCATACGCAGCAGTGGCAGATAAAGGTGGCAGTAACTCCAGTACCGTGCTTCCCTTTGGCATGAATATCAAATTGGTTAAGCCTGCACCGTGTATTCCTGCGATAAATGTGCAACCTGAGAACAACTCCTTCTGCTGTAAAGGCGTGAAATTTTCCGCTTCGACAATCTCAAAATTGTATTTTTTGAACAACGCCTCTACACATTTTCCATTTTTGATATTTCTTTCGGAATAATCTGCACGCTTTAAGTAGATTCTATTATGTGAGTGTTTATTTTCATTGGCTTGTTGCAAACGCAGAATATCGATTGCCCAAGGGGCACCTGTGTCCATTGGGTGGTGATATTTGGCAAAGGAGTTTTCCGACACCGCAAGAGCTTTCAACTTTATTGTGCACCGCGTACCAATACAAAAACTATCAGTTAGCGTTCTGAATCCCATTTCATTTAAATGATAGTTTGTATAGTCATTATTATTAAACAACAAAACTGAATCGTTACCTGTACCGAATTGTTCCCGCAAGTAATGTGCTCTGGTAACCTTATCAAACCAGAAGTGACTGAGATTAAATCGTATAGAACTGTCATCTATGAATAGTACTGTCTCATCAAACTCTTTGATATCATCATCTAAAAACGGATGATTTCCAGTTGTGAGATCTAAAATGAGGTTTTTATCCCTATCGAATATGTACACACTAAACTGCAAGTTATTTGTGTAGTCGTAGGACAAATATGCACCATCGAGCAACACACTGGTAAAGCCACCATGTGTCTGTTCGTTTTCTAGTGCAGAATGAATGCTTTGCAGTTTCGTATTAGTAGAGTGCTCTTCAATAAAAACAGACTTCAGTATTCCTTTTGCGTTGTTCAGCTTTACACATGTGACCTTCGTATCTGTTAGTCCATATTTACGATATAGTGAATGTAGCTTTTTGAATTTGAATTCTACGGTCGCTGATTCAGAGAACACATCTTTTAAGCTGGAAGGCACTTGTGGTTTAAGTCGATCACCAACTTCTGAGACTGTTCCACCGCTTGCGCAATACTTCGCAAAGAACTTTATATGCTCATGTTCTGAGATGAGCCCAACCGTATCAGACACTCCTGAGAAAATGAACTGATCATACGCAGTATTGGTGTTGTCTACTGCTAGTAGCTGAGAATGAATAAGCTTGTAAATTGCTGCTTTATTGTTGTTATCAGCAACACTTAATATTTGCGCGATTTTGAAGTGAAATAACCTGGGCTGAGGTGTTTGTTTCAGGTAGGAGTACAGCAGGTACAGCTGTTCGTGCTCCTCGAGTTTATTGAAGTTGTGCTTTTCCTGTACATCCTTGAGGGTCTTCAATCCATCGTGAATTTCAAGGCTTGCCAAGTCGTCAATGTATTCACGATCTTCTGAGTACCCCCAAAAATGCTCGCAAATGCTGACCAATCGATTGGTATTTTCGCTCATTCGCTGGCAGTCAAAAAGTCCATCAATCATCCAAGCATAATATGAGCCAACAACACCTTGTATTTTTCTCCCGCATTAGCCCGTTGTACGAATATTTCTTCAGTCTAGGTAGGAAGGAATGGAGCATTTCTTGCTGATTCTGCAATCCTAAATTTCGATTGATTAATAAGCATTTATGACGAGTTTTGCGATCGATACATACTATCAACTGACATTCAGTAGGATTGATAGAAACCTACGCTGGGTACATTTTGAGTGTATGCCTTGGGTTAGTCGCGAAGGTGGCTCCTTCCAGATTATTGTTGTTTTTGCTGACCGTAATCGCGAGATAGAAAGCTTGTCAATATGCAAGGTCGATGGGGAACCTTTAATCGCTACCGTTGAACCTATTTCCGATCTTCCTAAAGTGTTATCTAAGTTTCAAGATCTTCCGGAGGGGTTCCGTGAATTTTATAAGGTATCGTTTGATCTGAGTCAACCGGAAGCAGTTGTTGGTAGTGCTATTTTTGATGGTAAAAAAACTTCTCTATTTACACTTAATCCTAGAATTCAGTACCCGGACTTTATTTTTGACATTGTTGCTCAGGCTACACTCAAGCACCCAGAAGTTGAGTTTAAAGCTTTAGTTGAAACTGGAACTTTATACGGTCATACAGCGATATATGCTTCCAAACTGTTCGACAAAGTGTATACAATTGAATTAAATGAAAAGCTGCATACGAATGCTAGAAAAATAAATCAATCGATAGCTAATATTGAGTTTATTCAAGGTGACTCAGGCGTCGAAGTTGGTAAATTGCTTGGTAGACTTAATCATCCAACTGTATTCTTCCTGGATGCACACTGGAGTGGAGATTCAACGGTAAATTGGAATTCTTCTGCTTTCTCAGGCTTCCCAACCGATACATCTCATACTGGGAAGGTTGGGGCTGCAGCGCCATCCTCTGTTGAGCAAGTACCTCTGGACAGAGAAATTACCGCTATTTTAGAGAGTTTTCCTTATGAGGCGTTAATAATAATAGATGACTGGCAAAGTGTTGGAAAAAAGGACCATGCGTTTGCAGGAGAAGACTGGAGTCATCTTTCTCAATCTCAACTTATCGATCAGTTCAGAGATAACAAAAGAACAAGCTTTCAGTACCCCTACGACGATAAACACTATGTTATAGGCTTGCATAAACACCGAACGAACCAATAAGTCATTGAGCACTAGGGCGCATTGGTCGTGGTCGCATTCATCGCAAGGCGCAAATAAAACCTTCATCAACTAACTGTTCACCGCTCGGCACAATTTCCAATTTCGATGGGATACAGCGACACCGCTTATAAACCCACAACAGCACAACTGTAAAGCGACTTAGTCGGGCAACCTCAATACGGCAGTGAACCGTAGATCGTTGATTTTACATATTTCAAACACAAAAAGGCCGTCACTGGACGGCCTTTTTTGCTTGTATGGTGGTCATGGGTGGACTTGAACCACCGACCCCAGCATTATGAATGCTGTGCTCTAACCAACTGAGCTACATGACCTTGATAGGAACCGCGTATTCTGGATAGTTGACCCTTTACTGTCAAGCGTACGGACTCAGAGAATCAAAGTTTATCGTCAAACATTGAAGCGAAAGTGAACAACATCACCTTCGTTCATCAGGTATTCCTTACCTTCGAGGCGCCATTTACCCGCATCCTTTGCCCCTTGCTCGCCTTTATACTCAATGAAATCATCATAAGCGACAACTTCAGCGCGAATAAAGCCTTTCTCGAAATCTGTGTGAATACGCCCCGCACCGTTTGGAGCAGTTGCGCCCTGACGCACAGTCCACGCGCGCACTTCCTTCTCACCAGCCGTAAAAAAGGTTTGCAGGCCAAGTAATTCATAACCGCCCCTGATCACACGGTTCAAACCCGGCTCATCAAGGCCCAGTTCGGTTAAAAACTCGGTTTTATCTGCGTCATCAAGCTGTGCGATCTCGGCTTCTATGGCGGCGCATACCGCCACCACCACAGCGCCTTCAGCGGCTGCGTATTCGGTGACTCGCTGCAGCATATCGTTGTTTTCAAAGCCTTCTTCATCGACGTTCGCGATGTACATGACAGGCTTGGAGGTCAGCAGATGCATCAACTTGATCAATAGTTGCTCTGAATCGCTCAAGTCCATTGTTCTAACAGGCTTGCCAGAATCGACATGAGCCACTACTTTTTCCAACAGTGCTTTTTCGGCAATGGCGTCTTTGTTGCCGGATTTGGCATTCTTACCGACGCGGTACAAGGCCTTTTCTGCAGAATCCATATCGGCAAGCATCAACTCTGTGTTGATTACTTCGATATCCGAGACAGGATCAACCTTACCGGCTACATGCACCACATCATCGTCGTTAAAGCAGCGAACCACGTGTGCTATCGCATCGGTTTCGCGGATGTTGGCTAAAAACTTATTACCTAAACCTTCACCTTTGGACGCGCCCTCCACAAGACCTGCAATATCAACGAATTCCATTGTTGTAGGCAATATCTTTTGTGGATTGACGATGCCGGAAATAGTTTCCAAACGCGGATCCGGGACCGGGACGATGCCCACATTGGGCTCAATGGTGCAGAAGGGATAATTCTCCGCTGCAATTTCTGCCTTTGTCAGGGCATTGAATAGCGTCGACTTCCCAACGTTTGGAAGCCCCACGATGCCACATTTAAATCCCATTATTTTTGCCTAGTCTTTGGCAATGCCTGACCTTCCGACAATGCCTGGTCTTACCAATGAAGGAGCCCGAAGACTCTCAAACAATCTCTACTTTTTGGTGTGCAGGTTCTTCATGGCTTTTTCCATCTCACCTGACACGATATCGGGTATTTCCCGCACCACATCATCAATACTATTTAGCAGCAGATCAGCCTCTGACTTTGGCGCACGCTGCAAAACGAAATTCACCACTTGCTTTGCATCACCAGGGTGACCGATACCTAATCTGATACGCCAGAAGTCCCGACCCATATGATTAATGATATCGCGCAAGCCATTATGACCACCGTGGCCGCCCCCCTGCTTAAGCTTTGCGGTGCCCGGTGGAATATCGAGCTCATCGTGCGCTACAAGGATTTGCTCAGCTTCAATACGGTAGAAACTCGCTACTGCCTGCACTGACTCGCCACTGAGATTCATATAGGTAGTGGGCTTCAGCAACCGCACATCGCGGTTGCTGATAGTCGTTCTACCCAAGTCGCCCTGAAACTTCTTTTCAGAGGCAAAGCTGGATGAATAACTTCTTGCCAATTCATCAAGCAGAAGGAAACCCGCATTATGGCGGGTTTCATCGTACTTGGAGCCCGGGTTACCGAGCCCGACAATCAGTTTTATCGACACACAGAATTAGAGTTACCTAACGGTGGATGCCGTTTAGGACTCTCCACCTTCTTCAGAGGCAGCAGAATCGCCAGAATCGTCTGCAGGTGCATCCTCATCAGTTGCTGGCTCATCAGTCTCTTCAACTGCTGCACGCGGCTGGAATATCGCAACAATGGCACGATCGTGATCTTCATCACCTTCGGTATAGTCGGTTCCTGTAACGCCCGTAGGCAATGTCACATCAGAGAGATGCAATGTTTCACCCAGCTTCAGGTCGATCAAATCAACTTCGATGTACTCAGGTAAATCACCTGGCAAACAACTAACACCGATATCGTTTTCAATCTTGTTGATCGCGCCGCCATCTGTCTTCACACCAACACATGCTTCTTCATTCAGATAGTGAATCGGTACGCGCACAGAGATCGCTTCGTTCATAAGAACGCGCTGAAAATCCATATGCATAACTAGCTGCTTAAAAGGGTGACGCTGAATGTCTTTGATGATCGCCTGCTCTTCAGAGCCATCGATCTTCAAGGTCAAAATGTGCGAGAAAAATGCCTCGTGCTGAAAGTGGTTAAGCACTTCGTTGTGATCGAGAGTAATCGGTGTGGGGTTGCCACCACCACCGTAAATAATGCCCGGAAATTTGTTTGTTTTACGCAGACGGCGGCTCGCACCTTTACCATAGTCGCTGCGTACTTCCGCGCTCAATGTGAAATCAACGCTCATTGAGAATCCTTAATGAAGCCTAATTAAAGGTAATAGTTAAACAGCTAAATCGGGTGTTTCGCGACCAAAACACTCCCAGCCGAACAGTATAACAGGGATTTAACTTATCGCCATAGCTAAACAGGCATACCAGCCGCTGAAGATGCTGCCAGAGCCTAATCTGCCTGGTTTCTGCACTTAATTCGAACTATTAGTCCATATAAATGGAGCTAACCGACTCTTCCTGATGAATGCGACGAATGGTCTCAGCCAACATATTCGAGATTGATAGCTGTCTGATTTTACTGCAATTGCTCGCTTCTTCCGAAAGCGGAATGGTGTCAGTGATGACTAATTCATCAACTTCGGAACCCGTCAGATTATCAATTGCCTTGCCCGAAAGCACCGCGTGCGTCGCGTAGGCAACCACCTTAATTGCACCATGCTGCTTCAATGCCTCTGCTGCCTTGCACAACGTGCCGGCTGTATCGACCATGTCATCGATAATGACGCAGGTTTTTCCACTGACATCACCAATGATGTGCATCACCTGAGCTTCGTTAGCCTGCGGCCGACGCTTATCAATAATAGCGAGATCAGAGTCGTCTAGTTGCTTGGCCACTGCCCGCGCCCGAACTACACCACCTACATCAGGAGATACTACGATGAGATTCTGGTATTTCTGGCGCCAGATATCACCCATTAACACCGGTGAGGCATAAACGTTATCCACAGGGATATCAAAAAAACCTTGAATCTGTTCAGCGTGCACATCAACCGTTAACACCCGATCAACACCTGCTATGGCGATCATATTCGCCACTAGCTTGGCTGATATCGCCACTCTTGCGGAACGCACACGCCTGTCCTGACGCGCGTACCCGAAATACGGAATCACAGCAGTGATACGATCAACTGAGGCGCGCCTGAAGGCATCCACCATGATCAGCATTTCCATCAAATTGTGATTGGTGGGATAACAAGTGGTCTGGATTAGAAAAATGTCACGACCCCGGACATTTTCCAGAATTTCTACTGCAGTCTCGCTGTCGGAGAATTCAGATACTGAAGCTTTGCCTAAAGGCATACGCAACTGATCTGCGATTTTTTCTGCCAGTGCCAGATTGGCATTGCCCGAAAACACCATCATGTTAGATTCAGACACCATACCCGCCAGGCTTTTGTTTGAATTGGTTTTGCCAGAGTTGTCGCGCACATTGCGGCCGTCTTAAATAGATGGCTGGGGTGGTAGGATTCGAACCTACGAATGCCGAGATCAAAACCCGGTGCCTTAACCACTTGGCCACACCCCAATCGCTCTAACTTTAACTCTTCCCACAATGCCGAGTAAACCGGCTTACAGCACTTAATCTTGATCGAGTAATGGAGATCGATCAACCCCGCGGGCAATGAAGCCATCAACCGGAGGCAAAGCAGACAGCACTTTTTGTGCCTGAGCTTTACTGTCGCAAGCCAGGAACACACATGCTCCGGTGCCGGTCATCATTGCCTGCCTCACTTCACCGTTCGCCTTTTTAACATCACACTGAATCGCAACCTGCGACAGTAAATCTAATGCCTTGGCGACCGACGGGTAGTGCTCACAGACCAGCGGTTGAAACACGTTGCGTAACCCAACGTCACTGTGGAAGCCGCGTATTGTGATTGCTGTACAATCACGTGTCAATTGCGAATGCGAGAACAAGTCAGCGGTAGCGACTGGAACACCTGGATTTATCACCAAAAAGTGCCGCTTTGGCAACGATATAGCCTGCAATTTTTCTCCTACTCCCTCAGCCCAGGCTGAGCATCCACGGACAAAAACCGGTACATCTGCCCCTAATTGAAGACCAAGCGCGGCCAGCTGATCCATCGACAGGCCGGTTTTCCAAATTTTATTTAGTGCGACGAGCGTTGTTGCCGCATCTGAGCTGCCACCGCCTAAACCACCTCCCATCGGAAGCTTTTTATCAATGCTGATGCCCGCACCCAGGCCACAACCGGCCTGCTCCTGCAAAAGCCTGGCGGCGCGAGTAATCAGGTTATCGGCATCCGCTACCCCGTGAATTGGAGTGTCAAGCCCAACTGCACCATGACGATTCAGATCAAACGAAAGCTCATCACCGTAGTCGAGCAACTGAAAGACGGTCTGTAACAGATGGTAACCATCTTCTCGTCGACCAACGATGTGCAAGAATAAATTGAGCTTGGCGGGCGCCAGCCACTTGCGGTCGGGGTTATTATTCACAGCAAACACCCATCATGTCAGGGGCTTCGATCAACAAACGGAACAACTGCCTCAGGTGTCCACACCGGGTATTGCAAGACGGTCGTTAACACGCGCCTCTGAACGCAACCATTTTTTAAATGACAATTTAATTTGTACGCCATCTCCATTAACGATGACCGTTCTGGGTAGGTCAAGGTTGTCGACGTTAGTGTAGCGTTCAAAGTTAACGTCCCATCGCTCACCAGCGTTCTCGGCAACGACCATGCTGTTGAGTCTGCCTGTCTTATCGCGCTGCACCTGCTCTGCACCACCGGGCAATCCCACCGCCCAGGCTTGCATTTTTCCAATCGGTACCGGCACCCCTAACGCCGCCTGTAACAACAGCTCTGCACTGTCGCCACTGACACGACCTTTTCTATCAGTCAGGACTGCACCCTGCATGTTTTTTACAAGCTCAAACGCTTGCACACCCAAGGGGCCAAAAAGCTTAATTTCATACCCCCGGGCATCGGCATCCCATGAAAAAGAAGCATTAAATTTACCTCGCTCCTCTGATTCCACTGCAATAGAACCCAGTGCCCGCCACGGGATGAACGCCTTTAGTTTTGCTTCTCTCTCTTCAACTGCGAGCGTCGGTATCAATAGTTCGGTGTCTGGTTTTGTTCCACAAGCAGCCCCAAGCGTTAACACCACTAAAACTAAAGCCGACTTGCTAAGCATTCCGCAACACCATTTTATAAAAACGTTTATCAACGAATATACTTTTTCATCACGCGATTAAGAAGGTCATCATCAGGAGTTTCACGCAAAGCCTCTTCCCAGACTTTCGTAGCATTTGCCTGATCGCCAGTGACCCACAACACCTCACCCAGATGAGCCGCAATTTCCGTGTCCGGCATTAACTTATAAGCCTTTTGTAAAAGCTCAATAGACTTTTCAAATTGACCTTGCCGGTAGTACAACCAACCAAGACTATCAGTAATGGCAGCATCTTCAGGCAATAGCTCATAGGCCTTTTTCAGATAGCCTTCCGCTTCATCAAGACGTTCATTGCGATCAGTCAGAAAGTAACCCAGCGCATTTAGTGCATAGGCGTTGTCCGGCTGCACTTCAATCACTTTTTTAAGATCAGATTCAAATACCTCACGCTGCCCTAATCGCTCTGCAACCAGTGCCCGCGAGTAAAGTAATTTGGGATTTTCATTGTATTGATCCAGGCCACCGCTAAGCACACTCAATGATTCTTCATACATATCATTGCCGTTCAACATTCTACTTTCGGTATTGATTAGTTCGATCTGAACGGTTTTATCATCAGTATAGGTTTTCAGTGTACCGAACAACTTCCGCCCGGTAACAACATCACCCACCAGCCCGTACAGTTCAGCCGCTCTCATTTGCGCATCAAAAAAATTATCACCTGATTGCACCCCCTGATAACGCTCTATCGCTTCCCGGTAATCTCTGCGGCTGTCAGATATACGGCCAAGATAATAGTACGCATTGTCCTGGTGTTTATCTAAGGCCACGACCGATAACAAGTAAGACTCGGCGCTTTTTACCCTGGTGATATCAAGCGCCAACAAGCCAACGGTGTACAGTGCATCAGCATCGGCAGGGAACCGCTCTGCAATGACTTCAAGATGATCAGCAGCACGATCCACTTTGCCTGAATCAATTAACAATCGAGCATAGCCAAGCTGCGCACTTAAATCATCCGGTGTACGAGTCAGGTATTCTGTGATCGGCTCAAGCGCCGCATCCCCCTCGCCTGCCACTACCTGCAATCGCGCTCTCGAGAGCAACGTGTCAACATTATTCGGGTCAATGACCAACGCACGCTCAAACGCTTCAAGCGCCATTTCACGCTCGCCTTTAGACATTGCAAATCGTCCGATACCGTATTGAGCATCTGCGCTGTCAGGGAAACGACTCGCGAGCCGTTCCAATAGTTCTGATCCGACATCAGCATCGGATTGACGCAAAATAGAATCGACTAATGACGGTATCACTTCACCCGGCTCTCCGTCAGACAGAGCCACCACCTGCTCCATGGCGGCAGATGCTGTCTCTATATCTCTCTGCTGCATGGACGACTGGGCGCGATACTGCCAGGCCTCAACATTCTCCGGTGCCAGCTCAACCCAACGGGCCGACGCCATTTCCGCACGCTGCCAGTCTCGACCATACAGAGCCAGCTTGACCGCTCGCTCGGTGACTCGCGGGTCATCAGTGGCATTGGCCGCCTCAAAGTAATTTTGCGCGGCAATTCCCACCAGCCCGCGGCGGCCAGCGATCTCAGCCGATAAGATATTGAACACCAGATCCGACTCTTCGCGCACACTGAATTGCTTCGCAACTTGCGCGCTGGCAATCTCGTTTTGCAGCTCGGAAATGGAGGTTCCATCCGACTGAGCCACTGTGACTGTGCTGCAAGCGCCAAGCGCTGCGGTGAGTAAAGCGGATAAAGTAATTGTTTTCACTATAATTTTGCTGCTCGTAGTGTCCAAACGATAACCAACCTATAATAGACGTACTGCATTGCGCAACTTTGCTGAATAAAACGACTCGATTGTACTGGAATAATTCCAAAACAGCGCGTATGGCAGTTTTTATGACCTAATACCTTATTTCACGGGCCTGGAAAGTACATCTCAGCGAATCAAATGCATAGTTTGCTAACATCCTCATCATGTCTCTAGTAGCCGTCGGCCTCAATCATCTCACCGCACCTGTTGATATCAGGGAACGAATCACGTTCGCCCCCGAATCCATTGGCGATGCCCTGCATCAAATGCGGTCAGATTTACAGGTGCCGGAGGCAACCATTGTATCGACCTGTAACCGCACAGAAATCTACTGCGGCATGCACAGCGATAAAACAGATGACGTTGTCACGTGGTTGCACGACTATCACAAAGCGCCGCAAGAGTCGTTTTCACCCTTTCTGTTTACTCACTATGATCGCGACGCTGCGCAGCATCTTATGCGCGTTTGTAGCGGCCTGGATTCCATGATTCTGGGAGAGCCGCAAATTCTCGGCCAGATCAAACAAGCATTTCGAGCTGCCGGGGAATCCGGCACCGTCGGCCGCGATTTGACTCTGCTTTTCCAGTCTGCGTTCAGCGTCGCCAAACAGGTGCGCACCGATACAGCGGTCGGCGCCAGCCCGGTATCCGTAGCATTTGCCGCCGTATCGCTCGCCCGACAGATTTTTGGCGATCTCAGCGAACACACCGCCCTGCTGATTGGTGCAGGCGAAACGATTGAACTCACACTGCAGCATTTGCACTCCAGCGGTATCGGTAAAACCATTATCGCCAACCGGACTGCCCTTCGCGCCGAGCGGTTAGCGGAGCTCTATGGCAGTGAGGTCATTAGCCTTGCCGACATACCAGCGCGATTGGCAGAGGCTGACATCACCATCTCATCCACTGCATCACAATTGCCCATATTGGGCAAAGGCGCAGTGGAAGCAGCACTTAAAGCAAGAAGACATCGCCCAATGGCAATGATCGATATCGCGGTGCCGCGAGATATCGAGTCGCAGGTCGGTCAGCTCAGTGATGTATTTCTGTACACCGTCGACAACCTCAAAGAGATTATTGATCAGGGCTTACAAGCTCGACAGCAAGCGGCCGTCAAGGCGGAACATATCATTGAGCATCAGGCCAACACCTTCATGCAGAAGATGCGAGGCTTAAATGCCGGTGCAACCATCAGCGATTTGCGCTCGCACACCGCATCACTGCAGCAAACGACTTTAGATGAAGCCATGGCGATGCTTAAGAAAGGCAGCGACCCGGAGAAAGCGCTACAATACTTTGCCAGAACATTCACCAACAAACTGCTGCATACCCCTTCTGCACAGTTAAGGCTTGCCAGTGAAGCCGGCGACACTCAAATTGCAGAGGCCGCTCGTACACTGTTCAATCTCAACAAGAACGAACCTATTGCCAAGCAGGGGCAAGAAGACAACATCACCCGCCTGCCTGACAAACCTAAAACAGAATCAGAGTAAGCCAGAGTCCTGTGAAACAATCTATTAAAACCAAGCTCGACGGCTTAATCGAACGCCACGAAGAAATCGCGGCACTGCTCGGAGACCCGGACACCATCTCTGACCAGAATCGTTTTCGCGATCTGTCACGTGAGTACTCACAGCTTGAGCCGGTGGTAAAGACTTATACCGATTACTGCACCGCCACAGATGACCTGACCAGCGCCAAAGAGATGGCCAATGATTCAGATCCAGAAATGCGTGACATGGCACGTGAAGAAATAAACACCGCAGAAACACAAATAGTAACGCTTGAAGCAGATTTGCAAAAATTACTTCTACCCACTGACCCACGTGATGCAAATAACGTCTTCCTGGAAATACGCGCCGGCACCGGTGGTGATGAAGCCGCAATATTTGCAGGCGATTTATTTAAAATGTATTCACGCTTTGCAGAATCAAGTGGCTGGCAGGTAGAGTTAATCACTCAACGTGACGGTGACCACGGCGGCTATAAAGAAATCGTCGCAAGGCTTATCGGCAATGGCGTTTTCTCGAAATTAAAATTTGAATCCGGCGCGCATCGCGTACAACGAGTACCGGAAACAGAATCGCAAGGGCGTGTTCACACCTCTGCAGCCACCGTCGCTGTTCTACCTGAAGTGGAAGCCGTTGCAGAGATAGAAATCAACTCTGCAGATTTACGTGTTGACACTTTCCGCGCCAGTGGTGCTGGTGGTCAGCACATTAACAAAACTGATTCCGCCATTCGACTGACCCACATACCGACCGGTCTGGTGGTTGAATGTCAGGATCAACGCTCGCAACATAAGAACCGTGCTCGTGCCATGTCTTTACTACAAGCACGCCTGATGAACGATGAAATTGAAAAGCGGCAAGCAGTGGAAACAGAATCACGCCGCTTACAAGTGGGCAGTGGCGACAGATCTGAACGAATACGAACCTACAACTTCCCACAGGGAAGAGTCACAGATCATCGAATTAATCTAACGCTCTATAAGTTAGATGAAATCATGAACGGCACACTGGAACAAATTGTTGATCCCCTACTGGCGGAACATCAGGCTGACCTGCTGGCAGAGATGGGTGAGTAACAGTGACAAGTTTACTGCATAACACTGTGTGACTAAGCGACTAACCATTGCGCAGTTGTTGCAACAGTCAACAACACATCTGGCACAACATACTGAAAGTGCACGGCTTGATGCAGAGCTGTTGTTATGCCACTGCATTGGCAAACCACGCACCTACCTCTATACCTGGCCTGAAAAAACTCTCACAAACAGTCAACATAGCGTATTCCAAAAACTGCTTGAGCGCCGCCTGCAAGGTGAGCCACTGGCATACCTTACCGGCAGCAAAGAATTCTGGTCACTTGAGTTTAATGTCACACCAGACACACTAATCCCCCGCCCTGAAACCGAGCTCATGGTTGAGCTTTGTCTGTCAAAACTGCATCGTACTGAAGGACCTTTTCTGGACCTTGGCACAGGCACTGGTGCAATCGCAATTAGTGTGGCCACTGAGTTGCCTTCGCTTGACGTTTACGCTATCGAGTACAGCCACGCAGCACTAGAGGTTGCCAAAGGCAACGCACACAAGCTGGGCGTTACAATAAACTTCCTGCAATCTGACTGGTTTGAACAACTGCAAACACAACTTTTTTCTGTAATTGCTGCCAACCCGCCGTACATCGCTGCCGATGACCAACACCTGACAAAGGGAGGCCTGCCATATGAACCGCTACAAGCATTACGTTCATGTGACGATGGCTTTGCCGATATCACTGCTATTATCAATGAATCGCCAACTTATCTTCAAAACAAGGGATGGCTATTAATTGAACACGGATACAGACAAGGTCAACGCACTAGAGAACTGATGTTGAACAAACATTTCAGCGAAGTACAAACAATTAAAGATCTGGCACACAATGACAGAGTAACGCTCGGGCAAAAGGCATGAAAATGGCCGACAACTTTCAAGACAAAAACAGCAACGGCGCAGAAATCACCGCTGACAAAACTTATGCTGCGATAGATCTCGGGTCCAACAGCTTTCATATGGCAGTGGCCAGTTCAACAGAATCTCACTTGCAAATGATCGACAAGCTGCGAGAACCGGTACGCCTCGGCGCAGGGCTTGATAAGAAAAACAACATCACTGCCAAAACCATGCAACGGGCACTTGATTGTCTTTCGATGTTTAATCAAAGGCTGCGAGACGTACCGTTGCATCAAATACGCGCAGTCGGTACCAACACACTGCGGCGCGCGCGTAACTCTGAAGAGTTTAATACAGCTGCGGTAGAAACCCTAGGCATACCTATTGAAATTATCTCCGGCCGCGAAGAAGCGCGACTGATCTACACCGGCGTTACCTACGGCATACGCGATGATAAAAAGCGACTGGTGATTGATATCGGTGGAGGCAGCACTGAATTCATAGCCGGTACTGGCAACACCGCCACTATCATGGAAAGTGTCAACATGGGATGTGTCAGTGCCAACACAAGGTGGTTTGACAATTCTAAAAAACCTCACCGGCAATTCGAAAAAGCGATTGCACAAGCCAGGCTTGAAACCCGGGCCATCGTTCCGGAGTATCTTAAACACAATTGGGATATATGCATCGGATCAAGCGGCACAATTAAAGCCGCAGAAAGAATACTGCAATCGTTTAACCCGGATGAAAAAGGCATTAGCCGCGAGAGCCTCACCGAACTGATAGAGAAAATTTGCAAAAAAGGCCCTGACGTACTCGACGGTATTTCAACCGTAGGAGAAGATCGTCGCGCTGTCATACTCGGCGGTTTGTCAGTACTAATGGCAGCCTTTGAGTCACTCGACATCAAACACATGCAAGTATCTCATTCGGCCCTCAGAGAAGGTGTGATCATTGACCTTGCAGGTGACTCGCTCAACGATCACGTTCGACGCAACGCTGTCACCGATATGCAGCGGCGATTTCAGGTTGATGTTGACCAGGCGGCACGTGTATTTGAAACTGCTGAAAGCATGTTTCAAACATCTATATCTCACTGGAACCTTGATCCAAAACGTGACTGGGCGGCATTACGCTCTGCATGCCACCTGCACGAAGTCGGTTTATCAGTAGCACACGTTCAGTACCACAAGCATGGTGAATACCTGTTGCGTCATGCAGACATGTTAGGCTTTTCAAGAAACGATCAGGAGTTCATTGCAGCACTGGTACGCAACCACCGAAGAAAAATAGACAAGACCGCCACTCAATCAATGAGAAAGTCCGAGCAATCACGTTACTACAAGTTATTGGTATTGCTACGACTGTCCACCCTGTTCCATCGGACCCGGCATAGTGGCAGCACCCCACCGGTTACCATGGCACCTTCAGACAGTGTCATTGCACTTAATATCTCAACCGACTGGCTGGACAAGCACCCTCTTACGCGTGCAGAACTTGAAGGTGAAATCGATACACTGAGTGCCTTCGGGTTTCATTTGAAATTGAATCCAGGTATTTCCTAAGGCGAGTTGCATGTGTCGGCTATTCCGTCGGCGTCTATTCCTGTCGCGATATTTTCTTTAAGTCTTGTGACAGACTGGTTTTCGGTATGGCCGGATTAACTGAGTGGTAGCAACTGAGGGCGTTTCAGCTTGCCCCGATCAAGGTAACCCGCGCGTTAGCGAGTGGGCATACTGCTGTAATATCTAACACCTCTGTCGTCGGTACAAAACCCCGAACACTCTTACCAGTGCGTGTCGGCTATTGCGACCAATAGACCGGAGCGGCTTGCCACTCGCTAACGCGTCGGGTTTCCGTGGACGTCTATTCCTGTCGCGGTATTTCCTTTTAGGTATCGTGACCCGACGCGGTAGCGAGTGGACATACTACTGCAATACCTAACCATCTCTGTCGTCGGTACAAAACCCGAACTGTCTTGCCAGTGTGTGTGTCGGCTATTGCCGACCTATAGACCGGGGCGGCTTGCCACTCACTCACGCGTCGGGTTGCTCCTCCATATAATCCTCAAGCGGCGGGCAACTGCAAATAAGGTGTTTATCACCATGAACATTATCAACCCGCCCGACCGGCGGCCAATACTTATTGGCATCAGGTGCAAGCTTCGCAGGGAAAGCCGCCTGTTCACGTGAATAGGGATGGCCCCAGACGTCTGAGATCACCGAACTTGCCGTATGCGGTGCATTGCACAGTGGATTATCGTCAGACGGAATACGCTTAGCCAGCACTTCTTCATACTCTCGATAGATAGATGTCATCGCATCACAAAATCTATCAAGCTCTCGCAACGGCTCGCTTTCAGTTGGCTCGATCATCAGCGTGCCCGCCACCGGGAACGACATGGTCGGCGCATGAAAACCAAAGTCCATCAGCCGCTTGGCGATATCTTCGACGGTAACTCCACCATCATCTTTCAGGGTCCGTGTATCTATAATGCACTCATGGGCAACAAAGCCCTGCTCTCCTGTGTATAGCACTTTGTAGTTTTCTGAAAGCTTACTGGCCATATAGTTGGCATTGAGAATGGCGTAACGTGTCGCGTCTCTGAGACCGTCAGGCCCCATCATGCGGATATACATCCAGGTAATAGTAAGAATCAATGCACTGCCCCATGGCGCTGCACTTACTACCCCTTTCGAATCACCTAACACTTCATGCCCCGGTAAAAACGGCTCGAGATGCTTGCCCACACCAATGGGCCCGACTCCCGGACCACCGCCGCCATGCGGTATACAAAAGGTTTTATGTAAATTTAAATGTGAAACATCCCCACCAAACTTACCTGGCTGCGCCAGCCCGACCATGGCGTTAAGGTTGGCACCATCTATGTAGACCTGCCCTCCAGCCGCATGTACACGCTCACATACCGTACGCACATGAGTTTCAAAAACACCGTGAGTTGAGGGATAGGTAATCATGATGGCACCGACGGCATCATTGTATTTCGCAATTTTGTCATCGAGATCTGCCAGATCAACGTTACCGTTGTCATCACAGTTGATTACCACTACTTTCATACCTGCCATCTGCGCACTGGCCGGATTGGTGCCGTGAGCGGAGTGCGGTATCAGACAAACATCACGCTGCATTTCCCCACGGCTTTCATGGTAGCGCTTAATCGCCAGTAGCCCAGCATACTCTCCCTGGCTACCTGCATTCGGTTGCACAGACATTGCGTCATAGCCGGTGCAGGCACAGAGCATAGATTCAACCTCTGCAATTAACTCTGCATATCCCTGCGTTTGGTGCGCCGGTGCAAACGGATGAATTTCACTGAACGAAGGCCAGGTGACCGCCGCCATTTCTGCTGCTGCATTCAGCTTCATGGTGCAAGACCCAAGCGGAATCATTGCTCTGTTTAGCGCGATATCACGATCAGCCATGGCCTGCAGGTAGCGCATCATTTCGGTTTCTGTCTGGTAGTGATGAAACACTTCCTGGGACATAAAACTTAATTCACGCGTAGAACCCGACGTAGACACTTCTTCAATTTTCTTGTGTACCACTGCAGCTTTTTCATCAACACCAAACACTGCCAACAGGTTTACCAGATCATCAGTATCACAGGTTTCATCCAGTGACACACCGACGGTATTGCCATCAATCTTTCTTAGATTAATGCCGTGCTTTTCAGCCTTTGCTATCCACTGCACTGATTGCGTGTCAGCACTTACGGTAAAGGTATCAAAGCACTCACCATCACTGACACTCAACTTTGAAGCGGTCAATTTTTCTTTTACATATTGGGTATAGCTACGAACTCTATTAGCGATAGCCTGCAAACCATCTGGCCCGTGATACATAGCATAGAAAGTTGAAATCATCGCCAACAGTGCTTGTGCGGTGCATATGTTAGATGTCGCCTTTTCACGGCGAATGTGCTGCTCGCGGGTTTGCAATGCCAATCTATAAGCTGGATTGCCATGAGCATCAATAGATAACCCCACCAATCTACCGGGCAAACTGCGCTTGTGTTTTTCAGCGGTTGCCATAAAGGCAGCATGCGGTCCACCAAAACCCATTGGCACACCCAAACGCTGTGCACTGCCAACAGCGATATCAACGCCCAATTCTCCGGGCGGGGTGAGTAGAGTGAGCGCCAAGAGATCAGTGGCCATCACCACCATCACCCCGGCTGCATGAGCACTATCAATTAGTGACTGATAGTCCCTGATAAGTCCTGCAGTATCGGGGCATTGAAGCAATAACGCGAAATCATCATCTGAAAATTCGATCGACTGATCTTCATCAACCACAACAGTTTCAATTCCCGCTGGCCCGGTTCGCGTGTTAACCACATCAATAGTCTGCGGGTGACAGTGCTTAGACACCAGTAACCGGGATCGCTTACCACGCAACGTCCTGTGGCACATACTGACAGCTTCTGCAGCAGCAGTCGCCTCATCAAGCATAGAAGCATTGGCAATAGGCAATGCGGTTAGCTCACACACCATGGTTTGAAAGTTAAACAACACTTCTAACCGGCCTTGAGAAATTTCTGGTTGATACGGTGTATAGGCCGTATACCAGGCCGGGTTTTCCAGCACATTGCGCTGAATAACCGGCGGGGTAAATGTGCCGTAATAGCCCTGCCCGATCATGGACTTCATGACCAGGTTTTTATCACCCAGTGCGCGAAGCTCTGCCAGCGCCTGCCGCTCACTGACAGCGGGTTTTACATTCAGCGGTTTGTCATCCTGAATATCGTTAGGGATCACCTTGGCAATGAGCTCATCAAGACTCACAACGCCGATGACTGCGAGCATTTTTCGTACATCAGATTCGGTGGGTCCGATGTGGCGCTGCTGAAACTGATCAGGGTTCTTCAAGGATCCGCTACCGTTTGTATATGAGTGATTTTATTTAAACGCAGATTGCGTTATAAGCCTGGGTCTGGCGCCAAAGAGTATTAGCTCTCTGAAGCAATAAACCCTTCATAGGCTTCCTGATCCATTAACTCTTCAACTTCAGTTGCCTGCTCTGGCTGAATACTGAATAGCCAACCGGCCTGGTAGGGATCCGAATTGACCAGTTCCGGCTCTTCCGCAAGCGCTGTATTCGCATCAAGTATCACGCCGTGTATAGGCGCATAGATATCTGATGCTGCTTTTACAGACTCGACCACTGCTACTGCATCCTTGGCACTGACAGTGGCATCAATCTCTGGTGTTTCAACGAACACTAAGTCGCCCAGTTGCTCTTGCGCATGATCGGTGATTCCTACCGTCACTGTGCCATCATCATTTAAGCGTACCCATTCATGCGACTCGGTGTAGAACAGATCGTTTGGTATATTCAAGTTTTTATCTCCTAATAACTTACTGCGAAATTGAGGTGCCTGGTTGAACGTAATGCTCGACTAGACGCATTGACCACAAAGGTGGCTAGACCGGCTGCCCTTTGCGTACAAAGACTCGCTTAACATGCTTAACCGCAATTCGGTTGTTACGTATTTGTACCATGCAGTCGCCGATAGAATCAGCATTTACTCGAGCAAATGCAATCGACTTTTTCAGCGTCGGTGAAAACGTACCACTGGTAATCACACCAATCTCTGCGTCATCTTTATACAATACTTGCCCACCGCGTAGCACGCCCTTTCCGTCCAGTACAAAACCACACAGTTTCTGCTCCACGCCGGAGTCCACTTGCTGCTGTAACGCCGCCCGGCCGATAAACTCACGCTCTGCGGGCTGCCAGGCGACAGTCCAGGCAAGGTCCGAGCTTAGCGGTGATTGTGTTTCATCCATATCTGAGCCGTACAAGTTCATTCCTGCCTCAAGACGCAGCGTATCCCGTGCGCCCAATCCACACGGCTTGACCCCTGCCTCCAGCAATGCATTCCAGAATTCACAGACCTGCTCTTGAGGCATGGCAATCTCAAGCCCGGCCTCGCCAGTGTATCCAGTGGCGGCAACGAACCATTCATCATGTGTACAAGCGGTATAGCGCTTCAACACCTGAGATGGCGCTTTAAGCTCTTCCGGCAAGCAGGCAACAGCACGCTCAGTCGCGAGTGGCCCTTGCACAGCAACCAGCGCAAGCTCTG
>CALISD010000127.1 GCA_938041955.1 uncultured Granulosicoccaceae bacterium | reverse complement strand
GTCGCCGAAGACGGATCAGGAGCAAATTTGCGAAAATCCGATGCTTGTGCCCGGTTTACGATCGAATATAGTGGTTTTTGCGGTTTACAAACCGGGGGATTTGCACCTACACTTCAGCGTGTCATATTTTGATGACATAACGTTCTCGGGGCGGGGTGAGATTCCCCACCGGCGGTGTTGGTGCGAAAGTGCCTCAGTCCGCGAGCGCGCAGCAGGCTCTGTCCTGATGTGGTCAGCAGATTCGGTGTGAATCCGAAACCGACGGTACGACAGGCTTCAGGTTGATCTGTTGCGTGTGAAAGTCCGGATAAGAGAGAGCGGGAAACAATACTGTGCCTTGCGGCGCCGTACCCGTCACGCCCTGATTCTGGTAACCACAGGAAACTGCCATGAATCAGCCACAAATTGCACCGCATATGGTCGGTGATTTTACCCAAGCTCGCATCGCCTATATTGAGGCCGGTTGGCATAACGATATTGTTAGCCAGGCGCGCGTAGCCTTTATAGATAAAGTTTCAGAGTACGGCATTACACAGATTGATGTGATCGATGTGCCGGGTAGTCTGGAAATTCCGCTTCAAGCAAAACTACTGGCCAAAACCGGCAACTACGATGTGATCATCGCGTGCGGGTTAATTGTAGATGGGGGTATTTATCGCCATGACTTTGTTGCCAGCACGGTGCTTGATGCAATGATGCAGGTATCACTTGATAGCGAAGTGCCTGTGTTGTCAGTGGTGCTGACGCCGCATCATTTCCATGAGCATGATGAACATCTTAATTACTTCAAAACGCATTTCCTGAAAAAGGGTGTGGAAGCTGCCAATGCTTGCATAAAAACCCTGCTTAACATGCAAAGCCATAGTTTGCGCAATCAGGATAAAGCAGCGCAAGCTTAAAGTGATGGCGGCGAAAGCGTAAAGTGATGGCCATGACGCCTTCAATTATCAGGTCGGATGAATCGGCCGAGTATTATTTTAAAGAAGGCTGTCATATCCTTGAAGTGCTGAACAGCGCCGATGATCCGGCGCTGTCCATTGCACGGGCGCGGGTGGCCCCTGGTGTGACCACGCGTTTGCATGCGTTGGCTCATACCACTGAGCGCTACTATATTGTTTCAGGCGAGGGAGTCGTGACGGTGGGTGACACGTCTGAGGCGGTGAGTGCGGGTGATGTGGTGTTAATCCCCGCTGAAATAGCGCAACAAATTTTTAATACCACAGATGAAGATTTAATCTTCCTTGCTATGTGTACCCCACGTTTTGAGGTTGAGAACTACCGCGAAGTCTGATGTCATTGCTGTAGCTTTTCAGGGCACACCTGTCGTGTCCTTGGGCGCTGTCGTTCGTGACCTGGCCGGCCGCCTCGAAATACAAATGTATGTTGCGCGCGAACTCCTGCCCCATTTGTTGATTGAACAGGCACGACAGGCCCACCCTGAAAAGCTACAAAAGACTGCAGAAGCAGTCGAATGTTGATTCTGTTCATTTCCGACTGCACAGTGACCATTGGTTTTAAGTCTGCTGACCTAGAGAGGATTACACATGGCTATCAAGGATAAAAACAAAAATTCGACAGAAGAGAAGGCAGAACGAAAGTTGTTCAAGGACTGGTTTGATAAAGCGGCAGCCACCGCTATGGCAAACCAGATTGCAGCAGTTTATAGCGATTTTGACAAAGCGGCATTTAAACGCAAAGCATTGAGAAATATCAATACACTTGAGTTTAATGATCGGGTTAAGCAGTTCGCTGGCGCAATGCAGGAAACATTGCCGGAGTCGTATCCCAAAGCGATAAAGATACTGACAGCAAGCCTGCCAAAGTTGCCTGTCAGTACGGAATCTGTGACAGACGGTTGGTTGCAATGGCCGGTGGGTCAGTTCATTGCCGATAATGGAACGGATCATTACGCTGAATCGATGCGTGCGATGACCGAGCTGACACAGCGATTCAGTAGCGAGTTTGCTGTAAGGCCGTTTATTGTTCGCTACCCGAAGGAAGCGTTTTCTGACTTGCTTGCATTGACTGATCACACTAACGAGCATGTTCGTCGCTGGTGTTCTGAAGGCACCAGAACCCGATTGCCGTGGGGTATAAAGCTACAGGAACTGATTCAAGATCCTGCGCCTATCTGGCCTATATTACACAAACTGATTGATGATGACTCATTGTATGTACGGCGTTCTGTTGCGAATAGCATTAACGATCTGTCAAAAGATCACCCGGCATTGGTGCTGAAGAAGTGTGCGCAATGGCAGAAGAAAAATCACCCGCATCGTGACTGGATTATTAAGCACGGGTTGCGTGGTTTAATTAAGGCAGGTAACAGTGATGCTTTGAAGCTTGTCGGGTTTTCCCAGCCTGAAAAGATAACAGCTGAACTTTCGGTGAGCCCGAAAAATATTGCGGTAGGGGGTTCGGTGCAACTGAGCGCTACTTTATCTAACAAGTCAAAGAAAGCGCAGGCCATGATGGTTGACTATGTGGTTCACTATGTTCGTAAAAATAACGTGCGCAACGAAAAAGTATTTAAGTGGAAAACCATTGATCTTGCAGCCGGCGAGGTAGCGACTCTGAGTAAGAAGCAGCCCATGAAGGAAACCACTATCAGAGCTTTGTACAAGGGTGTGCACAAGGTGGAAATACAAATCAACGGCCATCGACTTGCACAGACAGAGTTTAAGCTGAAGTAAGCCTGGAGTAAAAATATGATCTCTCTGTACTACGCACCAGACAACGCGTCATTGATTGTGCGGATACTGTTGGAAGAAGCAGGCCTGCCGTACGAGGCTATTTTAGTAGACAGGCGCGCGCAAGGTCAGAACAGTGCTGAATACCTCAGGCTCAATCCAAACGGGTTGATACCGGTTTGCATCATCAATAATGAACCTGTGTTTGAAACGGCTGCCATCGTATTGTCGCTGGCAGATACACACAATACGTTTAACGTTTCTATTGATGATCCACAGCGACCACAGTTTCTAAAGTGGCTGTTTTTTCTGAGCAACTCGTTGCATAGTGATTTAAGGCAGCGCTTCTACCCGGAAAAATATGTTGGCAGTGGCGCTGATGCACTTGAGGCATTTAATAAGCTCACTTTAGAGCGTCTGCAGCAACGGATCGGCATTATGGAAGCGGCCTACGGCAAGTCAGAGAGTCACTATTTAATGGGATCTGATCCTACCCTTATCGATATCTATCTGGCAGTGTGCTTACGTTGGGCTCAGTTGTACCCGGGTGATCACAAAGGTGAAATAGACTCTGCTGAATATCCTGCTATTCACAAAATGCTTCTTTTACTTGAAGGACGTGCAGCGATGGTAAGAGCTTGTGAAAAAGAAGGCATTGCGGGAACATTCTTCAGTAGTCCGGACTATGCCGATCCGCCGGAGGGTGTGGCGCTTTAGATTTGCTGCAAGCTGCTATTGAAGACTCTGGATGGACTGCGCAGTGAGAAGGATCGTGAGCAGGTGCGTTAAGTCGGAGCGAAGGCTTTCATTGCACCGGAATACTGTTTGGGTCCCGGGAACGCATAACCGCCGATTTTAGAGGTTTTTATATTCAGGCTTGCCAGTGATTCGGCAATTTTCACGGCACTGGCTACCCCATCGATTACCGGTACCTGATGCTCTTCTGAAAGCGAACGTGCAAGATCAGTCATACCTGCGCAGCCCAGCACGATTGCCTCACTCTTATCGATTTCTATTGAGTGTTTTATTTCGGCTGAAATTCGATTTCTTGCGTCACTGCCTTCTTTTTCTAAATCAAGTACAGGGATATCAGAGGCACGAACGCCAGTGCATCTGGCAGACAATCCATATTTCATCAGGTTGTGTTCAAGCGCAGGTACTGATCGCGAAAGCGTGGTGACAACGCCGAACTTGTTGCCCACCATACTTGCGAAATGATAGGCCGCCTCGCCAATACCGATGACCGGCACATCGACAGCGCAGCGTGCGGCGTCAAGCCCGGTGTCATCAAAGCAGGCCAATACAATGGCATCTGCGTTTTTGTGGTTGAGAATTTCACCGATTAAGCCCGGAACGCAAAACGCTTCATCGTAGTAACCTTCAATGCTTGCCGGGCCCATATCGGGTTGCACGGCGGTTATTGTGGTGTCCGGCGCTGCAACAGACCTGGCGGTCTGTTCTATTTTTGCCGTCATGCTTGCGGTGGTATTCGGGTTAATCACCAACAGGCGCATTATATTTCTCCGCCGAGGTAGAGCGCCTTGACTCTGTCATCCTGCAATAGATCTTTTGAGGCGCCTTGTAGTACGACTTCCCCGGTGGTCATCGCGTAGGCTCTGTGAGAGATTCTCAGTGCCATGCGTGAATTTTGTTCGACCAGCAATACACTGACTTTTTCATCGCGGTTAATAGCGACAATTGATCGTGCGATGTCTTGAACCAGTTTCGGTGCGATACCCAGCGACGGTTCATCTAATAGCAAAAGAGTGGGTTTTGCCATCAGTGCGCGGCCGATCACCATCATCTGTTGTTCACCCCCGCTTAGTGTGCCAGCAGCTTGTTTGTAACGTTCTTTAAGGCGCGGGAAGCGGGTGAGAACGCTATCCAGGGTGGCTTTAACCTCTTGCTTTGAATCACTACGGGAGAACGCACCCATGAGTAGATTGTCTTTCACACTCATAAACGGAAACACACGCCTGCCTTCAGGCACCATCGCAATGCCCATCTCTACAAGCCTATGGGGTGGCGAGCCATCTATGCGCTCACCTTTGTAGTGGATTTGTCCGGAAGAGATCGGGTGCAAGCCTGTAATAGCGCGTAGGATTGATGTTTTACCCGCACCGTTTGCGCCGATCAGTGCGACAGTCTCGCCTTCGTTTATATTTAACGATACGCCACGTAAGGCATGCACGTGGTCGTAGTGCAGTTCGCAATTTGAAAAGTCGAGGAGGCTATCCAATGTGAATGTCCAGTGTAAAGCGCATCTTACAATCCGATAGATTCATCTTCGATCCCCAGATACGCTTCAATAACGCGTTCGTCGTTTTGAATTTCTGTGGAGGTGCCTTCAGCGATTTTCTCACCGAAGTTCAACACCACTATACGATCCGAAATTTTCATGACGGCCGCCATGTCGTGTTCCACCAATAGAACGGTAACGCCCCGGTCTCTGACACCTTGAACCATATTCACGGTACGCATGGTCTCTTCGTGGTTCATACCGGCAAAGGGTTCGTCAAGTAACAATACGCGAGCGTTAGTGGCCAAACCAATGGCTATGCCGAGCGCTCGCAAGCTTCCGTGAGGCAGGTTGCTGGCCATCTCGTATGCGACGGAATCAAGGTTTAGCAGGGTGAGAATGTCATCAGCGGATTGGCCGAACTTTCGCACATCACTGCGGGCGTTGGCCGACCCTGCAAAGTAACCGAACAAGCTTGCTTCAGATTGCAGGTGGTGGGCGATAATGACGTTCTCTCTGACGGTCATGTTGCGAAAGATCGTGGTTTCCTGAAAGGTTCTGACCACACCTTTGCGTGCAACAATGTGAGGTGCCAGGCCGGATATTTTCTCGCCCTGAAGCATCACCCGGCCAGAGGTGGGTTTCAGGAAAGAGGAAATCAGCTTAAACAGGGTGGACTTTCCGGCCCCGTTCGGGCCAATGACAGAGAGAATTTCATTTTCTCTGACCGTGAAGCTCACGTCATTAACGGCGTATAAGCCACCGAAGCGACGAGTCAGATTCTCGATGCTGAGAATATCACTCACGACTTTTTACCCCACAAGCGAATGCTGAGTAAGCCGTTAGGCAGAATAAGCATCAGCGCTATCAATACGCTTGAAAAAATCAGTAACTGGTATTTGCCGGTCTGAAATAACCAGTCCCACCCGAAGTATAAAACGAACGTACCCAGCATTGGACCTAATACGTAGCCCAGGCCGCCAAGGAAGCAATTAAGCATAAAATTAATTGAGTCTGCGACTGCAAAGCTGGATGGGTAAACTGATTGGGAAATCGCCGCAAAAATAGCACCGCCAATACCACCGAGAAAAGACGAAATGGCATAGGCGACAAGGCGAAGGTAGGTGATGTTCACCCCGATGGACGATGCCAGTTCTTCGTTTTGTTGTAGTGAATAACACAATCGCCCCATGCGTGAATTGACCAGCCGGTACATCATGAAGTAACACAAAAGCATCAGCGTCACGGACAATATATAAAATGCGTAGCGTGAGTTCTCAAGCGTGTTGAAGTCAGGAATTAGCGTTAGGCCGAATATTTCCAACGCTCCGGGTAGCGGGATGTTGGCAATACCACTTGCGCCATGTGTGATGGGTAGCGCGAGTGCTGCCATCTTAGCGACTTCGGTGAAAACCAGTGTCACCATGGCAAAGTAGACACCGCGCAAGCGCAGTATGGGCAAGCCAACAAATACACTGATAACAGCGCATGTGAGCCCGGCCAGTGGCAGTGTCCACCAAAAGGACACTCCATAGTCGACAACCAGTATGGCACTGACATAGCCACCGATTAATGCGTAGGCGGCTTGCCCGATATTAATACGACCGATATAGAAAGTCAGCCATACACCGGCGCTGGCGATACTGAGCAACGCCACTGACGTCAATGTGTAGTAGAGATCCCATCTTTCAGCGCCGTTGATTAACATCGGCACCAAGATCAATACAAAGGCTGCGAACAGCAGTGCGCCGACGATTTTAAGTGATGTTGCCGCCAGTGAGCTGCCAGCAGGCTTGGCCTTGCTACTACCGTCTGAGTTGTGTTCTATCCCCATGGTTTTCCCATCAGTCCTTGCGGTCGTATAGCGAGAAATACCATTAAGGAAGCAAAGATGATCAGGTAGGTCACGTCTCCGTAGCCGCTGAATACACTAAGCCCGACCGATTCTGCCATGCCGAGTATAAAACCACCGGCAATGGCACCTGATACCACGCCGGCGCCACCGATCATCACCATCATGAATGCTTTAATTGAGATCGGTCCGCCGATGCCGGAATTCACCCCTGTAATGGTGACAAGGAGTCCGCCGACGACTCCAGCCAACATAGCACCGATGGCAAAGCCGATCATTGAATATCGATCAACCTGTACGCCCATGAGTTGTGCTGCAACGCGGTCTTGCGCCAGTGCGCGCATGGCTCTGCCGGTTTTGCTGTACTGCATATATAAGATGAAAGCGGCAATGATGAGAATGGCGAGTACGCCAATCGCGATGCGGTCGTATGGCATGATGATGCGGAAATCCCAATTCAGCACGCCATCAAGAATCTTTGGAACGCCGCGTTGTTTTTCACCGAATAACAGAAGAATGACTGCATCAAGAAAAAATGCAATGGCAGCCGCGAGTAACATGGTGCTTTCTTCGCGATGGCTTTTTCTTATGACGGGTCGAAATAGATATATTTCAATCATGGCGCCAACGGCGGCGAGGGTGATGGCCGAGGCGATCAATGCCACCACGAATGGTAACCCCAGTTGCCCGTAGATGACGTAGGTAACGAATCCACCCAGCACGTACATTTGACCATGGGCGAAATTAAGCACATTCATTAGTGCGAATATCAGAGTCAGCCCCAGTGCGATCAATGCGTATTGAGCACCAAGGTAGAGGCCATTGGCGATAACCTGTTCCATTTTATTGTCTTTTTAGTGTGCCGGCATCGACAAGATAATTTGTCCGAGAGGTGAGTCAGTTTACAGGCTGATCTACCTTCCCGGTTCCCCCTTTATTCAAAACAACAAGGGCCTGAATTAACAGGCCCTTGTGTATTCGCTTTTACTCTACTGCCTGAATAATAGCTTAGTCAACCTCTGCAATAAACAGTGTTTTGAATTCACCGTCTACATATTCATTGACTACCATCGGTACAGATACCTGCCTCTTCTGGCCAAATGAAGTCATGCCAACATATTTAAGCATTGCATCGCCTTTCATGTAAATGTTGGGCGCTTCAAAAGTATCCATAGTTTTCTGGAACTCTTCAACGCTTGCCATTGATGCAGGATTGGCCTTCATGGTTTCAAGAATATATTCGAGTGCGTAGACTTTGGTGTTTGACTCATCATTGTATTCACCAAACATTGCTGTGTAGCGCTCAATGAATTCTTCCATAGCTTCAGTGCGAATTTCAGGGGTGGATGCACCGCCTACTGAAATAAAGCCGTTAGCTAATTCACCTGCACCTTCCTGTAGTACCTGTGCATCCTGCGCTGTTTCGGTAGAGATTAATCCCTGATAGCCCAACTCACGGGCGGCGCGAATAAGCAATGGCGCGTTACCTGGAGCCACACCTGACAGTACCAGCAAGTCAGGCTTTGTTCGCAATACCGGCGTCAGTACAGGAACAAAGTCACGTGTATCGTTTTGATAAGTGTTTTTATCTGCAACCACTTCAAGGCCAAGTGCTTTTGCCGCTGCCACGCCACCGTCCCGCTGACTTAACGGATCGGATTCATTGGCGGCGATGAAGGCCACTTTTTTAACGCCCTTGTTTTCCATCAGGTATTTGTAGATTGCCGGACCGGACTGATAGTTCGCTACCATGCCAAGCACTGCGTTTGAAGCAGGGGCCATGTAGAGTTCTTTCGGGAACGCGTAAGGGAAGTACATGATGCCGTTCTTCTCTGCAACCGGTCTTACCGCGGCGGCACCATCATCAACATTTGGCCCTACTACGTAGTGGATGCCTTCCTGCGCCATTTTTTCCATGCCAGCGATGGCACGCTTAGGATCTTTCTGATCATCAAACGATACGATCTCTACGTCATAGGTGTCGTCACCTATTTTTACGCCGCCTGTCTCGTTTAGCCAGGCTGCACGTGTTTCCATTGATCTTTGATTTGATATGCCCCAGGACGCGGCCGGGCCACTGGTGACGCCGACAAATCCGATCTTTAGAAGTTTATTCTCTGCAAGAGAAGGGGACATCAGTCCAACGCTTAGTGCGGCGACGAGCGCCGACCTAATGAGCAATTTCATATTTCGTTCCTTATTGCGGTGTGTAATGACGTTGTGAAGCGTTCTTTACCATTTCCTACTCTGGTCGGGTCACGCTACAACTGGGCTTTCCGGATGTCAACAATATTGGGCAGTAAAATAGTTTGCGGTCTATCCGGATGAGTGCGTTTTAAGCAAGCGACATGCTCTGCTGGCCAATATCATATCGAATAGAGTTGACGCTGTCCGGGGTAACACGACAATCGAGTTGTGCTCATATTGCACTGGTGTGAGTCAAAAAAGTCGACATGCGAGATCGGTGTATGAGCCACACTACTCGATTTACGTGCTGGGAAGGCAATGGGAAATTCTATTCCGGCACTTATTTTGATGCCTTATTGAAGTCTTAGGAGAGCTGAACAGCGCACCGTAACTGAGCGAGAAACGTATGTATTTCCAATTATCGCAATCAAGTTTGCCATTCATTCCCGTGGCTTTCGCCGCTTGTCAAGAGTCCGGGCGGGAACTCTGTAGGCAACGGCTAAAACATATCCGACTCCCGACACTGTGCTTATGTCTGATTGTCAGTCTTCTGGCAGGTCCATTTAAACCTGCTGATGCAGGGTTTCGGACTCAGTTGCAATTGCCGGAGGCATTGTCTCAGGATACAGACCTGCTTGAAAGGTATTGGGTGTGGTTGCTGCGGCAAACCAATGCGCCGTCTGACCTGCCGTTTCCAGATATAACCATTGAGGAAATGCAGAGCAATATCCGTATGCAATTGCTCCGCCCCGGTTTTCAAAACCGGTCTGAACAGTGGCGAATAGCAATTTCTCCCCAAACGATAAAACGTGCAGAGCAAGGCGAGCGGTTAATTGTTTTAAGCGAAGTGGGGCATGAGCTTGTACACCATCTTTTGCTTTTACAAGAACACCAATGGTCTTACAGCAGATCATTCTATAACCCACCTAAACATCGTCATTGCGATCAGGAATTTCAGTATCTTGTCGCGGGTGTAGCGCAGGTAATCTGGAGTGCCTACCATTCATCTGATCTGGTGCGAGCAGTAGAGCAAATGAATCAAAAAGCCTGTTGGGAAGGCGGGCATGTTTTAGCTGACTCAACTAGCAAGTAGTGGTTAATACTCTGCAGTGCATTTGTTATGTGTCATTTGCTATGTACTTAAAAGCTTGCATAAGTTGAATACGATTCGATAATTCCAATACAATCTGGACTGCTGCGCTCAATTTTAAAAGTTGACGGCAATGAATAATATAATAAGCAGGGGAATTATCAGTGGCTACTTTCGTACTCGTGCATGGTGCCTGGGGTGGATCCTGGGGGTTTGGCAAGGTGAGGCGAAACTTGCAATCCGATGGCCATGATGTTTTTACCCCTAGCCTGACAGGTATCGGTGAGCGGTCACATCTGGTTACCACCTCTACCGGATTAGATACCCACATCACTGACGTGGTCAACACCATTTTGTACGAGGATCTTAACGATATTGTTTTGTTAGGCTTTTCCTATGGAGGGATGGTGGTGACCGGAGCGTTGAAGCACATTGGTGAAAGAGTCTCCCAACTTGTTTATCTGGATGCTCTGGTACCGGTCGATGGTGAGAGTGCTGGTGAGTTGCTTAAGATAACAATGCCGCCAGCCAATGTTGACCCTGGTGTCAGTTGGCTACTGCCACCAAGAGAGCGTGAATGCGTTACGCCTGAGGAAACGCTATGGGCAAACCAGCGCCGTTCAATGCAACCTCTGAAAACATTTACAGATCGGGTGGAGCTTGACAGGCCGGTCACGGACTGGGATGTCGGGCTGACGTACATAAAGGCGACGGCTGATGCCGATGAACAATCCGACTCTGCATTCTGGCAAGCGTCCAGGCATGCGCAACAGTCAGCCGACTGGCAGTATCATGAGATCGAATGTAATCACATGGTGCCGTCAAACAGACCCGACGAATTGGTTGAAATACTTCTGTGTTTAGGTGATGTATAACGCTTAGAACAGATCGCCGCGCGGCGATCTTATCCAATGGTTGTGCAACTAAACACCGGAGGTGGACCATGCGTATTGAGTATGATCGTTAGACCGTTGAGCGATTTGATGTACTAAATGTCCTTCGCTCACACTGGCAGCTATGCCTCCCTGCGGATTCGTTGATACCCGACACACCGGTTGTAGGTGAGTCCAGAGCGATAAACGAAACCCGACGCGTGAGCAAGTGGCATGTCACGGGATTTTTCAGTTCGTTTTACAAAGCTATTTACGTGTGGTCTGTATATCGCGCGCGTGCCTATATATTCTTGCCCAGCCTCTGGCGGTTTGCCGCCGGGCGCTCCCTGGTCTCAGTTAGTCGGATGACTCTTGCCAAACTAACTCCGACACGTTGAGAACGTAAGTATTAATCAATACCGATAGTAAGGCTCGGCTGAAGCAGATGGTGAGCGTCTTCGTATGACTCAATCAGTGCTTTGTTGTCAGCGCGCTGCAGCCAGACAAACTCTCCGTGTTCCCAGTAGGTGGTGTCGTCGATAGTGATTGTCGGGTTAAATACAGACCAGGCGACTTCACCGGGTGGCTCGTCACCGCAGGTATGAAAGTGCAAATACTTCGGGCTGCCAAATGATATTGCACTCCACAGGTCAAGATGATCATCGGCCCGTTTATCAAAATGTGTTTGTGGATTAATTCCCGCATGCCACGAGTGAATTCGATTCCGGTTTATTGCCAAAGAACTGCTCACGTAGTCGTAGTGTGCGTTTAACTTCGCGACTTCGGATTCTGCACCGCTGAAAAAACTCAGAGCGCCGTCTTTAATATGGGCCTGCACAACCCCATCGATTGTCATATCGGCATTATCAAGCTTTGCAGCGCCACCGGGCATTAACCATCGGGAAAGCGCTACCTGACCGTGCGAGTTGTTACACGGCACAGGTTTAAAAGTAGCTACCGGAAAGAGACAGACGGTTAAGTCGTCGTCCTGGCCACCTGAAAGGCTTGGCCAGCAAAACGTTCCTGATAAATCTGTTCCCAGTGGACATTGTATACGCCAATGCTCAGCATTCATTAACTCATCTTCAAGCCGGTGTTGAAGCTTGTGCATAAGTCGATTGTCTACGGTGGCGTATGGAGCGCCGAGCATGTCGGTGTTTAGTGTGTAAGTGGTGGCTCTACTGCCACTGCCCGGGAGTGGTACAAAGCGCACGTAGTCACCAATGCGGCTCAGAAAGAGTGTGTGATCACTGCTTCTCATGGGGGTAGCCACTGACTCTGGGAAATCTGCAGGGTCTGCAATCAGTGCGGGTTCTACGATTGTCACGCGTGCGCCAATTTCACTCAAACATTCGTTTACTACTGTGGAGACAGTAAAGTCATACATTTCATCTGTCGGTTCCGCCACGAGTAGCACCGAATCGTTCGGTTGCACATTGAGACAATTTTGCAATAGATTGTATGCACCGGTTTTCGGGTTGTTCAACATGGGGTTAGCTCGCTGGTGATTCGCGACTGGGCGCAACATCGGTCAGGCCCTGGTGCCACGGCATGATGCGTTTAAACGATTCACGCGCTGACAGTGCTTGTAACATAGCATTGAGAGCCGGGTAGGCCTGCGATGATGACGGGAAACACTCGGGCCACAGCAGTACGGTGGCCAGTGCGAAATCTACTGCGGTCGGTCCGTCGGAGAACATCCAGGGGTTATTTGTATTGTTTGTATGGCTGTATTCGTGTTCGAGAACACTCCATATTTTTTCCAGTCGGGTCTGCGCTGCTTCAGTCAGTTCTGCCTGCCTTTTGTTGTCGGGAAAATAGTGCTCTGGATGAAACACGATCATGACTTCTGGTTGCAAAGTGCTGGACAGATAAAACAGCCACTGCAAATATCGCCCACGATCAACCGACTCTGGCTTTATAGATAGTTTCTGGTTGTACAAAGTATCTGCCAGGTGAAGCGCGATAGCGCCTGACTCACACAGGGTATTGCCGTTGGGTAGAACCATTGCCGGCACGCGCCCATGCGGGCTTGCGCTGTAGAAGTCAGCATCGGTCAGCGCCGGGTTTGATTTTGGGTTAACGATACAATATGGCACCCCGGATTCTTCCAGTAGCAGGTGAGCACCAATCGAATAAGTGTTGGGGTAGGCGTACAAATGATAGAGGGAGGGCTCAGACATCAGAATGTTTTCGTTGTCGGTATAGTAGGCCGGGAGCTTGTCCGAGAACTATGATCTACTGCGGTCGCGATATTTTGGCCGGCTATTTGGATCCATATCGTTAAAGGAGAATGACTATTCGCCTCTATCGATCGAAATATCTGACCTGAAATCTCACAACCTCGCTACGACCCTAGCTAGGGGGCTGTTTGGAAAGTCGGTAACACTTTATCTTCGCCACAGCCGCCATAGCTGCGTTGGAAAAATTCGACGCAGGCCCTGCTATGCCTGCATTTTCCGCCTTGCTCTGACGACTGTGGCTGTGAAAAGTCTGTTACCGAACTTCCCGCACAGCTCACTAGTTCTCGGACAAGCTCCTAGCTGTGTAAACTAAGAGATTGATCTTTAATATATCTTGAAAACAGGAAGCCGTCATGCCTAATCGCATATGCTGGATAGATGATGTCGACTATAGTGAGGCCGATTCAGATTTGCGCGCCGTCTACGATCAGGTGCTGAGCCCGGGTGGGCAATTAGACAATTTGTATCGCGGGTTTAGTTTGTCACCGCAGACGATTCTGCCGGCAGACGATCTATACAAAGCGACGCTTCATCATAGTGGCAATGTGTTGCCCAAGGTGTTTGCGGAACTTGTAGGTACCTACGTTGCGGTGCTGGCGGGATGTGACTATGCCAAAGCGCATCATGGGCAGAACTTTATTGCACTGTCTGCTGATTCGGATCAGGCTCGTGATGTGCTTAACGCATTGGCTTCAGACCACCTTGATGCGTGCGGCACTGAAGAGGAAGTCGCTGCCCTTAGATACGTACGTAAACTTTGCCTGCATCCATCGGATATAGTACAGGCAGACGTCGGAACCTTACGCACCTCTGGCTGGATGGATACTGAGATTTCAGAGCTTGTGCAAGTGGTGGCCATGTTTAGCTATTTTGTTCGTGTGATCAATGGCGTGGGTATTGAACTTGGTGATGAAAAGCTTGGGCTTTATTAGAGTGCCGTTTGCCCGGGTGCGTTTGAGTGTCTCATACGGGTTATTGTATAAGTGGTGATGCACTGGCGTACGTTTCAATATTTCTGAGCGTTGAAGGTATAGCGCGGTAATTGAATATCAGTCTCGACTATCTTTCAGCGGTGTGCAGCTCGCAGTCATGTATTTCTGAAGAGCTCCGAACTCTTTCGAATAGGTTTCCAGTAGCTGGAAAAGCTCCTGATCGGGCCTTCGGGTTCAGGGTAGCACCAACGGCGAGGGTCTCTTTGGCCCTTACTGTCGGTTGGCCAATGCTCAATGGAAGGGTATTCACGGCTAATGACATTGATATTCTCAGTGCCCTGCGGGAACAGCGCCTCTTTCTCGCCGACAAATATCTCTAACCCCGCTATCTGTTTGGCCCAATGCTCTATAAATCGCCAGCGTAGCGGGCTAAGTGCAAACTCAGTGTGCATGGAGGGTTCTATCCACAGTATCCGCCTGCCTGTATCACCATGTCTCCACATCGGGTCCAGGTTCCACAGGGAATGAAGCAGAACCTTGGCATCTGTGGCATGCACTGGCTTGGCGGTTGATGCTGGAAACTGATTTACGTAAGTGAGAGTACCCCGCTTTAGTAACGCTTCCGGCACCGCCATTGTAGGTAGCTCATCATAAGCTTTGTCTAGAAACGTACCGCCTTGTGGCTTGTGGGCATAGCGATTCAGGTTGTCCTGATTTGCGTAGTACTTGCGATGACTGAAGCTGCCGCAAACCCACTGCCAGCTAAGAGTGTTACTGGCTATATCCCCGTCCAGCAGGTGGTAGTAGAGCCAGCGTGCTGGTTGGTACCAGTGTGTTCGACCGACATTGCAGGTTATTGCGGCCAGCCACATGCGAGCGTGGTTGTGCATATAGCCGTGTGTCATCAATGCAGATAGACAGTCGTCGACTGTTGTAATACCCGTTTCAGCATTGCCGATCGCTTCCGGTATTTGATCACTGATGACGTTTTCCTGCGGGTGTCGCAAGTCGGCAAAGATGCCATCACGGTAGGCTTGCCAAACGCGGTGGAAGTATTCGCGCCACGCCAGTTCGGTCAACAGTTTCTCTGCGGTACGGCCAGTGTGTCTCTCAAGCAGTGCCTCTGCCACGGCGGTGGTATCGATGACGCCGTGCGTGATAAATGGCCCGAGATAAGTCACCGTGCCTTGCAGGTGATTTCGTGTGCTCGCATAGCTCGACGGCTGTATTTCTGAGATACGTTGTCGAATGGTGTTGTGATCTACAAAGAAATCAGGAAACATGATGTGCGCAGATATTCCTGTGAGCTGTGAAAGCAATGTAAAAGCAGGGCTGATTTTTTCCACATTGCTTGTTCAATAAACAATTCTGGTGTTGTGCTGAGCCTCGGTTCGCCTTTAGTTGGTGAAGATCCGATTTTTGACAACGATGCGAAGTATCAATAGCGTTCGTTGATCCGCAAAAAGGGCATGACAACAGCGCAGGAAAATCGAGGGTAGTAATGCAGCGTTTGGGATGCTTGTGATGTTACTTACCATTTGCGCTGCGTAACTGACTGACTACTGTTTTTAGGCAAAATGAAATCTGACGCACCTACCTGGCTTAAAAATTAGGGTGTAGTTAAAAAGGTCCGAATATCGTGCGGCAGGAAATTGCTATAGATGGCTGATTTTCATCATTGGCGGTTAGTGGGCCTGAATGTTTGACAGGTTTCGGGCGGCTGACAGGAAAATACATTGGCACCTCAATAATCTGACTGCCGTGTAAGCCCCGACACCGTTATGCCGACCACATCTGTGGAAAGGAGTTGTGCACCATGGCATCACCATGCTTAAGGTCTACTTCGGGATAGGGAGGTGAGGTCTTCCAGGCGCGTTTTGCAAAACGTGCATCGTCACCAAGCCATCTTGTTGAAAATGCCCTTCGGCGAGACTTCAGTCCTTCCGTTGGCGGTGCGCCATGGACGGTACGCATGTGAAAAACAATACAGTCGCCGAGTTCGAGGTCCCATGAGCTAATGGTGTGGTCGCTGCGGTTACTTTCGATATCCGGTATGGTTTCGAAGCCATCTATTCCTTCAGCATAGTTTTCACTGGTAAGAAACAGTTTAGGGTAATAAAGCGTACCGGCGTTGTGTGAGCCGAGGACGAATTCAGGGCAAACACTTTTTGGTACCGGATCAAGCGGCAGCCAGATTGAACACAGCTGGTCACCGTCGACACCGTAGTAGGGTAAATCATGGTGCCATGGCGTGGACTCCCGCGTGCCGGGCTCTTTTACCAGTACATGCTCGTGATAAATACGTGCAGACTGAGATTTTGTTATGCGAGCGGCTATCTCTGCTGCAGGTGAATGCTGCATAAAATCCTGATATTCCTCTATGCGCTGCCAGTTGCAGTAATCGTCGTAGAAGCCACCGGGGTTATCGGGGTCGGTGTATACCGTGTTGTAGGGTCCGGGGTCGCTAAAGTTCTTTTCAACGCCTATGGCCAGACGGTCGAGCCATTCTATATTGAACAGGCCACGTAAACACACGGCACCGTCTTTATCGAATTGATCTATTTCTTGTTGCGTAATCATTGTGCGCTACCGGCAACATTGGTTTGTATATCACTGCTGGTTCGGCCCCAGAACAATTTTCGCACTGATTCACTGTTCACCAGGTTGGGGTCTTCGGCGTAACAAAGTACGGGTACCAAGCGAGGTCGTTTGCCGCTAACGCGGGTGACGCGATGAATCGTCTGGTTGCCGCCAAATATCAACAAAGTACCTGCAGTAAAAGGAAGCTCCACTACGCCGTCGCGATTGCCATCGAGTACAGCGCCGACAATTTCTTTTTCATCTTCGCGGCCACGGATTTGCGGTACGTATTCGAAAGCACCACCAGTCTCTGGCGCCTGCAGCATTAAAGTGACAGTGTATTCTGATTCATCAAAGTGCCAGCCGTGCTCACCGCCTTCGACAAATACATTGATAGAACAAGCGCCAAACGGATCTGCAAAACGGTAAAACGGTGATTTGCCAAGCACATGGCCAATAAAGTCTTTCAGTGGATCCCATTGATAGAGCTGCTTCAGGTGGCTGCCTTCGGGAATGTAGTCGTAGGCAACAGAGCCAACAAAGGTTTCTTCCTGTCGGTTCGCAGTATCGTCTTTCGCAGCGCTTGCATCACCATCGTCCAGGTAGGCGTTGTGTGTGCTCTTGCAAAAGTAAGCTTTGTCACTGAAAGTCGACGCTTCGCTTGCCAGTGTTTGCAATGCTTCGGGTTTGATAAAGCCCGGTAGCATGCACAAGCCCGTTTGCTGGTATTGCAAGCGGCAGCGGTCAGCGAAAGCGCGGCTGTCCGGGTGATTTAAATCACTGACCGGGTACTGTGATAAATCAATCATTGCAGGGGCGAGCGTATCTGCGCCCCCTGAGCCTGGGCTATTGTCTGATGAACTTTGGGACATTTCCGTAGACGCCTGATAATTGGTGATGGCTGGCTGAGTCAGCCGGTTTGCGAATTATCGTAGCGCGTAGAACGGGGCATTTACCAGTGTTTTTACTGTAAATTCGGTAAGTCTACGGGCAGATCTCCTTGATTTGACACTAGGACTGTCACAGAATGGTTTCCAACGTATAGATAATTGTGACTAACGCTTATCAACTCGGCAGCAGTTTGTCTCCAATAAGGAATCCGTCAATGGCTACAGAAAAAGATCTCATTAACGCACTGCATTCGCGCCAGATTTCGCGGCGCGAATTTATGTTTCGCATGGCGGCCCTGGGTGCTTCAGCGGCTACCGCAACCTCTCTGCTGAGTAGCCCGGCGTACGCAAAAGAGCCGCAAAAGGGCGGAAAAATCACCGTCGGCGTGGAGGCCATGCAGGCCAAAGATTCACTTGATCCGACGAGTTACTTCTCCACTGCCAACATTATGATGGGATTCACTGTCTACGACAGTCTTGTCAATCGCGGCCCTGATCTGCAGCCGATACCGTGGCTTGCTGAGTCCTGGGAAGTCGGCGCTGACGCAAGTGAGTGGGTTTTCAGCTTGCGTAAAGATGTGCTTTGGCACGATGGCAAGCCGTTTACTGCAGATGATGTTATTTATTCCTGCGGTCGCCACATGGCTGAAGGATCTGAGTCACCTGCAAAAGGGTATATGAGTCAAATTGCAGAGATGTCTAAAGACGGTGATCACGTGGTTAAGTTTAAGCTAAGTGCGCCTAACGCAGATTTTCCGATTGTATTGTCAGATACTCGTGTGCAGATCTCGCAGAATGGTTACGAGGATTTTGTTAACACCACCATCGGTACTGGTCCTTTCAAAGTCAAAGAGTGGATTGCAGGAACTCGCTACATTTTCGAACGCAATGATAATTACTGGGGTTCTGACGGGCCATGGGTTGATGAGATTGAAGTGGTTGGCATTGGCGACATCACCGCCCGTGTTAATGCGCTGTTGTCAGGCGATATCAATGTCATGCTCGAACTTGATCCCAAAGCAGTCAGCCTGATTGAACGCAATAAGAAGGTAGATCTGATTCGCAGCCCGAGTGGTGCGTTCGTCAACCTGGCCATGATGCTCGATCGTGAACCCACCAACAACGCAGACTTCCGTGAAGCGATGAAGTATGCGGTTAACCGTGAGCAAATCGTCAAGAACGTTTTTAAGGGCTACGGTTCAATCGGTAATGACCATCCCATATCACCTACTGATCCGTACTTCTGTGGCGATATTGAACAACGTATGTATGACCCTGACAAAGCGCGCTTTCATATAAAGAAAGCCGGACTGGAAAATACCCCGATTGATCTCTACGCCTCTGATGTACCTGGGGCAGGTTCTCTGGCGGCATGTCAGGTGGTTCAGCAATCAGCAGCGGCTGCAGGAATTAACTTGAATTTAATCCAGCCACCAGCAGATACCTACTGGTCTGCAGTATGGATACAAAAGCCAATGGTGGTGTCCGGTTGGGATATGCGACCGGTACCTGATCTGATGTTTTCTATTGCTTTCAAAGGCGACAGTGACTGGAATGAAACCAAATTTTCGGATAAGAAATTTGATTCACTGTTGCTGGAAGCGCGCTCGACCGTAGACTTTGATAAGCGCAAAGGCATGTATTGCGAAATGCAGCAAATCCTGCAGGACGACGGTGGTCATGTGACTTTGGCCTTCCGCGACATACTCGATGCCAAAGCCAAAAATGTACATGGCATCAGCTCGCATCCTTCCGGGCCATTGGGCTTTTATCAGTTTGCCAGAACCGTATGGATAGAGTCATAGTATTCATTTTATGATTGAAACAGCGCATGGCAAAGTTGAATGATGACTATGCCTGATGAAGACGGGCGGTCTCAAAAGAGATCGCCTGTCGTTGTAGTTCGTCTGTGGGTCACAACAGATACCTTCATTGCTTTAACCCGTCGCAACCCCATCACACAATCCATTGCCTGATAACCATTGCCTGATAACAAACTCAAAGACCCAACACTTCAATGACATTACTGCGACTGATTGTTCAGCGGTTACTGTTGGGCGTCGCTATTTTGTTTGTCGTGTCGGCACTGATATTTATTGGTACAGAAATTCTACCGGGTGATGTAGCGCAAGCCATTCTGGGGCAGGGTGCGACCCCCGAGTTACTGGAAAACGTTCGAATCCGACTGGGGTTGCATGACCCGGCGCCGGTTCGTTACTTTCGTTGGCTCGGTAACCTGCTTTCCGGCAATCTCGGTACGTCAATGGTCAGTGGTGCGGATATCGGCCAGTTACTGGGTGAACGTATCTCGAATACGGTGATGTTGGCGAGCGCTACCGCCCTGATCGCAGTACCGCTAGCGATTCTTTTAGGGCTGTTGTCAGCCATAAAACCGAACAGTATGACGGACAGAGCGATATCTGCGGTAAGTCTTAGTCTGATATCGTTGCCTGATTTTCTGATCGCAATTGTATTGGTGATGGTCTTTGCAGTAAAGCTCGGGTGGTTGCCAGCGATTGCTAACCTGCGTCCAGGTCAAGATTTTTTTACGGTGGCGCGTATGCTGGTTTTGCCTGTCACCGTGTTGGTCTTTACCGTGCTGGCGCATATGGTTCGAATGACGCGAACCGCAGTGATTAATGTGTTGAGTTCACCGGCTACGGAAATGGCGATCTTAAAAGGCGTGCCGCGCTGGCGCCTGTTGTTGGTCCATGCGCTACCCAACGCTCTCGCACCTATCGCTAATGTAGTGGCTCTTAACCTGGCTTACCTTATTTCGGGGATTGTGGTGGTTGAAACACTATTTAATATATCCGGGCTAGGGCGGCTCATGGTGGAATCTGTGACCACCAGAGACATCCCGGTGGTGCAGGTATGTGCGATTATTTTTTGTGCGGTCTATGTGTTGTTGAATTTACTCGCCGATATCGTTGCCATCGTCTCTAATCCGCGCTTGAGGTACCCCAAGTGAAAACAGCGGTCCCTAAAGTCGATAATGCTTTGCCCGCCAGTGGGTTTAAGTACTTGTTATCGCAACTGACACTAACGCCAATTTTGTGCTTGCTGGTGCTGACGGGTGTTTTAATCGTCGTGTTGTTCGCACCGTTATTAGCACCTCATCCGGAGGCTGCCATTTTAACCGATGAGAGCTTTTCCCTGCCCGATGACACCATGTTGCTCGGCAGTGATTTTCTGGGGCGTGATGTATTGTCGCGGCTATTGTTTGGCGCGCGAGTGACATTGAGCGTGGCATTTGCTATTGCCATTGTCGCTTTCATCCTCGGCTGCAGTCTTGGTTTCTTTGCCGCTGTCAAACGCGGTTGGGTTGACTCTGTGCTAAGTCGCAGCGTCGATGCACTGATCTCTTTTCCTGCCATCATGGTGGCGTTGATCGTTATCTCGTCACTCGGTTCGTCGATAACCGTACTTATTGTCACCATCGCGTTAATAGATGCAACGCGTGTATACCGTGTGGCTCGAGCACTGGGTATGGACATTGTAGTGCAAGACTACATAGAAGCTGCCCGCGTCAGGGGCGAGAAGATGGGCTGGATTATCTGGCACGAGATGTTGCCTAATGCGCTGGCACCTCTGGCCGCTGAATTCGGCATTCGTTTCACATACGCGATTTTATTTATCTCAGCGCTTAGCTTTTTAGGCCTTGGGGTACAGGCGCCGCAGGCAGATCTTGGGGTGATGGTAAAGGAGAATATGCAGGGCTTGTTGTATGAAACCTACACGCCTCTTTACCCTGCAGTCTGCATCGCGATCGTCACTCTGTCGGTTAACTTACTGGTTGACTGGTTTCTAAAAACCACTGACGCAGCACTTCCGGACGAACTGTGACTGAGCGCGACGCCAACGAAACAGTTTTGCAGGTCAACGGCTTGTGTGTGTCTGCGCAAAACAGAAAACGTCAGCTCACGCCGATAGTTACCGACATAAATTTTTCTATTGCCGCAGGTAAAGTCACCGCGCTCATTGGTGAATCCGGTTCTGGAAAAACCACGATATCACTTGCGTGTCTTGGCTTTGCCAGAGCGGGCTGCGTGATAAATGCTGGTGAAGTGAAACTGGGTAGTGTTGATGTGCTTACATTATCCAACGCGCAAAGGCGTGCTATACGTGGGAAAGATATTGCGTACATTGCTCAAAGTGCTGCGGCCGCGTTTAACAGCGCACTCACGCTAAACCGCCAAGTCACAGAAACTGCAGTGATCAACGGCATACTGACGCAAACACAGGCAAATGAGAAAGCCATATCCCTTTACCGTGAGCTTGATCTGCCGGAGCCTGAAACCATTGGTGATCGCTATCCACACCAAGTCAGTGGTGGGCAGTTGCAGCGTTTGATGGCGGCACTGGCCATGATGTGTGATCCGCGACTACTGATACTCGATGAACCGACTACAGCGCTCGACGTGACAACGCAAATAGAGGTGTTGCTGTCGTTTAAAAAGCTGATACGCAACAAGAATACGTCTGCCATTTATGTCAGCCACGATCTTGCGGTGGTGGCGCAAATAGCGGATGAGGTACTTGTGCTTAAGGAGGGTCGCGAGGTTGAGTTCGGCTCCATTGATAACATCATCAGTAATCCACAACACGAATACACCAAAGAATTAATTAACGCAGCGCATGTTATGCCCGAGCAGTTACCTGAGTCCCGCTCACCGCTGGTCGATGGCGATGGCTTAGACGCGTTGCCGCTATTAATCGTTAAAACGGTCACTGCAGGCTATGGAAGATCGCATAAGTATTTAGCACTACACGATGTGAGTTTGGAGGCTTACGCATCCCGCACCATAGGCGTCATAGGGGAGTCAGGGTCAGGTAAAACAACACTGGGGCGGGTTATATCAGGTTTAATGCAGGTAAAAACCGGGTCGGTGGCACTGAGTGGGCAGCCACTTGATGACGCTATAAATCTGCGTGACCGGGAGCAACTCAGAAGTATTCAATTTGCATTTCAAATGGCCGATGTCGCACTTAACCCAAGGCATCGCATAGCTAAAATTCTCGGCCGTCCGTTAGCGTTCTATTTCGATCTACCTCAACAGGCCATTGATAAACGGGTTGCCGAATTGCTGGATTTGGTTGAATTGCCCGCAGAGTATGCGCAGCGATTGCCGAGAGAGCTTTCCGGTGGTGAAAAGCAAAGAGTAAACCTGGCGCGTGCGCTGGCGGCTGAGCCAAAATTGATTATCTGTGATGAGATAACATCGGCGTTGGACACTGTGGTCGCTAAATCTATACTGGCGTTGCTACGAGATCTTCAAAACCGGCTCGGAGTGAGTTATCTTTTTATCTCGCATGATATTTCTACCATAATAAAAATGGCAGATACCATTGCAGTGATGCGTAAAGGGAGGGTAGTGGAATACGGGACAACACCAGAAGTAATGACACCACCTCACCATGAGTATACCCAACTGTTGTTAAATTCGGTTCCCGCAATGCGCACCGACTGGCTGGATAATCTGCAAGACAATACATTCTCTAACCAGTAGGGCGACATAAGCTGAAAGCGCATCCGCCGATGACAACGGAAACGTATATCAGTGAGCGCGACGTAAGATCCTAGCAGCTCAGGAAACCCGGCGCGTGAGCGAGTGGGCGTTCTGCCGTGATCTTATAGCTTTAACCACCGGTGGGGCTGGCTCGAATGAAAATGGCCTCGATGCATTGGTAAAACTGCAATTTCTATACGTACATGGCTTGCCACTCGCTGACGCGTCGGGTTTCCAGAGAGCGTAGAACGCTACTCTACAACCACGAACGATCATGTAGGGCGCGGCATTAGCTGAAAGCGCATCCGTCGATGACAGCGGAAACGGTATGTCAGTGAATGCAACTTAACATCCGAGCAGTTCAAGGAAACCCGACGCGTGAGCGAGTGGGCGTGCTGCCGAGATCTTATTGCTTTAACCACCGGTGGCTACTGGCTCGAATCAAAATGGTCTGGCTGCATTGGTAAAGTAACAAGTTCTGCACGTACACGGCTTGCCACTCGCTGACGCGTCGGGTTTCCTGAGAGCGTAGAACGTACTCCGCAACCACGAACGATCATGTAGGGTGGCATAAGCTGATAGGTGCTTGTAATGCGTCGATACTTACTGATTTTTTACGCGTTTTGTCCAGTGCCCGATCAATCCTGATCCGATAACCGTTGGCAATAACCATGCGATGAATGCCGGCTCGGTTTGAACGTTCACAACAAACACTGCGGTCACGGTCGCAATACTGGCACCCCCCATACGCACCAAATGCAAAATGATGCGTTCTTTGCCTTTAGGCCAATGATCGCCGCGTCTAAAATCAAAGTACCCGAAGCAAGCGGTGAACAAACCGAATACGGCCAGTGTTATCGCCATTGAGCTATCAGTGCTGTAGGTGACTATGCTGTATACCCCCATAAGTATGCCAACGATGATGATACTGTTGGCTATCCACTTATCGGTTGTACTTCGAACCCCGTCTTTTGCGACTGCCAGTCTCCAGCCGGTGTAGACAAGATAAGCGCTGAATAATCCGATAAAAAATAGAAACAGGTTTTTTGTCAAAACCGACACTATAGCTGAAGCTATCAGCGCGACTGCCATACCTGATACGTAGGCTTTTCCGCCGCGTCTGTGCCACAAGCCTCCCTTTTTTGTTAGTAGTGCGGTAAGCATACCCAGCACGGCAATTGAGCCGAATACTATGTGTATTCCAATGATTACGGTTGTCATGTTCCTTCCTTGTTTTCAGTGCAACAGATGATTATATGCACTTTGATGCATATAGTAGCGCGAAAAAACAAATTATGCAACAATGTTCATATGAGTTTAAAATTCGTTCTCCTTACCTTGTTAGATCGCGAGCCGCGCACCGGCTATGATCTGGTACGTACCTTCGACACTGCCGTCGGGTACTTCTGGAATGCCAGCCATCAGCAGGTATACAGAGAGCTGGGTGCATTGGCAGATGCAAGATTGGTGAAATTTAAACAGATAGAACAGGAAGATAAGCCTGACAAGAAGGTTTATAGCCTCAGTAGTAGTGGACAAAAAGCACTGAGGCTATGGCTCGAGAACCCTTTAAAGGCGCAGAAAAACAAAGATCTTCTACTGGTGAAGCTGCTTAACGCGAATAGCACTAACCTCTCGCTTATGCGGGAGGAATTACAGAGAAATATTCACGACAGCGAAATACTGCAAGCAACGTATCTCGAAATTGAACAGCGTTTTTATTCAGCAAGGCAATTGCGCTCCCTGCCGGACAATCAAGTCATGATCTACGCTGCTCTGCGAAAGGGGATTTTGAGTATTGAGGCGCACCTGGCGTGGTTAAAAGAGGTTGATAAACTGCTCGGAAAAACGTTCAAAAAATAGCTGAATTGTACGATTTCTACTGAATTCCAGTGATGGTTGATTTGTTATTAACCATTTAGATCTGTGTCGTTTTTATTGTTGTGGTTTATAAGGTCGCTCGAAATCGCCTGCAGCAAACTGGTCAGTTGTTCAAACTTCTCCGCTGTGATGGCGTGCTCTATGTGTTCATAGATTTCGCGGCTATGTGGTTCGATGGTCTTTATTAGCCGCCTGCCTTTTGCATTAATTTTGATCCAGTGGCGACGACCGTCTGCTTTATCCTGCTTTTTTGTGAGTAGACCTTTGCTCTCAAGGTTTTTTAGAATCCGCGACAAGCTTGGCCCGAGGATGGAGGTTCGTTCAGCCAGTAACGATATTTCCAGTTGCTCCTCTTCTGCCAACACACGTATTACACGCCATTGCTGTTCAGTGACGCCGTGACTCGTCAGCATTGGCCGAAACTGGCTCATCATCGCTTCCCGTGTGCGTAGTAAAAGCATAGGTAGCGAGCGGGATGTGGGATTAAAAAAGGCTTCAGTCAATTGATAATCTCTGTATTTACCTGCTGCCGATTATAACGCCGCAGCGTGCTGCTTGCCTGTATTGACAGTATGCTAAATAATACATAACATGTTAAATATATCAATGTAAACTGATGGAAATATATGTCTGATCTGAAATCCAACATTGTAAAAGCTCAAGGCTATTTAAAGCCTTTTGCTGAAAACGGAGTGCAAAACTTCATCAATGGTGAGTTTATGCCGGCCGTGTCGGGTAAAACCTTTGAGGTGATCAGCCCGGTTGATCTGAAACCATTGGCGCAGGTAGCGCTCGGTGACAAGGAAGATATTGATAAGGCAGTAGCGTCATCCAAAGCCGCGTTTAAAGAGTGGGCATCATGGAGTGGAACGGCGCGGCGTGATGTCCTGATCAGTATGGCTGATAAGATCGTCGAGCGCGCAGAGGAAATTGCATTCACCGAATGTATGGATACCGGGCAAGCGCTTAAGTTTATGTCTAAGGCCGCCCTTCGCGGGGCGGAGAATTTTCGCTTCTTCGCACAGAAAGCGCCTTACGCCAGAGATGGCAAGTCGATGCATACACCAGCACAAATGAATATGACCACGCGTATGCCGATTGGACCTGTCGGCGTGATTACTCCATGGAACACGCCTTTTATGCTGTCTACCTGGAAGATCGCTCCGGCATTGGCGGCGGGCTGTACGGTTGTGCATAAGCCTGCTGAGTTCTCACCGTTAACTGCATCAATTCTGGCAGAAATATCTGCACAAGCCGGGTTGCCGGCGGGTGTCTGGAATACCGTGAATGGCTTTGGTGAAGGGGCAGGAAAGGCACTCACCGAGCACAAAGACATTAAGGCGATTGGTTTTGTCGGTGAAAGCCGAACCGGCTCTATGATTATGAAGCAGGGTGCAGATACGTTAAAACGTGTGCACTTTGAACTTGGTGGTAAAAACCCGGTAGTGGTGTTTGCAGATGCTGATCTTGAGCGTGCAGCGGATGCGGCAGCTTTTATGATCTACTCTTTAAATGGTGAGCGCTGCACTTCATCATCGCGGCTGCTGGTAGAAGACAGCATTCATGATGAGTTCATTGAAATGGTTGCTGATCGTGCCAGGCGTATCCCCGTGGGCCATCCGCTTGACCCCCAAACCGTTGTTGGACCCTTAATTCACCCGGAGCATGAAGAGAAGGTATTGTCCTATGTGAAAATTGGCAAAGACGAGGGGGCAACGTTAATCACGGGTGGTGAAAAGATTGAAGGGCCTGGTGGTGGTTGCTACTTTGGACCAACGTTATTCTCTAATGCGAATAATCAAATGCGTATTGCGCAGGAAGAGGTCTTTGGGCCCTTTCTTACCGCAATTAAGTTTAGCGGGGAACAGCAGGCTCTGGATATAGCCAATGATGTGCAGTATGGCCTGGCGGGGTATGTATGGACGTCCGATGTCACTCGTGCGTTTCGCTTCACCGAAGGTATGGAGGCAGGCATGATCTGGGTGAACTCTGAAAACGTGCGTCATTTACCTACACCGTTTGGTGGCGTGAAGAACTCGGGAATCGGGCGTGATGGAGGAGACTGGTCATTCGATTTTTACATGGAAACCAAAAACGTTGCCTTTGCCACCGGTGAACATAACATTCCAAAGCTTGGAGCCTGAGCATGCCAGTACCTGAACCGAATTTATATCCTGACTTTAATATTGTTCGCTTGAGCCATGTAGAACTACAGGTGAGAGATCTTGCTGCGAGCAAGGAGTTCTATACCAATATTCTCGGCTTGCAGGTAACACACGAAGATTCCAGCCGGGTGAGCCTGCGTGCGATGGAAGAACGTGGTCATCATTGCATCATGCTGGTGCAGGGTGATGAAGCTTGTGTGCGATATATCGCCTTTAAAGTTTATGATGAAAGTGATCTCGAGAAAATTGAACAGTTTTTTCAAGCTAAGGGTTTGGCGACGGAATGGGTGGAACGTGAATGGCAGGGAAAGACACTACACGCTGTTGATCCGTGGGGTACGCCACTAGAGTTCTATGCCAAGATGGATCGCCTTGAAAGTCTGCATCAAAAATATGCTTTATACAAAGGGGTTAAGCCGCTACGCATAGATCACTTTAACTGTTTTTCATCAGATGTTGATGGTGCTGTTGCGTTCTATAACGAGATGGGCTTTCGCGTTACCGAATACACTGAAGATAGTGAGAGCGGTAAAGTATGGGCTGCCTGGATGCACAGAAAAGGTGGTGTGCATGACATTGCTTTCACCAACGGTGTCGGACCACGGCTGCATCACACCGCGTTTTGGGTGCCCACACCGCTGAACATTATAGATCTTCTGGATTTAATGGCGACCACAGGCTACGTTGATAACATTGAACGTGGCCCCGGCAGGCACGGCATCTCAAACGCCTTCTTTTTGTACATTCTTGATCCTGACGGGCACAGAATTGAAATCTACTGCTCTGACTATCAAACGGTCGATCCTGATCATGAGCCGATCCGGTGGGATTTAACGGACAAACAGCGTCAAACGTTATGGGGTGCACCCGCGCCGAAATCGTGGTTTGAGGAAGGTTCTGTGTTTGAGGGAATTTCCCCGGTTGCTTCAAAGCTCAAGGCTCAGCCGATCGTAGCGCCGTACTGATGTAGTAGAATAGTGTGTTTTATGCGTCATAAACTGTAGTAGCGGCTGAGGCTGGTTTGACGTCACGGGTAAAGACAGATCGTGGACGCAGTCATAGCCCCGGGTGATATTGACAGGCTGTGATGCCTGGGTAGTTACCAGTTGCTTTTCCGGTAGTGCACTCAGCCATTTAAGTCTGTCAGTAGTTGCTTGTACCCTGCGCGATAGTCGGGGTAGAGTAACTGGTAGCCGGTATCAAGTAGCAGGCGGTTGCTGCACCGCTTACTACCGGCGATTCTCATGGGTTTGCTTTGGTTGTTTTGAGCGTAACGCTTTTTAATGTCCAGTTGATTGGCAATATAACTCTCTACCTCGTTAGCGCCGGCAGGGTTTGAATCACTGCCGATGATGATCTTTGGCAGTGTTTCCTGTTTTACTATATGCGCTAGAATGGCAGCGCAATCTGCAGAGTGTATACGGTTGCTGAAAGCGGTCGCGTTTTCATCAGAGCATTGACCGTTGCGAACTCTATCAATCATGCGGGTACGGCCGGGGCCGTATATCCCGCTGAATCTCAGGCACGTAGCGATACCTGTACGTAACGACAGTTGTTCTGCCTGCAACATGATCTGTCCGTTAAAACGCCGGGGTTCAGTGGCTGAAGTTTCATCAACGATAGATCCATCATTTTGATGGTAGACCGCAGTGGAGGATACAAATATCAAGCGTTTGAGCGTTGATATATCACAAGCGGCAATGACGTTTTGCAGCCCCGTGATATAGGCGTTGGTATAGCTTTGTTCATTGAAAGACTCCGCAGCCAGCGAATATACAATGGTGTCCGGTCTGTGGGTTTGTAGAAATTGCAGACTTTCCGGCTGCATAACATCAGCAGAATGTGATGGTAGCGACTCAGGCAGATCGGCAGTGTTACGCCGGACGCCAAGTACCTCAAGGCCTTCTTGTTTTAAGGTGATCGCACTGTGACTGGCTATCTTTCCGCAGCCTATAAAAGCAACTTTGCTTCGCATTATTTTATTCGCCTTGTCGATCATAGTGCTACACAGATATAACTCGTGCTGCGCGTTTTAGTGATAGAGGCGTCACATTATCAGATGGTTCCGTGTTCGTTTGAAGAATCACCACAATGGCAGTTGTTTCACAAAATGCACAATCAGCGCTTAAGTTTGTGGTTTCTCAACTTCATCACCTAAGTCTATGGTTTTTCAGTGACTGTGGTGCTGGCAGCAATTCAAATAAAACGGAGTCCCGTCTCGCTTGTGATCCCTACCGCGGATATTACGTATCTGTTCTGGAACACTGCGTCCTTTGAAAATCGGAGCAGAGCATGCGCCTTACAATGTTGGCTGTGCCGCTGTTGCTTGCAGGGTGTCTGTCGGACTACGATTATGTTAATGATATTGTTGACGTTACGGAAGACCTTACTTTAAACAGCGAAGTACTGAAAACTAAATATAATCTTGCAACACCGGGGGTGGTGTTGGAAGGTAATGGAAATACCATTAATGGTAAATGCAATACTGACTGTGTTGGACTGGTCATATCTGCAGATAATGTAGTAGTGCGTAACGTCACTATTACGGGCTTTGACGGTGGAGTATCTATAACGAACGGTGCATCGGGCATTAGATTTGAGAACGTTATAGTGACAGACAATATCCAACACGGGATATTTGTTGATAAGAACGCGAGTAATTTCTCTTGCCGTAATTGCACTATTTCGGACAACGGTGCTATGGGTATCTACTTTGAATACAACACCCATGGAAATATTGTCAGTGATAGTGAGATCAGCTTTAATGGCTTTAGAGATAAAGACACCGGCAATTGGCTTGATACACAGAAGAATAAAAGAAAAGATAAGCGTGAAGGCATTGCGATTGATAGCTCGCAGGGCAATCTGATTCAGAATACCGATTTCTTTGGTAATGCACTGGCTGCAGTCACCTTGTACAGAAACTGTGGCGAGCGGGGGATACGCAGAGAGTGGGGTGCCAACTACAATACCATTCGTGGCGGTAGCTTTAGCGACGATATCCTTGTTGCTTCACGGCAGGACAAAGACCTATCCGAATGGAGTTGTATAGAGCCGTACGTCTATGCGAATAAATACGTGATGGATGATGCTGAATTTAATGTCATTGATGGCGTCACTCTGGAGGGCAACACCCGGGTGATTATTAAAGATGACAACAACACGGTGACAGGTGTGACCGGCGGGCAGCTTATTGCGCAATCAAGTGTCCGTGATGCGTTGCAGCTACCACTCACTGGTCTTGGCTTCAACTACGTGAATAGCAGTTACCAGGGTGATCCGGCATTTGTAGATCCCTGATGAATAGCGATTGTAAATACAAAAAAAGGCCACACATTTTGTGGCCTTTTTTGTATTGCAAGTCTGAATTAGTTTTTACGCTGAGGCGAGCTTGCGGTTAGCTTCTTTAAATGAAATAAGGCGTCGGGTTGCATCATCCCATAAAGCGAGCCGTACACATTTAAAGCTCTCAAGAAAAGACAAACGACCGATTTCCTTAAGCTCAGGGTGAGCATTCAGTACCTTAGGTAATTTGTAAAAAGGGATTCGGCTGGATAAATGATGCACGTGATGTATTCCGATGTTGCCGGTGATCCACATCATGGGCTTGGGTAAATCATAGTATGAGCTACCGTGCAATGCTGCATGTTCATGTTTCCAGTCAGGGCGAGTGTCCCAGTAGGTCTCGTCAAACTGGTGTTGTACATAGAATAGCCATACACCAATGGCGGCGCCGACAACGATGATGGGCAGTTGAATAAGTAGAAAGTATTTTAACCCCACGGCATAGATGAGTAGCAGTGAGATTGCCACGATGGCCAGATTTGTCACCATGGTGCTTGCCCATGCATTGGGTTTGGTCATCATGCATATTGGCAGGCGATGCCGGAGTAAAAACATGTACGCCGGGCCGATAGCGAAAAGCACAAATGGATGCCGATATAAGCGATAGAGTGCCTTTTTAACCGAACTTAATTCGTTGTATTCGGTAAGGGTCAGGGTATCGATATCACCCAGGCCGCGCCGATCCAGATCACCTGAAGACGCATGGTGCGCGGCGTGAAGATATCGCCAGTAGTCGTATGGCGTATACGTGAAAACGCCAAGAACACGACCGACCCAGTCGTTGGTGGTTTTTGATGAGAATAGCGATCCGTGACCGCAGTCGTGCTGCAGAATAAATAGCCTGACCACCATACCTCCCGCCAATGCCAGCAGGCCGAAGTAGGCTAGCACGCCCAGTACGGTGCCTGTTTGCAGTACCTTCCACATCGCAAACCAGAGGATTGCCAGTGGAACTACAGTGACGACAATCTCAAGCAGTGCTCGTGGATTGTCAGCGGATTTGAATTCTGCGAGCCGTGAAGACCAGTTTTTGGATGTACTCAAAGCGTTGCCTGTAATTTTGTTCTGGTTGTACAGTTGAAGGTCGGTCATTCCATGATTCGACACGTGGCGGCTCATTAACTACAACATTTGCACCAACATAGTGATGCTCTTGCCGGGAATGGCATGCATCGTATGTATTGCAAAGGAGATTGAGAGAGTGGACCGTCAATTAATTGGCTTGTCGGGTTTATTCTTATGTTGACAAGCGCCCAGTGTAAAAGAAGTGTTGCTGAGTTGGCATGTAGGTTATCAAATGGACATACGTATGTCTCAACTATTCACGACACATCAACATCTTAGTGGTTGACGGAAGCCTCCGGTAGCCAGTCCACCGGCGCTTAGTCTGTTGATTAGACGGATTGTTAAACTTTGACAGACAGATCCTGTAACCAGGTCGGCATAATGTCCAGCAACCAGCCATCAATGACCAGATTCCAGCCGAGAAGAAGCGTGATACCCACGAGGATCATGGCCACGCCCATGATCGGCTTGGCCCAGGGCATCCAGCCCATCAAACGGTTCTTTCGTTTGCTGAGCAACTCTCTGGATCCGTAAGACAGTGCCAGCAGAATGGTGGAGACGCCGATACCGAAAAATACCATGGTAATAGCCGCCTGCAATAAGCCTGATCCACTTGCTGCAAGCCCGATCGCCCCACCGAGAGTAGGCCCGACGCAGGGCGACCACACGGCGCCTAGCAGCACGCCAATGAAGAGTTGACTGCCGAGACCACCGGATTCAGCGCTGTTGATTCTATCGTTAGCCCCTGACGCGAGCGGCGCGACCGCGTTGGCCATTTTTTCTTGTGCGCGCGGAAGCAGCAAAACGATGCCAAAGATGATCATGACAATAGCAGCAATTTTATTTATCAGGGCTTCATCAAGCCCGATCAGGTGACCAAAGGCGGTTACCAGAACCCCCACCGTGGTGAAAGAGATGGTTAGGCCAATTGCCATCATCACAGGGCCCAGGCGGTGACTCTGCAATGCGCCTGCTATGATGATAGGTAGCAGGGGTAGGACACAGGGGTTGATAAGGGTTAGTACACCGGCCAACCAGGCCCAGAAGTAAGTCATCATGTTTTTTAGGTCAGTCAGCAGTTATTGTGAACAGAGTAAGTCGGGCTGTGTTGTCGTTACTGATGCACGTGACACGCGGCGACATGTAGTAGACCGATTCTCCCGTAGAAGTTCCCCTATCGGTTCAGCTTTTAAGCAATTCTGCCTCCACAACAAACCGGAGCGGGCCGCCAGCGGTCAAGGCATCAAACGGGTAGCAGGTTGTCAGAATGAGCCGCGACTGATCATCTTGAGGTTGTATCGAATCGACCCTGCTATCTGCGATGCCAATACTGACCACTCGATAACGATGCCATTGCCGGTCACTGCCCTGAATATTGATAATATCTTTGTTTTGAATACCCTCCAGCGCTTTGAAATGCGTGTCGCGGTGGGCGGCAATCATGGACACGCCTGCTGCACCGGGATCACTTGAGCCGTTGACCAGGCCGGGCCCGAACGCCAGAGATGAGCCTGTTGCGCCGTCGAGAACAAATGCGTCCAGTGCCAGGCGCGGGATGGTGAGCCTTGCTACGGGCGATGTGTCTGCCCATGGCCATGGCTGTTTACCTGATTGACCCCAGCTGCGCTCGATGAGTACTTGTGCAAGCTTCGCTTTCGCCAGCATGTACGTTGCGTCAAGCGCCGGCAACAGACTGAATATGGCCAGCGCCGAAAAAATCATTCGGCGCGCACCACGTTTGTAGAGCAGGTGGGTGGGGAGTATCACAACGGTCGAATGTCGCGGTTATTGATCTCTTTTGTCTGGCGCAATGTGGCCAGTGCGAACAGTATAGAAAACACGGCGATCAGAATGGAAAGTAGAAACCGTGCTGTTGTTCCGAGGCTGCCTTGTGGAAACATCATGGTGTTGCCGTGTGGCATGGCTTGCGGTATTGCCGCTGTTTTTAACGGTGCATTTTCGGGGTCCCGGCTGATGGCTTCCTCAACCGCCACCAGGCTTGTGTATCTCGTTACCAATGAATGATTGAGTGCGACTTCGGTAATAGCGTCTTCTGTTTCTTGCGTATCTGCCCCAAACAACAGTTGATCTTCAAGTGACTGGATTTTGCGATAGGCCCAAAGCTTATCAAGCCCTTTCGTTGAGCTGTTGTCGGTACTGTCATGCGGTGTTTTGATCTGATTGAGCTTAAGCTTTTGGGACCACTGTACACCAGCATATTTTCCGGTAATGATCACATGACCGCCTGTGAGTTTATTGTTCCAGCGCGCGTCTGCGAGGACTGGCTCACCCATATATACGTCGGGGAAAATAGTGGGGAATACTTCGGGCAGTGAATCTGTTTCGAAAGACACCTGGATATCTGTGAGCACGGGTCGCTCAAGCTTGGTTAAGAGCTTAAGCGTCTTTTCAGTAAGCTCTGAGGAGTTGGCGATTGTTGTATAAGTGCCCCGACCGAGCTCTGCGGCTTTACGCATAAACCAGGTGTTCGGTGCTGAGCCGATGCCAATGGTGAATAGTCGACTGTTACCTATGTTTTGCTGTAGATAGCGGAAGATTTCGTCTTCATTGCCAACACTGCCATCAGTGACAAAGACTATCTGGCGTATCCTGGCTACTTCGCCTTGTCGATCATTTTTATGGCTATCAGCCAGTGCTTTTTTCATCGCTCCTAATATTTCAGTGCCGTTGTTTGCATATAGCTGTTTAACCCAATCGATAGCAACGGTTTTATTTTCGTCGTTTGCTTCCACTGTTTGCGAGAAGAGTTTACGGGAGGTGCTGTTAAACTCGATAACGTTAAATGTGTCGGTATTGGCGAGGCCCTCAATGCCCAGGGTCAGGGTTTCTCTGGCCTGCCTGATAGAGTTGCCACCCATGGATGATGAAGTGTCCATTACAAAAATTACTTCCCGTAGCACTGAGTCCGAAAATACCTGTTGTGGTGGCATCAACATCAGGGAGGCGAAAGAGAGTGTGTTGTCCTCTTGTTGTGTGTCGTGTCTGAAGACGGCAGCAACAGGTGCCTGATTCGCTTGTGGCGTCCAGCTTAGTTTGAAGTCTCTATCTGCCGGTATAACACTATTCGCAAGCGTGATTTCCTGTACTGGGTTTCCATTGTCTTCTGTAGAGGTTTTAAGGATTTCGTGTGTGCTGCTTTCTATGGCCGGCCTCTGTAAACCGGTATCAAGTGATACTACGATAGACACAGCCGAAGGGGAGTCCGTCATCGGAGGTGTGACAAGATCTGCATCTGGAACCTGATCTGTTGGTAGTGCCCATCCGTTGCCGGAACTCGTTTCGAGTGCCCGGGCATCGTAGGCCAGAGATGTTCCGGGGATATAACGTGGCGTGATCGTGAGTGGGAAATATAATTCGAACTTACCGTCGCTGTAGCGTACGGTTGATTGATAGGCGATATCAATCTGTACAGACTCACCCGGGGGAATATTAGCGACCCGTGTAGTAAACAGGTTGGCTCGTTGCTGTTCAAGCAGGCTGGTTTTTTTACCTGCGCGTTTGGCGGTTTCGTATATCTTTTTGGCTTTCTTTTTTGTTTGAATTTCACTTCTGGTTGTGCGGCCTGCAATAATCATTGTCAGCGCATCAACACTCGCATCGTCAGGTAGCGGAAACACATATACCGCTTCAATCCATTCATTGCTGTCATTGGTGAAGGTTTGCGAAACCGTTGTTCGGGACAACATGCCTTGTACCCCGATTTTAACGGAGGTATCCAGCAAGGGGGCGGTGGTGAACCGGTCAGAATTTGCGGAGGGGATTAACAGCGTTCCGCTTTCGATTTCCGAGAATGAGTTGACAACTCTTTCATAGGGAACGGCTGTTGCTGCAAATGGCAGTGCAATGAATAGTATGCAAACAAGCTGCAGTAGCCATGGACTCGACGGTGAGTTTGCGGTGGTATTGGGGACTAGCAATACGGACATTTCAGCGGATGATATTTTCATAGTGTGCGGCTCCTTTGAGAGCGTGAATTAAAGCGCTGAAATGTGGCAATTCGTTTGCGAGTCTCTGATTTAAAATGTCCAATTATGATGAAAAATGACGCGCCGCTTTTTTAGCTGTCATAATTGCGCGCGAATAGGGCCTGGCGTTTGAGCCTCAGCTTCGGAGAGAGACAATTAGATACACCGGATTATTAAGTATTCTGTTAGGCGCAGCTTCTTTGGCGTTGGTGGCATCTCCGCGTGCGGTACTGTCTGAAGAACAGGTCAAACCCGGTTTTGAATTTGGTCTCGCCGCTGCGTCAGTACAGGTGGCAGCATACCCGTCTTCTTCAGTGACCAGTGAACGGTACTTTCTGGCGCCGTGGTTCGTTTATCGAAGTGACAATGTGCAGGTGAAAGATGGCGGTATAAAGCTGATCGCCTATGAAAGTGAGAAGCTCACGATTGATCTGGGGTTGGGTGGTTCTTTGAATGCTGATACGTCTGAGACACCTCTTCGTGACGGCATGCCGGACATCGATTATTTACTGGAACTTGGTCCGCGATTTAACGTGCGGTTGATGGATAATACAAACACACATGGCAGGAACAGGCTTAACTGGATTACCGCTTATCGGTTTGCGTTGTCGACTGATTTCAAGCGCCTTGACTACCGGGGCCCGGTACTGAATACCGAACTGAGTTTTCGTAGAAGTGGGCTGGCTAATAATAAGTTATCTTTTCAAGCGTCGATTGGATCAACCTGGGTGGGCAATCAGTTGATGGATTATTTTTTCTCCGTAGCTCCGGAATTTGAAACAGCCGACCGCCCACAGTACAACGCCAATGGTGGATTTCTGGGCCTTGATCTTTCAGCCGGTTTTCAATATAAGCCGGTACCGGCGGTAAATACCTTTTTAGGTCTTGGCGTGACCTCCCTGAACGGATCGAAGAACGACGATAGCCCTTTGTTTGAGGAAGATATTAATACCCGCGTGATCGTTGGGGTCAGTTGGAAGCTATATCAAAGCAAACGAACTGTCAGCGTCGCCAACGAGTAGCGATACAAGACTACATTATCAGTGTCTCACATCAATACGGTTTACAAGGTCCCGCCGCTGGTCAGTGTTCATATTGCCACGCTGCTGTTTGGCCTGGCGGGGGTGCTGGGGGCGGCAGTCGGCCTCACAGCCATAGAGGTCACTTTTGGCCGAACCTTGTTCGCATCCATCGCGTTACTGGTCGTGTGGTGGTTCTCTGCCAGGCACGACGGTGCTGTGATAAGCGTGCTCGTTGTTTTCTCTGGCGTATTGCTGGCAATACACTGGGTAACCTTTTTTGCGAGCATCCAGGCGTCAACTGTAGCTATCGGGCTCGTGATGTTTTCAACCTGCCCGGTGTTTGTTGCACTCCTTGAGCCTGTGTTTTTTCGTGAGCCGTTTAAACCGTCAGCTTTGCTGCCCGCAGTGCTGGTGTTAGTCGGGGTGGTCATTATCTCGGGTGTTCATCGCGGTGAGCTTATCTATGCCCGTGGCATCATGCTGGGTATCGCCAGTGGGGCGAGCTTCGCTGTCTTGCAACTGGTGAATCGAAAGCTGACGAACACCGCAGGCCCTGTGGAGACGTCTATGGTACAAAATGTTGTCGCAACTGTGCTGTTGTTACCCATTGTGGCTGGCGGACTCACTGCTATACAATCGAGCCAGTGGCTGGTGCTGATCTTTCTCGGGGTAGGTTGTACAGCGCTGGCTCATACTCTTTTCATTGATGCGTTAAGGCGGATCAGGGTGGCTACTGCCAGTCTTATTGCTGCAGGCCTTGAACCGGTGTATGGCATCGTGTTGGCGGCGCTATTTTTGAGCCAATGGCCTGGCTCACATGTGTTGATCGGCGGCGCTATTATATTAATCACGGTGGGTGTGATGACTTACAGCCATGCGAAGGAATAGAGTTAAACAATGATCACAGTGTATGGAGACATTAAGTCAGGTAATTGCTACAAGATTGCGCTGTTGTTCTCGCAATTGGGGGTGGAGCATGACTGGAAGGAAGTCCTGGTGGTTAATGGCGAGACAAAAACCACTGAGTTTTTAGCACTCAATCCGGCCGGCCAGATCCCGGTAGTGATCCTCGACGGAGGCGAGGTGCTCACTCAGTCAAATGCGGTTTTGAATTACTTTGCCGAAGGCACTGGTTTGATGCCGCAGCAAGCGCTGGCGAAAGCGCGGGTGCAGGAGTGGCAGTTCTATGAGCAATACAACCACGAACCTACCATTGCGGTTCGGCGTTTTATCAGCAAGTTTCTCGGGCTTCCTGCAGATCGCAAAGCTCAATATGACAGTCTGGAGGAAGCGGGTTATCGTGCACTTCAGGTATTGGAAAACCGGCTAGCAAAGCATGACTTTCTAGTGGGTGACAGTTATAGCGTCGCTGACATCAGCTTGTATGCATATACCCATGTGGCTGATGAAGGGGGTTTTGATTTATCACGTGTTCCGGCTGTGAGTGCCTGGCTTGATCGAGTACGGCAACAGCCGGGCTATATTGATATGGATTGACTGCATTGAAATCGCTTTTTGACGAAATCACCAATCGACCTGAAGGTCATGGCTTGCCACCGGCCTGTTATACCAGTGAAGAGTTTTTCGGTCTTGAAACTGAAAAACTGTTTTTGAATGAGTGGCACTGTATTGGCCGTGTGGATGAAATTCCCGAAACGGGTGATTTTTTTACAATAGATTTGATGGCAGAACCGTTATTGGTGGTACGCAAGTCCGAAGAAGAAGTGGCTGTGCTATCCAATGTTTGTCGGCATAGAGGGATGCCGGTAGCCCAGGGGGCAGGGAATACCAAACGTTTTCGTTGTCCCTACCATGCGTGGACCTACGAGCTTGATGGCAGGTTGCGCAATGCACCACTGGTGCCGAAAGATCAGCTTGATAAAGATTGCAAGTTGCCGGAACTTAAGTCGTATTGTTGGCAGGGGTTTATATTTACCAGTCTTGACACCGATGCGATATGGCTGGAAGAAAACGTTGACTCCACACTGATGCCTCTTGATCAGCATGTGGAAAATTACCACATGCACGCTATGCACCATGCAGTGAACTTTGTTGAGTTGTGGGATTGCAACTGGAAATCACTGGTAGAGAACTTTATGGACGGCTACCATCTGTCTGTTGTTCATCCGGAAACACTACATCACTTAACGCCAACGGGTCTTTGTAAAAAAGTCGACGGTACGGTGGGCTTCACAGCTTACACGGCTAACTACGCGAGTACGGCCCCCGCGCGAGAAAATCACCATCCGTCGTTATCTGAAGAGCAAGTCAGGCAATCGCAGTTGTTTTGTGTTTTTCCGTCTCTTATCGCCTCAGTCTCTGCGGATACTCTGGTGTATTTTGCACTGCATCCGGTAGGGGTTGGTCAAGTGTCGGTTAAGTGGGGTTTAGCAACATACGAATCTAACTTGTCAGAGGCAGAGATCACTGCGCGGGTAGATAAATGGAAGCAAATTAATGCTGAGGATCATCAAATCTTACAACGTCTACAATCAGGCTTAAGGTCTAAACATAGTGTGTCAGGCCCACTGGCTGCAGATAACTACGAAGGCACGCTACAAGATTTCCATCACTACTTAATGCGAACACTCGGTATTGACCAGACGGCAAGCACTTGAGCGTCGCACAGGGCAGGGATTTTCTGTCTATACCAGGCCCGACTGTCGTACCTGATCAAGTACTCAACGCCATGCACCGGCCGGCTATTGATATCTACTCGGGCTCACTGGTAGGGGTGACAGACGACTGCTTACGGTCACTTAAGCAAGTATTTCAAACTCAAGGGCAGGTATACATTTATGCGGCCAATGGTCATGGTGCCTGGGAAGCTGCACTGAGTAATACGCTTTGCAAGGGGGACACGGTACTGGTGCTGGAGTCTGGCTTATTCGCAAAATCGTGGGGAGAGTCTGGAGTAGTGCAAGGGCTGAAACCGATCACTGTCACAAGTGATTGGCGCAATCCGGCTGATTTTCACACGGCGGCAGAAATTCTACGTGACGATAAAGATCATAAGATTAAAGCGGTACTGACAGTACAGGTGGATACCGCCTCCGGGGTAGTGAACGATGTATCAAAGCTTAGAGGTTTGCTTGATGATGCTGACCATCCGGCGCTACTGATGGTTGATTGCATTGCATCATTGGGAACCATGCCATTTAAAATGGATGAATGGGGTATTGATGTGGCGATCACCGGCTCTCAAAAAGGCCTGATGCTGCCACCGGGTTTGAGCTTTGTAGCGGCCAATGATCGCGCCAAGGCGATACACAAAACAGCTGACTTGCGAACTCACTATTGGGATTGGACCTTCCGAGACGGCCCTGAGCACTACATGAAGTATTGTGGCACGCCACCGGAGCATATGATGTTCGGGTTACACTGTGCACTCGATATGCTTTTAACCGAAGGTTTGGAAGCTGCATTTGAACGCCACCGATTGCTGGCTGATGCGGTCAGAGCTGCAGTGTCAGTGTGGGGTGAGTCCGGATTGATGGAGCTTAATATTGTCTCGCCGGAGGCGCGAGCTAACAGTGTTACGACCATTGCTCTGGCTGAAGGGAGATCGCCGCAGTTGTTGCTAGACTGGTGTGAAAAGAATGCTGCCGTGAAACTGGGTATTACCATTGGTGAATTACACAATAAAGGTTTCAGAATTGGCCACATGGGATACGTAAACGCGCCGATGATTCTCGGTACGCTGGGCGTTATAGAAACAGCATTACATGCATTAAAATGGCCTGTTGGATCCAGTGGCGTTGCTGCTGCTGCCGGGTTGCTTGGGAAGTCTCTTTCCAAAGCTAATCTTTAGGTGGTTAGATATTCGCCTTGCGTGATTTCAAGTGCGTCGAGTCTGGATCGGTTTGTTGTCTGTAAGTTTGGTGTAAGGCAGTTGCGAATGCTGCATTTGTAATGCCGGAAATAGATCTTTCAATACTATTCTATGTGATCCCGGTGATGTTGTTTTCCGGCTGGGTACATGGTGCGTTGGGTCTTGGCTTTCCAATGATCGCGACGCCTATTATTGCTATATTTATAGATGTAAAGATAGCTATCCTGATTACGTTACTGCCTACCGCCACGGTAAATATTGCCAGTGTGCTCACCGCCAAAGATGTCACAGCGGTGGCTTCAAAGTATTGGTTGTTGATGTTGACTTCATTTTTGGGCGGTGTGGTTGGGTCGGTGATAATTGCCTATACCGATCCATCGCCTTTTAGATTAGTACTGGCAGCACTTATCTGTTTGTTTTTACTCATTAGTCATTTTAAGTGGCAAGTGCCAATGGGTTCAAACACGCTAGCGATGATAGTGTTTGGTTTTTTTGCCGGACTCGCAGGTGGCACTACCAATGTGATGGTGGCGATTCTGATTATCTATTTTTTATCGATCAATGCACAGCGCAGTGAAATGGTGCCTGCCATGAATTTCTGTTTTCTGATGGGGAAGCTTTCGCAGATCGGTGTGTTTCTATTCACCGGTGTGATTGGCTTTCAGTGGTTGGTTTATACGGCACCCTTGGCGTTGGTGGGTTATGCAGCGTTAAAGGTCGGGCAGCGTTATGGCGGGTCAGTCTCTGTTGAGCGTTACCGCGTGATATTGCGCTACGTTTTGTTGCTGTTAGCGGTAGTTCTGGTGGTTCAGTATTTTAATGATATGTGATTCTATCCAATGGAATTATTGCTAGTGCAAGGGAGCATAAGATAAAAGCGCACAGGAGGTAGAGTGACATAGGCATGGCTTGCCACTCGCTGACGCGTCGGGTTTCCCGGGGGCTGCGGTTGCGTCTGGGTTTTTTGCTGTAGTATTATTGGTTTTTCGATGTTGGTTAAAGGGTGTGTTGTCTCTGGTGTGGTTGTGATGTGAGGAGCTTTGTGAGGTTGCTATGTGTATTGCTTGCCACTCGCTGACGCGTCGGGTTTCCCGGGGGCTGCGGTTGCGTTTGGGTTTTTTGCTGTAGTATTTTTGGTTTTTCGATGTTGGTTAAAGGGTGTGTCGTCTCTGGTGTGGTTTTGATGTGAGGAGCTTTGTGAGGTTGTTATGTGTCTTGCTTGCTACTCGCTGACGCGTCGGGTTGCCATGCGGTTATGGTTGAGCCTAGGGGGACGCTTCTTTCGGTTTTTTTGATTCGGAGGAGGGTTATAGTCTATGAATACAGTCATACCTTCATGTCATCCTTTTGCCCGAAAAGAATAATGCCGGCTAGGGCATAGGGATATCCTGGGTAAACGCAGGCACGTGATAGCCCGTCTGTACCGCCGGTCGCTGAGCAATTTTTACATACCACTCTTTGATTGCGGGAAATTTATTTAAATCTATCTCTTGCCACTCATAGCGTGAAACCCATGGCCAGGCAGCCATATCTGCAATGGAGTACTCTTCCGCTATGTAGTCGCGATCTGCCAGCCTTTTTTCCAGCACACCATATAATCGTGCGGTTTCGTTTTTATAGCGATTCTGTGCATATTCGGATACGTCACGATTGAATTTCAGAAAGTGATGAGTCTGTCCCGCCATTGGCCCGAGCCCCCCCATCTGCCACATCAGCCATTCAATCGCTGCCCAACGGTTGTTAGCGTCTGTCGGGATAAATTTTCCTGTTTTCTCCGCCAGATACATAAGTATGGCACCTGACTCCATCATTGATACCCCGGTGTCGTGATCAAATATTGCCGGTATGCGATTGTTCGGGCTGATCTTTAAAAATGACGGCTCAAACTGCTCATCCTGAGTAATATTGATTGAGTGCGATGTGTACTCAAGTCCACATTCCTCAAGCATAATGGACACCTTGCGGCCGTTGGGTGTGGTCCAGCTGTACAAATCAATCATGATGCGCTCCGGCAGATAATTAGCATTAACGGTGGCTATGATAGCCCAATAACCAATACACCCGCGAGTGATGTTAAACTAGGTTTTCACTCTCATTGCAGCGCATTCTATGACGACCATTCACTTTATTCGCCACGGCCAGTCAACATGGAACGCCGAGGTGCGAATACAGGGAACATCAGACCCGGACTTATCCGAGCTTGGAAGATCACAGGCAAAAGCCCTGGTTGGCAAACTGCCGGAGTTTGACCGTCTCTTCTCCAGTGATTTAAAACGCACCCGCCAGACGATAGATTTAATCTTGTCCGGCAACACTGAGAATGTTGAATATCGAAGTACGCTGCGCGAAATTCATCTCGGTCCATGGGAGGGCATGTTGCTGACTGACGCAACAGAACAGCACCCGGAGCAAACCGATAACTTTCGAAATAACCCTGAAAAGTTTGCCATTGGCGATGCCGAGACATTCGCAGAACTTCAGGCCAGGGCACACAATGCGGTTAACGACATCGTTGCCGAGTGTCCCAGTCAGACGGTATTGGTTGTCAGCCACGGTGCGTTTCTAAAGGCCCTGCTGATAGATTACGAAAATCGCCCGTTAAGTAATATTTGGGCGGACCCGCATATGGATAACTGCGGCCACAGTATTGTTGAGTACGCCTCTGGTACACCGCAGGTAATCAAGTTCGCAGACCTGGATGAATGGTAGAAAATCGCATCAAGCCAAGCCATACTTAGAATACAGCAGGCTCAATCTTAGCCTCAGGAAACCCGACGTGTGAGCGAGTGGCAGTGAGGTTGCGTTACGCAACAAACCATCGGCTAATGAAATACAGAGCGCCGATAACCATTACCGCCTCAAGTACTTTTATGTGGGTGGCTTTGGAGGAGCGCCTCACCAGCTTTCGACCGATATAGTGGCCTGGAAATGTACACAAGCCCATTCCAATGCCGAGTGCTATTTCAGTAGCGCCCAGCAAAGGCGATATGCCAAAAGCAATTGCTTTGATCAGGTTTAACATAAAACCTTGAACTGCCAGCGTAGCAATAAGCACTTCACCGCTCAGCCCAGCGCCGAGAATAAACGGACCAAGTAACAGGCCCATTCCAAAGCTTGCACCTGATAAAAAACCGTACGGCACGGCGACTGCGGCGATAACAGCTTTGGGAACAACAATTTCTCTGTTTTTTAAATAGCGCCTTAAAGGCAGGGTGATGAGTAGCACCGTGCCAAGGCACAAGCCAACACTTGCTTCTGAGAGTCCTACGTAGGTGTACACACCCAGTAAGATAAACGGCAACGCAACGCTGAATATTAAAGCGAATATTTTCCAGTCTACCGTGTTGCGAAATACGAACGCTCGCAATCCATGTGATACCACCATCGCGACTGAGACCAAAGGCACAGCCATCTTTACGCCGATCACCGGACTAATGACGATAGACATCAGTAGTGCACCTGCAAAGCCGCCTACAGAATGCAGAATCGCCGTGACAAAAGCGGCGAGTGCAAGGAAGATTAATACGGAGGGGGTAAGTGATTCAATCACTAAAACGGTAACTCTAGCTGTTCCGAATTTTCGAGACTAAGGAGATAAGTTTTTGTAGGCAAGCCACCACCAAATCCGGTCAGGCTGCCATTGCTACCGATGACACGATGACATGGAATGATAATTGGTATCGGGTTGCGACCATTAGCGCCGCCGACCGCTCTAACAGCCTTCGGGTTGTCAAGCTGCTTTGCAATAGCGCCGTAGCTTGTGGTTTTCCCGTAGGGTATTTCTAGCAGGGCTTGCCAGACGCTTTGTTGAAATTCTGTGCCTTTGGGGGCCAGCGCAATATCAAAATCTGTGAGTTCTCTGTTGAAGTAACTGTCAAGCTGTTGGCAAACTTCTTTAAACGTGGCTATGTTTTCATGCCATTGATCAGCAGCAATCGCGTTCTGGTTCGGGAAAGTGATACTAAACAAAGCAGATTCATTGCCTGTCAGCAACAACTTTCCTAATGGTGATTTATACCAGTGGTAGGAAATATCTCCATCAAAGGCGGTAAATTTTGGTTGTTTGTTCGGCATTGGTGGTTCTGTAGTGCAACTGCCGTAATTATACCTGACGTATTGGTGTGTTGTGGTACGGGGCGGTTAAGAAGAAGTGGCGATGGCAGGGTGCTATTCAGTGTTTTGCAATGGGACGAGCGATGGTCGGCCTTGCTCACGCGGCGGGTTACCTGGATCTTGATTACTGATGTGATTTCACAGGTTCCTGTATCGGGGTGACACGTGTTGCAGTTCGGGCGGTTATGAGGGCGTGGCCATACCATGAGGCTGTTAGTGTTGGTGATCGGACGAGTATGGTCTGCCTTGCTTACGCGGCGGGTTACCGTGGATCTTGATTACTGATGTGTTTTCGCAGTTTTCTACATCGGGTTGACACGTGGTGTGGTTCGGGGCGGTAAGAACGCGTGGTCGTGCCATGTAGGCTGTTTAGTGTTGGTGATCGGACGAGTATGGTTAGCCTTGCTCACGCGGCGGGTTACCTTGGATCTTGATTGCTGATGTGTTTTCACATGTTCGTGTATCGGGGTGAGTGGTTTACAGTGAGAAATTCGGGATATTCGGTTAATCTGCCTGTTGTCTGTCATCACTTGGGTATGAAGGGTTTGTTCGTATGCGTGAGATCACTTTAGTGACAGGCTCAGTGCTACACATAGTCAATTAATTTTAAGGGTGTCTGACATGACAATTGAATATAAAGATCAAGTGGCTATTGTCACGGGTGCCGGCACCGGTCTGGGAAGATCACACGCGTTGGCGATGGCCGCTCGCGGCGCCAGAGTGGTGGTGAATGATCTCGGTGGCAGTCGAGATGGCACAGGGGGCTCTGCGACCGCCGCCGAAGCTGTGGTAGCCGAGATTGAAGCCGCGGGTGGCGAAGCCATTGCCAATGACGCTAACGTGACTGATGAAAATCAGGTAGCTGCGATGGTGCAATCTGCCATGGATAAATGGGGCAGAGTCGATATTCTGGTGAACAACGCTGGCATTCTACGCGATAAGTCATTCGCTAAGATGACGCTGGATGATTGGCGTGCTGTGGTCGATGTGCATTTGAATGGCGCGGCGTATTGCAGCCATGCGGTGTGGCCTATCATGCGTGAACAACGCTATGGACGCATAGTGATGACGACTTCTACCTCCGGTATTTACGGTAACTTCGGGCAGGCGAACTATGGTGCTGCAAAGTTCGGCGTGGTTGGCTTAATGAATGTACTGCATATTGAAGGCGCAAAGTACAATATTCATGTCAACAGTCTTGCACCTTCTGCAGCAACCAGAATGACTGAAGATGTGATGCCGGAAGATGTGTTAGAGCAACTGGCGCCTGAATACGTTACGCCTGCTGTGTTGTTTCTGGCGTCGAAACAAGCGCCAAGTAGAACCATATTGCTTGCAGGTGCCGGTGTTTATACAGTGGCCAAGCTAATCGAGGCGCAAGGCATCAAGTTGCCGGAAGGTCAACGGACTCCCGAGAACATAGCCGGTATTTTTGAACAGATCAGTGATGTTGATGGCGGCATCGAAATTCTTGAAGGCCTGCAGCACGTTGAACGTATTGTTAAGATGCCGGTTTCCGGTACATAAAATATCCGGTCAATGTTCAGGCGAACCTGTCGTATCGATGGGCGTTGTCGTTCGTGCTTAATTACCTGTAGGTTGCGCGCGAACTCCTGCCTGGGTAGCTGATTAAGCAGGCACAACAGGCCCACCCGGAAGAGCTGCCAAAGACTGCGAAACCAGTTGAAAATATGAATTCAGTTCATTTCCGAATGAATGGGTACAATATCCGATAGATGAGAAAGGGTTAAATGCAAATGTCGTCATTAGAAGGAAAGGCAAGCACTGTCAGTGAAGCTGTTGAGACGCGTCGTTCATTACGTGCATTTCTGCCGGAGGACGTGCCGGCGGAAGTACTTCAGGAAATTTTGCTGAAAGCCACTCGTGCGCCAAGCGGTACTAATATGCAGCCGTGGAATGTTCATTTGTTGCTGGGTGATAGTCTTAAAAAGGTAAGCGAGTCTGTATTACAAGCCTATGACAATAATGTACCGTACGATGAGGAGAGCCCTTACTACCCGGACAAATTCTTCGAACCGTATCTCAGCAGACGCCGCAAGGTGGGCTGGGACCTCTATGGCCTGTTAGGCATCGAAAAAGGCGACAAAGAAAAAATGAAAGCGCAGCATCGCCGCAACTTTGAATTTTTCGGCGCACCGGCAGCGGCTGTTTTCACGATACACCGTGATTTAAATATCGGTAGCTGGCTGGACTACGGAATGTATCTTCAAAATGTGATGTTGCTTGCGCGCGAAGCGGGTCTGCATACTTGCCCGCAGGCGGCCTTTTGCGGTTATCACAAATCAATCAGAGATGCGATTGTGCTCGATGATACGGAAGTGGTTGTGTGCGGAATGTCTATTGGATACGCTGATTTCTCTGTGGTTGAAAACACCTTGGAGACAGAGCGCGCAGGATTTGATGAGTTTGTTACTGTGCATAGTTAGTGGCTATTCATAGACGATCAGCGGTCGTCTCAAGCACGCAATCTACCGGCGACCCTATGCTGTTGGCATGAGTAACTATTCTGTTGGGAATGAACTGAATTCATACTTCAACTGGTTTTGCAGTCTTTGGTAGCTTTTCAGAAGCGGGCGGGGTACTGGCGAATCAGAGGTGGGAGTTCGAGCGCACCCTAAAAGGGGGTGAACGCAAACATTTCCATGTATACGGAAGATGCCCTGAATAGTTACTGTTTAGATCAAATAAGCACCCGCAAGGGGTAGTCGAAAACTCTTGTGCTTGAGGCGCTCTCGCCAGGTGTTGTTATGGATGTGCGGTTGTAGCAAAATCCGTTGCATCATAAGTAAAAGACATGCTGTGTATCTGTTTTAGCACCCAACAGTAAAGAGGATTATTTTTGTGTCTAAAGACCCACTGTTGCAACCCTACCAGCTCAAACACCTGACCTTACGTAATCGCATAATGACAACCAGTCATGAGCCGGCGTATCCGCAGGACGGCATGCCAAAAGAACGCTATGCCGCGTATCACGCTGAACGTGCAAAAGCGGGCGTCGCGCTTACCATGACGGCAGGCTCTGCCGCTGTCAGTAAAGACAGCCCGCCAGTGTTTAACAACATATTGGCGTATAAAGACGAGGTGGTGCCTTGGATCAAAGATCTAACCGATGCCTGCCATGAGCACGGTTGTGCAGTGATGATTCAACTCACCCACCTTGGTCGTCGAACGAACTGGAACAAGGGTGATTGGCTGCCGTCTGTTTCATCGACCAAGCATCGGGAGCCCGCGCACCGTGCGTTTCCGAAGTTAGCTGAGGATTGGGACATTGAACGCATCATCTCGGACTTTGCAGACGCTGCTGAACGTATGCATGCAGGCGGTATGGATGGCATAGAACTGCAGGTGTACGGCCACTTGCTCGATCAGTTCTGGTCACCGTTGACGAATGATCTCACCGGTCCCTATGGTGCAGATACACTTGAGAATCGAATGCGTCTGGTAATGGAGGTTATTGATGCCATTCGCAAACGCACAGGCGATGATTTTATAGTCGGTTTGCGTTATACCGCAGACGAAGTGCAGCAAGGAGGAATTAGCGCAAAAGACGGCATTGAGATTTCCAAAAAACTGGCTGATAGCGGCAAAGTAGACTTCCTCAACGTGATACGCGGGCGCATTCATACAGACCCGGCCATGACTGATGTTATACCAGTGCAGGGCATGGCCAGTGCGCCGCACCTGGACTTCGCTGGTGAGGTTAAAAAGGCGACGGGATTACCTACATTCCATGCGGCAAAAATACCGGATGTGGCCACTGCGAGGCACGCTATATCTGCTGGACTATTAGATATGGTGGGCATGACCCGCGCCCATATGGCTGACCCCCATGTGGTTCGTAAAATCATCGAAAAGCGTGAGCATGATATACGCCCGTGTGTTGGTGCGACCTACTGTCTTGACCGCATCTACCAGGCGGGTGAAGCGCTTTGCATCCACAACGCGGCAACTGGTCGTGAGCTCACCATGCCGCACGATATACCAAAGGCCAAGAGCAAAAAGAAAATAGTCGTGGTTGGCGCGGGCCCTGGTGGAATGGAGGCTGCAAGGGTTGCTGCGGAACGCGGTCACGACGTGGTTGTTATTGAAGCGGCTTCTGATGCTGGCGGGCAAGTGCGGCTGACAGCGCAAAGTCCGCGTCGCCGTGAAATGATCTCTATTATTGAATGGCGTGTTGCACAGTGTGAAGCGCGCAATGTGGTATTTCATTTCAACACGTGGGCTGAAGTTGAAGACGTCACGGCACATACACCGGATGTGGTTATTATAGCCACCGGTGGAGTGCCGAATACCGAGCTATTCGAGACCAAAGGTGAGCAAGCAGAGGTAGTCACCAGTTGGGACATCATCGCCGGAGATGTTAAGCCTGCTGATAATATTCTGATATACGATGAGTCTGGAGATCACCCGGCATTACAAGCCGCAGAAATTGCGGCAAACGCCGGGGCCACTGTAGAGATTATGACTCCTGATCGCGTATTTTCACCAGAGGTAATGGCCATGAATCTGGTGCCCTATATGCGCTCACTGCAAGACAAGGATGTAACCTTCACGGTCACTCGTCGTCTTCTCAATGTGGAGCGGACCGGTAACAAGGTTACCGCAACGATCGGCACGGACTATAGTGATCATACCCACAAGGCTGAATACGATCAGGTGGTGGTAAACTATGGAACGCTGCCACTGGATGATCTCTACTTCGCATTGAAGCCACTGTCTTCCAATGGTGGTGCGCTGGATCACGATGCATTCATTGAAGGTAGACCGCAGGAAATCTCACGCAATAAAGAGGGCAACTTTCAGTTGTTTCGTATTGGAGACGCTGTGTCAGCTCGCAACACGCATGCGGCTATATATGACGCATTGCGATTAATGAAAGAAATATAGGATCTTTATTGCTCAAATGGTTTTCCACCATGAATCACTTAGTAATCGACAGTCCAATGAGCTGTGTTGGCGAAGGCGAGCTATTGAATACTACAGGGTTAGTATTTCTATACTTGATGTCACATCAGTGCTGGTAAGTTAGAAAACAGCCCGATAGAGACAAGAATCCGGGCTGTCGATGTTTATCTGTCGACTAAACATAAGTGATAAGCCGGATAAAAGGAACATAACAATGCGAGCATTGCCAATAAAGAAATCCCTGGTGGCAACCTGTGTAGGTCTGGCGTTGAGTGCTTTAGTTGCATGTGGCGGTGGGTCAGGCGGGGAGAGTGCGGCAGGGGGAGTCACAGAAGACACTGACCTGGTGGTTCGAAATGCAGCGAGAACTGTCAGCAGTAACGTCGGCGTTAACATGAACAGTATTCAGGCAACTGCTGACAACTCATCAGCTGTTAGCGGTCTGGTTGCTGACGGCAACTTTACTGATGGAGCTGCAGATGCGATTAATCCCTCCGCAGAAGAAATAACCTCTGGTCAGCCATTTGACGATGAACACGCCTCAGGCCATGAGCAAACGGTTCGTGATTTTGTATTGCCGACACTTGAGGGTGGCAATGCCACTCGTACCCGCACTGCTGATACCATCGTTATAGATCCGGATGAACAGTACGTTTGTCAGCAATGGAGCGCAGATGATCTGATCGATGGTGAAGAGGTAAGCGATTGTGCAGAGTTGCTGAGTGATTTCACCGTGCGTATTGATGCCGATACAGATGATACGGGTAATCTTAGCTATCTGTTTGCCGAACAAAATTTATTGGTGATCAAGTATGGCCCGACCGCCGGTAGTTATGAACTGTTTCTGCCCGCCGTTAAAACCGCTATGCAGCGGGCAGCGGTTATAGCAGGCGAAGAAAGCAGGGTGCCTGAAGTAATGGAAGGCGCGCTAAAATTAAGTGCCAGTGTGCTAAATGATTCGGTCGGTGTAGAGTCTGGCAGCATGTCAGTGGCAGTTACCCAGCCGGTTCGTATTGCCAGTGTGGACGATGATATCAGCTTGGAAATGGGTAGTTCATCTGCATTCAGTGTGGAGTCTGATGCCGCCAGCGGCGACGCTATATTATCGGTGAAGGTGGCCTCAATGAAGTTGAGTATGCCGGATGTTTTCGGATCGGAACCTGATTCAATAACACGTATTGAAGTGCCTGATTTTACATTGCATGCTGAGCTGCGGGACAGCGGTAGTGAAGTGCTGCTCACTGATTCCGGTTTTGGTGCTGAACCAATGACTCTATCGGTTAACGATCAACTCGCGATGAGTTTAGTATTGGCCAATACATCAGCCTTGTTTGATGGCGATGAGCCTATGGTCAGTTTTCTGGAGAGTATGTCACTCGACCTGCAGGTTCCGGATTTAAGGGCCTTGCTTGGTGGTGATATTGCAGTCAACTCGTCAGCAGCACTTGCATTGAATACCACGGCGGGTACGGTATTACGGCAGCAGGATAACAGCGCCATTAAGGTGGATGCTGGCGGCCCTTTTAATGTCGAGTACTCTGTTCTTGATGGAGAGAACAACTCGCAGGGTTCTGAGAGTTTCCTGGTAGGGGAGTGTTTTCAGGAAACCTCAGCGTCGGAGTTTGTAAGAGTAAGCTGCGAGTAAGGCTAACCGGTTACAACGAAGAGCATAAAGCTCTTCGTTGTTGAGTGCGTCTATGCTAGCCGTATCTCAGCTGAGCTTCCATCAATAAGCCTGCACCTACACTGTTATATAAATCACCAACAATTTGTTGTGCGTCTGGAAAAGCAGCGTCAATACATGCCTGAACCATCGGCAGTGCGGTAGAACCGCCGGTGGTAAACACGGTATCGATATTCTTGTGAGTCAGTCCTGCTTGCTTAAGTGTTTCATCCAAGGTACTGAATATTTTTTCAATATCGTTTTGCAGTGATTGTTGTAGTTGCTGTTGAGTTAGTGTGCAGTTGTCTATAGTCACTTCAGCGCTGTCACCAAACAGTGATTCCAGATTCACCACTGCCTCAGGCGCTTCTGAGAGTTCAATTTTAGCTTGTTCCACCAGGCCCGCGAGTTGATGTCCTTTGCGGTGTGTTAAGAGCTCTAACAGTTTGTCGAGGCGATTTTTATCACTGACCACCGGGCGGAAATGCTTGAGTTCCAGAAGTACGCTATGGACATATAGCAAATGGATCTTGTGCCATGTCGCCAGATCAAAATAGTAGTGCCCGGGCATGTTCAAACCGGGTTTGTCAGTCAGAGGCATACCCATACCGAATTCCGGCATGATGCCTTTTACCGAAAGGCGGCGATCAAAGTCGGTTCCGCCAAGATGTACGCCATGGTTGGCAAGGACGTCATGTTGTCTATCCAGCTGTCCGTGGCGTTCAGGTGATAACCTGATCAATGTGAAATCGGAGGTACCGCCACCGATATCAATAATCAGTGCGAGTTCCTCTTTGGTAACCTGTTGTTCATAGTCCAGAGCGGCGGCAATGGGTTCAAATTGAAATGAAACTTCTTTAAAGCCTGCAAGGCGCGCAATATCTGCAAGGTGATCTTCTGCTGCCTGATCAAGTGTCGGGTCGGTGTCATTGAAGTATACCGGTCGACCCATAACGACAGATTCCAACGGTGGTGCGTCTGCGCCGTTAAAGATCTCTGCCTGGCTTTTTAGGCTCGCGACAAAAAAGCCAATGATTTCGTCGAATGAGTAAAACCGGTTTTTAATCTGGGTTTTATCGCCCATGAACGAACCACCCAACAAGCTCTTCATGGAGCGTAGCAGCCTTCCGCGTTCTCCTGCGGTATAGCGACCGATCGCACGACGACCAAAGCTGATCTGATCATCTTCAAAGTCGAAGAACAGTGCACTTGGCAGCGTAGTTTGCCAGTCGCCGTCCGTATCCTGTTCTAACGGAACCATGGTCTGCTGGTTGTTTTTTACTACGCCGACTGTCGAGTTGGACGTGCCAAAGTCAAGGCCACAAATTGTCATGTTGATTCTCTTAAGAGTTACAGCCTTTGGCAACAGAGCATTTTACTCGAATTTGATGTGGGCGTCTTCGGCGCTATGAGTGGCGACTTGATCTTTCGCTGAGCGTCTGGGTTTCCAGTGTATGGAATCCTTCACTATAGGCCGCTCATGAAGAGCCCGGGTAACCGCACCGAGGCGCTATGGAATCCCGCCAGCGTGAGCGAGGGATCAAGTCCCACTCGTCCAACTCCTGCAGCTCTCCCGGCCATTGGATCCTTGATTCGATAAATAAGTGATTGACATAACACCTATTGGTGTTGCATTCTACATGTCACCATTTGGTGTTATGAGAAGCCGTATGATGATGAATCAAAATCTGCAATCGTCCTTTCGGGCTTTGGGCGACCCCACCCGGCGTCAGATCCTGATTGAGTTGGGTCGTGAGGAGCTGACCATCACTGAGGTGGTTAGCAAATTTGATTTAACCCGCACCGCAGTACGAAAGCATCTCACTATCCTCGAGGAAGGGAACTTGATAACGGTTACCCGAAGAGGCAAGGAGCGTGTGACCTGTTTGAACCCGAATGGCTTAAAGTCGACGGCTGACTGGTTCAATTACTTTGATCAATATTGGGACAATGCTCTGGGTTCACTGAAGAAAGCAATCGAGAGTAACGCCCACAATACAACCAGCGAGACGAAAAAATGAGCACAACAACGATCAACAAATCAATTTTCCTGGCGGTTTCACGCGAAATTGTGTGGGAGTATTTAACAGACAAGGACAAACTGGGTGAGTGGTTTCATCCTGCGGCGGACAGTCTGGTTGAAGGCAAACCGTTTGCACTGTTGAGCGACCCTGCCGACAAGGAATCCAAGATATGTTGGGGGGATGTACTCAGCGCAAGGAAGCCTTCATTCCTGAGTTATACGTTTACCATTAAGCCATTGGGCGCTGCCATGACAACCGTGAACTGGACTCTTGAAGAGGCAGCAGGGGGTACCAAAGTCACAGTAGTTCATGAAGGAATCGGAGAAGCGGCTGGTGAGGCTGCACTTGGTTTGTTGATGGCGCTTGATAACGGTTGGGACAAGCATTTTGCAAAACTTCGAGAGCTTGTTGCTGCGTAAATCGTCAGTGATGGCCGTGTCGCTTTTGTTATTGGCGCCGGCCATTCTGGTTACGCTGTTCGAATTACAGGGCTTGATTTGCTGCAAGAAATACTGGGATATCAGTGGTGGGTGGTTCAATTGACATGTGATATAAAACCCCCTCGATGTGTCCACGATGATAAGACGCATGGTTGACAATATGTTGGATAATTTCAGATCGCCTCATGGTGCCTTCACCTCCACCTATAAACGTGAAAGTTACGGCCTTTTTAAACCTCTCGGCACTTAGATTAACTGTGTAGTCGATATACCAATGGTTTATTGCTGATTGCTGTTGCTGCAAAAGAGGGAAGGGCAATTGTTCTGTCGGATTTCTCGCCTGGTAATTGTGGGGTTTTCCCGTGAGGTTGCACTGCCAGGCTCTATCCATTGCGTAGACGTGATTGAGGAGGCTGAGAATATTTCCAAATAGCATTGGTCGGCTACGTTGTAATTCAGTATCAGGTAAATTGGCAATGGCATCAAAGAAGATATCGTCAGCCCAGGCTTTGTAGCGAACCAATGTTTCTAATTCTGTGTATTCGACCATAGTTTTATGCTCAACGAACTACGGTCGGATAGCAAGCGGAATATTCGCGTAGATAAAATTTTGAATGCGTATCATCCGCTGTATTGATTTGATGAGCGCTGTCGCTTATTTATATCTATTCATGATGTCTTCGACTTCGCCACGGGAATTTACGATCACATTGCGAAGCATAATCATTGATTCCGAGAACCCCTTTTTTGCACACCTGGAATATTCTTTTGCTACGACTTTCTTATCTACGTTTGGCACAGATTCTCTATTGTAAAGTTTAGTCATGGCCTTCAGGGTGTCTGCATCACAGTGCTTAATAATTCCCTGAGAAAAATCCTGCCCCATTACATTCCAGCTTAGGCTTGCCGTCAACGAGTGGCGCAGCTCGGATACCGCTGCTTTTTTATTAGCGGCACTTAGTTTTGCGAATGGTCCCGATTCAATTTTCGATAGATATTTCTCCATACTGCGGGAGGTTACTTTTTGCCATTTTTGCTCCCAACCCAGTGCTTCTGCGAATTCCTGACTATCGCTTGCACTTGCAACGAAGGGAAAAACAAGTACCACGCAGCTGACTAAAAGTAACTTTTTCATAGGGAATATCGTTCGGTTGTATAACTCGTCACACCCGATTCGACCGAGATTCCGATTTCTTGATTGTGACCGCAGGAATGATTGCCAGCAGTCTGGAACAGTCCCCATAGATGGTTGCTAATTAGGGCTTCAGCTAAAGATTCTCGTCGCCGTCTCTGTATACATGGGGGCCTGGTTTGCTGCGTTTTATAGCCCAGATCCGCTGGATCTCGGAGGTGGAAATGCCAGGTGCTTTCTCAGAGAGGGTTCTGGTGAATTGGTTGTATTGGTTTTGTGGCAGTGCTTTTTCACGATACCCATCGTTGCGCTTTTTATAATTGAGTTCCGTCCAAAACGCCTGCGCATCTTGAAGGTTTTTTCCGCAGTTGGAGCGCATCCAATGCATGAATCCGTTTGAAAATTTGAATGCACCATTGGTATGTTCATGCATAAAGTGACGTACGTTTTGGGTGTTGCTGTAGTTGTCTGTTATCACAGTGCTCAATGATAAGGTGGAGTTTCTCCAGTCGAATTTTGATGTTTTTTTCTTTGATGTATTGTGTGTGATTTTTCCAGTATCAAGCCACACGCCTAAGCGTTTCGTTAGTTCGGGTTTCTGGCAGTTACTGCCAATGCCAAGCTGTCGTGCATAAGAAACCAGCTCGGATTTTGGCCAGTACCACTGGTAAAGTTCTGCCGAGGTTTTAATGTTTTCAATCGCTGGTCGTTGTTGATCTTCTGTCATATCCGGTAGGTAAAAAAGCGCTTCAGCTAATGTGCTCCGGTGAAGTTATCAGGAATTCTCTCAGGATGCGCATCTTTGGTCTTCTGACGTCTGTGAATGCACGCAGTAGAATTTCGAACTGGGAAGCGCTTTGCGCTTATGCTCTCCTGCGCGCGCGTTAGAATTTGTGCGGCAACTATATTTAACCATGAGTAGTAAGTAGAACTTACAGTGTCCGTGGTCGTGACATCTACTTAAGATAACCGATCAATCGAGATGTCATCCGCTACTAAATTATGGTTCTTAATGTCATCGGGCATTGGACAATTGAGCACTTTTGCACAGGCATAACGAGCTAGCGCCGGAGAGGATTGGATCCCATATCCGCCTTGGCCTGCAAGCCAGAAAAAATTCTCTGCTGATTTCGAATATCCTACCACCGGTGATTTGTCAGAGACGAAGCTTCTTAAGCCCGCCCATTGGCTTGCGATTTTCTCTACTTTAATATCAAAGGCGTTTTCAATGTGATCAATGCAAACAGCGATATCCATTTCATCTGGTTGAACATCGCATGGTGGCATGGGATCTTCATTGGCTGGTGATATTAATAATCTTCCCGCGTCTGGTTTTATATAAAACGCTTCGTTTATGTCTGCTACTAACGGCATGTGACTGAAATCGGTTGTTTCCGGTAACTCTATAGTCAGTGCAGTGCGTCGTTTGGGAACAAGGCCAATGGTTTCAGCACCTGCGAGTGTACCCACTTCATCTGCCCATGCACCGGCCGCGTTGATCACTACACTTGCCTGGTATTGACCAGAGGCGGTGTCGATGGTCCAGATACTGTCCTTGCGGGTTAATGATTTGACCGCGGAGTTCATCACCTCTTCGCCACCCCGGTTCTTGTATAACTTTACGTATCCCTGGTGGATCGCGTGTACATCCATATCACTACTTGATGCGTCTATTACGCCGGCGTTTGCGTAGCCGTTTTTGAGAAAAGGGCAGTGACGCTGAACCTCTTCTGCGGTGAGTTGATGTAATTGATCTTTGGTACTGCATTCATGGTAGAAGGCTTCAAGCGCTTGCATCTGATCTTTACGGGCGATCATTAACTCAGCTCTGGGGCTAAGTAACGGTGTGGTGCCGAACTCTTCAGGGGGATTTTGAAAGAATGCGCCTGAGGCTCTGGTGAGTGCCTGAATCGCTGCCGGACCGTAACTCGGGATGTACATAGCAGCGGAGCGGCCTGTGCTGTGATAGCCCGCATGACTTTCCATTTCAATTACTAAGACGCTAGCGTGCTGTGCCAGTTCTGCTGCGACCGAAGCACCTGCAATGCCTGCACCGATGACAGCGAAATCGTATGTTTTGGTGGGAGTGGCCATGGAGTACTTGCTTTAACAGAGTTTTAGCAATAATAAACGGGTTTTAAAACTTCTTGCCAGTACTAAGTTTTGCGTCTTTCAGTAACATCATGGTAGAACCAATGCGTAAACGTCAATAATCAAAGATCAATAGCATGCTACCTATACTGGATATCTCGAAGTTTCTGGCTGATCCGTCGGGGGAAGCCGGTCAGTCGTTTGTTGAGCAGCTGCGAGAGACCTGCCATGGCGCGGGTTTTTTCTATTTAACAGGCCATGGCATTAAGCCAGCTTATGATCAGGCCGTACTTGATGTAGCCAACCGGTTTTTTGATTTACCTCAAAGTGAACGTGAATCCCTTGCGATCGGGCAATCCGCACATTTTCGAGGTTATACCTTGCTGAAGCAGGAAATTACTGCAGGTAAGGTCGACTGGAGAGATCAGATTGACATCGGGCCCGAAGAGCCGGCGCCGGTGATTGGCGTTAACGACCCTGTCTGGCTTGGTCTGCGTGGCCCCAATCAATGGCCGCCCGGTTTGCCGGATATGTCAGAATCCGTGGCAAACTGGATGACGCAGATACAGCCTGTCGGTATGGCGTTAATGAGAGCTTTGGCGCAAGGGCTGGGACAGCCGGCAGGTTACTTTGATGATCGTATGGAGCCTGATCCTTATACAAGGCTTAAAGTAATTCGGTATCCGGCGCAGCCTGAAGGTGAGCAAACCGGTCAGGGGCTAGGGCTTCATCACGACTCGGGTATCATGACCTTCATCCTCCAGGACTCTATCCCCGGCTTGCAGGTGATGAGTGAAGGAAAGCTGCTAGATGTTGATTCAATCCCCGGCACTTATGTGGTGAATCTTGGTGAGATGATGCAGTCCGCGACCAATGGGTATTTGCGTGCAACCAAGCATCAGGTAGTGAGTCCGCCTGCAGGTAAGCAGCGTATTTCTATAGCCTACTTCATGAACCCCAGGCTTGATGCACGCTTTGAACCGATAAACCTGCCGCCAGCGTTAGCGGCCGAGGCTCCGGGTGGACAGAACGCTGATGAAAATGACCCGGTGTTTACTACTTTCGGCGTCAACGCTTTGAAAATTCGCATGCGGTCTCATCCGGAGGTGACAAGTGCCTTCTATTCAGATGTTGATCTGGCGACACTTGAGTGAGTTGTGAGAGTGTGAACTTCAGGTAGCGGACGCTTGTAGTGCTTTAGCTGCTGTCAACACTTCATCAACATGGCCGGGCACTTTTACTTTGCGCCATTCCTGTCGCAGAACGCCTTTGGCATCGATCAAAAACGTGGAGCGTTCGATGCCTTCAAACTCTTTGCCATACATTTTCTTCATTTTTAGTACACCATATTTAGTGCAAATATCGCCTGATTCGTCGCTCAGTAAATCAAAGTTTAAAGATTCCTTTGTGTGAAATTTCTCATGGCTTTTTATTGGATCCTGAGAGATACCGAGAATCACCGTGTTGGCTTTTTTAAATTGTGCTTTAGCGTCACGAAAATTCTGACTTTCGGTGGTGCAGCCAGGCGTTGCATCGCGTGGGTAGAAATAAAGCACGACGTTTTGATCTTTAAGGGTGCTGAGTCGTACTGATTTGTCTCCGGTAGCCGGCAGGTTGAAGGCGGGTGCGGCTTTTCCAATGATAGTTTTGGTCATAAGTCCATTGTCGTGATGGTGTCTGCCGATTATCACACAAGCGGTGACATGTGATTGTGCGAGAGGGTGGATTGTGCCCCAATCTTTCAAAATGGAAAGGTTTTATTTTATGACTTGAAAATACTTATTCAACGCCCTAGAAACGCTCGTAAAGATTGACTGATCCTGTGCGCTGGTGGCAATAACGCCATGCCTGAGCACTGTACGGGAGAGCCCATCTGCTGTGACAAGGCTTTTCCTCGAACAACCGGGATTCAATCGAAATAACACACTGTGGTGACGCTCCTTGGGTCGTGCTACCGCAGATTTTCTTTGATTCAACGCTTACGAGGACGAGCAATGCTTGAAGTGAGATCCATTAGTCGTTGTTACGGCGAGGTAAAGGCGGTAGACAACGTTTCGTTTAGTATCGAATCCGGCGAAATCGTGGGGTTGCTAGGTCATAATGGCGCTGGCAAAACCACCATCATGAAAATGCTTAGCGGGTATCTGGAGGCAGACGCCGGAAGTATTATTTTTCAGGGGCAACCTATTGAAGCGGGCGATAAATCGCTGCAGCGTTCATTGGGATATTTACCGGAGAATCTTCCTGTTTATCCAGAGCTCTCTGTTGCCAGTTATCTGCAATATGCAGCCGAACTCAAAGGCCTGAAAGGCAAACAACAACGTCAGGCGTTGCGTGAAGTGGTTACTGCTACTGATCTTGCAGATCGTTTTCTGTCTCCTATAGCGACATTGTCCCGTGGTATGAAACAACGTGTCGGGGTAGCGCAAGCGTTGCTTGGCAAGCCCTCATTACTTATTCTTGATGAACCGACCAATGGTCTTGATCCTTCTCAGACTGAGCAAATGAGGCAGCTGATCAGGTCCATAAGCCAGTCTGCCACGGTGCTGCTCTCAACACATATCATGCAGGAAGTGGAGGCCATGTGTGACCGTGCTCTGATTATCCGGCAAGGCCAGTTGGCCGTAGACACGTCATTGAATGCGCTTCAACAATCGCACTGTATTGCACTGAAGACGACAGCGACCGAACAGGCTGTTGTTGATGCGATCAGCGATAAAAACTGGTTTGAGTCTATTTCCAAAGTCGATAGCGCGGCTTCCGCGGACATCGGGACGTTTGCAATAAACGTAAAGCCTGATGTTGATACAAATCGAATGGTAGAACATTGTGCAGTTGATCTTGTCAACCATGCGATACCGATTCTATCTATTCAAGCTGATAAGCAGGATTTACAAAGCTTGTTTCTTGATGTCAATTCACTTACTGAAATCAGTCCCGCACCACAGGAGGTGCCTCATGTCGCTTGATAACAATAATGCTGCGTTGACGCAATCTCCACTGCGTATCATCTGGCGAGTGGCTGCAAAGGAAATGCACCTGTTTTTTTCGTCACCCATTGCATGGCTATTCTTTGGTTGTTTTGCGGCCATCACTTTGTTTGTGTTCTTTTGGGGTGAAGCTTTCTTTGCACGCAATATCGCAGATGTTCGACCGATGTTCGAATGGATGCCGATGTTATTAATTCTGTTATGCAGCACGCTAACCATGCGTATGTGGAGCGAAGAAAGACGCACAGGAACACTGGAGCACGTATTAACACAGCCTGCCTCAGTGTGGACGTTCACGCTTGGAAAGTACTTGGCGTGCTTAGCTCTGCTTGTGGTTGCCTTGGTCGTTGTATTGCCGTTACCCATCACAATTTCCTTGATCAGTGATATCGATTGGGGGCCGGTGGTATCTGGCTTTGCGGCGACGGTACTACTCGGATCAGCTTACTTGGCGATCGGTCTGTGTGTTTCTTCACGAACACAGAATCAGATTGTCAGTTTGATTGGAAGCGTTGTTCTTTGCAGCCTGTTTTATTTTGTGGGCCATACGCTGATTACCGATACCGTGGGTCAGCGTCCAGGCGAGTGGTTGCAGACGATCGGTACCGGGTCGCGGTTTGATGCGATTACCAGAGGTGTTATAGATCTGGCTGATCTCGCCTATTACTTAAGCTTAACGGTAGTGTTTCTTGCATTGACTGTCTATTCACTTGAACGTGAACGCTGGACGGGGGAGGCTCGTAAGCCGTCGCATATTCGTTGGAAACTAACCACTGCATTGTTGGTGCTCAATGCTATAGCAATAAACTTATGGATTGGCCAGATGGATAATTGGCGTATTGATACCACGCGTGGTCAGCAATTCACTTTGTCAGACGCCACAAGAAACTATCTGGCACAGTTGCAGGAACCGTTAACCTTACGTGGCTATTTCAGTGCTAAGACACATCCGCTACTTAGCCCGTTGGTACCACAGATGCGTGACCTGCTAAGTGAATATGAAGTGGCAGGCAATGGGCGCATACGAGTCGAAATTATTGACCCGCTGGAGAATCCGGAGGCTGAAGCGGACGCCAATCAACAGTATGGTATTGAACCGGTTCCGTTTCAGGTGGCAGATCGATATCAATCATCGATTGTCAGCAGTTACTTTGATGTGCTGGTGCAATACGGGGATGAATATGACGTGCTCGGATTCCGCGATCTTATAGATGTTAAGAGTCGCTCTGTATCTGACGTTGATGTGCAATTGAGAAATCCGGAATATGATCTGACAAAATCTATCAGAAAAGTGCTAACCGATTTCCAATCGGCGGGTAACGTGTTTAATAGTATTGATTCACCAGTGAATATGACGGTATATGCTTCGCCTGACGAACGTCTGCCTGCTGAATTGGCGACGTTTAAATCGGAAGTACAGGGCATTGCAACCGAATTGGCAGCAGGGTCAAATTCGACGCTCAAGGTTACTGTCGTTGACCCCGATGCCAACGGTGGTCAGTTGGCGAACGATCTGATGCGTGATGTGGGATTACGACCATTAAGTGCCGGTCTGTTTAGTACCGAACAGTTCTGGTTTCATGTGCTGCTTGAGTCAAACGGTCAACTGGTGCAGATACCTTTAGCGGATTTAAATGCATCGACCTTCGAAGCTAACCTTGATAAGGGACTTAAGCGCTATGCAAGAGGGTTTACCCGCCGCGTGGGCTTGGTTGTGCCTGCGAGTGAGCCTGGTGCGCCAGGCAGTAGTTTCCGATCTATGGAAGACTATCTTCGCAATGAATATGATGTGACGCGTGAAGATATCAGCGACGGCACTGTGGCCAGTGATATCGATCTACTGATTCTTGCGGCCCCGACCGGCCTGGACGACAAGTCTTTGTTTGCTGTGGACCAGTTTCTGATGCAAGGCGGAACGGTGATCGCGAGCACATCGAACTGGCAAGCCAGTTTGTCACGTAACCGGCTGGACCTAACACCGCATGATTCCGGTTTGAAAGAATGGTTCTCACATCACGGTGTCACGATCGGTGATGAACTGGTGATGGATCCGCAGAATGCATCATTTCCAGCGCCGGTAACGCGCAATGTCGGCGGCTTGCAGATACAGGAAATGCGCATGCTCGACTATCCATGGTTCGTTGACGTTAGACGCCACGGTATGAGTGACGAGAGCCCAGTCACGGCAGGTGTCCAGCAGGTCAATATGACTTGGGCGTCACCGGTTACAGTGGCCGATGTTGAGCAACAGCAGCAAAGACAATCCACCGTGCTCTTGTCCAGTTCAGCAGATGCCTGGCTGTCATCATCTACCGATGTGATGCCCCGGATGGATGCCTCTGGCAGGGGCATAAGTCCATGGAAAAGTGAAGGCGATACCGCTTCGCAGCCTTTGGCAGTAGTCACTTCGGGTCAGTTCGAATCATTTTTTGCTGGCAAACCCTCACCATTGGTGGAAGCAGAGGCACCGGCGGCAGACTTAGCGCAAATTGCCGCAGAGGCGAAGCAGGCAGCGGCCGGTCAATCTTCAACAGGCGAGGAAGAATCGAAGCCGGGTTTGTCTGAGTCGATCGATACTGTGATTGAACGATCACCGGAATCAGCTCGTTTGATTGTGTTTGGATCAAATGATTTTCTGCGCGATCAGATAACGCAGATGGCGGGTGCATCTAATGGCACATCGTACCTCGCACCATTTCAACTGGTCGCGAATGCTGTAGATGTCGCTTTAGATGATACCGGATTGCTCAGTATTCGCAGTCGCGGGCAATTCAATAGAACCCTTCCTCCTATGGAAGATAACTCTCGACAGTTCTGGGAGATTCTAAACTACGCGCTTGCAGTGCTGGTAATCGGACTGTTGTATCTGATGGCGCGCTTGTGGCGGCGTCAGGTCGAAAAACGACAACTCGGGTGGATAGCGTAATGAATAAATCAATCGATACTACTTTCCTCGACAGTACACAATTGGTGGATCATGCTGAAGCACTTAGTGTGTCTGATCGTGCGCGCAGCGTGATTGAAAGCAGTCGGGTTATACAGATATTGTCGGGCTTACTGGCTCTGCAGCTGGTCGTTGCACTGGCACTTGTGGTGCAATCGAGTCGTGAGGCTGATTTTGCTGCGAACGACGCGCTGGTCGAATTCGGCAGCGATGATATCGAGAAAATCGACATTAGCGATGGCAATGACAGCGTTGTACTGAGTAAGCAGTCTGGCGATTGGAAAATTGAGGGTGATGTGGTGTTGCCTCTGCAAGCGAGTCGCGTAGAGACCTTACTTGATTCGTTAAGTGCGATGAAACCCGGACTGCCGGTGGCCAATAGCGTCAATGCCAGAGACCAACTGGAGGTGGCGGATGATCGCTTTCGACGTCGGCTGACGGTGAGTGGCGTTGCGATCAATCCGACAACCCTGTTGATAGGTACGTCACCGGGTCTTCGCAAGTCACATGTCAGGCGTGATGGTGCTGATGATATTTACTCTGCATTGTTATCTATAAATGATGTGCCTGCGTCGGTTAATCAATGGCTGGATAAAGGCTTGTTGTCGTTGTCCGGTGTGCGGTCGATTAAGTCTGACGATCTCACTGTGGTGCTGGATGCAGATTCGGACAGTGCCACGTGGAAGGTTGCTGCAGACACTGACGAGCAACGACAGTTGGACGATGAAAAAATCCAGTCGGCTGTACAAGCTTTGCAAAGCCTGCAAGTCACCGGCGTTGCTGAGCCATTGGCTGATGCTAATGGGGAGACATCGGAAATCTCAGTGCAAGCTGGCCAGGGAGAGATTACGTTAACCTTATCAAAAGATGATCAGAGCCACTCGGTTCAGCGCAGTGGTGTGGCTGGTGTATTTTCGATTAGTGAATCGGTCTATGAAAAACTGCTGCCACTAACCGATCCTGTGACTTTTTTGAAGGATGATGTAAAAGCCTCTGAGTCAGGAGATAAAATTGAGTCATCTGCAGGTGATAAGTCGCTTGTCGAGACGCCTGAGACAGAAACTGCTGCCGCGGAAGAGGCCGCCAGCGAATAGCTTTGATTACCACGGCAGGTGTGACGCCTGCCGTGGGACTGTATCCGTGAAGCTGCGTGTTAGACGCTTTTTTTGTAAAGATATTGATACACTAGCAAACTTTGCCGCTGCGTTGGCCTGTCTATCTAGCAGATATCAGCCAGCGATCTGCTCGGTATGGTAAATTCTGGGCGACAACAATAATGGTTGGGCTAGTGGAGGCTCTAATGATCAAAAAGGTTTCAACGGTATTGGTTGCGGTTGCTATCGCCACACTCGGTGCAGTCGGTTCTGCACAGGCAGCGCGGACAGATATCACTGTCGGTATGCAACTTGAGCCCCCCAATCTCGATCCCACGGCAGGGGCCGCTGCGGCGATTGATGAAGTGGTCTACGCGAATGTATTTGAGGGGCTGACCCGTTTTGGTGCAGACGGCAGTGTTAAGCCGGCGCTGGCGAAATCGTGGGAGATCTCTGAGGACGGATTGACTTACAGTTTTAAACTTCAGTCCGGCATCACTTTTCATGATGGCAGTGCGTTTAATGCAGAAGATGTGCGGTTTTCTTTGAATCGGTCGCGAGCTGAGAAATCGACCAATGCCCAGAAACAGCTTTTCGCAAGCATAGACACTATTAAAGTGGCGGACCCGGAAACGGTGGTGATTACGCTCTCCGCTCCCAATGGCGCACTGCTGTTTAACCTGGCCTGGGGTGATGCGATTGTGATGTCGCCAGATACCTTTGATAAGGCGAAGACGGCACCGATTGGCACCGGCCCTTTTAAGTTTTCACGTTGGGTGCAGGGCGATCGTATTGAGTTGGTTAAGAACCCTGACTACTGGGGCACGCCAGCCAAACTTGATAAAGCTGTGTTTAAGTTTATCTCTGAACCTACCGCCGCGTACGCTGCGTTGATGGCGGGTGATGTAGATGCTTTCCCTGTTTACCCGGCACCAGAGAATTTAGCGCAGTTTGAAGCTGATGCGCGGTTTAATGTGGTAGTTGGCTCTACTGAGGGCGAAACGATCCTTTCAACTAACAACAAGCAAGCGCCTTTTGATAACAAGCTTGTACGTCAGGCACTGGCACATGCGATCAATAGACAAGAGATCATTGATGGTGCAATGTTCGGTTATGGCACCCCTATCGGTACCCATTTCGCACCGCATCACCCTGTATACAAAGATTTTACTGCAAATTCAGCGTATGACCCTGCTAAAGCAAAAGCGCTTTTGAAAGAGGCAGGCTTTGAAAATGGATTTAAAACCACATTGAAGTTGCCGCCTCCGTCTTATGCACGCCGTGGGGGTGAAATTATTGCCGCTCAGTTGCGACAGGTAGGCATTGAAACTGAAATCAGTAACCTTGAATGGGCGCAGTGGCTTGAGCAGGTTTTCCGTGGTAAAGACTTTGGTTTAACTATTGTCTCGCACACTGAGCCAATGGATATCGGTATTTACGCCAAGCCTGACTATTATTTCCAGTATGACAACAAAGACTTCCAGCAGTTAATGTCTGATCTGACGCTTGAAACTGATGATGCAAAGCGTGCTGAGATGTTGCAGCAGGCGCAGGGCATCATTGCGGATGACTATGTCAACGGCTATCTGTTTCAACTGGCAAAAACCGGTGTTGCAAATGCTGATGTTGTCGGCTTATGGGAAAACTCACCTACACAAGCCAATGATCTCACTGAGGTCTACTGGGCGAAGTAGAGTCACGAGTAGCTCAACGAACAGCGCCTTGTGATTCGCTATCTGGCGCGGCGGCTTTTGTCGCTCGCGCTGACACTGCTTGTTGCCAGTGTCGTTATTTTCCTCATCATCGAAGTGGTGCCGGGTGATACGGCAAGCCTGATGCTGGGCGTTAATGCCGATGAAGAAACCAGGCTGGCTCTGCGTGAAGAGCTGGGGCTGGATGTGTCAAAGCCGGTGCGTTACTTCAACTGGGTCAGCGGCATGCTGACCGGGGATTTCGGTATTTCCTACACCTACCGTACCCCGGTCAGTGAGATGATTGCCGATCGTATGATGGTCTCCTTTCCGTTAGCGCTGTATGCGCTGGCGCTATCCACCTTGATTGCATTTCCTGCTGGAATTATTGCCGCCACCAAGCGGGGCTCCTTTTCTGATGTCAGTATTATGGGGGTGACCCAGCTCGGTGTAGCGATACCTAACTTCTGGTTTGCGATGATATTAGTGACCATCTTCGCCATTAAACTGCGATGGTTTTCAGCAGGCGGATTTCCCGGCTGGGAGGTAGGTTTTTTTGCGGGGTTAAAATCACTGACGTTGCCGGCTTTTGCGCTGGCGTTACCACAGGCATCGATACTAGCGCGGGTCATGCGTTCATCTTTATTGGATACCCTGGGTGAAGATTTCATTCGTACTGCGCGCGCTAAAGGGCTGAGTGCAAGGCAAGCGCTGTGGGGGCACGCGCTTCGCAATGCATTGATACCGGTGCTCACCATCATTGGTTTGCAGTTTTCTTTTTTACTGGCAGGCGCCATTATCATTGAGAACATATTTTTCCTGCCTGGTCTTGGTCGCATGATCTTTCAGGCAATTACCCAGCGTGATCTGATTGTTGTAGAGAGCGTGGTCATGCTGCTGGTGTTTGCGGTGGTAGCAGTGACCTTTCTGGTGGATGTTGCTTATGCGGTGGTAGATCCGCGTTTGCGCAGGCGGGTGTAGTCGGCATGCGAAGACGTAGAAATTTAGTCATAGGCGCACTGCTTTGCGTGCTGTTCATTGCTGCTGCACTGGTATCATTTGTGTGGACACCGTTCGACGTAATCTCCCTCGACATAGCCAATAAATTAAAAACTCCCGGTGGCGAACACTGGTTCGGCACTGATCACTTTGGCAGGGATATTCTGTCGATGATTATGGTCGGGGCCCGCACGTCAATTGCTGTGGCGTTGGTTGCCGTGGGTATCGGTATGGTGCTGGGTGTACCGCTGGGCTTGTTTGCGGCGGCCAGCCGCGGAACGCTACTTGATGAATTGATTATGCGTGGCAACGATCTTATCTTTGCCTTTCCAGCGCTATTGATTGCGATATTAATTACTGCGGTGCTTGGGCCAAGTGCGGTGAATGCGATCATCGCCATTGGTATTTTTAATATTCCGGTGTTTGCAAGACTGACCCGTGCGGCCGCGTTAAGTCTGTGGGAACGGGACTATATTCTAAGTGCCCGTGTTGCAGGCAAGTCAAAACTGCGCATCTCTGCTGAACACATCTTACCAAACTTACTCAACTTGCTTATTGTTCAAGGCACGATTCAATTTTCTTTGGGTGTATTGGCAGAGGCAGGATTGTCGTATGTGGGTTTAGGGGCTCAGCCACCGACACCAAGCTGGGGCCGCATGCTGGCTGAGAGCCAAACCATGTTTTCATTCGCGCCTCACCTGGCTATTTTTCCCGGTCTTGCCATCGTGTTCACGGTGCTCGGGCTAAACCTGTTTGGTGATGGTTTGCGGGACTATTTTGATCCCAGGCTTAGACATAACAGGCACGATGAAACCCCGGAAGCAATAGTTAATGACGAGCGTGTTTCGTGAGTCTGTTGACTGTTCAGGATCTGCGGGTTTCAATCGGCGGTAATTCAATCCTTACGGATATCGACCTGTCAGTCGACGCAGGCAAAGTGCTTGGTATTGTTGGAGAGAGTGGCTCTGGTAAGTCAATGACGGCATATTCGATCATGAGGCTATTGCCTGATGGTTCTGAAATGAACGGTAAGGTGATTCTCGACGGGACCGAGTTGACAGCACTTTCAGAAGAACAGATGTGCCGGGTACGAGGCCGTCAAATCGGCATGGTGTTTCAAGAGCCGATGACGGCGCTTAATCCGTTGCATACGATCGGCGATCAGATCGCCGAGACGGTTAAAATGCATACTAAGACCGGTCGATCAGAAGCACGCCGGATAACACTAGATACATTGAGAAGGGTCGAGTTACCGCCCGAGGAATTTCCACCTTCACGTTACCCGCATGAGCTTTCAGGCGGGCAAAGGCAGCGAGTGGTCATTGCCATGGCGATAGCATTGCGCCCTCAACTGCTTATTGCAGATGAACCTACCACTGCGCTGGATGTGACCACCCAGGCGCAGTTGTTAAACCTGTTGAAGCGTTTAGTAGATGACGATCAGATGGGGCTGGTATTGATCTCTCACGATCTTGCGGTGATTGCCAGTACCGCTGATGATATTGCCGTGATGCGAAACGGGGTGGTGGTTGAGTCCGGTAGTACAGATGAAGTGTTTAACCATATGCAGCACCCGTACACGCGTGAACTGATGAAGGCCTCCGCACATGTGCCCGAGAAGCTGGCACCGACCGCAGAAATCGCATCGCCTTTGTTGATAGTTAAAGATCTGGTTCGTGACTATAAAGTGCCGCGTAAGGGATTTTTTGACAAAGTCAGTTATTTTCGAGCCGTCGATCAGGTGAGCTTCACTATTCATCGTGGTGAGAATGTTGGATTGGTTGGCGAGAGCGGGTGTGGTAAATCCACTCTTACTCGAGCAATACTCGGGCTTGAAGATATTCAGGGAGGGTCTGTGAGTCTTGATGGTGAGTTCGTGATTGCTAAAGATGCGATGAGCTTGTCCTCCAGACGTAAGATGCAGGTGGTGTTTCAAGATCCGTATGGTTCATTTAATCCGCGACACACCGTCGGTCGATTAGTGGCCGAGCCGCTGCATGCGTTAGCGATTCAGCCTGATCGGGCGGCCAGAGAGAAAGCGGTGAACGCTGTGCTGGCCCGTGTTGGTTTACAGACAGCAGACAGTAAAAAATACATCCACGAGTTCTCCGGTGGTCAGCGGCAACGAATTGCAATCGCGCGAGCGCTGATCAACCGGCCATCGCTCATCATTCTTGATGAGGCTGTGTCTGCGCTGGATGTTTCTATTCGAGCGCAGATCCTGGATCTTTTGGTGGAACTTGCAGCGAGTGACGATATCGCTTATCTCTTCATCTCTCATGATCTGTCTGTGGTGCGTTCTTTCACCGAGCGGGTAATGGTGATGAAGGATGGTAGAATAGTAGAAGAGGGAGAAACGGAAAAGGTGTTCCGATCACCAGAACACCCGTATACCAAAAGCCTCATCGCAGCGGCGCCAAAGACACCATCAGTGGCCTATTAAGCAATAACGATCGGCAATATTGAGGTCGTAAGTTTCGGGGGAGCAGTGCTTTGTATGAATTCAATTCAAAACAAGCAGCAATATAAAATTTTCCAGTCCTGTCGTCTATCTGGGGGCGGATGGTGGTGTGTGGTGTTGTTGTGTTGTTACGCCTTTTTTAGTACCGCTACAGTAAGGGCGGATGAGACTTTTCGCTTTGGTACAGGCGGCACTGCAGGGAGTTACTTTCCGATTGGATCGCTGATTGCTGTTGCCATTAACCGGAAGCGCATACAAACCTACTCCGGGGATCTGGTGGTATTGCCACAACGATCAAGTGGTTCTGTATCTAACCTTGCCGATATCGCTGCAGGTCTTTTAGAGGGTGGCCTGGCACAGGCGGATGTGGTGAGTCTTGCTTATGGAGGCAATGGCCAATTTAAAGATATAGCAGTCGATACAAAGCTCCGTACTGTCGGAACACTCTACCTTGAAAGTATGCACCTGGTGGTGATAGCTGAAAGTAACATAAATGGCGTTGCCGATCTTGCCGGTAAGCGGGTATCAGTTGATGAGCTTGGGTCTGGTACTCAACTTGATGTTGATCCAGTGCTTGCAGCCTATGGTATGACACGTGACGATATTAAACCGATCTATCTAAAGCCGGTCGATTCAATTGACCGGATGCGCCGAGGCTTGCTTGACGCCTTTTTTGTGATAGCAGGTTATCCTGTGGCCGGGGTTAAGCAACTCGTAGAAGATGGTGTAGGCCGTGTTGTTAATCTGGAAGGTGACAGAATAACCAAGTTAACGGAAGACTACGTGTACTTTACTAGTCACGCGATACCCGAAAATATCTATTCCAATGACACTGAGATCCCAACCTTAAGTGTGCCGGCGCAAATGATTGTGCATGCTGATATCAGTGACGATGTTGTGTATGAGATCACTAAAACACTGTGGAGTGATAGCACGCTTTCGGCGCTCGCAGCGGGGCATCCACGAGGCGCAGATATCAATGCAGCGACAGCTTTAGAAGGGGTAAGTATTCCTCTGCATCCCGGAGCGGTCCGTTTTTATAGGGAACAAGGCTACGACAACCGTAGTCTTGTGCAGTAACGGCTTAAATCGATGATGTTGCTCGCACAGTTGAATTTTGATGAATAAGATTGATAGCAAGTATTGGTCAGTTATTATTATTATTCTGTTGGTCTCCGTAGGCTTGGCATTGGCACTTTTTGTTAATCGCACAACCACCGACATAAGTGATGCACTGGCGGCGGAGGTGCTACAGCAGCAAAGTGACGTGGCGTTATTACTACACGAGTATGACGCCTTGATACTGGCGTTTGAAACGGAGAGGTTATCTCCGGAAAACACAGATCCCGGGAGAGTTGAGGCCGCTCTTGGCAATATTGAACGCCAACTGGAGGTGATGCGTTTTAATTATAGTTTTGAAAGGCTTGATGGTGCAGCGACGGCTCATGCATATGTAAAACCAGTGTTGGAGGATGTGCGACAGTGGGTCTCCAGCGGTATACCTGGTATTGAAAATACGCGGGCAAGAACCATTGCAGTCGCGTCGCAGAGAGTATTGGATCGCTACCCAAATCTGCGTGACATTGCGACGGAAACCAATGAGGTAGCCAGTGAATTGATCAAATCCCAAACCGGTTATTTGAACCGGTTTGGAAACTCACTGATGTTTTTGCTGGGGGCCTTCGCGATGTTGGCTATAGGAATCGCATCGTTACTGACCAGGCAGCGGGATCTGCAATTTCAAATTGCTGTCGATCAACAGGATCATGCACAGAGAATTAAAGATTTTGCTGATACTGGTGCCGATTGGTATTGGGAGATGAACCCCGATTTACGTTTGCGAATACTGTCCGGGAAATCCTTATCGATACCTACTGCGCGGAAAACCGAGACGCAGGTTGTTACTCGTGAAGACGACCAGTTGCCCGCTTTTGATCATGATATTGCAGATGACCATTGGCCCATCAGTACGCTACAGATGAGGCGTGAATTCTATGACTTCGAATCAGAGTGGGTCACTCGCGATGGTCAGGTGCAAACAGTATCTGTGAGTGGTAAACCACTATTTAGTGACAAGGGGGTGTTCGAAGGTTATCGAGGTATCGGGCGGGACATTACCGCCAGAAAACAGATAGAACAAGATCTTGAGAGGGCTAACACTGCGTTAATTCAAGCGGAAACCAGAGGCAGACAACAGGCGGAACAAGCGCTTCGAGATTCTGAAATGTTTTTGCGAACGTCATTAAACGCGTTGCCGCAGAAACTGGCAATACTCGATAGCAACGGGACGGTTTTGGTTGTTAACAGCGCATGGAAAAAATACGGGCTTGTTGACAACACGCAGGAAGAGCAGTTTGATGGTGGTATAAACCGGCATTATTCAGAAATATTCACCAGTAAACCGGTTGATGAGAGTATCGCGTTTCGTGAGGTGATAGCACAAGTAAATCGTGTGTTAAACGGTTATGCTCATGCGCTGCGCACCGAGGTGCAGGTGATTAAGTCCGATCAGAACATTTGGTTGGCTATCGCTTTGTCTTCTTTCAAATCGAACGGGAATCGCTATGGTGTACTTGCGATGGAAGAAGTGACTGAACAGAAGATGCTGGAAGCTCAAGACAGACAACTTCGTGCGGAGCTCGCGCACTTTTCACGGTTAACGACTGTCGGTGAACTGGCGACTGGTTTGGCGCATGAGCTTAACCAGCCGTTGACTGCCATCAGTCATAATTGCGATGCCTTGTTGTCAGGCATTAAGGATCACTCCCTCTTTGACAGTGACGACCTCGATGCGATCAACGAGATTCACGCAGAAGCAGATCGAGCCGGCGCCATTATTAAGGGGCTGCGCAAAATGGTACGTAAGGAAACGGGCAATGTGGAGCCAACAGATATCAATCAATTGGTCACTGAGACAATGCGATTGAGTATGCCGGATGCCAACAGGTATGGCATTAAAATTAAGCTCAACTTAGCTGAAGATCTCCCAAAGCCTGTGATTGATGCGGTGCAAATACAGCAAGTGCTGGTGAATTTGGAGCGCAACGGGGTTGATGCGATTAGAATGAGCGACGCTAAGTTGCGGGAAATGGTCATTTCAACCGGTGAAATTGATAGTGGATTTGTGCGGGTGATGGTTCAGGATTCTGGTGGTGGTTTCGCGGAAGAGGTCCGAAACAACCTGTTTCAGCCATTTTTAACCACCAAAAAGGGTGGGATGGGGATGGGTCTGTCCATTAGCCGATCGATTGTTGAGTCACATGGTGGACAGTTGTGGGTAGATTTTGATGACCCAATTATGACAACATTCAACTTCACCTTGCCCGTTTCGAATGCCGCGGAGGCATTAAACTAGGTATTGAGGTAAAAAACGGTGGGTTGGAAAGTTAAAAACACGGTGGTTAGTAAGTCTTATGGAAAATGAAATGCCGGTTGTATATATCGTTGATGATGAAGTGGCCGTCAGCACAGCGTTGGCCAGATCATTGAGTAAACGGGGTTATCAGGTAGAGACTTTTGAAAGTGCTGAACGGTTTCTAGAGAAATTTCAGCCGCAACGCATCGCCTGCCTGGTGTTAGATATCCGAATGCCCGGGATGAGCGGCACGGAACTTCAGGATCATCTGTCATCCAGAGAGATTATCCTGCCCATTATATTTGTTACCGGACACGGGGATATCCCGATGTCGGTGCGGGCGATTAAAGCGGGTGCTGTCGATTTTCTCGAAAAACCGTACCCGGTTGAATTATTAGTCGATCGGGTAAATGATGCACTCGAGCAATGCAAAAAATTGATGGACGAGGCTGAAATTCATCAAGAGGTAACCCGGCGCTACGAGAGCCTGACTCCAAGAGAGTGCGACGTGATGACCCTGCTTGTGGCGGGTGCAGCCAATGCGTCTAATAAAGTGATCGCCCGGGAACTTGATATAAGTCATCGTACGGTTGATGATCATCGCGCACGAGTGATGGCAAAAATGCAGGCGCGTTCGCTACCAGAGCTGGTTGAGATGTCGAAAGTTTGCGGTGTGCATCGTAGCGAAAATGCGTAAGCAGGTTCGTTCATTGAATGGCACGCTTGTCTACCCGCTATCGCGAGTTTTTCTTCAATAGGCCCTTGCCCCGGTCAATGACTTGAGTTTTCACAGATACTGGCTCGAAGAAGTTGGTTAGCCAGGCTAGTGCCAGCTGTGGGTCTGTGGCGCCGCACATAAAAATATCGAGCGCCATGTAGTCGTGTTCCGGCCAGCTATGGATACTGATGTGCGACTCTGCCAGTAGCACTACGCCGGTTACTCCATTACTGTCAGGGAACTGATGAATATTGGTATGTAATACCAGTGCATTCGAGGCTTCGGCGGCGGATGTCAGAGCGTGCTCGATTTGGTCGACATCGGTTTGATATTTCGCGCCAATAAAATCGATGATTAGATGCTGGCCGACTCCTGATGTGTTATTCATTGCTGTTAAACGGTTCGGCTGTGGTGGTGTGTCATCAGATGAGCGGTACGATCCCGGCTTTTCGTTATCGGCGCATATCGACAACGGCCGATTATACATGCTTGTTGCTGCACCATGATGATCAACTGATAAAGGAGGCGAGCGAATTTGTAATTCGTCTTTCTGTGTCAGTGACGGTTGTTCGGTAGTAAGAGTGAGCTATGCAAGGGAGCATAGTGAGGTTGACTTATGAG
>CALISD010000126.1 GCA_938041955.1 uncultured Granulosicoccaceae bacterium | reverse complement strand
ATAAAACACGCCCATCCGGCACCGGCAAGCAGCGCGAACATAATGCCGATGGTGTTGAGTTCTGCTCCGGAGAAAGGTGATAGTAGCAGGACTCCCACTGCTGCCAGTGCGATCCATAAAAAATGACTCCACTTTCTTGATGTGACAGCTGCAACGGTCAATGGACCGAGAAATTCAAACGTTACGGCGGCGCCGAGCGGTATACGTGATATAGCGAGATAGAAGAACAGATTCATAGCGGCGATGCATAATCCGAAACCGGAGAGCAGCCTCCAATTGCTGGTAAAAGTCTTCAGTAGGGCGGGAATTTTCTTTCCAGTGATCAGGGTGAGCAGTAATGCTGAAAGAATGATGCGAGCAGCAGCTGTGCCCTCTGGGCTTAGGATTGAGAACAGCTGCTTTGCGATACCGGCGCCTAACTGAATGGCAAGTATCGCGAACAGTATTAACAGCGTTGGCGGGACTGTACCGAGCAATGAAAGGCGGGAAGAGGAGGAACTACTCTCCGGTTTTTGGTCAAAACCATTGGATGGTGCGCTCACGAATTCTTTTGCATGTAGTGGTTGTGTGTGTTGTAGACAGGTGACTTCATATGATAATCATTAAGAACTTTTATTGATAACCCTTTTAAATTGCAGTGCACCTTGATTAGGTATGAAGACTCAAACAAACCTGATGTTTTGAAGAAACCACCAGTGACCTGCGTACGGAGACCAGCGCCATCCTCCCCAAACATCACAGACAGCGGTAGCGCTCGGAACTTAATAGCCTTCACTAAACAACAGCTTAGTGGGTCTTGAATAGAAAACTTGATCTGTTGCCAGCGCTTTTGGCACGAATAACGCGATGGGTCATCAATGGTGCTACCCGGCGAAGTCATAAAGGAAGGAATCAATTGCGACACTCAACACGCGGCTTTAGCTTAATCGAGATGATGGTGACTGTGGCAATAATGGGGATTCTTGCAGGCATATGGGCGAAGGCTTCCACTGCGCGCCAGGTCAAGGCCAAAACCCAAACTGATGTAATAAGTGCGTATAGTCTTATCGGGATGCCCAAGGTAGCTGTCACGGAACACTACATGTATGAAGGGGAGTTTCCTAAGGATAACGAGGCGGCTGGTATGTTAACGCCAACTCAACTTAGTGGAAGCCATGCCAGTAGTATCGAAATTGTAGAAGGTGCCATACATATCACGATCGGTAACAACGCCAGTAAAAGAATGCACGGTAAGGTGCTTTCATTCCGACCGACCATATTAACTGACGCTCCATACACGCCTAATCTAGTGTGGGTGTGCGGCAACCAGCAGGTATTGCCTGATAGAATTGCGATGGGTGAAAACCGTACGAGTTTGCCAAGTGAGGAGTTGCCGAGACAGTGTCGCGGGTCAAATTCTACTGCTATCCAGCAATAGCGATAGTGTGTCGTCTTCGTGACGAACCAGGATTGATTCGTTCCTGCCGTGTCGAGTGATCTTCAAGGAAACCCGACGCGTTAGCGAGTGGCTCGCTCCGTTTGATTAGTTTTTTACTATCGCCGGAAATCAGTGGTCCGACTAACAACAGCGTCTGTGAGCTTAAACTGATGCTGTAGTAAAGATGGATAGCCATTGAAGGCTGATTGTTCGGTATACTCTGCCCGACAATTATCCTTATGCTACGCATCACTAGAGTACACCGTTATGGTTACAGAACCAGAGTTATTATATTCCGAACTTGGTCAGAAAATTAGCAGTGACGGCAAAACTGTAGAGGTTGAGATTTATCGTTTCGAAAACGATGAGCGCTGGTGTCTTGAGGTGACTGATGAGTTTGGAAATTCATCAGTATGGGATGATACCTTTGCCACCGATTCAGAAGCGCTGGATGAAGTAAACGCCGCGATCCGTGAGGAGACTATTGAGTCCTTCATCGGCCCGGCCGATGGCAAATCAGATGGTGAGTGGAAGTAATTGTGACCGTCTGCATTGCCGTAACAGTGTCCGGCAGTCAGCTCGGTTTACCAGTTACTTGCAGCGAATAATTTTGTGTACTAATGAATATGTTTTGGCAATGAGCGCCCGTCTTGTGTCAGTTCATCTTCATCTACAAACCCGATCATAATGCCCGGTGGCTCTTTGCCATCGGTCATCTTCTCGACAATTTCTGCGCTGCGAGTGATGCGGTTATGGTGTTGCCGACTCCAATCAAAGTGTAGGTCTTTAAGGCGCTGTATGTGATCTGCAAAAGCCGGGTCAGCTCCAAGATCTGCCACTTCTGCAGGGTCAATCTGTAGATCAAACAGCATAGGTCTCATCGATTCAACATGAATGTACTTGAACCTTCCATCAAAGATCATCACCAGTCGAGCGTCGGTCTGTTCTACACCGACGTCCCGCCTTGCATCTCGAGTCGAGTAGTCGTATTCAGACACACAGTATTGCCGCCAGTTAACTGTTTGTTTGTGTATTAATGGCGAGAGTGAACGTCCTTCAATAACGTGTGGTTGGCTTTTTCCACCGAAGAATTCAATGAAGGTAGGGGTCAGGTCAATACCTTCAACCAACTTTTCTGATACGCTGCCGCGAGTGCAGTCGGCTTCAGGTCTTGGGTCATATACTAACAGCGGCACGCGTGCTGAGGAGTCATGGAAGAGATCTTTTTCACCCATCCAGTGATCGCCCATGTTGTCGCCATGATCCGAACAAAAGACAATCATGGTGTTTTCAATTTGACCACTGTCTTTTAAGTATTGGAACAACCTGCCCATCTGATCATCCAGTTCCTTGATCAACCCCATGTACGCAGGTGCCACAATATCCCGAACATCATCGCGTGCAAACGTTTTGCTGACCCGCATTTTCATCCATGCCTGCATTAATGGATGATCAGTTTTACGCTCTGCGTCAGTGCGATTGACTGGCGGTAAGTCGGCGGCACTGTACATATCGTTGTAGGGAGCAGGCACCAGATACGGCCAGTGAGGTTTGATATAACTCAGATGGCAGAGCCATGGCTCGTCGGTTTGGTTTTGCGCTTCAATGTATTCAATGCCGCGCGTGGTTAACCATGCGGTTTCCGAGTGTTCTTTAGGTACCCGTGCCGCATAGGGTGCGTTTTCCAGTAACCAGCCGGAACGCAATTCACCGTCTGGTCCGATAGCCGTATTGGCCCATTCTTCCCATGGGTTGTCGCCATCCATACCATGGTCGCGCAGGTATTGGTCGTAGTCCTCGGCGTGTCGGTTAGGATACTCGCTTGAGTTCGTGCCGTCGTCACGAACAAATACGTTAAAGCCGCACTCACTTACCAGTGCGCCAATGGTGCTTTCGGGTGTGATGCCCAGGCGTTTCATTCCCTCTACGTCTGGTGTCATGTGTGTCTTGCCCACTAGTGAGCATGTAACGCCAAGCTCGCGAAGGTGATCGCCCAATGTTGGTTCACCGACTCTAAGCGGAAAACCATTCCACGTTGATCCGTGACTGCGAACGTAACGGCCCGTATAGAAGCTCATTCGGCTCGGACCGCAAATGGTCGACTGAACATACGTTCGATTAAAACGAATGCCTTGTGAGGCAAGCCAGTCTAAGTTGGGTGTATCAATGTGTTTAGCGCCGTAACAGCTAAGATAATCCCATCTGAGTTGATCCGCCATTATCCACAAAACGTTCATTAAGCGGCACCTCTAATTGATGTTGATACCTCTTTGTTTCTAATAAAGTGAAATATCAAAAGTACCACGGCGGCAATCAATGCAGGGATGTGCAATTCCGGGAGCTTGAACATGATCAGTGCAGCGAGAATTAGTCGCAGCGCTATTTCAAATCCATTTAATTCGTTTCGATCGTATCCGGCAAGCGCACTTGCCAGTAAATACAAGGCTGCAATCAGTTTAAGCAAAATCCATAACAGGCCCCACAGGTGTAGGGAGCCATCGTAGCCGGGCAGATACTTTGCTGCAGAGGGCAGTGAACTGGGGTCCAGTACTGCCGCTTCTATCAGCAATATCTCTGGATACATAGCGAATACGAAAGGTATAACAAACATCACTATGCCCGAGCGCACGGCGGAGAATGCGGTCGCCATTGGCTCAGCTTTGGTAATCGTTGCTGCCGTGAACGCTGCAATCGCAACAGGGGGCGTGATGGCTGACGCGACAGCGAAGTAGAAGATAAACATGTGAGCCGTGAATATAGACAACCCAAGGCCTGACAATACCGGCCCCATCAACAATGCTACATTGATATACGCAGGTACTGCAGGCATACCCATGCCAAGTAATACAGCAAGTCCCATGGTAGTGAGTAGTGCGACGAACTGAAATACACCGGAACCAGCACCGCCGAGGTCTAGTGAGCGCAGCCAGCCAAGTACATCAAGTGCTATAAAATCGGACAAACCAGTGAAGTTCAAACAGAAGTCGATAATCGAAACCGCAAGAAACATTAAGTACAACGTTGAAATCAACACACCGGAGCCGGAAAGTGCATCGAGCAGTCGCTTGGGGTGTTTACGCATGTCACGATCAAGAAACAACAAAATGCACAACAGAATTACCGCCCACCAGCCGGCGCTGCCGGCATCACCCGCAGAGTTTTGTACGACCTCAAGAAACCACGGTAGCTCGGTAGCAAGGCAGCTCCCGTTCTGAATGCTTGAAGCCACACCGAAAAGGTTGGCAAAAAATCCGCAACCGATAGCTTCTTTGGGGGTAAGTAGAAGAAATAGAATAAGAAGTATAGGACCGAAGATCATCACCAGATTGATCTTGTCATCACGTGACAGGATCATGTCTTCAGTCACTTCTCCAATGGCTTCGATGCCTTGTTTGCGTGACTGGAATACCGCAGATAAAAACATACAGAAGAAGTAGGCTATTGCGGGGATAGTCGCCGCAATAATAACTTCACGATAAGGCACCGCAGTAAGTGCTGCCAACACAAACGCAGCAACGCCCATGACAGGGGGCATGATTGAACCCCCTGATGACGCCGCCGCCTCCATACCCCCGGCAAACACACTGGAGAAACCGCGTTTGATCATCATTGGTATGGTGAGCACGCCTGTAGAAAGCACGTTCACCACAGGGCCACCGGAGATGGTGCCGAACATCGCAGATGACACAATCGCCGCGTGTGCCGGGCCGCCGCGTAACTTGCGTGTCCACAGAAACGCCAGTTTGATCAGTGAACGGCCACCCGCTGATGCGCCGAACAGCCCGCCTAATACAATGTACGGAAATACCGTATTAAGAATAATATCCATAAACCGACCAAGCAGGCCTGAGGAGTTATTTACCAGCGCATCATGCAGGCGAGGGCGCCCATCAGACAGCAGTCTCGGTTCACCCCCGAGTTTGGTCATAAAGTATTTGTTGATATCGTCCGGACCGTGAAAGTACCAAACCATCACAGTGACCACTGTATAGGTAGCGATTGCGATAGCCACTAGAACCAACGGCAGTCCCCATACTTTTACGTTGTAGATCAGGAATACAATTGCCGACAAAAAGATGATCGCCGCGAGCCACGCCCCGGTAGTGTCAATGCATTGAGGGTCGTCAACCGAATCCGGGACGGGTAAGCCGTAGTCTTCTGCGAAGGCTCGTTCTTCAGCAAGACTTTGTGCTATCAGATCAGCGCGTTTGCCTGTGACCTGATCAATCAGGCACACGGCTTCAATTTCTACCATGTAGGTAACGGCTATAGTGATGGCCGCCACTATTAGTGCTACATCCAGTAGTAGACCCCAGCGCCTTCGGCTTGGAGTGCTGTTCGCAAGGTCACGCCATAGCGAGTGCTTTAACGCCACGATGATCATCATCAAGGCGAACGCTATCGGGTAAAAGTACTCATAGGGGTATTTTCGTATGACAAAGTTTTTGAATCCCAAAAAGCCTGCAAACGCATTGTCGACTCCTGGTATGCCAGGCATTGCATTGAGCAGCCCAACGATTACCAGTAAGAGGGCGAGCCAATATACGAGCTTTTGACCAAAGTCGAGTCGTGCAGCTGGCGTGTCGTTAGCCATGTAGTAGGTGGCCTTGTTTGAACGGTTGTTAACGAAAAACGGTTACCCATTTTAAATGGGTAACCGTTAGTTGGTTATTACAACAAAACTTTAAAAGCGGCTTTACGGCTTAGCGCAATCTTCAATGGTATAGCCTGCTTCTTCCCATGCGGCAACCGCACCCTCGTGATATTTAAGCGGATTGGCACCACACATACCAGATTTAACCGAGTCAACAACACCGTAGCCTGCATAGCGTGCAAAAGGCGCTTTCTGCTTTAGGCGGTCGAGAGTATCAATATGTGCTTTGGTCAATGCTTTAGCTAAATCAAAAGACATGTTCTTGTTGACGATGTCACCACCGATAGTTGCAAGCCCCCGGAACATACCGTCTTCAGTGACAAGTGTTACCCCACCTTCACCCAGTGTCGCTTTAGACGCTTCCAATTCAAACGGTGCGCTACCCGGGGCTTTTAGGTATTTCTGCATAGGCTCTGAATCCCACTTGGCTTTCGGGACAGACCAGACCGTCATGTTGCCGGAAGCTACTGCCTGTGTGATTCGGCTGTCTGGAAATAGAATTGGTAAGACAACAGCGTCAGCGGAGCCATCGGTAATAGTTTTGACTGCCTGCCCCCAGTTCACTTGCACACCCTTGTAGCCATCGCCTTCTTTTAAGCCGGTAGTTAGCTGAATGATTGAACGGGCGTTGGTCAGGGCGGCGCCACGTGGTGGACCGTTGTAAATGGATTTACCTTCCAGATCACTCCAGCCTTTAAGGCCTTTTGAGTCGTAGGCATATAGTGCAAAAATACCCAGTGTTACCGGGTACAAAGCGCGTAGATTGTCAGCCAGTTCAGCGCCTTTCTCGGCCCCCAGTTTAGAGTATGGACCGCGGCCTTTAGATAACAGGAAGGGTAGAATGTAGGGCGTGCCGGCAATGTCGGTTTTTCCTTCGGCAACATTTTGAATGGAGTTGGTTAGCGTCTGGCCATCTGCCACCTGAATATTGGCAACGCCTGCCTCGGCTGCTACTTCAGCCAGATGAGACATCGACAAATGAATTGACCCGCCGGGTGATGCAGTTTCTGCTGTGAGGTTCTCCGCAGCCTGGGCGGTGCACGTCAGCGCCGCTGCAACGCCAAGAGCAATTAGTGATTTAAAACAACGCATTTGATTTGTCTCCTCTTCTGGTTGTGGTTACAGTTTCTTCTAAATCTGTCCATTAGTCGAGGCGAGATCGATATTGAGTCGCTATTTGCTACGATCTTCGGTTCGCTGAACCTTGGTTATGAATCTTGCAGCTCCAGGAAAGAAGTTCCGACAGCTGTCAGATCTACGGCAGGGAGGCGCGAAGTGTTTGTCGTATCCCGATGGTTCCTACCGGAAGCCCGACGCGTGAGCGATGGCAAGCCGTACTTAGGCTGTAGTGTTGATTCTTGAAGCACGTTACGTGGTGCCGATTTGCATTTAGTCGATGCGCTTTGCTCTTATACGCCATGCATTTTTCGTTTTTCCGTGATCCCGTAAGGGGCCTAAGCTCAAAGAGCATCCACCGAACAAGCAATTCAATGCATAAAATAACTACGTAACCACCTTCAACTTGAACACTGGAGCCAACACGCGCCATGCCACTCGCTCACGCGTCGGGTTTCCTGTGGGTTCGTTTTTCGCTTGTGGTTGGATTGGCAGCACTGGACAATTAAGTAACCACCTTACCTGGAATTCTGGAACGCACACAGGCATGCCACTCGCTCACGCTTCGGGTTTCCTTATGGGTTCGTTTTTCACTTGCGGTTGGATTGGCAGCACTGGACAAGTAAGTAACCACCTTGTCTGGAATACTGGAGCGAACACAGGCCTGCTACTCGCTCATGCGTCGGGTTTCCTGTGGGTTCGTTTATCACTTGCGGTTGGATTGGCTGCAGCGAATAACAACCCACCATATAGAAGTAACTACGCAACCACCTTCACTGGAACGCTGGAAAAAGGATAAATAGTACTATTTACCGCAGGCACCACAGGGCCCTGTAACGTAAAGGACTCCACCCGGTCAGCGAGCGCGTTTAACAGGCTGCTTATCTCTAGTCGGGCCAGATTCATGCCCAGGCAGGCGTGGGTTCCCATGCCGAATCCAAACGTGACCGGTGGTCTTTCTTTCTATGTCAAAGTTATTAGGATCGGGGAACCGCGATGGATCACGATTGGCAGCACCGAAAGCCATTAACACCCGGCTGTCTTTCTTAAGCGGGATGCCAGCAACCTCGGCGTCGGCAGTGACGTAGCGGGTAAACGCACGAATAGGGGTGTTGAGTCTGACTATTTCTTCTATCGCGCTTTTAATTAGATCGCGATTCCCACATAGCTTACGCCACTGGTCAGGGTATTTGGCAAACAGCATGATGCCATAGCCAATCGCCGCGATAGTAGTGTCAAGACTAGGCGCGATGTAGTCCCTCATGAGTTCGGTGGCACGTGCCGGGTCCATGCCGCTTTCAATGCCCAGTTGCGTGGCTCGTTTAGCCCAGCCTGTAGCGCCCAGGTTGCTCAATGTTTCTGGATCATCAAGAAACCGACGCATAGATTTCAGGTTGTCCGTCGCTTCAGTGCGTCTTTCTTTGGGATTTCCCATCAGTTCAAACGTTGCTGCTCCCACAGCAACATATTGTCTTTGCCGTACTCACCCAAGCCAACCAGATTGCGTACAACAGTTAATGGCAGGTGTGGTGCCAAATCAATTGCTGCATCAAACTCCTTGTTTTTAAGTACGCGCTCAACAATACGATTCGCTTCTTCCTCTATGCCTTCTCGAATGGCAGGCAATGCTTTGGGCGATAGTGGCGGAAATGTGATTGAGCGTGTAGTGTCATGCTGAGGCGGGTCTGAATTAAGCGTGCTGCCTACAATCATTTTATTAACGTTCTCGTTAATCGACACACCGCGTGCCGAGCTGAATGTTTGATGATTACGTAAGGCTGCGACTAATTCTTTATGCCCACATATGGCGTGTAGTTTATTTTTTTCTAACCAAACCACCGGTCCCAGGCCATGCATTTCGTTGTACATACGCACAGGGTCAGAGATAGTCTGCTCACTGTAAAAGTCGGCGTGGCAGGTAGGAGCGGGCATAGGACAGTTAGCGTTGTATGTAGAGGCGTAAGAAGCATGGAGGTAACAGTACTGAGGACTACAAGCGTATCGACTGAGCAGACAATTTGATATCCAGTTGAAAGCTACCCTCATTCACCAGCCAACGTCGAATGGTAAATTCACGTGTGCCTGTGAGGTGCATCGGGTCAGCTTCCGCGAGGGCGCGTGCCGCCTCAAGGGATTCAGCACGGTAGATAATCATGCCGACGCCCTCCATCATGTCACCACCGAGATCTGACAATGGTCCTGCCATCACCAATTGGCCTTCCTGCTCACGCTCCGCCTGATACGCCAGATGTGCCGGAAGGTTTGCACGCAATTCCTCCGGTGTTTTAACGGGTGTGCTGACCACAGCATATAGTTCCAGCGCGAGTGAGCCGCGTTCAACGGCTGCTTTTTTGTATTCAGACCAAGCTGGCATAGTATCCCCCGGAAAATATCGATATTATTTGACAACAACCCATATTATCGTCAAAACTGACAGAATTATACCCATACAATTTGCCAGGTGTGATATGAAATTTTTGGTCGGAAGGTCTGAGGCGGCAACGAACGCCTGTGTCTACGCAGTCAATGGAGACGACGCGGTTAATCTCACCGCACTGGATGCATCAATTGGTTCTGATTTAATGAACCTGATCCAACAGGGTGATGCGGTTAACCGTGTCAACGTACTTATGTCAGGCGCGCCGTCGGTATCTGTGGCGACCATCACGCCAGCGTTGCCGGTGGCAATGCCGGGTAAGACAATCTGCCTTGGCCTTAACTACACTGATCACATTAAAGAGGGCGGCTACGACGTACCGGAATATCCTGCGTTGTTTATGCGCGGACCCAATTCCCTGATGGCGGCGGGTGAGCCAATGATCCGGCCAAGTTGTTCTGAGCAGCTCGATTATGAAGTTGAACTCATGGTGATTGTCGGTAAAGCTGGCAAGCACATTACGGAAGAGAACGCGCTTGATCATGTTTTTGCCTATTCGGTGTTTAACGATGGTTCAGTACGTAACTATCAACGTAAAACACACCAGTGGACTCCTGGTAAAAACTTCGATTCCACAGGCCCGATTGGCCCTTACTCTGTCACGCCTGATGAACTACCGGAAGGTGCAACAGGCTTAAAGATTGAAGCGAGAGTCGGTGATGAGATCCTGCAATCCGCCAGCACCTCTGAGATGCTTTGGCCTGTAGCGCGTACCATTGCCACCATATCGGAGTTCGCTACACTTGAACCCGGTGATTATATTGCGATGGGAACACCACCGGGTGTTGGTCACGCACGGACACCGCAGCGATGGTTGCGACCGGGTGAAACCATAGAGGTTGAAGTCGAAGGTATTGGTATCTGTGCGAGCCCGGTGGTGGCGGAAGAAGATCTCAAAGGGCATGCATAATGGCGGCACCTGAAGGACAAAGTCTTGAGCAGTTGCGTCAACAAGCGCAGTCAGATTACCGTGATTTGCGTGCACGTAAGCCGCAGTTAGACTCAGACTCTATCGACGTTATTATTCGTGGTGCACGTTCGCACTACGCATGGCTTGATAAGCCTGTGCCGAAAAAATTGCTTGAAGAACTGTATGAAATTACAGCATCTGGTGCGACAAGTATGAACACTTGCCCTGCAAGGTTTATCTTTGTCACCAGTGATGAAGGTAAGCAGCGTCTGGCAAAATCGCTTAAGGAAAAGAATGTTGAAAAAATGGTGTCAGCACCTGTGACTGCCATCATCGCCTATGATTTGGATTTCTGGGAACACCTGCCGTATTTATTTCCGCATGAAGATCGTCGCGGGTTCTTTAAAGGTAAAGCGGCCTACATAGAAGATACTGCGTATAGAAACTCAACCTTGCAAGGGGCCTATTTTATGATCGCTGCACGGGCGTTGGGTTTAGATGTTGGGGCGATGTCCGGGTTTTCTAACGAGATCGTTGATCAGGAATTTTTTGCCGACACGAATCTTAAATCTAACTTTCTGTGTAACCTTGGTTACGCTGATGAAACGGCATTGTTCCAAAAGCTACCGCGATTTGCTTTTGATGAAGTGTGTTCCTACTTGTAGACAATAATAACTATGGCCATCAAACAAAAAACCAGCGTTGTTTTAAAAGCCACTGCGGATTGTCCGTCGCATTCTCTATCTAATATCAGCATTCGCGATTTGCTGTTCAGTATTGATGAACCCACCGAACGTGGTGGTACCAATGCAGGCCCAACCCCGACTGATACCGTGATATCCGCTTTGGTTGGTTGCACCAATGTGATCGGTCATAAATGCGCACGTAAGTTAGACATAGATATTGGTCATCTCAGCATAGACATAAGTTGTGAGTTTGACCGACGCGGCGTGACACTTGTCGAAGAGGTTGAGGTACCGTTTACACGGATCATGTTAAACGTAAAATCGTCTGGCACTGCATCTACAGAGCAGTTACAGCAAGTGGCCGGGGAAGTGGCCAAATACTGCCCGTTGTCAAAATTGTTTCGTCAAGCCGGAACCGAGATCGAAGAAAACTGGGAAAAGGCCTGATAACTTAAAACAACCCTATATAGCTAATCCGGAGGAATTCCATGAAAGTTAAATCGTTTTTGTCTGTAGTTGCCGCCACTTGCTGTCTGGCAACTGTATTGCCCGCATCTGCCACTGAAACTATTAAAGCGGTGGTGATTGACGGCTACCCGGCGAAAGCCATGTGGGTCAAAGAATTCAGCGGGTTTTTTATTCCGGAAGTAGACAAGCGCCTGGCAGAGTCAGGCAACTACGAAATGGACTGGCAGGAAAGCTATGGCGGCTCTATCGTTAAACCCAAAGGTGTGTTGGAAGGCGTGAAGCTGGGCCTGGGTGATATCGGCATCGTTACCACCATTTTCCATTCTTCAAAGCTCCCGAGCCAGGCACTGGCCGCCGTCACGCCATTCATAGCACCAGATGCACGAGCTGTCGCCAAAGCGGTGGATGAAATCGCAAAAGAATTCCCGACTATGCAAAAAGAATTCGCAAAGCAAAACCAGGTCTACTTGGCAACGGGTGTTGTGCTTGACACTTATCAGGTCTTCAGCAGTCAGCCAGTAACATCGCTTGAAGGTATTGAGGGTGGCAAAGTCGCAGGCGCTGGTATGAATATGCGCTACGTTGAAGGCATTGAAGGTGCTGTTGGCGTTCGTGGTGGCTTAACCGACTTTTACAACATGCTGCAAACTGGATTAGTTGATCATGCGATGCTTTGGCCGGAAGCGGCCAAGACTTTCAAAATTGCAGAAGTGGCGCCTCACATGCTCAAAGTTGACCTCGGTGCGGTAAATTCGAAGACAGTCACCGTTAACGCTGAGTACTGGAAGAAACTACCGAAAGAAGTGCAAGATGTACTGCTTGAGGTCGCTGTTGAATATAGAGACCATGTTGCGTCCGTCGCGATGGACAGAGCCAGTGCAAGCCGTGACGCATACGTTGCTGCAGGTGGCACCATAGTTGATGTCAGCAGTGAGGATCGTGCTGCATGGGCTGCCGCAATGCCTAATATCGCTGTTGAATGGGCCCAGGGCCTGGATAAGAAAGGTGACCCTGGTTCAGACATGCTCAAAAAGTATATGGGTAAGTTAGGCGAGGCGGGTTTTACACCGATTCGTGACTGGGCGTCTGAGCTATAAGCCGCCTACGTTCTTGAGTGCCAACTTGATGAAAACAAAACGGGGCAGGCTAAGTGCCCCGTCTTGCTGTTAGGCCTGCATAAGTGCAAAATATATTACGACAAATCGAACGTGTATCCACGCGCGTAGCGACTATTGCCAACGCGCTTGGAACGTTGGTCGTGCTTGGTTTAGTGGCCGTGGTTAACTACGACGTAGTGGCGCGTGGCGTATTTCACAAGCCGTTTCACGGTGCCGTTGAACTAGTGCAATTTTCAATGGTGTTAATTGTATTTCTTCAGCTGCCAGATGTGGTGCGCGTTAATCGTCTAACCCGCTCTGATGGTTTTCTATCAATTGCGGGCACCCGCTGGCCCGGTGTCGCACTGGTGCTCAATAGAGCAATCAATACCGTCGCGTGCATTTTTATGGTGCTAATTGCGATCGCAATCTGGCCTGAGTTTGTCGACATGTTTGAGACCAAAGATTACTTTGGTGTGCCTGGTGTTTTTACAGCTCCGTGGTGGCCGATTAAGCTGGTCATTTTTATCAGTGCCGTATTGTGCAGTTTGTTATTTGCATTGAAGGTGCTATTGAAGCCGGTTGAACCCAGCCCTTCAAACGGTACGGCTGAAGCTGTGGTAAGTGATTCGGTGCTAAAAAGCAGTAGTGGCATCACATGACACCGATTGAGATTGGTCTGTTATCGGTTCTGGCGATAGTCATCCTGATTTATGTTGGGGTGTATATCCCTATTGCGCTGGGCGTTGTGTCATTCGTCTCTATCTGGTTGATGCGGGACAATTTTGATCTCGCCATGAATCTGTTAAAAATCGCACTGAGCGACAGCGTTATGGAGTACACCTTCGCCACGGTCCCGCTGTTTACCTTTATGGGGTTGGTGGTGTCCAAAGCGGGCCTTGGTAGTGACATCTATGACGTAATGAATGCTGCGTTTCGTAAGATTAAAGGCGGCATCGGTATGGCGACTGTGGGTGCAAATGCCATCTTCGCGGCAGTAACCGGCTCATCAATTGCCTCTGCGTCGGTGTTTGCGACGGTCGCGGTGCCGCAGATGCTGCGCTATGACTATAACCCGAGATTTGCTGTAGGCGTGGTCGCCGGCTCCTCAGTATTGGGCATGATCATACCGCCGTCAGCTATGTTGATTATCTATTCGTTTGTCGCCGAACAATCAGTCGGCGACATGTTTCTGGCCGGTGTTATACCCGGGTTATTGTTAGCGATTGCCTATATTGCAGCCATAGCATTTGCAGGGAAGTTCTTTCCCAACTTCGTCGGTGGCAGGCCTGCAGTAGATTATGAGCCAATGAGTGTGATGACGGTGGTCAGCAAGACACTGCCATTGGTAATTCTCATTGCAGTGGTGCTGGGCGGTATCTACACCGGTTGGCTGACACCGGTAGAGGCGGGTGCGGCCGGTGCCACGGTGGGGTTATTGATAGCCCTTGTACGCAGGCGCATGACGCTTAAAACTTTCTGGGAGGCGCTAATAGAAACCGGCCATATTACCGCCGCCATTCTGTTTCTGATAACAGCCGCATCAATTTATAGTCGTATGTTGGGGTTGGCTGCACTGCCAAACGAACTCGGTGACATCATTGCTAACAATCAGTTTGGTTTTGTCACCATTATGGTCATCTATGTCTGTCTGATGTTGTTTCTCGGTACGCTGCTGGATACCGCTTCAATTATTCTCATTGTCGTGCCGTTGTTTCTACCGTTGATAGAAGCTATGGGATTAAGCCCTGTGTGGTTTGGTATTGTGACTGTTGTCGGTGCAGAGATTGGTTTGTTAACACCGCCGCTTGGCATCAGTTGTTTTGTTATCAAGTCAACACTCAACGATGACAGAATTAAGCTAAAAGATGTTTTTCTTGGAGCGTTGCCATTTGCTCTGGTGATGCTGGCGGTGTTAGTGCTGCTAATTTGTTACCCGCAGCTGAGCACTGTGTTATTAAACCGTTAATAGAGAATTGATATGAGAAATGTAACCGAAGACAACCTTACTGATACCTTTCTCAGCTATTTCGGTGATGATACCGATCCACGATTGAAAGAGATCATGGATTCACTCGCAAGACATCTACATGCTTTTGCGAAAGAGACAAAGCTCACTCACAAAGAGTGGCAGAAAGGTCTGGATATATTGCGTAGCGCCGGGGCGATCACAACACCGGAGCGAGATGAATTTGTTCTGCTTTCTGATGTTATGGGTTTGTCTTCTCTGGTCGATATGGTCAATTCGTCAGAGGACGGCACCAGTTCAAGTGTGCTCGGGCCATTTCATATTTCCAACCCACCGGCGATGGATATGGGGGCAGATTTAAGAGGTGACTATGATGGCGAGTTGATTCTGGTTTCCGGAAGTGTTTTGGATACTAATGGCAAACCCATAGAGGGGGCGACACTCGATATATGGCAGACCGCGCCAAATGGCTTGTATTCGTCGCAGGATCCGGAACAGGATAAATACAGTTTTCATGCAATTTTCACCACGGGGAAAAATGGCAGTTATTGGTTTACTACCGTGCGCCCGGTGAGCTATACCGTCCCGACTGACGGGCCGGTCGGTGAAATTCTTAATGCCACCGGCAGGCACCCATGGCGCCCATCGCATCTGCATTACATTATCAAAGCCGATGGTTATCGTGATTTAGTCACAGAGGTTTTTCCTGATGATGATCCGTATCTGGATGAAGATACCGTATTCGGTGTACGTTCCGACCTTGTGATGTCGTATGTTAAACAGCAGGCAGATTCGTTTCCTACCTCGGGTTATGCGCTGTCTGGCAAGGTGGCTGAGGAGTACTCCAGAGTGGACTTTGATCTTGTTCTGACTCGTGATGTTTCAGCATGATGTACCGCGACACGCTGCACCATAATGCTTGAAAGCGAGCAATCCCCTGCAGGTGGCGCGGTATCCGCCACACAACGTGTCACGGATGATCTCAGAAAGCGGATCATTCAGGGGGAGTTTGCCCCTGGTGAACGGCTTAAAGTTGAATCCCTTAAGGGGCTTTTGGACTCTGGCGCATCACCTATTCGAGAAGCGTTAAGCTTGCTGACATCCGACCAGCTGGTTGAACGATTAGATCAGCGTGGGTTTCGTGTAGCGCCAGCAAGTGCGGCACATTTTCGTGAGATCTTGATGCTTCGTTGCAGACTTGATGACATTGCCATCAGAGGCAGTATTGAACACGGACAAAACCAGTGGGAGGAAGATCTGGTGCTCGCGCATCACAGGCTAGAGAAATATTCCAGTCAGCAGGACGAGCGCTATGAATCGTTGCATAAGTCTTTTCACACTACGTTACTCAGCGCTTGTGGTTCACCGATTTTACTGCGCTTCTGTGATCAATTGTATGACCTGAATATTCGCTATCGCTACCTTGCTGGTAAATCGCTTAACTATAAAAAGCGCAACATTGCGCAGGAACATAAAGACATTCTGGATGCAGTGATACAGCGTAAGCCGGAAGTGGCTGCACAACGGTTGATTGAACACTACACACTCACGGGTGACTTTCTTGCCGATCAATTCAGTTAGCTGTTCCCATGCAATAATACAGTGCAACACCACGCCGGAATGCCAATGAACACCTTCGATAGCCTTAAGGCCACGCTGGCCGCGGCAACGGCGAAAGCAAATGGGAAGGTAAAAAGCGAACTGCGCATTGAAGATCAAAAAGATTTTGATGCCGCCCGTCATGGGTTAATCGCGGGCTTGCCCAGCGGTGGTATAAAAACAGTGCAAGGCAGCAAGGCATGGGACATAGCAGACTATGACTTTCTTGATCAACCGTGTGCTGACACAGTAAACCCGTCACTGTGGCGCATGGGTCAGTTAAACAAAATTGCCGGTCTGTTCGAAGTAACAGAAGGCGTGTGGCAGGCTAGGGCGTTTGACTATGCCAATATGACTATCATCCGCGGTGACAGCGGTTGGATCATTGTTGATCCACTAATGACGGCGGAAACATCAGCTGCTGCACTGCAGGTAGTCAATGAGACTTTGGGCGCCCGACCGGTAAGTGCCGTGCTTGTTACGCATACTCACCCGGATCATTTTGCCGGGCTCAAAGGTGTCTGTGATGACAAACCACCCATCTTTGCTCCGGCTGAGTTTATGCGCTATGCAGCATCTGAAGGTGTACTGGGCGGGATCCATATGGCCAGGCGTGCGATATATCAATTCGGCTTAACGCTGCCTAAGAGTCCGACCGGTGTTGTTGATGGAGGCATTGGGAAATCACCGGCCAAAGGGAGTCGCACGTTTGTACCACCGACGGAGTTTATCTCAACAACTGGTGAGGAGCGCATCATTGACGGTGTGCGGTTTATATTTCAGATGGCCAGCGGAACTGAAGCGCCCGCAGAATTTACCTTCTATCTGCCTGATCACACTGTGCTGTGTATGGCAGAGGTCTGTACGCAAACTATGCACAACGCACTGCCGCCAAGAGGTGCGCAAGCGCGCGATACTTTGTTGTGGGCACGAACTATTGATGAGGCGATAACGTTATTCGGTAGTAAGGCGAGTGTTCTAATTAACAGCCATAACTGGCCTGTGGCGGGTAAAGAGGAACTTGTGCTGTACATGCAAGAGCAGCGAGATATCTATAAATACACCCATGATCAAACACTTCGACTCGCAAACCTTGGTCACACGCCGGATGAAATAGCAGAGCTAATCCAAGAACCTGATTGGTTGTCTGACAAGTTTCACGCACGTGGTTACTACGGATCATTGAAGTTCAACGCCCGTGCGGTCTATCAAATGTATTTCGGCTTCTATGATGGCAACCCGGTAAACATAGACAGGCTTTCACCGGAAAAATATGGAGTGAAGTTCTTAGAGGCTGTTGGTGGTGCAGATGCCGCATTCAATGTGGCGCAGAAAGCGATCGTAGACGATGAGCTCCAATGGGCTGCCACAGTACTAAGCCATATGGTATTCGCAAACCATGCAACAGATGCTGTACGTGAGTTATTGGCTGAGGTATTCAGGCATCAGGCGTATCGAATGGAGTCAGGTATTTTACGCAATTGCTATCTGACCGGTGCTAAAGAGTTGTCTGAGGGAATAAAAAAACAATCTATGGTCGGAGGCCGCAATACTGATCTGGCTGCTACTCTTGGCCTGCAGGACTGGTTTGATGCCAACGCATTGCGACTCAACGCAGAGCGATCGCGTGGCGTCGATATTGTCTTGAACTTTGTCGTAGGGGATCACCGTGCCTGCATCACCGTCAATCGTCAGGTTGAATTCGCACGTATAGAGCACAGCGACATCAGTGCAGGTGTAACCATTGAAATTTCGCAGCAAGTACTAGAGCAATTAACATCGGATCGGATCAGCACCGATGATGCGTTGGATCAAGGGCTAAAAGTCACGGGTGATATAATGATTCTAAAAAAGTGGCTAGAGCTGCATGATTCGTTTGATCTATGGTTCAATGTCGCTACACCGTAAGTAAGCCGTACTGTGGAAGTAGCGTAACGCGTAAGCGATGTCAGGTTGCCAGTGTGAATCCTTGACAATCTGAATTTTCTATTTGCTGCGCCAAAAATGATTTTAACCAGCAAGGATATCCAATGCACATAGCGCTAACAGGTGGATCAACCGGTATTGGGGCTGCTGTAGTTGCAAAGCTAAAGGCAGACGGCAATAGGGTAACCGTCTTCGATTTGAATAAACCCACAGATCCAGTGGACCATTGGGTAGAAGTCGACCTGAGTTCGCCGGAATCGATCGATAAAGCTCTCGCTGCAGCAGCTACCCCGTTCAACGCGTTAGTCAATAACGCCGGGCTACCCCCACGTGACGGTCAGACAGAGCTGGTACTGAACGTCAACTTCATTGGCTTAAGGCACTTCATGAATGGCATGCTGCGACACCTTGAGCCGGGTTCGGCGATTGTGAACACCGCCTCAAAGGCAGGTGGCGACTGGCTTGAGAACATTGATCAGGTAAAGGCGTTAATGTCCGTGCCTGATGTGGCGGGTCTTGCGGCCTTCATAAAAGGCAACAATATTGATCCGGTGCGGGCATACAACCTTTCCAAAGAAGCAGTGATTGTTTTGACCTTTCAAATGACAGAAGTATTGCTTGCAAAGCAACTGCGTATCAACGCAGTTAGCCCCGCTGCAGTATCTACAGAAATACTGGACGATTTTAAAAACGCTTTTGGCGACCGAGTAGAGGGAAGTATTGCAAAGGTGGGGCGTGCGGGTGATGCGGCGGAAATTGCCAACGTTATCAGCTTTTTAGTTTCTGAGCAGAGCCACTGGATTAAAGGACAGAGCATCACTATTGATGGGGGTTTGACTGCAATGGGACTTAGTGATGAATTGCAGCTTAACTGAGTGAATATGGAAGATTGATTAATGGCGGCGTGGATGCGTTGTAAAACGATCAGTTGCGGCGAGCGGCCACGATAGAGATAGACAGTGCCCGGCACGAATGTGCCGGGCCCCAATTGATAACAGACTAGTTGTAGCTCACCTCTTGAGCTTTCTTTTTCAGTAGCAAAAGAAGTTCGGAATCGGTTTCATCGCTTTCGCTTTGAACTTGCGAAGCGAGAACCGGCGCCTGCTCAAGGTTGGACGCATGTTGCTCTTTGTCACTAAAGGGACACGCACTTGCGTTAGATGCAAACACAACCAAGGCTGATACCAATGTAATGCTGAATTTCAAGATCACCTCCTTTCTATCCGCTACGGGAGGTTTATTTAGACCACAATCTGAGCAGATTTGCAATTAAGAATATCTAATGCTGCCGCCAGGGAAGCGTAAAACCTTCGCCAACGTTGACTGGTGGGCACTGTCTAGCGCTGAAATGATCACATTGAATGAAGTCATTTACAGACATTTGCCTACCAAATCGTCTGGTATTTTTGTTTTAGAAACTAACTAAAAGCGCAGTGCGATTTCGAATAACGAGGGTTCAATTAGTCTCAATGACGAATAAGAAGAGGGCTGGCAGATAAGTCATAATTCGCGGGCTATGGCACACTGTTTTTCTAATAATTATTCACGGATTCTTTATGTCAACTCATGGTTATGAAGAAGGTAGACTTGATTTGCCATTCGTCGGCATTTGTACATTCGGTAAATACCCCTATGTGTCCGACTGGGACGCTATCGATGCCGATGTGGCAGTGCTTGGTGCACCGTATGACTTTGGTTGCCAGTGGCGCTCAGGCGCGCGTATGGGGCCGCGCGGTATACGTGAGGCATCCACGCTGTTTGCCTTTGGTCATGCCGGTGCTTATGACCATGAAGATGACATCGTCTATTTGCCTGCAGAAACAACTCGTATAGTTGATATTGGTGATGCAGACATTGTGCATACCGATACCATGAAGAGCCACGCCAATATTGAATTCGGCGTGCGTAAAATTTTAGACGCGGGCGCTATACCTGTAGTCATGGGGGGAGATCACTCAGTCAACATACCTTGTATTAATGCGTTCGCAGAGCAGGAACCGTTTCATCTGGTGCAAATAGACGCCCATCTGGATTTTGTAGATGAGCGCCACGGTGTACGCTATGGTCATGGCAACCCGATGCGACGCGCCGCTGAAAAAGACTATGTCACAGGCTTAAGCCAGATTGGCATTCGCAACGTATCGTCAACAGCAAAGAGTGGCTATGAAGATGCCCGTAGTATGGGGTCAGATATTCAGTCAGTCAGGCAATTCAGGAAACTCGGGGTAGAGGGCATGCTAGCGCGCATACCTGAGAACACGCGATATTACCTGACAATAGATATCGATGCGTTTGACCCGTCTATCGCACCCGGAACGGGCACACCGAGTCATGGTGGTTTCTACTACTACGAGGTGCTGGAGCTTATAGATGGGCTCTGTAAGCGCGGTAACATCATTGGAATGGATCTGGTAGAGGTTGCACCCGATTATGATCCAACCGGCTCAACCGGCACACTGGCAGCGCAGGTGCTTATGAATACGATCGGACGCATGTTGCATCATCGTTAATCGATTGGTAACTTTTCGGAGCAGTCCTGTCGGCTCTCCCATTATTCTGATGCACGACCTGCACTACGCTGAAAAGCTACAAAACTGTTGAAAACTTGAATTTAGTTCCTTGCCGGGTGAATAGTCATTGACGTATCGCCGCAGGGGCAAAAAAAACGGTGTTTTACAGAAAAATACCCGGAGCTAATGCGGGTATAGAATCTTATGTTAAATGATGGGGTGGGGAAGGATCGAGTACGATCTTTCTGTCATGCCTTATATGCTAAAAAAGCTTAGCAAGTTGTGACCTCAGGGTTGTCGCAAGTTCGACGTCCGCTAACTCGCCGGTCTCAGTATTAAAGGTCTTTGTAAAACTTCCCACTGACATACTGCCGCGAACTTCAGCGCCGTAGTAGCCGGCGGAGTCTTCGGCTATTTTTAACACACTGGCGCCACCGCCTTGACCAGGGGAAGCAGACATGATGACCATGGGTTTGCTCTGGAACACTTTAGAGTCAATGCGAGAACACCAGTCAAAGATGTTTTTATAAGCAACCGTGTACGTACCATTGTGTGCAGCGTATGAGATCAACAGTGCATCTGCATCGCCAATGGTTTTGAAGAACGTATGGGCTGCTTCAGGTATACCGCTTTCCTGCTCACGATCAATGCTGTAAATCGGCATTTCAAAATCATTGAGATCTAGTATTGTGATTTCTGTGTCTTGATTGATCTCACTTTTCAGCACCGTTGCGGCATGTGTGACCAGTTGCTTGTTGATAGAATTGCGGCTGTTGCTCGCGGCGAATGCTAATAGTCTGGTGGGGGATGGCATGTTGGGTCCGGTTATTGGTGGGGCGGTGATGGTTAACTCAGGGGAGGGGAAAAGTGAAAGAATGGTTGGCGATGTTGTGTATGTCTATGGATCACGAGTAACGATTCAGCAGACATTTTATAGGAAAAAATTGTATGAATATTACTAGTGAAGTATAAAGCAGGTATTTACAATTGGTGGGGGTTAAATAACCAATTTCAATAGGAAAAGGCACATTGTGTGAAGTGATATATGTGCGTGGTTGCGAGGATGTCTGTATACGATGACCTCGTATAACCAAGTAAGTTATTGCCTGAACACTCGTAGTTTTGCAACCACTGGATCGCACGCAAGATTTTCTTTTGGCTGATTCAGCCATGCCCCGTTCGACACAACTTCACCTGTATGTTCCTCAAGGATGATGTGTCGGTTTGTGCCAAAAGAGGCTAAACACTTTCGCACTACTGAAACCTGCTCTGAATTGGCAAGCTTCGGGAAATGACTTTGCGCACACCATGAGACAATCTCTTGATCATCTCCTTTTTCTGCAAAAATACCCATACGAATATATTCAGAGCTAACAGTAGATTGCATTTTCGTTTGTTGTTTGGCAGTGGGATACTCACACCACTCCTGAGTCAAAATCGCCGGTATTGGTTTCACACGATGTGCAATCATGTTGCGAGTTAATTCGTCCTGATTAGGTTTAATCTGTGCTGGGCTTGGGTCAAAAAAGACACGTGATGATTCTGCGCCAAATATTGCGATGTAAGCGTGATCTGCAGTGTCCGGCACGCCCGCCGGAGTAACTTCGTAATGGCTTGCCCAGTCATAGCCGGGCCTGGCCAGTTTCTCATCTATATGCTGGCCTTCAAACCAGTGTAGATAGTCAGCACGGTGTGCGCTCGAGATGCCGTAGTAGATCAGCCAAATGCCCAATTTTTATCTCCGCCGGTAGGTAGCTCAATAGTAGCGGTGATCCACGGGCGATACCATTATTGATCTTGGAGAATCGAAATACACTCGAGCTCAACATGGGAAATCGTAAAAATCGATTTCTCGTCGTATCTGATGGCCAAAGTAGATAGGCCAGGCACAAGTACACTGAGTCACTATAGTTTTAAAAAGCTAGCCGCTTGGCGAGAAAGCGTGAGCGGTAACTTTTTCCTGAAGAATACTACATGTTGGAGTCTGGATTTGGGGTACATATATTTAACGATGCCAATTTCGTTGAAGATATATCGGCTACTTCAGGGAAGCGCGACATCAACTGTTTCGTTACATTGGCATTTGCATCTATAACATCAATCTCTGGCCCGCCTATAAGTAGAAGGTCGAGTGATCCGGATTGGTCAGTCACGCGTGCCAGGTTGAGGGTTTCCTCCTCTAGCTCGCAGTTGCTATCACCGTAGTAGGTTACCTTCATTTGAGAATTATTCAGTTGCGTAATTACAGCCATGTTGTCTTCTATGCGATAACATTGCTCATAATTTTGATATGAATCTTTGCCCACTTCGTAGTTGGTAATTACGCCACTCTGACTTATATTAAGGAAGCGGGTGTCGTGTACGATAATCGTATCGTATTGATTTCCAGAGACTGTGGAGACGTCCCACAGGCCAGCAATCGTTCCTACATCAGAAGAACCGCTCAGTGGATTACAGCTCTGGGTTGCATACGAAGGGATACGCGTTTTCAAAGACCCGGGCAGAGAAGCCATAGTATCGCTGTTGTTGTATGGTGTCTGTGCCGGTGTGCAGATCGGGAGAATATCTGACTCTGCATATGGTGCGGCGATATACGGGATGTTAAAAGCATCTTGACCAAAGCGTTCAATAGCGGGGGTGTCACCACCGAGGTTGATAGTCAGGTAGCCCCACCACATATTATTGTAGTAGTAAGAATATCGCTCTAAGTCAGTTTGTTCAAAAATCAGCCGTCCTTCCTTTTTTATATAACAGTTATATCCTGTTCCCCAGGCATCACCTTGATAATCGTATTGTGCAAAGGTTTTGTCAGCGCGTACCGCAACGTAATCCTCGTTCCTCACGCTATTGCTGTTCGCATCGAGGTGGCTTCGACTAATGTCCCAGATTCCGACAAGCGGGTTTATCGGAGCGGCTTGCTCTGTTTGCGCTGTCGGTGAGTTTGTAGAATCCGGAAGTGGTTCGGCAGATTGTATGGCAGGTTCGCCGCCGCCGCAGGATGCCAGAGTTAGTACACCAAGAATGTAGAGTATTTTTACTCTTTGTTTGACTGGTACGTGACAATACAGCGCATTTTGAAGTGCTGACTGAGTGTTCATAGACCTTCCTCCACCTGAATATATCGTTTGGAAGGATTGATTCTTTAGTAATAATTTCGCCAGCATTTATAGCTCATTGGAATCCGGTGATCGGAATATAGGTATTCGGTCATGGTGTGACGGTAGACCGCCGTATTGGCTCTTGATAGGTTTTGTGCGTGACCTGCATATCCTCCGTAGATCGCACCACTTTGGCGGTATTTCTGTTTGCCGGTATAGTTGTCCGCGGACGAGGCACAAGAGGTTTACAAGCCGCCTAATACGGACGTTGTATTTTATTCTTCAATTTCAGCGGTCAATGGAGCGGAGTATTGTCGCGTATAAGCTGACTGCATAACTTTCATTACTTTCTTAATTCCGAGCTTATCGATTCTTGCCAGGTAGTTGTCCCAGTCATCATCCACGTTACGTAAGCCGAGTAACCAGTCAGCCTGTCTTTCAAGCATGAAGGCAAGGATGTCCTTCCAATAGAAATCAATCGTTTCCTTCTCTTCCTTGTTTAGCGTGACACCGTGAAAAGGCTCAACCAGAAAGTCGCCTTGTTCGTATAGTTCAATGCCAGCCAGGGCTATGTCATTGGTCCATTGTTTTTCATAGGCGTAGTCTTGTTGAAAGCCTCGAGGGACTTGAGCGCCAACTGCCCATAATCTTGCGTTTACCGGGATATCGCCGTTTAAGACATCGTCCGTGAATACTGGCTCCCCATCGACAAGTGTATATTCCTGTCCTTCAACTCCAAAGTTAGCAAGGCGCCTGCCTTGAGGCGAAAACCAGAAATCGAAATATTTAATTGTTTCAATGACGTGCTCGTTGGTTTTAGAGATTGCCCAGCCATCGGGTTTGATAGCGGTACGTCGGTGCTCTTCGATTCTTTTACCCGAAACACTTTGTGGTGGGGCAAATGGCGTAAATGCGAATTTCGGAATTTGATCTTGCAAGCGTTCGTTGTAACTAGAGGTAGAGGCAAACCAGTCATGAGTCATACCGCCCCTGTTACTTGCTAAAAGTTCTGTTCTTACGTTTCCAGTACGGGTGTATACGTCTTTATCGATGAGTCCTTCAGAATACCATTTTGCTAAGTGACTCATACCTGCTCTATAGTTCTCTTCAACATAACCGTGTCGAACTATGCCATTGGAAATATAGAAATCGTGCCACGTGTCAGAACCGGTGGTTCTTGCATCCCACAGCGTGACGAGCCTGATTAACTCTTCTACATTGCGTGCGAAAAAGGGGATTTCGTCGGCTTTCCCATTCCCGTTCGGGTCTCGGGTTTTGAAACTGACGAGCGTTTTATAGAGCTCTTCAACGTTGTTGGGGATCGGTAGTCCCAGGTTATTCAGCCAGTCCGTGCGTATAAAATAAGCTCTGCCGAATTTGCCGTCGGGGACATAGGGAATGTGATATAGATTGCCGTCAGCAGCGGAGATAGCATTTAAGATATTCGGATTATTGTCAAAGTAGTGCTGTAGGTATGGTGCGTGTTTTTTAATTAGATTGTTTAGTGGTAGAAAATGGCCGGCCGGACCGTATTGGTTGAATTTTTCACGCAGCCCTGTGCCGCCGACTATATCAGGTAACTCTCCAGTCGCCATCAGGAGATTAAATGCTTCATTCCCGCTGACATTGTGTTTGTCCGTTATGTTATTTAGAGAGATCCCTGTGATGCTGCTAGCCTGTTTCTCTACACCCCATTCGTTGTCGTAAACCGCTTTCAGGCGGTCGTGAAAATGAAAGTGAATATCTAGCGTAATGGGGTCAGCTGAAATTCTCGATACGGAATTTGTCGGCGGTGGGGTCCGGGTATTATTTGCGAACAATGCAGTGCACGTGCTGGCCACAAAGAGTGTGATTGCCAGGCGGGAGTAGTGGCAAATTTTCATATTCATAAAAATGTCCAACCGCTAAAAATACAAAGGCGGGGCTGTGATCGTATTATTGTGTGTTGCTTGAGAGCTGAGAGGTACTTGCACGTTTGGTGTTTTCTTGTTCTATCAGTTCCGCAAACTCGGTGATCCAGTCTGTCGAGGTGCTGTTGCCAGACCACAGTTTAGAGATCAGGTGATCCATGCCTGCGATAAATCCTCTGTCACCGATGCTTGCGTGTGGCTTAATGGCTTTGCCACGTTTGTTCAGGGTGTTGTGCGCCAAGTTGCTGCATTTATCCAGCCCCTGAGAATCAATTTCACGCAGCGGCGACAATGAGCCTTTTAGATAATTAAATGTCTCACTGACTACGGGGTCAGTGACCACATCCATGAACAATTGTTGTCCAAGCTTTTCACTATTGTTTGAAACTTGTCCTAAAACAAAGGCATCAATGACCAGCACCACATTCTCGGCCGTGCCAGGTGCCGGGGCACACTCGTAGTCTCTACCAAGCTTTAAGCCTAAATTCCGAAACTCGCCTTTTGCCCAGTCGCCCATACTCACGGTAAATGCGTTATTGGCGGCCACAGCCGCCAATTGTTGTTCCCATCGCCCGTCACCGAAAGAATGCGAATAGCTTTTAAGTGTTGTATAGGTATTGATGGCATCGCGAAATTCTGAGGTTTCCAAGGCAGAAATATCCAGGTCATTGTAAATACGCTGGAAAATATCTTGCCCTGCGACACCGAGCAGAACATTGTTAAACAAGGTGCGTTTCTGCGGTGCTTCATCTCCAACTGCTATAGCGACTTGCCCTGATTCAGAAAGTGTTCGGGCAAACTTTAGAAATTCGCTCCAATTGGATAGTACCTCTTGCCCATGTTCAATCAGGCTGGCTGGCTTATACCAGAGCCAGTTTTCACTGTGGACGTTGACGGGGATTGCGACAATCTCTCCGTTGACCATAATCATATCGAGCACATTGTCTATAAAGGCGTTTTGTAGGTAGCTTGTAGACTGTTGATCTAAGTTATTGAGTAGGCCAAGGTTTCGGATTTGTGAAACCTCCCAACCTGAATTCCACTGAACAAGCGTAGGTGCGTAACCTTTGGCCATTCTTGACACGGCGGTATTCAATACAGAGATAGAGTTTTCACCGGGTACGTCGTACCATGTGCCACCTCTCAGTTCGAATTCATCTCTGAGTACTTGCATTGCGCGTTTCTCGCCGCCACGACTCCACCAATGCATAACTTCAACTTCAACTTCGGCGGCGGCGTTGCCTGGCAGGGGAATGGAGCACATTCCAAAAACCAGTATGGTTGACGTAATGCTCGTAAATAACCATCTGAAACTTCTTGGTATTACGATCATTTTAGCTGGCTTTTTTAAGTTGCTGTTCGTATCGTAGACTTTCTACGACATCGTCAAATGGTGCAGGCTTATAGAACAGATAGCCTTGTATTTCATCGCAGCCTAGATCACGGCAGAATGCCCATTCCTCTTCTGTTTCAACACCTTCCACCACACATTTTTTTTCTAACTGTTGGCACAGCTTTATGATAGACGCAACAATATTACGAGCATCGTTGCTGCTGGATAGCATTCTAACGAAGCTCTGATCGACCTTAATAATATCTATGTCCATACTGACGATTGAGCTCAGAGAGGCAAAGCCTGTTCCGAAGTCATCAAGTGCCAAGTGCATTCCGAGCTCGTGTGCTGCGGCAAGAGACTTAGAAATACTATCGCTCTCAGACCCCAGCGCTATATTTTCTGTGATTTCCAGGTCTATAGGGCAATGTACAGCACCGGTTTTCTCTAGCACCCGCTTTATCCGGACGGGGAAATCTACCTCACGAAGCATCATTTCTGCTGCATTAAATGCAACTCGACCGGGAGCTAGGCCGAGCTCGCACCATCTTTTGTAGTCATTGGCGATGGTATCAAGCAACTGCCATGTCATTTCGGATATCAGGCCGCTTTTCTCTGCCAGAGGTATAAACGTATACGGCGAGTGCATTGTGCCACCCGCGTCTATCCATCTGCACAATGCTTCCATGCCGCAGATCAAGCCAGTCTGTGCATCGACTTTGATTTGATAAAAGGGGATAAACTCACTGTTTTTTAGCCCGGTTCGGATTCTTTCGATTTGCAGGCTGTCTTCTTCAATCTTTGAGCGCATTGTGGACACGTAGGCAGGCAAAACTGGTTCTGTGTGTTTGTAGTGCTGTGCTGAGAGTCGGGCGTTAATGAGCTTGTCTTGTAAATTGTCGCTGGTGATGATTCCCGTGGTGCAACCGAGTTTGAATTCTGGATAGATGATAGCGTTTTGCACAGATAACTTACTGGCTAGTTTACTTTGTAGAGACTCAATATTACCGGTATACGCGTTGCCAGCTGAAGCATGGTTTATCACACCGAACTCGTTGTCTCCAGTGCGAAATATGAGTGAGTCTTCGGGAAATGTCTGAGCCAGCTTATGTGAGAAGTTTTTGAAAAAATTATCCAGCAATGTGGGGCCGACAATATTGCTAATATTTTCGATATCAAAAATAGACACTATGATCAAAAAATTGTATGGCCGTTCTGAACCAGCTCCATTGAGTTGTTTTGCTATTCCCGATGTGTTCGGGAAGCCGGTTTGCTGGTCGAAATTGGCTTGCAGGTAGAGCTCTTCATGCGCAGACTGAAGCTTTTTGTTTACTTTCTGTAGGCGTTGCCTGAGTGGAATAAAAATTAACCCAAGTTCCAGTAGCACAATGATAATTGAAATGAGAGACAGATTTTTGTGAGTCGTGGCTAAATGATCGGCACGTTCGGAGGTGATCTTTTGCAAGCGCAGCAAGGCTGTTTCGTAACTTTTTCCAAGAGCGCCATTTTTGGCGGCTGTTGCTTCCACTGGTAACCATAAAAGGTCTGCTCCCGCTGTGCTACTGGATCCATTAGTCGACACTTCCTGAAGCCTGGCGACATATTGATCAAGCTTCTGCCATATATTGTCTGGAGGACCATTGAACATTCTAAAAAATCTGTCGTAGTATTCATAACCACGCAGATGATTCAGGTGAAAGGACGTTTGAGTCTTTAGTTTATGTATGTTTACCAGAGCCGCTTGCAGTCGATGGTTTATCTTCTGCTCAAGCCGTGATTCGGATTCTATTTGCTCTTTTGCCTGCTTCAGGTCTGACAGATACAGAGATGACTCCTGGATCGTCATTCTTAGTTCGTTGTTCGAGACCTCAAATGCATTAAGATGTGATTGTTCAACGAGAATCTGTTTAAGAGTGTTGTAACTGAATATTATTGTTCCGCACAAAACAAGTGTTGCAACAAGATATGCGACATTCGATATCTTTGACAGCCTGTTTAGGTCGCGATTGACCGAAGCTGAAAAGTATTTTTGATTAAGGACCTTCACAGCGTCAATTGGTGTTACTTGGAGTCACAGGAAAGCTCGCTAGAGGCCGCACATGAGTATCTAATATTTCTCGAATGTTGTCGGCAGTGCTGAAATTTGTGGACAATACTCTCAACCTGGTATGCCCGCCATCGTTTGGAGAGCGAGCAACCGCGCAAAGAAAATATATTGCACCTGTTGCCAGATGTGTTCCGGCAATCTGCATTATTGCTTTCTTGTTGGCATAAGTGTGCAGTACTTATCATTGTGAAAGTCTGCAGGCGGTGATTAGAAAATATGCTGGAGGCGTTGGCAAATCAGGTTGTTATAGTGATAACTTCCGGGAGGTTCTTCGCCCGAAAGCATGCTTGCTATTTATTGATAAGCATTCGGTATGGCAGAAAAATGTCGCGTTTTGTTTCTATTTGGCAGGGGGTATAGGTGCGGCAAGTGTGTCCGGGAATTACTTTTGGTCCAGAGCGTGCCGCAGTCATCGGAATATTAAGTTTGTATTCGAGTGGTGATGGTGTGTCAGCTTGTGAATTGCAATTAAAAAGTTAAGTTTCTGTCACAGCGAAAGTGCCGTGTATTTTGAGTCACCGGATCAATGAACCTCAATTCCTTCGATAGTAACTGTAATGGTGCCGAATAGTTGTCAGCTGATTGTTGCTGAAGTTGTGGGTAGTACCTGTCATTCAGAATGGGCCAGCCCAGCGTCAGCATGTGAATACGTAACTGGTGGGTTTTACCAGTAATCGGGTTTAGCTCAAAAAGCGCCTTCTGAGCAGATTGGTTTACGCATCTGGCTAAGGTATGACTATTTGCTTCACCATGTGTCACACACATAGTAAAACGCGGTTTGGACTGTACGATCCGGTTTTTGATTTCCCACTCTTGACCCTGAAGTTTGTCAGTGTCTTCCACCTTGGCAATTGCCTGATAGTTTTTCCGTATTTTCCGTGATTCAAATAGATGGTGGTAGCGATGGCGTGTATCAGGGTTGACCGAGAACATAACCAGGCCGGCTGTCGCTCTGTCCAGTCGGTGCAGTGCTTGCAACTCGCTAATGCCGGTACTGATTCTTAAACGATTCTGCAGGCACTCATTGACATAAATACCGCCGGGAGTGACTGGCAGAAAATGCGGTTTATAAGCGACAAGGATATGTTGGTCCTGATATACAATGGCTTCCTCAAAGGGGATGCAAGGCTCGTTTTCAACTTCCCGGTAATAGTAGATTCGTTGCTGTGGTTGAAAGGGGGATTGGTTCGTGATCAGTGATCCGTCATGACGGTGGACTTTACCGTCGATGATACGTTTTCGCCAAACCCGGGCATCAATATGTGGAAAATGGAAGATCAGGTAGTCCACCACAGTGGCGACGCCGGGGTTAATCTGCGGTAAGCTCAGTTTTGAGGGGCGTTGGGAAATAGCCAATTAGCGGTCCAAAATTCGACTATAGCATGTGTGTAACGGAGCAGGCTGTGAGGACCGTCCTGGTCTGATTTCCAGTAAGCTACCTGTTATAGCCGTGAATGACGGAGAGGAGCCACGGTGCAGCCGTCCCCCTGATCGTACTGTGGCTATTCGCGGTCTCAGGTAATGTTTTTCGGCGGCCTGTTGCGTTATGCGTTAAATGATAAAACCAAAAGGCAGTAATTATGAAAACTAAGGTGCGTCAAAAAGTCATACGCGTGAATGGTACCAGGCTGACATGAACCGTCGCAAAAGGGTGAATCAGATTTTAAAGGCTCGCTCCAAAAAGGCACGTGCTAAAAAGTTACATGCTAAGTTGGCCGCGCAAAGTAAGCCAAAATACGTTAGTAAAGCTGATAGAGCGAAACTAGCGGTGGAGCCCGGTCAGGATAGTGAAGCGAGTTCAGACGGTTGATTGGGGATCTAATCTAAAGTATTGAAGTCGACACGGACCAACAAACTGAGAACCGCTGGCATCCAGATTTCAGAGGTAGTCTAGGAATAGGGTGTTGATGCTTAATTCGTGTTTTTACTCATAACAAAAATGGTTTTCAATACCGGGCTACTGCGATATTCTGGCGTTATGGACATCGACACTGACAGGGCCACAGAGCTTGGTTTCGCGCTAATATCTATCACGGCAACCACCACCCATGGAATGACAAGAGCATGGAAAGGTATAGATTGGGATTTGCTCGGAGAAATGTATGAAAGAGGCTGGATCCATGATCCGGCAGGAAAGGCGAGATCAGTGGTGCTCACTGCAGAGGGTCAGGTGGTTGCAGAGCGCTTGCGCACAGTGCATTTATCATCCGTCGTTAAGCTGCAAAGCACAATCCGAACACTGGAGGAAGGTATGTGGCGCGCCGCTACGCGATTCGATCCCGAATGGCTTAAGCGCCATGTGCATACTGAGTTTATAGAGTTTGGCAGGTCCGGTAGGGTGTATCAGTATGAATCACTTTTTCCACCAAAAGTGACAGACTTTAATTGTCAGTTACCACTACCGAATTTCAAAGTTTCTATTATCGAAAGAACAGTCGCACTTGTGACTTATGATTCTCACGTGCGATATGGCGACACTGTAGAGAGCGCTCATCGTGCTTCTACCTGGATAAGTAACGGCAGGTGTTGGCAGATGCGTATGCATCAAGGTACACCATTTAGTCCTGATGTGCAGGCGCAGCTACAGTAAGGTCACACAAATATTTTTAATGCTGTTTTGGAAGTATTGGAATCGATCCAAGGTAGTGGCTGGTTGTTCGTGTGATTATATCCTTGTAAAGGCAACCGCTTAGTCTGCAGTGAAAGATACTAAACGCTGAGCGAATAGATCTAAACAATCCAATATGACGAGCACATCAGAATGTCGATTGACACATGAACTTCGCTTCAGCGAGTTTCAAAACTGATGATGCGTTTAGCGCTGAGGTACCTGAGAAAAAATGCTCAGGCGAATAGATTCTCAACGTCTGCCTTCGCTGGCCTGTGGTAACGTATTTAGCGTTCAAGACGCACAATAACCTGTAATTCTCTCATGGTGGAAGCATAGAACTGATCGGTCGGTGTGCCTGACTGTGATTGAGAAGGAATTCTTATTTACCGAGAACACGTGAGTACCGCCATTTCTAACTGCGAGTGAAGTATGCTGTGCAGATGAATAAAGTTGCGATTTTTGTTGATGTGCAGAATGTCTACTACACAGCGAGACAGATCTTTGGAAAAAACTTTGACTACAACAAGTTCTGGCGGCAGGCAACCGACGGTCGGGAGGTGGTTAAAGCTGTCGCCTATGCTATTGACAGAGGGGATCAGAAACAACGCGAGTTTCAGAATATATTGAGAGCCATTGGGTTTGAGGTAAAACTAAAGCCTTTTATACAACGTTCGGACGGTTCTGCGAAAGGTGACTGGGATGTTGGAATTACTATCGATGCGTTGGAGTGGGCTGACAGTGCCGATGTCATAATCCTGGTTTCGGGGGATGGTGACTTTGATCTCCTTGCCCATAAAATACGGGATGAGCGGGGTAAACGGGTCGAGGTTTACGGCGTTGCTGAATTGACGGCTAAGTCTCTTGTTAATGCTGCTACGGAGTATTATCCCATTGGTAAGCCGCTTTTACTCAATTAACCCGTGATTGAGGTTTGATGGCGGCAAGGATCGATGTGGGTCCTGATTTCGCTCGCCTTCCTGAATACCAGCATTATTCATGAGGTGACTCTGGGCATTTAACGATATACCGGTTGTATACAGTCTTTAAAGGCAATAACTTTAAAGGCAATAAACTATGTACAAGCAAAAGCACTCTGTCTATTTGATTCCAGAGCGCAATTTCGCTAAACAGGTCATCAGCTCCCCCGCGCACGTGGCGACCCACATTTTGCGCGTGAGTATTAATGACCTGTTTAGCGCTTTGACTCTGGATGCTGAATCCCCATGAATACTGCAGGTTAGTGGGCTGTTTGAAGAGTTCGGTAACACGGATCGAAGCCACAGCCGCCATCGCCGCGTTAGAAATATTTGACGTAGACTCTGCTATGCCCGTATTTTTCCACCTTGCTTTGACGACTGTGTCTGTGAAAAGTTTGTTACCGAACTTCCCGCACAGCCCTCTAGAGTTTTACAATTTCATTGATTTCGATCAGATTCATACTGGGATCATAAACATAGAGATGGCGCATTCCCGGTATGGCGAAAGTGCCGGTCAGTGAGTATGGAATGCCTGCAGCTTTCAGTCGGCTTATTACCTGATCCAGGTTTTTCACTTGCAGTGCTACGTGGCCGCCAATAGACGGGTTGTGATCGAGTTGATTTTTACGTGCAAACGCAGGCTCCGGACGAATCAGATGTAGCCCTGCGTTTTCACCCTCACTGGTTGAGGTGGTCGGGAAGATAGTCAGTTTCTCAGGATCGGCGCTAATATGTCCTACCTGTTCTTCGGGAGGGAAGATCCAGCTGCCTTCTGCCATGCCGACAACTTCGGTATAGAACCGGGCTGAGATACGTACGTCATTGGCGGGTAAGTTTACGTGATGAATGGTGCAGTTCATGGGCTGGTCTCCAAAAAGTGGCTGTGAACCGGCGATGTTGGCCGGATGCTTATCTTGAATTCTAAAGGGATATGGAAAACACATGTTCGGTTATTGTTATTAACATCCCTGAGTTAAAGTATCTGACATCGTGTTCCGATCGTACAGTCGAATATCCTGGTTGTTGTATGTTGGTTAAGGGTATTGTTGTGACAACTGTTCAGTTCGCGTTGTTTTGATGATCGAATTGATTGACCGCGTTTGCAGGGGTATAAGTGCAAGCACATCCATCAACAAATGAAAGACCTAGATGACGTACGATGCTCACGTGAGAGGTCTCATATTCAGTACACTTGAATTCTCATGTCGAATGTTCTGTGCACTGATACACCCCCATGGTAGACCGTAGGAGGGCAATTTTAAATGACGGTTGCTGGTTGGATGTTGAATTAATCTGATATTTTATGAAAATATTTCTCTTGACACATCAGTGTGAATTAGGAAAAAGAACCAATACAGGTTATTTGGTGATTGATGTGCTTGGCAGTGAAGCGGAGGTCATAGTGTGGGAGAGGAAAAGCCCTTCTGCGGCATTGCTTGATTGTATTGCTGATGGATCAACAGCATTGCTGTATCCGTCTAATGACAGTGAGAGTATTTCTAGCGACGGTGTTTATCAGTACTACATTGTTATTGATGGTACGTGGCAGGAGGCAAATAAAATCTACAATCGCAGCCCTTATCTACATGAGCTTCCGAAAGTAGCCGTTCGATCAAATCAACCATCAGCATATCGTCTCAGGCGTAATCAAAAACCTGGCGGGCTCTGTACCGCCGAATGTGTCGTTGAGCTGTTGAAGGACTCAGGCTTGGATCATAAAGCCGCTGCACTGAGTTCAGCGTTCGAACGATTTCAGGCATTTCATCGCTAGAAATAGCTTTCCGTCGGTAAAAGAGTGATACCAAAAACTTTAACCTTTATGTTCTTTAAGGCGGGGCGCGTGGCTCGATGTGTATACCTGTTACAGGTATCAGGTCGAATATTCAACTTATTACAGTTCCTGACGCTAGCAACGGGCAATAAAAAATTTACTGGCCGTACTGAGATTTTCGGTTGTCTAACAACGCGCTGACCAAAGTAAATGCATGGCCATCGCGAACAACTTTGTTCTGACTCCAAAAGTAATTGTGGTAATGGGTAATGCCACGTGCAATATGTAATACCCGAAACAGACTTTGCATCTTCCATCAAATGATGGTGGAACTCACAAATTTGTACGGAAGTTCAATGCTCTATTGGGAGTGGCAATCTGGTTTACTTCTGCGGTGTTGGTGATCTTGCTGTTGATTGTTGCCTGAACCGCGGGTCCAGCACGGATGAACTAACTGCGATGACCTTGTAAAATTGGTAAAGACTACTGTTGGCTGGAGTACTGGTCTGAATGTCAATTTCGATTGTCACAAAGACAAATAGATACCCAACGGTTGGTCGTCCTTTCTCAGTGTTGTGCTGTTTGAAAGAAGTGATTTTTTCTGCCAGTGCTGATAAATTATATTCTGTCTAGGACGCAAAATATTTACGGTGTCAATTAAATTGAATTTTCACAGCGAGGTTATTATGGCCGCTCCGCTTCTGTTGCCTTTTGCTTCACTTGTGCCTGTGCTCAAAGTGGTGGCACTTGGAAGTGTTAAGTTTATCGGCATCGGTATTGGTGCCGCGGTGGCACCCGTGGCAACGGCGAATTTCCTGGTCGGGTTGTCGGCCGGAACGCCGCTTAAGTACGCTAAGTTCTGTCATCAAAAAGGCCGCTTCAGTGATGAAGAAATGGATGTAATAGCAAGGGCAAATGTGTTGGTAGAGTCGAGTATTAAAGACTCCGACATGCACCTTAGTCGCGATGAAGCCAGAGAATTTTTGAAACAGATATTGATCACTACCCTTGCTGGGATGAAGCAGAGTATCCGTTCGATTCCTGCCCGGCTGGCACGCTTATTCGGCATAATAAAAGCATTTTGTAAAAGGGCTTTTTCATCTCGTGGTTGAACGCGGCTGCTATATAATTGTTCGGGGGACACGTGTCAGATTTTAATGCCTCTGAAAACCGCGAAATATCGCTTCCTCGACGCCTGGAGGCTGGTTTGTTGCGGTTGCTGCCAGCCTACATTACACCCCTTAGATTCAGAATAATATTGGGCTACCTGCTGGTTTTGTTACTGGCGATCTATGGTTGGGAGCAAATTGCTGCCGCATGGCGCTATATAGTGGCAATGCTGGCACCAGCTATCGCGTTACTCAGCGCTTTGTTAGCACTGAAAATTGGGGTGGTTATAGTTTCACTTGTGACACTTCTCATTGCGTTGGTAAAGTTCTTTTTTGGTTTTTTAATGGTGGTTTTAAAGCCCGGTATATTAAAGGCGATCCTGATACCGCAGATTATGTCGCTTTTTGTATGGCTTCATCGAAAGAGTGCGCGGCTACAAGTTGTATTCAAAAGCATTTATGATCGAATTAAGGGCGCTGCTGACAGGCTCATGAGTTGGTGGAGTGCACAAAATAGAACAGACAAAATACTACTGTCAGGGTTTTTGATTCCGTTGCTGGTAATTCTTGCGGTCGTTTTTGTTGTCGAGAGAGCGGCTGCGGTATTTGCGATAAAGAAGCTGACCGAGCAAGTAGTTCAAAAAACCACCAAATTCGTTATCAAGCACTTTCATAAAGTGCCGGTGGTTGGCAGTATTCCGTCAAACATTGCCAGTGGTACTCGAAAACTCACAGTCAAGAAGGACCGCGAAGATGTTGTGGAAGATTTCAAGAGCCTTGCTGATGAGCTGTATGAGCCTGAAGACACCAATGTTGTAGAGGAAGGTGGGCGTCAAGAGCCCAATCAGTAATGCCCGGCTGGAAATAGGATAGCTCAGCCAGTAATTGGTATTGACGAATTTAAGCAGTATGTTCAGGATTAAGTCTTGTATCAGCCTTTTGTGATGTGCAATTTGTGACTGAATTTCACAATAGCTGTCCTGTTGTTGTTTTCAAAAACTCGTTCCTCTACAGTGCTCCGCTATTGTGAGGGGAAATAAATGACAACTTTTAATCAACGGATTGTGTCAGACGAAGGCTACAGCGTACAGGATGAATTTGGTGCTGCGAGCTCTTGCGCTATCAAAGTTTCCTGGCTCCCGTCACTTCAGCTGACCAAAAAGCACACAGCACCATCTATTGCCGGGATTGGCATTCTGTATTCAGAGGATCTCGATGTGGTTCTGCAAGTTTTCAAGACCGATAACCTTTGTGATTCACTGAAGGGGTTTAGTCGTGATCAGGCGGCCGCATTGAATATTGATCCTGCTTGTCGGGTTCATTGGTTGGAAATAGCGTCCGGGCACCGTCGCAATGATATCGCCGCTGCCCTGGTATCAAAAATGAATCAGGCCAAGTCCGGCTTTGTGCCACGCTTAATTGCAGCGGAATGCTCTCGGTAGTTCCCATTACGCTCGTTCAAGCGGGGCGCATTGGATCCAAAAAAGTGCTTAAAGCCTCGCCAGGGGCGTGAATCTGCCTAAGGTTGAGCGGCGATGGCAATTCGGGTCTGTTCCAGTGCTTCTAAACAGGGTTTTCTCTGCAGGATGATCTTTGTATCGAGAGGGTAGAGTCCAGGCCGAAGCCTGAACCCATCGATACACCTATTGACTCTTTTTGGCTCACTTAACCGCCACCATATTCTTCAAATAGGCTTTGTACTCGTTTGCTTTATCTTTGTTTCCTGTGCCTTCCGCTGCCTCAACGGCACCACGCAAGCTTCTTGCTCTGCCTGGGGAAATGCCGAGTGTCTTCTCATACGCTAAAAGCGCATCAGCTGGCTTATCCAGCAACTGAAGCATGTCACCGTACAATTCTCTTGCGGGCAGTACTGCGCCGGGTGTTACTGGGGATTTATCGACCGAATCTTCAATGTCCGCGCCTTTTGCCATAAGATTAATAGCAGTGTCGAAGTCTTTCTCGGCGAATGCCACCCATGCTTTGACCGAGTGTATCTTTGAATCAGTCAATGTTGCCCAGTAATTCTGATCAGATTCCTTCAGTGCTGTGTGCAGTCGTTCCAGTTCGGCTATGGACGTTTTAGCCAGATCAATATCATCACTTCTTGCCGCACCTATGCCTCTGGCGAAGTGAGTTATAGGTTCTGCAAACTTGAATTTATCCCAACTTATATTGACTGCCGCATTAACAGGTAGGCTTGCGGCGGCTGGCCAGTTGTCTTGTTCAAGCGGTACACGTGCCGGCGAGGCGGTAAGTGCGTACGCTGCGGCGAATCCGTCTTGATGGTTGTCTATGTCGTATAGTTGCTGCAGGCTTTTCGCAGCGTCGTCTATTTTGCCTTGCTGTAGTTGAGCGTACACCAGGTAGTCCATTGCGTGGGCATAGTGCATGCTGGTCATGCTTTCATTGGATTGTTCTACCGCAGCATCCGCTGAGCGACTATTCCAGAACACGGTTTCATTCCAAAGCCCCATGCGCACGAATATATGCGATGGCATATGGAGCGCATGAGGGACCTCTGGCGCTATTGAATCATAGGCCCTTGAGACCTCTTCTGCCTTTGAGGCAAATTCGGGGTTGTCGTAGGCATGAATAAGGTAGTGGAAGCCAGCCGGATGTGTGGGTTCCTTGGCCCGCAGTTCTTCCATCAACTTGCCTGCTGTTCTTTGATGTGCAAGTGTCTTATCAGACTTTGGCGCAGTCGCCAGATGGGATAGTGCGTACAACGCTGTGGCTTCGATATCATCTGGGTAAGTTTTAAACATACTGTACTGTTGTTTCGCCCAGGCGTTAATTCGGTCTCCGCGTTTAGCACTAAATGGCACTGCGTAAAAAGAATTAGCGGCGTTTATAAAATCCAGCTCTTTGTCTGTACTTACCGGCAGCGTGAGTGCTTTTTGTATGGCCGCTGTGCCACGCTCAAACTCTGCTTTGTTTTGCATTCCTGGCCAAAGGGGGTGAAAGTTCGACATGGCAACGCCCCAGTAGAGCATAGCGCAGTCCGGATCATGCTCCGCAGCCTGGTTGAATATACCCTCTGCCTGGATATACATCATGTTGTGAAGCTGGGCCACGCCGTGGTTGAATTTCGGTTGTGTTTGCGAATCACATGAGATTGGAAAACTCACATCGCCATAAGACTGTATTGCGGTTTCGTGTGCAATCGCGGGTGGAGAGGTAGCGTTGGCAAATACAAATAAGGTGGATGCCAGAATTAAATTTCTATTCAATACCTTCATGAGATGTCCTTTTCCAGTAAAGTTTTAAATGAAATGATTAAATTGAAAGTCGCCATGCGTGTTGCGCTGGCTCAATCGGATGCCACGAGTGAAATTTGTAATAGTACGCTTGGTATGAATGCTTGTTTCGCGACATGTTGAGAAAAATGCTACACCAATTCATGCGGTAATTATGTTGTTCATTAGCACTAGTCTATTTGTACAGCTCGATAGGTCGCTAAAGTCAGAAAATACAACTTAAGGAGAGTGACTGATAGCCGCCACGACTCCTTTGAATTTTCGTTTCATGATGTGGGAGTGTTTTTTTTGTGGGTGCACATGAGATTAATTGCATGTCTCAAACTAATATTAGTGCGAAGCCTGAAATTTGGTTCTGGCTATCTGTACAACGAAGCATAAATTCGTTGTGTTAAAGTCGCCGAGAATGGCCACGATGTCAGGTATTTTCACTCTGTTTTATGAGGGGGTGACAGGTCTCTATATTAAAAGCATTGAAAAAATGAATTGAGACAGTGGTGATTTGACTTCTCCTTATTCAGTCTGTTTCCTTGTTTGTGGTCGTTCGATAGGCGGATTCGGTTCTATTGTTAAGCAGGATTTGTGGGGGGTATATTTTCAAGGAGCTAAAAAATCGAATGTGCAGCTACTGTGATTGAACGGGTGTGGTGAGTTTCTTGCCATCGTGTTACGGATCTTTCAGCTTTCTTTTTTTGAATTAGGTTGGCGCGCGGAGAGTGCAGCACGGCACTACTCTAATAGTATTTAAGCCAATTCCAGTGTGAAGTGACTATTAACTATTTCCATCGCACTCTCGGAACTGCAGTTCGCCAGAAGATCGATGATGGACAGGTTTGCAATGAACACCTTGCTAGTCTGAGGGTACGGCTTGCAGTTCCACTCCTGCCTGTGAACCGACACCCCCGCTGCTGAAAATTTGTCTATTTCAAAATATGAATCAATAGCGGTGCCGCCTGCAATGTAATCGGAACAACCAGTGGTTTGGCAAAGATGCAAAATACGTTCGGTCGGTGTGGATTCCGCTGGCAACGAAAGGGTAGATCCTAACGCGATATGCTCCAGCGAAAAACGTGTTTCCCGGATGAGCCATTGATTGACTTCATCTATAGAAACAGGGCCGTTGTAGGGTTGGCCCGTCAGCCGGCAAAGGCCCCACAGAGTGGTTTGCAAGTTCAATTCACCTACCGTTTCATATGGGGGTTCGAGCAATTGGTCTAGATCAGATTTTATACCATCAAAAAATTCGCATTTTTGATAGAACTGTCCAATCAAATTCATAAATCGCGGTCTCCAATCCGAGTCGTAGGAGATCTTTTGCTCGCAAATTGCCTGTTTGGATTTTTTTTGAATTTGAGTGTTCAGTAAAACTACATCATTGTTTCCAAGTACCGGTGTGTGAACCTGGTAAGAGCTGTGCCGGTTGCCATCTGGGTATTTGTGGTTTCGGACAAATTGTACATCGTCTCGAAATACAAACTCATTTGAGTGAAGCATCCGTGAGAAGTAATGTAATCTCGGAAAAAACTGCGGCTGTATGTCACTAAAATACTTGATGACTTTATTCTCGAGTTTTGCACAATGTACAGCGAAGTATGCGACTAACCAGATACACTATAGCATAGGGGGGTTGGTGCATATTTTACTAAGTGAAGTCTGGAAAAGTCTTAAAAACAAAGGAATAATACAGGCTAGACAAAATTGCCGCAGATATCGCAGCAAAAAATAAACTTCTGTGTTCAATGCAAGCATGTAATTAAGCTATTATTCTCTTGATTTTGTAGGCCTCTGCGTATTTTGTTTGTACTTGCATACCTCTAAATTGGGCCAGTGCTGTGATTCCGTTAACCGACAGAGGGGAGTCTTCAGACTTTAATTGCGAAGAGTAAAATTTTAGTGCTTCCACTTTTTTTGCAAAATCTTCGTCTGAAAGCTCAACATAAAGGTTAGACCCGCCAGTTGTTTCTGTGTGCCCCCAATCTGAATAAGGTAATTCATAAGTTAGAAAAACGGGCTGAAATTTTTTGAAGCTGTTGTCAGCAGGGCGAGTGGCAGTAATTGCAGCAGAGTACACTGCTCTGTGATCCTGGTTATAGTCGTCAGTGTCTGGAGCGAGTAGAATGTCCGGGTCAACATTTTGAAGAGAGCAGCGGGCGTCGCGTTCTATTACTGAAATAAGTGTGGAGCTAGGGTAACCATCGAGTTTTAAATGATAGTCATTCCCCGGTAAAGATAGTTCATAGTCTGCGAATCCGTAAAAATCGGAGACATTTTTAATCTCCTGCAATCTTTCCTCTGGTCCAGAAGATCCCTTCGCAGAAAAGTCCCGTGTTTCGCCTACAGTGATGTATAAAACATATACCTCACAGTTCTGTCGAATCATTTTGGCGATGAGGCCTCCGCAGCCAAACACCTCATCGTCAGGATGTGGCGCCAGTATTAAAACCTTTTTATTTATAAACAAAATATTCCTCCGTGTTGTAATTCATGATCGTACTACGTTAATCCTCTTTCAGGACTTTTCCAGCGGCCGCTGGACTTAACGATAAATGCCATAGGCAATGCGATAAGGAAGTACGCTGAATCAAACCATCGCAGTATGAAGAAAAAAAGACCATGAAAAGCCAGGGCTGGTATGCGGGTGATGTATGAGACCACCAAAGTTCCAGCGTAATCAATCAAAAGAAAGGTAAGTGTGCCGAGAAAAAAAAGATTTGAGTTGGTGTTAAGTACGAATCCATTAGCTAAAAACTCAGGGATATATTCCGGTGCTATTGCGTAGAAAATATTAGCTATAACGATGAAGGGTAAGAAGAAAAGTGCGGTGCTTATTACCAGCGATTCGAGCATAAAAAAAACAAGCGCAGCGATAAATCTGCTCCGCCATAAGCCATGTCTTTTGACCGTTTGCCAGAAGCCTAAATGCCAACGCTTGATTTGGCTTCTGTAGTCGCCTAGCGAGTGCGGTTCGTCGCAATAGGCAATTGCTTTCGGGCTGTATGCGATTCGACCTAGAGACTTTCGGTGAAGCTCAAAAGTCATATTGAAGTCTTCAATCACTAAACCCTGAGCTGCGATATCAATTTCCGGAAGAATTCGTGTGCGATAAATACTTGAGAAACCAGGAACAATAAAGCTGACGTTTAAGTGTCGGGTTGTTTGACCGTACCGCAGAAAAGCCTGCGTCATCAGATACAGTTTCACTCGGTATGCTACAAAAAATGATGTATAAGCAAATGGTTTAGTTTTGTTCCACTTCGGAATGGCGTGACCTGCTACTGCCGCAACCCCCTGATCACTAAACAGAGGTAGTGCATGTTGCAAGTAGTTCGGATCGATTTCCGAATCTGCGTCCAGTATCAATAGAAATTCGAAGTTCTGGCAAATTTTAAAGCTGTTGATCGCTGTTTCCAAAGCCTTGGCTTTACCAAGATTAACTTTTAAATCTAATAACTCGACCCCCAGGTTTGTTACAATTGTGCTTGTATCGTCAGAAGAGCAATCATTTACTACAAAAACGTTATTCCTGCCGACTAACCTTATAGCTGAATCCACCGTTGGCTTTATACCTGAACTCTCGTTGTAAGCCGGTATCAGAATAGCAACATCTTTTTTATTGTATTTCTCAGATGTGTAATGAGTAACATCGTTGATGTGTTGGACGCCCGTGCTCAGTTGTGATTTTCGTGCTGCTATTATTGCTAAAAGAGGAAGCGCCAATGAGAATGCGAGTATCGCCATTTGATCAGATGGAAATACAGCTGCTGTAGAAAAGTTATACGAGCATGTAAAGC
>CALISD010000125.1 GCA_938041955.1 uncultured Granulosicoccaceae bacterium | reverse complement strand
GAGGTCCGAGATCCAGAGGCCAGCAAAAGCACCTAGTACGCCAAGTAAAAGGCATAGCGGTAATGTCAGCTTGTTTGGCTCATAGGTCTTATAAAATATTCCCGCGATCACAACACCGACGATAATATAGAGAGACATGGCGGCAAATTTGATCATTTAATTCTCCTCATTTGATCGAAAACGACAATTGTCTGACAGTAACTCTTCAGGGCACGCCTGTCGCATCCATGGGCGTTGTCGTTCGTGCCCAAAAACACAGGTATGTTGCGCGCGAACTCCTGCCCCGTGATGCGACAGGCCCACCCTGAAAAACCACGACCGCAATAACAGTCATAAATATGAATTTAGGTCATTGCTGGGTGAATAGTTACGTCTGACATTGTATTTCATCTTACAGGCGTCGTGCTCGTGAGTTTCGGCTATACCTATCGTATGTGTTCAACAAACAATAAGTAAACAGGGTTGGTATTTGCTTTGCGTCTCACATACTCACCTTTTGGATGCTGCTGACGTCAGAGAATTGGCTTGGTGTTGAGATTAAAGATATGTGGAAATACTGAAGTGCAAAATGTAAACATCTCCTTGAGAATGTCAGGCCAGGGTGATGCCTCAATAATAGCGTCAGCGCGGCGTGTGATGAGCTATACCGTCGCGGTCACGTTGTGGCTTGCGGCGATGTCACCTGTGGTGTCAGTTGCAAATGCACAAAATACCGATGATCTTGATTTTGATGGTGTGCCGGATGTGATCGATCACGATCAGGATAACGACGGGATAAGCAATGCACTTGAGGGAATGTACTATTTAGAGCGATTATCTGATTCCCCGGCTCAGCACTACGAAGTGAATCTGATCGGAGATGAGTCGTATCAGGGGTCGACATTCACTTACACTTTGTCTGGCACTGACAATGATACGCAGATCAAGTTGAACGGGAGGCTTGTATCTTCAGACACAACTGTCGACTGGTCAATGCACGACTCTTTGCCAAAGGTGAGAAATCTGGGGGCTGGTAGTAGCCTGATAATGTGGAATTTTGGTTTAGATCATTCATTGCATAATATTGATATGACAATAAGTGATCTGGATGGAAGCCGAAGTGAAACTATTGTGGTTTCTGCCGCGTCAATAGTTGGCTATTCTCTATCTTTAAATTCGAACATAGCTGTTTCGCAGGATAACGGAAAGGTTGCTTTCGTTGGTACTGGCTCTGGTGGAGAATCTATTGAAGATGCTGTAACACTGCATTTCAGGCAGTCAAATGGACTGGAGGTAAGTTATGAAAGTGCAGCCGATCATCGCATTGTCGGTACTGATAGTGAGATAGCCGGCTTTCGCCATAGCTTTTTTCATCAAAATAGTTCAAGTCGTGAGCTTTCTTACTTTTATCCGTTGGCACAGTTCAGAGATACGGATGGCGACAGCGTTCCTGATCATCGTGACCTGGACAGTGACAACGATGGTCTGGGTGATGTAGCAGAGATTGGTGGCATCGATCTGGACGGCGACAACATGATGGATGGGTCGGTAAATCAACACGGAGTGCCAGGCCGTACCAATCAAAATCTGTCCCGTAGAGAAGCCATACCCGCATACAGCGCGTCAGTTACAGTCACAGGAGATGACACAGACAGAGATGGTCTGCTCGCCAGTGTCGATAACATGCCGGGTCAGTTTGGCGGCTCATCTTCAGGTGTGGATACTGACAACGATGGCTTGCAAGACGTTGAAGAAATACGAAATCATCTCACGGATCCTGAACAAGCAGATACCGACAATGACGGTCTGACGGATTACTCTGAATTACAACTCTATCGAACCAATCCGTTGAGTGCTGATACTGACGGTGATGGAATCACAGACGGTGATGAGTTGATTGTTTATGCGACCGACCCAACCAGTGTTGATAGTGACCTTGATGGAATAACGGATGGTACAGAAATACAGGTGGGAACAGATCCGTTGGTGGCGCTGATTAGTACGGGCCCCGCATCCAATACAGAGCTGGCAGATACTGGTAACAGCGAAATTTCAGCGCCGGTACACACAGCAGTGGAGCCTGACAGCGCGCCCGTTTTGTTAGGCGACCCGCAACTGCCAGAGAATCAATTCACGAATTCGCCTTCTTTACGGACCGGACTGAACGGGGCTGCCGGCTGTACACTATCATCCTCGGTGCAGGGCCCTGCTTTGCCTATTATGTTAGCAATAGCCTCTCTCTATTTAGTGTCAAGAAAGAAATATGGTATCTATTCAGGGCGCAACTGTTGCGCTCGTGGGCGTTATCGTTCGTGCTCAATACACAGCTAGGTTGTGCGCGAACCGTCCCCCATGAGAAAAGTAAAAAAGGGCTGCAAAAGCAGTCGAAAATTGAATTTAGATCAATTCCTACCGAATAGTTACGAAATATGTTTAGATTACTAGCGGTCTGTGTGGCTGGAGTGTTGTTGTCAGGTTGTGATTCCGGTGAGGTTGATCCTACACTTGGCGCAGCATTAAACGATGAGCAGGAAAAACGTCTGGTCACTGTGTATCTGCAGGCTGAACCGGTTTCAGGATTTTTCCCCACCTATGTGGATCGCATTGTGGTAGCGGAGCCGCTTAATCTTGTGCCTAAGACACGTGCTGAAGGTAAAGCGCTCATACAAAACACCAATACTGTCATCATTGGAGAAAGTTGTCAGCAGCTACGAACTGATTACTCTGATCTGATCAGTTGCGCTGAAGTAGATGCAGTGGACTTTGAATATGGTGAATCAGAGGCTACGGGTGTTACAGACACAGAAGGGTTTGTAGCGCTATATCTGGGTTCTAGCGATCAGTATCGACTGAGCGTAAAGAGTTGGGCTACCCGTGAGGATGATAAGTGCTATTGGGGTGGGTCCGCTACGCTGGAGCAATCAGACACAACACTGGCGATACCAGTGCTTGTTTTTTGTGAGTAGTAGCTGCCCCGGCAAGCAATTTGTTCACTGGCAGCCAGAGTGAACACTTAGGCCGCTTTTGAGTTCGGGTAGTCTTGTCGCAGCATTTCCTCGAATGCATCTGCTACCACTGGCTTGCTGCGGTAATATCCCTGATACATTTCGCATTGGAGCATCTGCATGTGCTTAAGTTGCTCTTCGCTTTCAATGCCTTCAGCTACAACTGACATACCAAGATCGTGAGCCAGTGAAACCATTGCCCTTACAATTGGGGCACGATGGTTTTCAGATTTAATTTCTTCTATAAACGAGCGGTCAATTTTAAGCTCATCCAGTGGAAAGCGCTGTAAGTAGCTAAGAGAAGAGTAGCCGGTTCCGAAGTCATCTATAGAGAGTTTAATGCCGAGCTTTTTTAGCTGTCTCAAAAGTTCGATGTTGGATTCAGCGTTTTCCATGACCATGTTTTCGGTCAGTTCTAATGTTAAGCAGTTAGCTGGCAGGCCCGATTCTCTTAGCGCACTTAGCGTCGTTTCGCACATGTCTGAATCATGAATTTGTCTGATCGACATGTTCACTGCCATGCGGAAATCGAATCCGTACCGATCTCTCCATTCTGCTGCTTGTTTGCAGGCTTGATTGAGTATCCACGAGCCAATAGGAATGATCTGACCGGTACGTTCCGCGATCGAGATGAAATTGTCTGGTCCGACAAATCCAAGATCAGCACTGATCCATCTGATAAGCGCCTCTGCGCCTATGATTTTGCCTGACTTAACATCAACTTTAGGTTGGTAGGTGACGCGCAATTCGTTCTTTTCAATGACGGTTTGCAAGCCGGCTTCAATAGCCAACACACGTGCAGATTCTTCGTTCATACTGCCCGAGTAAAATGTATAGCTGTCTTTTCCACCATGATCCCGAATATGCGACATTGCTGTTTCTGCATTACTTAACAGCGTTTGTACGTTGTCTCCATCATCGGGATAAATAGCGATACCGATTTTACAGGCTGTAAACATGGTGCGGCCATCGAGCTTGATGGCGTGACTGGTGTCAGAGGCAATTTTTCGAGCCAGTATTGCGGCCTGCTGTGGGTTGTCAATCGGACTCATAAACACGGTGAACTTGTCACCACTGGTTCTTGCAATACTAACGGTGGTGTCGACGTCGAAAGCGTTTTGAATACTGCCTGTGGAGCGAACAGATGCTTCAAGCCTTCGCGCAAAGATTTGTATCATCTTGTTGCCGTTTTCACGCCCCATGGTGGTATTGACGTTTTTCAGATTGTCGATGTATATATGTAACGCTGCTCCTTTCTCGTCATTGACAGACAATTGGTTGCTTGTGATTGTAATCGACTCTAAAAAAGTATCTCGTTTTGGCAGCCCGGTGAGTTGATCAAAGTTGATCAACTGATGTTGATATGCTTTCGCAGCCAGGGTGTTGCGCAGGCGCAGAGCAAGCTCACTTGCATCGACCGGCTTGGCAAGAAAATCCATAGCACCCAGTTGCAAGGCCTTGAGTTTTGTTTCTGCATCGTCAGAGGAGGTAAGGATGACGACTGGAATATGGAGTAGTGATTTGTCACTGCGCATCATGTTAAGAATATCGAAGCCCGATACGTCAGGCATCATAAGGTCAAGCAGAATAACATCCGGCTTTTCACGACGCATGATGTCGATCGCCTGGACCGATTCTGAGGTGGTGATAAAATTGGAGTAGCCTTCACCTTCCAGATATGTCTGGAGCACGTCTGTGTTAATAGGCTCGTCATCGACAAGCATGATTTTCGCTGATGTGATATGGGATTCGTATTGATTCGAATCCCCTTCACTAAAAGGCGTGCCGATATTGTTATTTTGCATATTGTTGATGCACCGTTCCATGTTACTGATTACGCTTGCAATTGCGGGTCTGATGATTCGTCGTCATTTCCGGGAACAGCAATCCTGCCTGCGTAAACCTTTATCTCATTTAAGTGCTTTTTTACGGCGTCCATGTTTTTGCGTTTAGCACTCGATTCCATCTCTGCAGCCGGCTTAGTAAAAATATCAAAACCGACAGTACCGCCTGATCCTTTTAACCAATGTCCTAATGCTGCAATTTCGTCAAAATTATTATCAGTAACCGCCTGATCCATTGCGGCAATCTGTGACTCTAACCGAGGCAGGAATTTCATGACGATCGGTCGGAACGACGGATTTTTTGCAAGCAATGAACTCTCTACAACATCTACGGCCTGTGGAACAGATTCTTGAGTAGCCTGTGATGCGCTGATCGTGGGCTCATTCGATGGCCCGGTGTTGATGCCGGCTCGCAGGCGTTTAATTATTGATTTAATGTGAACCAGGGCCACTTTGCATGCCTCATGATTACCTGCCTTAGCGTTGTCCTCAAGCTGCTTGGCAGGCTGCGACAATTGATCAAACCCTATGGTTCCCCCCGAGCCCTTTAACCAATGAGCTAAAGCCGCCAGCTCGTTGAAGTCATCTTTCTCGAGCGCCTCTTCCATCACAATAAACTGTTCACGCACGCGCGTAATGAACTTCGTAACCACTGGAGCTAGTTTTTCCGAACCTGCCAGACGGCTGTAGAGCAGTTCCTGGTTCTCAAGTGCTGAGTGGTTGGCTGTGTTACTTGCCATATCAGTGGTGGTTTCCATGATGGGTTGGTTTGCTGCCTCTGTAAATGGTGCGGTATCAGGCTTCTTTTTAACGTCGGTGTTTTCTACGCGCTTGCCGCCGAGTAACTCTGCCAATAGTTTTGCTAATGCATCTATATCGATCGGTTTGGTCATGTAGTGTGAGAAACCGGCATTCAGAATCCGTTCTTCATATCCCTTCATTGCATTGGCCGTCAGTGCAATTACCGGTTGTGTCAAGCCTTTCTCCCGCATGGCAGCGACAGCCTCATAACCGTCCATCACCGGCATTTGTATATCTGACAGAATCACGTTGTAGTTTTTGCTGGTCGCCATCTCTACGCCGATGGCGCCGTTTGCAGCGGTCTCTGTGTTAATGCCCAGATCGTTTAACACCAGCGTCAAAAGCTCACGGTTCTCTGCAGCATCATCGATAACCAGGATTTCGCATTCCGGGAATGCCCAGCTGGTATGTTCATCAATTTCTGCTATATCTAATTGTGCAAATAGCTCATCAGGTTGCAGAATTTCGACACCCGCGCCCGTCACCAGATCGATGACGGCGGTAAAAGTAGTGCCGACCCCGGCTTCACTGCTTACGATGATATCGCCTCCCAGTGCACGTGCTAACTTACGACTGATAGCGAGACCCAGGCCTGTGCCACCGAAGCGGCGTGTGATAGAGGAATCTGCCTGAACGAAAGGTTTGAAGACTGCTGCTTGCTGTGTTTCGTTCATGCCGATTCCGCTGTCAGTGACATCAACAGCGAACTTTTCCGTTCCATTGTCATCGTACGATCGTAAGATAACTTCAACACCACCTTCCTCAGTGAATTTAATCGCGTTACCCACTAGATTTGTGATGATCTGACGCAATCTGCCTGCATCAGTTTTAATTACCTCTGGTAGAGGTTTAGGAATTTTTATATCCAGGCTAATGTCTTTATCTTCTGCCCGAACGCGAAGAACCTGTAACACGTCATGAGCAACCATGTGAGGTTTACAGTCGATTGATTCAACTTCAAGTGCGCCGGATTCTACTTTCGATAGATCAAGTACATCGTTTATCAGTTCCAATAGGTGGTTGCCACTATTGGAGATCGTATTTAAGTGTTTTTGACGATCCGCTTCTGCTGAACCACCGCCGCGCTTGAGAACTTCGGTAAAACCTAGTATGGCAGTCATCGGGGTGCGACTTTCATGGCTCATATTGGATAAGAAGTCACTCTTTGCACGGTTAGCTTCTTCTGCTGCATCACGAGCTGTGCGCAATTCTTTTTCTTTTTCCTCTAGGTCGGTAACGTCGTCCAGGCTGATCAATACCCCGCTAGCTTTTTTTCCTGAAAGAATGGGTGAGCAATTGACCAGAAACTTGTGCCAGTTGCCGTCTTCACCCTCTAACCACACTCCAGCACCACGAACTGTTTCAGAGGTTTCCAGTGCTTGCAACCAGGGAAACTCACGGCTTTCGTCTGCGGCCTGTTCATCGGGGTGGGCATCACTTAAATGCCAATGGAAACTGTCTGCTTTTTTTCCTAGTACGCTTTCAGCTGATTCCCCTGTGATTGTCTGGAATGCTTTATTGGCCAGCACCACATTGGATTTCGCGTCCATCACGATGAGCGCTTCGGCCAAAGTATCGAGAGCAGATCGAACCCGACCAGGTACTGCCTGAGAGGGGTTTAACGCTTTTAGCATTTTTCCAAGGTATAAATAAAACAGCAAAAAGCCAAGCAAGCTACAGAAAGCGATTAAAGCAATCCTTGAATTCTGAAGTCGCTGTAACCAGCCAGTGCCCTTTACATCACTGAAGAAAAGTGCGATTTCTCCCCAGGTTTGATCGCCTTCTAAAATAGGAAGAACCATCGTTGATGGCGTTGACTGATTAGTATTGATATTCAGATCAGCAGCGGACTCCTCACCGAAGACGAGTGGTTTTTCATCCTGTTCGCGTTTAATTGTCGCAGCAAGTAAGTCATTGTTGCGGGACAACACGAACTCAAGGTTGGTGGTGATGCTGGTGTAGTCTTTTTTCCCCAGGAAGAGTGTGCTGCTTGAGGCTATGGACTCTGCTAATGCCACTCGCCCGGCCAGCACCGCCTGCTTGCGATCGGGAATCATATTCAGCATGGTCGCTGATAGCAGCAGGGTCATTACAATTGAAGTAAGACCCAGCGCAAGATGAAATTTTGCCGATAGTTTTTTCATTTCGCATACTTCCTGACAATTCGGCGACAGTGGGTGAATGTTCTAATCAGTGGAATATTCAATTTTCCCGCCTTTCATCCGTTTCGTGATCTTTATTTTCTTGGTTGTTTGCATTGTTTGCGTCGACCAACTCTTCAAGTGAATCATCGTCATTGCTGTTCGGGTTCTCATCAAGACTCGCTAACACCGGCAGCGGATCAATATTTCTCCATGCAGGCAATGATGACATCACGCTTCCTAGCAGCAGACCACCACGCACCAGCCAAATGACGTATCCGATCGACAGACTGGTTGACACGGACACCGCGCTACTGACAATACGGCCTTCCAGGTTTATATCTTTCTGTAGTTCTTCACGTTCCCCGTTCAGATGGTCCAGCAGGTTCGGGTTATTTAAAGAATTTCTGTCTTCCTTAAAGAAAAGATCGGCCAGAGTGGCAATTTCCTGTACTTGTATTGGAGATTCAGTCGAATTCAAAGTTTTAAGGGTAAAATCACTATGGTTTTCAATCGAGCGTGTGTGCGTTTGAAAATCACGAATAATCGGCGCCAGAGCCAAAGGCTCTTCGAGCTCGATGGTTCCGGGTGAGTTTTCCGATCGTATAATTGGCGCTGCCGAAGCGTCAGTAAAGGATGAACTCAGATTCGCATTCGCTGCCTCCTCGATAATCGCCTTTCTTTGTGGACTGGTGCTAACTACTGCTTCTGATATATCCATTTTCGGGCTTAAGGTAGATGCGGTAGCGGCCTCAATCATTGGTTCCGCTGTTAATACGAATGTAGTTTCTGCCAATAATCCAAAATCATCGATAGCAGTCAGTCTTAGTGCCAATGTGCTGATGCTGTCTGGTGATCCTGAAAAGGTAAGTGATGTGGCATCGAACGTGAGCCATGTCGGCAGTGGTGAGCCGTCTGCGAGTAGCGCTGTTATTTGCAGATTGTCTTCAGGATCAGGATCTAGAAAAGTATCAGACGGAAGTTGAATGGTAAAAGGTGTCGACATCACAACAGTTTGATTGGCCAATGGCAGTGCGATCGGTGCATCGTTGACTGGTGAGATGTTTATTGTCACTGTCGCAGGTACGGTGCTGGTGCCGTCTGAAACAGTGTACGTGACTGTATCAACGGTGTTTTCAGAACCGTCGTGAAGGTATCGGAACGTTCCATCTTTATTGAGTTCGAACTGACCATGCTTTGGTGGTTCGACTAAAGTGGCGATGAGTGGGTCAGCATCGAGGTCCAGATCATTTTCCAGCAGGCTGTTATGGCCCTGTGTGGTGAAAGCTACGGATTGTCCCTCGGCCACTGTGAGTGTTTCGTCTTCAACTATTGGTTGATCGTTAACCTCCTGTATTGCAATTGTTAGGTTGCTGGGACTCAGCGCGGTGTTTAGCCCGTTGTTTGCCGTGCTGCCAACATCCATTACTGAAAAGGAAAAAACAGCTTGTTTGATTCCACTGTTTTCAGCCGGAGTGTAGATAAGTTGTTGTGCATCCAGATCAACAACATTGACTATATCTCCAGCATTAACACCTATTCCTGAAAGAGTAAGGTGACCAGACAGTGGTGTGGCGTCAATTCGTATTGCAGTGAAATTGTCATTCTCAATGTCGCTAAAATCAAAATCTGTACGGCTTAGTGTGTAACTTTTATTGTCGTCAGTATTAACTGTATTATCTGTACTGATTGGTGGATCACTAACCGGAATAATATTTAGCGTCAATGTGTTAGAGCTGGCGTCTTGATCCACCCCCTGGTTAGCAGTACCTCCATTGTCAGACACTGCGAACGCAAATGTCACCATGCCATGGTAGTTTGGTTCGCTCTGGTAACTCAGTCGTGGTATATCTGTCGCACTTACCTGCGCGCCAGCGACAATTGGTGTGTCATCGAACAGCATCGCACCGCTGTCTGGTAATGCGTTAAAGATAACCGAGTAGAGTGAGTTATTTTCAACGTCGCTGAATGGGAAGTCCAGGCTGCTGAAATGATAAATACTATCTTCCAGTACAGAGATGCTGTGATCAATCCCTGATGGGCTGTCGTTTACAGTCAGAACATCAAAGGTTAATGTATTTTCCGTTTGATCCAGATCTATTCCACCGTTATCTGTTCCGCCATTGTCACGTACCTGAAAAGTCACCTGGTCTATGTCATGTCCATGGATCTGTGGTGGAGGAATATATTGCAGGTACCCGCTGTTGATATCTTCCGCACTGACTATCTCTGCTGTAGAAACCCGGTTTCCATTGAGTTCAAGCATGCCATTTAATGGCAGTGTATTCACTTGAACAGCTAAGATCTCGTTACCGTCTATCGTATCCGAGAAACCGAAGTCTGAATTCTGCAGGGTAAAAGGGGTATCTTCCAAAAGGCTGACTGTTGAATCGATCCCCGCAGGTGCATTGTTTACCGGCAATACGTTCACAGTCCAGGTATTAAAAGTGGGGTCCAGATCTGAACCTCCTGATGCAGTGCCTCCATTGTCTTGAACATTAAAATTTATCGCCGCGTAGCTTGGCCCGTTTTCATGGATTGATGGTGTAAATATCAATTCATCTGAATCGATGGCTGCCGTATCAATTTCATCACCCTGACCTACAGGGTTGCCAAACAAAGTTAAAGTGCCGTTTGATGGTAACGTTGAGATCTTGACAGTTTGAAAGTCGTGGTTCTCCAAGTCGGAAAAGCCAAAATCATTGCGTGTAAATATGTGCTGTTCGCTTTCGCGAATTGTGGCAAGTGATGATGTGCCGGCAGGTGAATCGTTAACCGCGTCGACATTGAAGGTGAGTGAGTTTTCGACTACTGAAGTGTCAGCGCCGTTTCGTGCTGTTCCGCCATTATCCTGAACATGGAATAGTATGTTGTCGTATGCCAGGCCGTTGCCGTTGCTGGCTGTTTTGAACTGCAGCAGGCCACTGGCAATATCTTCAGCGGCAATCGCATCGTTACTGGAAACAGGGATTCCGGACAACGTCAAGCTACCCAGTGCAGGTTCGTTGGAAACAATGATCCCTGCAAACGTGTTGTCGTCTACTTGATCATTAAAACCAAAATCATTCAGGCTGAGTGAATAAGGCTGATCTTCTATAATGCTGACCTGGCTATCAGTTCCTGTCGGTGCGTCGTTAATGCTTGCAACACTGATTCTCATGGTATTGCTTTCAGGAGCCTGATCCACGCCGCCTTGAACCGTTCCGCCATCGTCTCTCACTGTATACGTGAATTCGGTTAGGCCATTCTCATCGCTGGCTGGGACATAGCGGAAATTACCGTTGTTAATATCAGACGCGAGTACTATGTCGTTTACTGTCAGTGGTGTGCCATTGACGTCTATCAATCCGCGTTGTGGCAGGGTATCAATAGTGACGCTTAATAGATTGTTAGCAGACATCGGGTGATTGATGTCACTACCAAGGTCGTTCAGATCGCTGAAGCTGAAGTCTGTTTCAACAAACGTATAGGTTTGGTCTTCATTAGTAAAAATGATCTTGTCTTGACTGCTCGGTGCGTCGTTTATTGAAATAACATTGAACGTCAGACTGTTGGGATCAATTGATTGGTCTATGCCGCCGTTGGAAACTCCACCGTTGTCTCTAACACGAAATTCGAGGGCCGCATAGGCCGTGCCGTTTTCATGTGCGGCCGGGGAGAATTTCAATGCACCGTTGTTTAGATCCTCTATTCCTATGCTGTCGCCAGCCTGTACCGGTAATCCGGCTACGGTGAGCAGACCGTTTTCCGGAGAGGTCACAACCGTCACTTCAATAAAGGTATTGTTGTCCAGTGGATCAGTAAAACCAAAATCCGTGGCAAAAAGCGTGTGATCGCTATCCTCTACAAGAGTAATTATTTTATCCAGGGCGCTTGGTGCATCGTTTATACTTGCGACATCGAAGCGTAGAGTATTGGGGGTTTGATCTGTATCTATTCCTCCGTCGCTGGATCCTCCATTATCTATCACAGTAAAGCTAAATTCGGTCAGCCCGTTTTCTGATGGTAAAAGCTCCAATATTAAATTGGCGGATAGAATATCAACTGCACTAAGTGTGTCGCCACTGGATATTTCTGCACCGTTGTACGTCAGAGTTCCTATTGTGGGCAGTGTATCGAATCTAACGCCTTTGAAGACGCTTACGGCCAGTGGATTGTTGACGTTTTTCGCATCGTCGTTGTCATCGATGAAACCAAAGTCGGCTAGTTGCAGCGTATGGGAGGCACCTTCTTGCAGATATATAAGATTGTCTGTACCTGCCGGTTCATCGTTGACTGGCATTACCTCAAAGACAATAGTATTGGAATTCACCGATGTATTTTGTCCGTTCGCATCGGTACCGCCGTTGTCGATAGTTTTGAAAGACAGGCTCGTGTAAGGCATGCCGTGCCAGTTTGCTTCCGGGGTAAATACCAATGCTCCGGTGCTTATTAGCGACGTGGGTATTTGTTGCATTGCCGATACGGCGTCTCCATTCAACTTCAGTAAACCGTTCTGGGGAATGCCGGTGACAGTGATGGAGTCGAAGCTATGTCCGTCGGATAAATCCTCAAAACCGAAGTCACTTATTTTTAGTGCGTATTGCTCATCCTCTAGTAAGGATGCGATGAAGTCTGTCCCGGAAGGGGCGTCGTTTACAGCTTGAACATTTATTGTGATGTGGTTATTGGTAGGATCAGTATCTATTCCCCCGAGGTGGGTTCCACCGTCATCTTGCGCAATAAAACTAAAATTATCGTAAGAAGCGCCAAACGCATCCTGCTGTGGAGTGAAAGAGAGATCTGATATATCAGCAGAGGGTATTACCTGACCCGCAGCCACATTGACACCGGATAGGTCTAATTGTCCATTCAATGGCAAGCTGTTTATCGTTATACTCAATAGAGAGTCGTTCTCTATGTCGCTTATTCCAAAGTCTGTTGTTCTAAAAGAATATGGTCGATCTTCAAACGCGGAAACAGTAAGATCTTTGCCTGCCGGGGCATCATTTACGTTTTGAACGTTTATCTTGATCATTTTGAATGTGGTGTCTGTATCAATGCCTCCGTCAGCGACACCGCCGTCGTCTTTCACGAGAAAACTGAAGCTGTCATATCCGATCTTATAGGCGTCGGGTTCTGGCGTGAAGATAAGTGTGCCAATTGAGTTTGCCGTTATGGATTGACCTTGCACAACAGGTATGCCGCCGATACTGAGTTTTCCGTTTAATGGAAGGGCGCTGACAGTGATCGATAACAGCGCATTGCTGTCAGTGTCAGAGAAGCCAAAGTCTGTGGCGTTGAAGACATAATCAGTGTCTTCAGGTATGGAAATAGTATTGTCCGCACCGGCAGGGGCGTCATTAACGCTTTGAACATTAATGTTGATATGGTTGATAAGAGTGTCAGTATCGATGCCGCCGTTGGCAGTGCCGCCGTCGTCTTGAACGAGAAAGGCGAAGCTGTCGTAATCAGCTCTGTGGACATCAGGTTCAGCTCTGAACGTCAATGTACTTATAGCGCTCGCGGGAACGGACTGATCCTGAGTAACGGCAA
>CALISD010000124.1 GCA_938041955.1 uncultured Granulosicoccaceae bacterium | reverse complement strand
CAGTGGGAACTTGCTATACATGGTTTAGTAGGGCGACCAAGTGCGTTGTCATTAGAAGACTTGCATCGCCTACCCATGCATTCCGAAACCCTTTTCATTGAGTGTGGCGGGAATAGTAACGCGATGTGGCGTCAGCGACCGGTACAAACTGCCGCAGGATACATACATGGTCTTTTATCTTGTGCAGAATGGACCGGAGTAAAGTTGTCTGATGTGCTTGATATGCTCGGGATTGATCCGGGTGCCACCTGGGTTATTGCCGATGGATTGGATAGTTCCGGCGTGACGGTCAGTATTCCAATGGAAAAAGCCCTGGACGATGTATTAATCGGGCTCTATCAAAATGGTGAACCGGTCAGGCCATCACAGGGGTTTCCTGCAAGGTTAGTGGTGCCCGGGTGGGAAGGTATTACCCATGTAAAGTGGCTTCGTAGTCTGATGTTAACGGATAAACCCCTGATGTCTAAGTACGACAGCGTCAGTTATACCGACTTGATGCCGGATGGAAACTTCAACCGCTTTAGCTTTGAGATGGAGGTGAAGTCGTTTATTACCCAGCCTTCTCCGGGAGTTGAGTTAAACGAAAAAGGCGTCTATGAAATACGCGGCCTTGCATGGTCTGGAGCCGGCCCGATAACACGTGTGCAGGTGAGCGCTGACGGAGGAACAAGTTGGGCTGATGCTGAGCTACAGCAACCTATACTGCAGAAATCACTGACTCGCTTTCGCATTCCGTGGAACTGGAGCGGCGCATCTGCAGAGCTCGTGAGCCGCGCAATTGATAATCAGGGCAACGTGCAACCACTGCGCAAAGAGCTGCTCAGTAGTAAGGGGACAAGTGGGTACTATCACTACAATGGCACAACGGTTTGGTCTGTCGATGAGCGGGGCAGTGTGCGCCATGTGTATCTGTAAATTGCTTTTCAGTCGAGTGGCCATTAAAGCTGTGATGATTCATTGCGCTATGTTGGGGCTGCTAGTGTCGGGTGCCACGGTGGCCGACAGCGAAAGCGATAATGTTATCGACGCAGCAGATGCTCTGGCCAAAGATGTCCCTGGCAGGCCACTGACTTCCGCTGAGATATACGCCCTGGACAGCCATATATTTGCCGACGGTGCACGTCTGCCGGACGGACAAGGCAGTGTTGAGGCCGGTCATGATGTGTATCAACAGCAATGTGCGTCTTGCCATGGAGGCAGGGGGGAAGGTGGCAGAGCACTGGAGTTGGTAGGCGACCGGGCGTTACTGTTGACTGAATTTCCCGATAAAGGTATTGGCGTTTACTGGCCCTACGCACCCACATTGTTTGAATATATTCAAAGAGCAATGCCACCGGACAATCCGGGCTTACTGACAAATGATGAGCTTTATTCGTTGATCGGGTACCTGCTATATTTAAATGATTTGCTACCAGAAAACAGCACGCTTAATCGCCACACACTGGCTGACATCGAACTTCCGAATAGAGACGGCTTTGTGGATCAGTTTACAGTCTCTCCCGTTGAGCTTGAAAAATAACAGTAGAGATCACTATTGGGGGTTTATTGTCGCAAAGAGGTAGTTTGTAAGCTTGCTTATCTAGTTTCTTTAGAAAACGAAATGGTATTGTTATGTAATATTAAATGGCTGAACTTCTACGCACTTTAAGGCACAGTTCAGGGAACAGATGCTAAATTTCCAGCAAGTTACTTATATCGGTTAATTTTTTGAAATAACAATAACATTCCGATAACCTATATTTTTCAAAACGTCTAAAACTGTGAGGGGACATGACAAATACTTTTTCAAGAATCCGATTTGCCACTGTAATATTGTTGGCGGTAACAGCACTGTGGGGCAAAGCTGCGCTTTCTGCTGATCACACGATTACGGCGGTCGCTGTAAAATTTAAGCCAATGTTCCTTTACATCGAGCCAGGTGATACGGTCAACTGGGAGAGTATGACCGGTCACAATGTAGAAACTATAGATCTCATGTCACCTGAAGGGTTGGAGAAAATCAATTCTGAGCTTGGCGCTAATGTGACAGCTGTCTTTGAATCAGAAGGCATTATTGTCTACAAGTGCACACCACACTGGGGTGCGCGTATGGGGGGTATTATTGTCGTTGGTAAGCCGGAAGATCCGAGCGCGATTCTTGACAGTTACCTCGCTACCCTGGAAACCGACCGGTCGAATTTGCCGGCAAAGGGCCTGTTGAAAAAGCTACGCAAAGATATGGAATCGAAAGGCTTGCTTTAGCAGATAGCGACACATTTCAAGAAAAACGGGTGGCTTTGGTCGCCCGTTTTTCGTTTCGGGTCGAGTCGTGCCGCTATTTGCGCTCAACTAGTGAAAATCGCTAGATGAAATTCATAAATACCCGATACCATCCGCGCAGCTTCCGTGTCAGGATCAGTGCGAGTCTGGGGGAAACTCGGTCTCTTAGTTGAACACATTAATGTTAAATCAATTGGAGAAAGCTATGAAATGGGAAACACCTAAAGCTGTTGATGTTCGCTACGGTTTCGAAATCACTATGTATTTCGCACACCGCTAAGCGTCAGCGCCACTCGGCTTTTGCCGAGTGGTTTGTTTTATCCAGAAATCTAACGAGTGTTGGGTAAGACAGATGATCTACATCACCCGACACGACTAAACTCTCTTGAAAATTGAAATACTAGGCTCCGCAGCCGGAGGCGGTTTCCCACAGTGGAACTGCAACTGCACTATGTGTAACGGGGTGCGAACCGGAACTATCGATGCCCGTGCAAGAACACAGTCATCTATTGCGGTGACCAACGATGGTATTGATTGGCTGCTTTTCAATACATCACCTGACATACTTACTCAGCTGAAAGCATCGCAAAATCTACAGCCTGCACGCCAGGTTCGCGACACCGGTATCAAGAGTATATTTTTACTTGATTCGCAGATAGACCACACTACCGGATTACTGATGCTGCGTGAGAGCGATACGCCGCTGAAAATCTGGTGTACTGAGCAAGTACACGAAGACTTAACCACCGGCAACCCGTTGTTTAATGTGTTAACTCATTATTGCGATATTGAGTGGCATACAGTGACACCCTGTGAAACGTATAAATCGATACCTGGTGCCAAAGATATTCGAGTTGAAGTATTGCCGCTGACCAGCAATGCGCCGCCATACTCGCCGCGTCGAGATAAGCCATTGCCGGGCGACACTGTTGGCGTGCTGATGACTGACGAATTGACGAACAAGAAAGTTTTTTATGCTCCGGGGCTAGGGCAAATTGAAGTACCGGTCTGGGATGCGATGCAGGTGGCTGATACTGTGCTGATCGATGGAACCATGTGGACTGACGATGAAATGCAACAGGCTGGTATCTCTAAGAAGACCGCACGCTCGATGGGGCATCTGCCGCAAACGGGTGAGGGCGGCATGATTGAATGGCTGGACAAACTAACAGACACTCGAAAAGTGCTTATTCATATAAACAATACAAATCCTATCCTTGATGAAGCTGGCCCGGAGTACGCGGCCTTAAAAGAGAAAGGTATTGAAGTATCTTTCGACGGGATGTCGTTAGAAATATAAGGGGAATACTCATGGCTGAGAGCCAGGACACAGCGTGGACTAAAGAAGAATTCGAACAGCGATTGCGTGCCAAGGGCAAGGCATATCACATCAATCACCCATACAATGTGATGCTCAGTGCGGGAAATGCTAACAAAGAACAAATTCGCGGCTGGGTAGCAAACCGGTATTACTACCAGCAGGCAATACCACTAAAAGACGGAGCGGTATTGTCTGCGTGTGATGACCGTGAAGTCAGAAAGGAATGGTTGCAGCGTATTCGTGACCATGATGGTTACGATGATGATCCTGGTGGTATTGAAGCCTGGATAAAACTCGCTCAGGCGGTTGGGTTGTCACGTGAGGAAGTCACAGACATGCGCCATGTACTGCCCGGCGTGCGCTATGCGGTCGATGCCTATGTAAACTTTGCCAGAACCCGCCCATGGCAAGAATCTGTGTGTGCCTCATTAACCGAACTGTTTGCGCCGGCTATCCATAAACAGCGGCTCGCCACCTGGCCTGAGCATTATCAATGGATTGATCCCACAGGTCTGCAGTATTTTCGAAATCGAGTGCAGCAAGCCAGACGCGACGTTGAGCACGGGCTTGCCATTACCTTAGATTATTTTAATACGGTTGAATTGCAGCATCGTGCGCTCGACATTCTGCAATTCAAGCTGGAAATTTTGTGGCAAATAAGTGACGCGATGTCTGTCGCCTATGGCTTACCTGATTGGAAGCCTTTACCGAAGCTTGAAGATGCCGCCTTTGCCGGTGACGCTGCCTCTGTGGCAAAGGTCACTGCCGGTGCACAGGAATCGGCTATCGCATGACTATAGATACGAGCACAGTGGTTGGAATAGCACCCGGACTGCGTTTGCAGCATGAGAAAGCTCAGGATTCCTGGGTGCTGCTTTATCCGGAAGGTATGGTAAAACTGAATCAGAGTGCTGCAGAAATTCTACAGCGCTGCGATGGCGAACGCGATCTAAGTCAGGTAATCGAATTGCTTGAGAAAGACTTCGAGCAGACCGGACTTGAAGCGGATGTGTTGTCTTTTGTGAAAATTGCGCGCGAGCAAAAATGGATAAAGCTTCTCAATGCTGAATCAAAGCAACAGGGTTAACAAAAACTATGGATAACAACAGCGATCAGTCGAGTGTTATAGACACTGACAAGCCGGGCCCGCCGCTGTGGCTATTGGCAGAGCTTACCTATCGCTGTCCGCTTCATTGTGCTTTCTGCTTCAACCCCATTGGTTTTGACAAGATCGAAAACGAACTTGACACAGCAGGGTGGATAAAAACCCTCCGTCAGGCACGTGAGCTCGGCAGTGTGCAAGTCGGGTTTTCGGGTGGCGAACCCATGTTGCGTCAGGATCTGGAAGAGATTGTGGCTGAGGCCAGAAGCCTGGGTTACTACACCAACTTGCTCACCTCGGGGGTTGGTTTAAAACCCAAGCGCGCAAGGGCGCTGAAAGATGCCGGCCTTGATCACGTCCAGTTGTCATTTCAAGATTCAACCAAAGAGTTGAATGATTTTTTATCTAACACCAAAACCTACGATCTCAAAAAAGAGGTCGCCGCGATGATCAAAGACAATGACTGGCCAATGGTTTTAAATTGTGTCATTCATCGTATGAACATTGACTACATTGATAAGATTATTGAACTGGCACTTGATCTGGGAGCTGAAACGTTAGAACTGGCGAATACACAATTTTACTCGTGGGCAAAGCTCAACCGCGATAGTTTGCTGCCATCACGAGAGCAAATAGACAAAGCCTATGCTGTCACCGAACGCTACCGTGAAAAGTATGCAGATAGAATAAGAATCATTTCAGTGATACCGGATTACTACGAAAATCGCCCTAAGAAATGTATGAACGGTTGGGGCAATGTATTTTTGACTATCACCCCAGACGGTACAGCGCTGCCTTGTCACACCGCGGGAATGCTCCCGGGGCTTGAGTTCCCCAATGTTAAAGATCACAGTATCAGTGATATCTGGTACGAGTCGGAAGGGTTTAATCGCTATCGCGGCAAAGGGTGGATGAAAGAGCCGTGCCGATCGTGCCCGGAGCAGGAGGAAGATCTGGGGGGCTGCCGTTGTCAGGCCTACATGCTAACCGGTGATCCGGCTGCAGCGGACCCGGTGTGTGATAAATCTCCACATCGCGGTGTAATTGATGAGGCGGTTGCCAGGGCTCAGAATGGCGACACAGCTGAAGCTCACCCATTGGTTTTCCGTGACCCGAAAGCTTCTCAGCGTTTGAGTACGGGTAAAGACGGTGCAGATGTACTGTTGCCTGGTTAGCAACGCACAATAGAGCGGTTTGCTTCGCCGTTGGTGTAGCATAGAGCAGACAGTCTCCTGAACTTTCGGTCGTGGCTGACTCCTAAAACTGTTGAATCTATGTTGGTATGAAGCTTAAGACCCAGATTGTACTTGCGTTAATTCTGGTCATTGCATTGATCGCGTCCGGTCTGGCTTTTCAGCAGATTCGTGCGATCCGTACAAGTATTGGCGAGGAAATGGAAACCGCTGGTGATATTGGTGCGCAGGTGTTATCTCGTGTTAATGAAACCTACCAGTATGAGGGCGTGCGACCGATGCAGCGATTCCTGACTCGATTGGGGCGCTTGCGGGCACACGATATTTTATTGGTAGATGAATTCGGGGTGGCGCTTTACCGGACGCCGGCAACCGATTATCTTTCTGATATCACCGTGCCTGAGTGGTTTGAACGCTCTGTGTCGCCGGATGAAACCGAGAGAGAATTTCAACTGGCCAACGCCAAGTTGATTGTCCGGACCGATGGCTCTCGTGCCACCATTGAAGGCTGGCAGGAGTTCAAAAAGCTACTGCTGGTCATCGCGTTGGGTGCGATTGCGTTGGGTGTTTTTGCCTGGTGGTTGGTTGATCGTGCAATGCGACCATTTACCAAAGTCAATGACGCGCTGCGTATTGTCGGGAAAGGCGATTTCAGTGTCCGTCTTTCTGAACTGCCCGGCAGTGAGGCCAACGAGTTAGGTAAGAGCTTCAACCAAATGACGAACAATGTGGAAGCCAGTATGGCTGCACATGAGGCCGAAGCAATAGCCAAAGCCGAGCTCAGAAAAAACCGTGAATTGACCAGGGTAATGCAGCGTCGCACCGAACAGGAGCATCGCAGCCTAGCGCAGGAGCTCCATGATGAGCTGGGTCAGCACGTGACTGCTATAAAAAGCATGGCCGTTTCAATCGTCAGACGTACCGAAGGGTCAGAGCCGGCTGTTGCCGATACAGCAGGTCAGATTGTTGCCTCAGCAGATAGTGTTCATGCAACTATACGCCACATGTTGGTTCATCTGCGCCCGGCATCGCTTGATCAGTTTGGATTGACCGATGCCATCAATGACCTTGTCAGCGATTGGCGTACCAAGCACCCGAATAGAAAATTTAATCTAGTGTGTGCAGCACCACCGGATCAGCTTAACTCAGAGTTATCGACGGCCACATATCGCATTGCGCAAGAGGCAATTACCAATGCGGTTCGACACTCGGGAGCTGATACCATTGAGGTGCGCCTGAGTTTTGATGCGCAGCAGCTGATACTGGAAATAAAAGATAATGGGGTTGGCATGAAGCATCAGGTTGATCTCGGCTTTGGTATCACGGGTATGCGCGAACGCGCCACCAGCCAGTCCGGTGTGTTAGACATTACCACGCGCCACAATGGCGGCTGCAGGGTCTTGTTTAAAGCGCCGTTACATCAGTAGCACGAATGGTCAGGGCACAGACAGTGGGCACCGCATAAAATGATACGCGTACTAATTGCAGATGATCATGCCGTGGTCCGAACCGGATTTCGCCTATTGCTGGAAGCAGCTGAAGATATTGCAGTGGTCGCAGAAGCTCAGTCGGGTGAAGAGGCGATTGACCGTTATCAGGAAGCTAGCCCTGATGTGGTCATGATTGATATTTCCATGCCCGGTATTGGCGGTATTGAAGCGATCAAGAAAATCAGGGCAAGTGATAAAAATGCCAAAATATTAGTGCTGTCAGTGCACGAAGATATCAGCCATCCGAAACGTGTGTTGCAAGCGGGGGCGCTCGGTTATCTCTCGAAGCGACAAGCGCCTGAAGTATTGATAGAGGCAATTCGAAAAATAAATGAAGGCCAAATGCTGATTGATCCAGAGCTCGCGCAACGCATGGCTGTGGCCGATGTCAGTGGTGAGTCGTCGCCGCTTGAAACCTTATCAGAGCGCGAGTTTGAGGTGTTTGAAAAACTGGCTGTGGGGAGGGCGGTTAATGATATTGCCAGACAACTTAATTTATCTCCCTCTACCGTTGGTACCCATCTGTATAACATTAAGCAGAAGCTGGGTATTTCTAATCAGGCGGAGATAACACTGTTGGCAGTTAGGCTCGGTATTATTGAGCCGTAGTTTTTAGGGCTGGTGATGGAGTCAGTATAAAACCTGGCGAAGTTGTATTTGCGATCACTCCAATGCACTGAGTCGATATATCAAGTATCCAGAAGGGTTCTGCACCTGATATGTTGAGCAGCGCAGTCGGGTGTGTATCATGATGCAACCCAATGACCTTAGGTAAGTAGCCTGGCTTTCAAGTCACATGACTGAGCGGCACCATACCGGTGGTCGGGCTAGGGGAGCGAACTGTTGATCGCGGGCATAAAAAAGCAGAACCGCAAACGGTTCTGCCTGTACATCTTAACCGATGCTGTTAATCAATAAATGCGGGTTACCGCATCGACGAGGTAACACTCGTATTAGTTTGTTTTTGCAGTCGCCTGCAACTCCCGCCCTTGTGCCATAAGTCGGTCTCTGGCGTTGCTCACATGACGCAATCTTGCGTTTTCAGCGTTAGCCATGCTGAGCTGCTTTTTAAGATCCGGCAATTGTGAAGCCAGGCTTGAAAGAGTGGCTTGCTCCTGTTTGGTTTCGTGTAGTTGCCCGATTAAATTGTCTCTGGCGGTTTGCACATGTACTGCACGCTGATTTTCCGCATTGGCGAAACTTAAGTCCCGCTTTAAATTTGAAATAACAAACAGACGATCAACCAGACGGTCGGCGAGGTGTTCATTTGCACCCTTGAGGGTCTGAATTTCAGCCATCATTTTACCTGTCGCTTCATTCGACTGTACCAGTGGTTGGCTTTCAGTAGTGGCAGCGCCTGCCTGTTGTAGTTGCATGGCGAGTTCCCTGTTTTCACCTTGCACGTTCTTAAGCCTTGCGATCAAATTTTCTCTGGCTGCAGTTGTATGTTGTGAGCGCTGATTTGCTGCATTAGCGAAACTCAAATCACGCTTTAGCTGTGGCAGCACCTTTACCTGTCGGGTCAAGTTCTGATTCGAAGCCTTTGCTGACTGAAGGGCAGTTTGCAGGTTGTCCCTCGCATCACTTACATGTTTAGCGCGCTGGTTCTGTGCTCTCGCAAGACTTAAGTCGCTTTTCAATGCAGGGATGGTTTCTGTTTCCAGTGCTTTATGATCGGCTTGTAGCGCGACGTGAGTGCTTTGTAGTTCGGACATCGCTGCACCGTCCGTTTGGATTTTTGCCTCCAATTTGGCTATTTCGGTGGCTTTTGATTGCTGTAGTTCAGCGATCTGGCTGTCTTTTGACCGAACGGTGTTCCAGAAAAAAAGTAGTGCCAGCACGGCAAGTGCCAATAGCAGATAGGGTATTTGTGAAGCTTTTACGAATCCCTGTTGAGATAGTCCCTTGCGGGTTATGCGTAGCGTCATGCCAATTCCTCCTGGTTGATTGAATGTCCTCATCTCCGCCAGTAATTGATAACACTAAATTGCCTCGATTTCCAGTGCGTTGCGCTGAATTAGAAACGCTTTTTCCGGCGTTCGCAATCGCGCTGCAAAGGATTGCATGAGTGGGTAGAAAGAGAAAAGAGTGCGTGTGACGCGCTATAATGCAATTCGGTGTTTGGAGAGAATTATAGTGCCGGACACTCAGGTCGAGCGATTAGAACTGGTGTCAGCCTCGATCAGCTGATTAATTTTTCTGCTATCGAATGTGAACAGGATTGTTCTAGCAACTGCGTTGGGGTAGCCGGCTTCACTAAAGCCTTACAGTTGGCTATTGAAAACAAACTGCATGAGAGAAGTAGAAGTCACTCGATATCGTTGATATCTGAAAGCTCTATATTTTGATTCAGTTCCGGATACAAAACCCGGCAATCGCTGATTACCTTTAATACTTTGCCGGCCGCTTCAATTTCCTGGATATGTTGCAGTGCGCTTTTTTCGCAACTGTCCATGTCTGGATATGGCCCATATTCGTATGCCATCGCGCCGATATACGTCTGCGCAATGAGTATTAGTGTTGTCATAGTTCAGCCCTTTTTGTAGCGAGAAGCAAATGACAGGCCGGATGATTGATTTCAGTTGCAAAGTAAGCTGTTTAGTCGACATACGTACGACTTAGTGACTATGCAAGCAGTGATTAATGTCACGCAAGACGCTACTAACAACTATTCTTTACTTTCATTGACCTTACTAGTACTAATAGGCTAGGCTTTTATGCTCATATAATTAGAGTTGTGGCTTGCCTTGGTAATGCAACTTTACCTTGCTAATCGGCAGTCACCTGGGGGAAAGCTTGACTACAGACCACTATCTTGCCAATTGGCGAGAGCATGCACTGGTGACAGAAACAGCAATCAATAATGTTGTTATTGGCCAGCGGTCTCTGGTAAGGCTGATTAACGTGGCTTTGTTTGCAAGAGGTCATGTTTTACTGGAAGGTGATGTTGGCGTCGGTAAAACAACGGTGTTACGCGCGTTTGCCCGTGCGGCAGGCGGGGAGTTTGAACGCACCGAAGGCACCATAGATTTAATGCCCAATGACTTGGTTTACCACACTTATGTAGACAGTGAGGGCCAGCCAAGAATTGACCCTGGTCCGTTGCTTCGCCACGGCGAACAACTCACCACCTTCTTCTTCAACGAAATTAACCGTGCCCGACCGCAGGTGCAATCACTACTGCTGCGCGCCATGGCGGAACGATCTGTCTCTGCGTTTAACAAAGAATTTCAGTTTCCGCATATGACCGTATTTGCGGATCGCAATAAAGTAGAAAAAGAAGAAACCTTCGAACTGGCATCTGCTGCACGTGACCGCTTCATGTTTGAACTAAACATGGCCACACCTACCGATAGCGAGATTCGTCGATCGCTTATAATAGACAAGGCGTATCACGACGCTGACGCACTGATTGAGCAAGTACAATACGGACTATGTCCCGGTGATCAGCTCAACGAAGTAAGCAACGTTATTCAACAGACGGTAAAGACAAGCCCGGTAATAGAGCGGTACCTATTGGAGTTATGGCGCGCCACGGAGGTGCCGACAAAGTTTGGCGTGTCGGTTGAAGGGGTTGATATGGATCGACTGATTCTTGCCGGTGCCAGCCCGCGCGGAATGAGTGCTATGGTCCGTGCAGCACGAGTAGTGGCGTGGTTAAACGATCGGGACTATGTGGTACCTGAAGATATACATGCCGTGTTACCAGCAGCACTTGGGCATCGGGTATTTTTCCAGCCAATCTACGAATTGCGCAGATCAGATATAGCACCTGCGTTTATACGTTCGATCATGAATCGGGTGGCGTCTCCATGATGAATACTGCCACAGCCGAGTTTGTTTATCGGTTGCCTGGTAATTCGAGAAGCTCCCGGCCGGGGGCGCATCGAAGCAATAGCCGCGGTGGCGGTATGAACTTTGTGTCACATGCAAAGCTTACTGATCAACCTGATCCGCGTCGACTCGACTTACGCGCAAGTATTAGTAACATCCAGAAAGACTGGCTGGTACGTATTAACAAACAACGCGCTGCGATTACTGTATCTGCGATTGTCGATGTATCACCATCAATGCACTTTGGCAGCAAACAAAATAAGCTGCACGTCGCAGCGGAATTTCTGCAGGCGCTGGGCTTTAGTGCCGGTGGGCTAGGTGACTCTGTAAGCCTTGTGCCATTTGATTCGGTTAAACGCGATGATCTTTCAATGCCTGCACGTTTTGGACGTGGCATTGGGCAAACCATGGCAGAGATGGTGCTGTCATCCAAACCCACGAATTCAGCCGGTGCCAGCACTGATGCACTATCACGATGTATTGAGTCGATTGCAGGGAAATCGGCGTTGGTGTTTATTGTGAGTGACTTTCACTGGCCACTCGAACAACTTGACCGAATGCTTGAACCACTGTCAGGTTCATTGGTCGTTCCACTGGTGATCTGGGATCGCTCTGAAGTGACACCGCCTGACGGCAAAAGATTATTGTCGGTCAGGCAAATGGGGGGCAAAGACTCTCGCCACGTCTGGCTGACGCCGGCAGTGCGTGAGCAATGGAGAATTAATGTTGGCAATCGTCAACAAGAGATTGCAAATGTATTTTCACCAAAAGACGTAAAGCCTTTCTGGATTACCAACGGATTCGATCCTGAATCACTGTCTCGATACTTTATGGAGACACGCGTCTAATGGGCCGTCTTTCTTGTGTGTTGTTGGCGTTGTTGCTAATGCCCGTCGCGAAAGCGAGCTTGCAGGTAGAGCAACCAGACCGTTCGTACGGATATTTTATTGGTGATGTACTGCTGCAGCGAGTCAATCTTGATTCTTTAGATGAAGCCGTTACAGCTCAGAATCTGGAGTCGGAACTTCGTGTGGATTCCTACCTGTACCGAATGGCGAGCAAAGAAATTACTGTAAAAGAGCAAAGATGGTTAGAGCTGCGTTATCAAGTGATCAACTCGCCACCGCAG
>CALISD010000123.1 GCA_938041955.1 uncultured Granulosicoccaceae bacterium | reverse complement strand
TCGCCATCAGACGAAAATATCGCGTCACATCTCGCATGATTAAGCTCGGCACGTGGCGGGCCACGTTTCTCACTCGATCATGCGACCTGTTTAGCGCTATTTCCGCTGAGTGACGAATCCTCATGAATAATGCAGGCTAGTAACCATCATCTTCAATCGGCGAGTCCAATGTATCCAGAATAATTGAATGATGTTCAATATCAAACCACTGCTTGAACATCTTAAAGCCTGTTAGCTTGGGCCATAGTTTTTCGTCCAGATACCAGGCATGTATTTCACTTTCAAACAGTGACCGATAATTCTCCTGAACCCATAGGTCTACCGATGCCTGACTCTCACCGTCTTGATCCGAAATTAAATACACCTTTCTGTCTTCATTGACTCTTTCCAGCGTTATCCCTGGATCCTCCACAACAGGATTCGCTTCGTTGATCCAGTTAATGGCTGGCCGTTTATAGCGCAAGAGTATCGCAGATCTATTTATCAAAATGGTGCCTTACTTTATAAGCAGAAATTAAATATTTCACTATCCGATATACGACTGTGTACTGCAACCAAAGTGCCGCCACACGTTTTTCCATCCCACCAGAATGGTCTCATAATCGACATTGCGCCATGAAATGAACATCTTCGTATCTACCGTCGACGTACCTTGCATTTCGCTTGGTACCTTCATGCTCGAACCCGAACTTTTTATAAAGAGCCACCGCGTTTGTGTTACTCGCGAACACTTCAAGTTCCACACGCTTAAGTCCGCTGCCCCATGCTCCGGCAAGCACCTTTTTCAGCAGCTCCTTTCCGATGCCCATTCCCCGATGTTCAGCGACCACGCCGATTCCTAATTCACCTATATGCCTCAGGGCTTGCTTTTGTTTCGGAATCACATCTGCCCATCCAACAATATTTCCTTTAATCTCAGCGACGTACTCAACATAATTGTTTTCGATATTGGTTCGTATGAACTTAGCTGTATCTTCAATCGATGGTAGTTCCAGTGTCAGCAAATATTTTCTTTCGCTCACCACCGAGCTTAGCGCCGCCCTGAATCCCTCTATATCTGATTCCTGAATTTTCCTCACGTTGAAACTCATGCTTTGCTCCTGAATGCTCACTGATACAATCATACGCTGACACTACTTTCAGGCCAAAGATCCCATCTCTCAACAACATAGTCCATGAGTCTGTCACACGCCATGTCATCAAGAATATTCCCATATTCATGGCAGTGCACATATTAAAATACAAATGAAACAGTTAGGACTCATGTGCAGCAGGCTCAAGTAGTCGTTCTCTCTGGTATTCTGCCAACGTGGTATCTTGCATCTTATTCAACAGATCGGTAGAAACAATACCCCTATTCCTTGCCATATATTTTGCCGCAAGCAGATAGATATCTGATAGATCTAATTCCTCACGGACAACCTCCTTCTCTGCCTCTGGGACGGCAAGCGGATTCTCCTTCAACCTTTTCTATTTTTGTTGACAGGTTCATTAGGTCATGGTTTTTCAGGCTAAACCGTTCACTGTAACGAAGCCGTCTTTTATGGAATATACGGACGCCACCTTATTCAGAAACAGAATGCGAATAATTCTTTGCTTCGACATAGATAGAACATAGTACAAACCCGCACCGTAGGATTTCCTACAAACAAAAACCCCACCGAATTCTCAACTCGATTCTGTTAAAACAAAAACGCCCGGCTGAGAAACTCAAACCGGGCGCATTTACATCCTAACAACAACTACTTACTTAGACGCAAGCTGCTTTGGAATCTTAAAAGTCCAAACCGAGCCACCCTGGTTAAGATAGCTGACAAACTTGGCAACTTCACCACCCCAAAGCGGAACCGCTCCACCCCAACCGGTCACGATGGTTAGATACTGCTCACCATCCTGCTCCCAGGTGATTGGAGAGGAAACGATACCGGTACCTGTCTGGAATTTCCAAAGCTCTTCACCTGTCTCATCATCAAAGGCTTTAATATAACCTTCAGGTGTTCCAGTAAATACCAGGCCGCCGGCAGTGGTCAATACCCCACCCCATAACGGCGCTTTGTTTTTGTACTCCCATTTGATTTCACCTGTAGCAGGATCCATGGCTTTCAAAGAACCGATGTAGTCATCAAAGATTGGCGTGATGGTAAAACCTGCACCCAAGTACGCAGCACCTTTCTTGTAGGTGACTGGCTCATTCCAGATGTCCATGCCCCATTCGTTTGAAGGAATGTAGAACATGCTGGTGTCTTGTGAGTAAGCCATTGGCATCCAGTTCTTGCCGCCCAGGAAGCTTGGTACTGCAAAGATTGATTTACCTTTTTTACCGTCTGCAGATTCTGCAGGGTTGCCCGGGCGATTTTCCGGATCCCAGATTGGACGACCGTTCTCATCAATACCTTTTGCCCAGGTGATGTTCTTAACGAAAGGCTTTGCGGAGATGAAGTCACCATTGTTGCGATCAAGCACGTAGAAGAAACCGTTTCTGTCCGCGGTGGCGCCGGCTTGAATGGTCTTGCCATCCTTTTCCATATCAAATGCTACGAACTCGTTAACGCCGTCGTAATCCCAGCCGTCATGAGGTGTGGTTTGAAAGCCCCACTCAATCTCACCGTTTTCAGGGTTGATAGCGATCCGGGATGAAGTCCACTTGTTGTCACCGGGACGCAGGTATGAGTTCCACGGTGCAGGGTTACCGGTACCGAAGTAGGCGAGCTTAGAGGTGGGGTCATAGGTGCCGCCCAGCCAGGGAGCGCCACCGCCGTTTTTCCACATATCACCAGGCCAGCTTTCGTTTGCTGTGCCGGTCATTGTAGTTTCAACGCCGTTCATTGTACCCATGTGGCCTTCGATCACTGGACGTGTCCAGACCAGATCACCGGTTTCAGGGTTGCGTGCCTGCACTTCACCAACCACACCAAATTCACCACCGGAATTACCGGTGATAAGTAGTGGACCGTGTGCATCGGTTGGAACAATCAAAGGAGCCGCTGTGTACGAATAACCTGCTTCGAAGTCAGCGATTTTTTTACGCCAGACGACTTTGCCGGTTTTTGCATCAAGTGCGACAATCTTCGCATCAAGAGTACCGAAGAACACTTTGTCACCAAGAATCGCGGCACCACGGTTGACTACGTCACAGCAAGGCAGGATGCCTTCCGGCAAACGTGCGTCATATTGCCAAAGCTCATCACCAGTGGCGATATCAATTGCCCACATACGGCTGTAAGAACCCGTCACGTACATGACGCCGTCTTTGATTAGTGGTTGTGATTCCTGGCCGCGCTGCTTCTCTCCACCAAAGGAGAAAGACCAGACAGGAAATAGATTCTTGATATTGTCTTTGTTGATAATGGCTAACGGGCTGTAACGCTGACCACGCGGCCCTAAACCGTAAGAGACGATATCGTCAGTACTGGCTTGATCGCCGACGATATCTGCAATGCCTACTGCATCCGCTTTGACTGAACCGGATAAACCGACACCGAGCGTGATGGCGCTGGCTATCGTGAGTAGTTTGAAATTCTTCTTCACTAGTATTCCCCCAATGGAATTGAACAAGGTAGCTCGACAACTATGGAGATATTACCGCAATCTGTGGCGTGAGGCACCCTATTAGCAGTTGCATTGCGTCAATTTGGTTTAGAGGGCATAGCCACCAATGTGGGCAAAATCTTGAGCCAAATGGTTGGGTCCAGGAGGGGAATCTAGCGCGGTACCTGGTCGACTCGCTCTGGCGTCGGGCTCGCTGTCGTGCCGGACTTGATCCACTTACGCTGCCATGTTGACTGGAGCGCTACTTCATTTCTATTAGTGGCATTAGGTCATCTTCGAATGCCAGATACAAATGCACCACTGAGCGTTGATATTCTGTGTCCACCACATCTAGTGTTGTAAACCGTGGCGGGATCGGCAAGCTCATGGCCTCGTTCATGGTCAGGCCGCGAGATGCTGCTTCTGTCATGGCTTGTTGCAGCCAGTCAAGGTAGTCGCCGGTTTGTACCAGTGAATCTCCGACTTTGTCTTGCAGGCCATGGCCCGGCAGGATCAGCTCTTTGTCCAGTGATGCTATGACAGACAGTGACTCTTGCCAGACATCGATGTCTGCGTGCGGCGTGGTGGGTGCGCGGTTGTAAAACGCCAGATCACCACTGAAAACCACCCCGGTTTCATCATCACGAATAACAAGATCAGCGCTGGTGTGGCCGCTTAAATAGTAAAGTGAAAAACGCCTCCCACCAATCTCTTCAGACTGTGCTTCCAGCGCCTTTCCAGGTGAGGTAGTTCGCGTACCTCGCATCCAGTCACCTACCAGACGATACATATTATCGGTAAAGCCATCACCTTCAGCATTGATGTTATCAATTACCTTTTGCGGCGCCGCAATAAGGGAGTTTTCAAAAACCTGGTTACCAAGAAAGTGATCAGGATGATGGTGGGTGTTATACACCCTTAATACCGGCTTACCGGGTACCGTCTTTTCTATCAGTGCAAGCAAGGCCTCACCGTACCGTCGCGACGGCCCGGTATCAATAACCACCACACCATCCGGCACTTCCACGAACGCGACGTTAACTATGTTGCCGCCATTCTCTAGCGTAAAGTACTCGGTGCGGCCATGTACCGCCCAGGTGCCTCTGGCAATTTCTGTCGCCGCCAGATCATAGGCAAGCTTATTGGCATGCACAGCACCACAACACGCACAAGCAGCGCTACCAGCAAGCAACGCAAGTACCTGGCGCCGGTTATAGGTGTTCACTGCATTAACTGGCGAAGTCATTAGTTATCTACTGTGGCGGGAACCGCGAGAGGAAACTCAAACTCATTGCCCTCAGTATCACGCGCATACACCAGCAACTCGGTGATGCCATCTGATACCAATGGCTTGATCGTGAGCGTCGGGTTTTCACTGATGGGCTCAAACAGGTCAAGATTAGCCAACGCCACACCGTCAGCAGACTTCACTTCCACTTTGCTCATGTAAAACACAGGTATCCCTGCTGCCAGCCCGGTATCCATTGGGTGTCGCATACGCAATGACAGCCTGGCCAGATCAACTGACTCTCGACGTGTGACAGCCCGCGTTTGACCCAGTGTTTTATACCAGTCGTTGTTGCCGTGCGCTAACGCCGGCGCTGTACAACCACCGCCCGCTGCCCCGACATTGACACCATTTACGTGCCACACACCATCACTGGTTCGAACACCAACGCGTATCGGTGTGGATTGTTCAAGCTTTACTCGAAAGCCGACAAACGGCTGTGCGCGCACCGGATGCAAAGTAAGTATGTGAGGAATAGGATTGAGATCTGCGAGCGCGATGATCTCAACCACATTTTCAAGTTGCGTGGCATCGACCGTGATGGGTACCTGCATTTGATCTTCAGCGTCAAGCGGCGCACGCACAATAACACGCTGATCAATCACTACTTCACCGGGGAAAAAGCGCTTCGCCATATTCTCCCACATGACAGACTCCAACGGGTCTGCCGGCAGTTCATAAGCACCCGCCATAGCGCTGATGGATAGCAACAATACAAAGCAACAATTTCTTAGTGAACGACCCGATTTACTATGACGCATTCATGTCTCCTGCTTGGTCTTTACCGCGATTTTACTGTCTGGCCTAGTATTCGGGCGCTTGAAACGACACCCCGTATTTAGCAGAGATTTTCTCAAGCTCCCCCGATTCGACCAACTCGGTCAGCACATCCGCCAATGCATAGCCCAGATCACGACTATCATGTTTGATACCAATGCCCACAGGCCAGCTTTTGCGCACAATACCGGGCATGGGCGGTTGAAAGATTTTTGATTCAATACCGGTGGCTTTATGCGCGATCCACTCGGTCTGCGCTTTAGAACCCATGGCCGCTGGTACCTCTTCTTTGATGTACTGATCAATCACATCTGCAAAGGTTCTGCCGCGCCGGATGGATTGATGCAATTTCCCGCGAAACGCGTTTGACAGAAAAAAATCACCCGCGGTGTCTACTTCCACAGCGATGGGTTTATTGAGAAACCGGCCGAAGGTTTCAAGCACCGGCATTTGCGCAACGTTGGTGACTACCGCCATCTCTTCAAGAAAGTACGGCGCCATGAGTGCAATAAACTCATTGCGTACGTCCAGCTCCTTATCATAGGGAACATGCATCATGACATCTGCAAACTTGCGATGAATAAGGTCTCCCTTCCACAGATTGACACGCAGATCATCGTCTACATTTTCATCTGCACCGCGAACAAGGAACCTGACTTCTACATCAAGGCTTTTTGCAAAGTGGCGTGCGATATCAACATCAATACCGGTGGGCTCTCCGTTTTCATCTTTCCATGAATAGGGTGCGTAATCTTTATACACAAAGACGGTAATGATGCCGCTGTCTGTCACCTCATCTAACGGACGTGCTTGAACTACGAAGGAAAGCAGTGCGGTACAAAGTGCGATTGCTGATGCGAGAAGTTTCACTGGCGGTTACTTAGGCCGACTTTCGACATAAGAGCGTATTGCCCACATCGCTTCCTGACTTAGCAATTCTTCGAACGGTGGCATTTTGTAGGCACCGTTCTGGCTATACCCTTTTCGGACCCGCTCAAGATACCATTCGTCACCAAATATGCCGTCTTCAAGCTTTCGAAGGTCTGGCGCAATACCGCCCGAGATCGCTTCAAGGCCATGGCACCTGGCGCAGTTTGAGTTATACCCCGATGCACCAATTTTGATAGCCAGCTCATATTGGTCTCCGCCTTTTAACCGGTAGGGGTTTTCCTCAGCATACTCTTCACCGATTTCTTCCAGGCCTTCCGTATCTACGGCTTGCGGCTGCACATCGCCGTGACCATGGCTGACACCGACCACGGCAAGTTGAGCGAAACCTGCGAACAACGCCGCGACCATTGAAATTTTTAATGTCGGCTGTAGAAATTTTCTAATCATCTTTTTTCACACGCTAATCTAAAAGAAATAAATCGGACTGACACTATCTTAATTGACCTGACCCGTTACTGTATAGCGACGGATCCCACTCAACACCTCAATTTTCGTCCCTGAATAACCTACTCCATCGGCGATGCCGCACCGGTAGCGTAAATATCCTCCCGGATCTGCTCAATTGCCCGTCGATTGCGGTTTTTTCTGTCTACGGCAATTTCATATTCACTCACTACCCTGGACGGGGAGCCGGAAAAAAACAGAATACGATCTGAGAGTTCTATTGCTTCTAACAGATTATGGGTGACCATTAGCGCCGTGCATGATCTCGCGGCCCAGACCTGCATCAGTAATTTTCTCAGCCGGCTGGCAGTTTCATCATCTAGTGACACAAACGGTTCATCAAGAATCAACACAGAAGGTTTTACTGCAAACGCCCGCGCAATCCCCGCTCTTCTGGCCAGTCCCAGAGACAGCTCAGTGGGGTAGAAGTCACGATGCTCTGTTAACCCCAACTCGGCAAATAGATCATTCAGCTCGGCTTCATCTACCGCCTTAAGAGCAAGCCTTACATTCTGTTCTACTGTACGCCACGGCAACAGCCGCGGCTCTTGAAAAACTGCAGATATTTTGTGAAGGTGATCTGATTCACCGGCAGTTTTTATTGCGCCATCAAACGCGGTCTCTAAACCCAGAATACAACGCAGTGTTGTGGTTTTGCCACAGCCGGAAGGACCGACAATACTGGTGAATGAGTTTTGCGCACAACTGAAATTCAAATCACGCAACACCTCAAGCGCCGCCCCTTCACTGGAGCGGAAACTCATTGAGTTGATATTCACATCAAGCATGGCCTGCCCGCCAACGCCTTGAGTAGTTTTCAAGTGGTTGCAGCAACAAATATTCCACTGCCAGCATCACCACAACAAACACCAGTGTGTAGGCCAGTATGGTCGCCACGTCGAACAATTGAAAATACAGGTGGATTTGAAAACCCACCCCGTTAGAACGGCCGAGCAATTCCACCACCAGTACAATTTTCCAGATCAGTGAAATTCCGGAACGTGTGGCAGCAGCAAAAAAGGGCTGTAGCTGCGGCAACACCACATGCCTCATCACCTGCCATTTGGAGAACCGAAACACCTTGGCCATTTCTGCAAACTGGGGTTCTAAAGACTTGGCACCTTCACGAATAGTGACAATAACATTGGGAATTTTATTTAATGCCACCGCACCGATGGCGGCCACCTCATTCAGGCCGAACCAGATGTAACTTAATACAATAATGACCAGCGCCGGAATATTAAGAAAGAAGATTACCCACGGATCAAAAAAGTGATTTAACTTGCGGCTGCGTCCCAACAGTATGCCGATCGCGGAACCTATCGCCATGGCGACGATGAAGGCTGCAGCCACACGCGCAAGTGTGGCTCCCATATGAAAAAACAGCTCACCGCTGCGAACTTCAGTGACAATGGCACTTGCCACCTGCAGCGGTGACGGAAGACTTCTACTTTGTGCGAACCATGCGAAGACCGCCCACATCAACAGTAAGCCGCCTACCGAAATCAACCACGCCGGTAGTCGTACGCCCGCGATTCGCACCATTAATAGTTCAAGCGCATGGCTTCAGTAATAAGGCGTTTCTAGTTCTGCTCCTCAAGGCCCGGCCAGTAAGTACCTTCCACCATGACGGGTGATTTTCCGACCAGCTTTTCACCACCAAGTTCAGCCAGTACCTTATACAACTTGCCAGCATCTGCTATTTCATCTGCAATGGGTCGCGCTGGAATGCCTTCCCGAAAGCGATCCCTAAGCGTGGTGAGCGCTGCGCCCTTGTCTTTTATTGCACCGCTTGTCCCCAGGCGTGCCCATTCATCATCTGACGAATTCAGCAGTGCTTTGGTATCCCGTGATGCCTGAATAAAACCTTTGGCAGCTTCCGGGTTACTCGCCGCCCACTCATCTGAAAAGACATAACCAATGGCGGAGACCGGGCCTGATGATCCCAGTGTGGCTGCAGCATCTTCAGCACTGACAAGACGTTGAAAACCATCTGCTTCCAGCCTTGCGCAGTAGTGCCAATAGTTCAGCATGGCGTCTAATTCACCCTGCCGTGTCTTTTCTGCCAGCAGCGGTGGCGCACCAAAGGCGATTTCATTTTCTGCTTTTAGGTCTAGGCCGTGCTCCTGTTTGGCCATGCCTTGTAGCAACAACCAACTTTTATCCAGCGGGCCACCGGCGACGCCGATCTTCTTGCCTTTCATATCAGCCAGCGATTTGATGCCGCTATCTGATCCGACCATGATGGCACCCACTGAAGAAGAGTAAGGAACAAACGTCAGTTCAGCACCATCAGCGCGCTGGCGCGATACCCATAACCAATCCGCAACGATGACATCCACCGAGCCACCTTGCAGCGCGATGCGAGTGGCATCCCCGCTGGCGAAGGGCACAATTTCAACTTCCACGCCGTTGGCTTTGTCGAACTCACCGTGACGCATTGATTTGAGTTCCCAGTTCACAGTACCGAATTTCAATACCCCCACCTTGACCGGGGTGTTTTCAGCTTGTGCAAACTGAACAGGCATAAACGTGCTGGCTGCCACCAATAGGCCGCAACCCAAACCGCTACACAAGGCACGAACTGCACTATTCAACCTATTCCTGAGTTGCCGTGTTCTAACTGAATTCATGAATTTCCTCCAAGATTTGATTTATCCTATCGCGGGAGAGCACAACGGGTAAAGGTAAACATCAAAATTCAGATGCGAAATCGTCTACACCATTCGGCAGGCTTTATCACTGCCCTGCTGCTGACCTTCTGCCCGCCACAACTGGCCACAGAGCTGCAAAACACTGAAGCCGCCTCCCGCTGGCCAACGAGCGTCGCTTCTTCACCTGACGCAACGCTACCCCGCGGCGTCGATACCAACACCGGGTTTCGCATGAACCGCTATCGCGGGGCGGTTCCAGAGACCAATCCAGGCACCGAAGTCATCAATACCAGCAGAGCATTTGAGCTGTTCAAAACAGGCCAGGTGGTATTCATCGACGTTTTTCCACCACGAGGCTTAGGCGCTGATCCGATGAACGGTACGTGGATAACCAACGAATTACACAACAATATTGAAGGTTCAACCTGGTTGCCGGAGGTGGGTCGGGGCTTCCTTGAGCAAGGTCATATCGACTATTTCGATCGGAATCTGACACTTCTGACTAATGGCGACAAGCAAACCCCTCTACTCTTCTACTGCACCGCCGACTGTTGGCAGAGTTGGAATGCCGCACGACGTGCATTGCTGTGGGGGTATAAAAATATTTTCTGGTACCCTGACGGCACCGATGGGTGGCTAGAAGAAGGCCACTCCCTCGTGGTGGCTGAGCCGGTCAATTTCTTTGGAGAGGAATAAGCTGATTGAACGGTTGGAAACAGTTACCAGAGTGCGGATAATTAGCCGGCATAAATAAGTAAGACCACAAGATTAGGGCACGACCCACTTTGAATATATCAGACCAAAACCCACCGCCTGTGCCATCGCCCCCGGTTGAAACGCCAGTTGAATCTGTGGCTTCAAGCGACAACGTACAGCAGCAGTTCACCGCGGTACGCCAATCAATGAAAAAGCGCCTGGTGGGGCACGGGAAACTGATTGAACGACTGCTGGTCGCAGTAATCACCGGTGGCCACGTATTAATTGAAGGCTCACCAGGACTTGCCAAAACCCGCACAGTCAATACTTTTGCAGCCTTGCTCAATGCCGACTTTGTGCGAATACAAGCCACACCGGATTTATTACCGGCAGATCTGACCGGCACCAACGTCTATCAACAACACCAGGGCACTTTCACGTTTATACCCGGGCCTTTATTTAACAACGTGGTTCTGGTAGATGAAATTAACCGCGCACCGCCAAAAGTGCAAAGCGCACTGTTGGAAGCGATGGGTGAAAAGCAGATTTCAGCCGCAGGCAATACCTACCCGTTAAAAGATCCCTTTATTGTTGTCGCCACACAGAACCCGATTGAGCACGAGGGCACCTACCCTCTGCCTGAAGCACAGCTCGATCGTTTCATGTTTTTTGTTAACGTCGCAATGCCTGATCCGGAACTGGAACATCAGATACTCAATCTGGTACTCAACGAAGACGCCTCAAGCAGCAGCGATACGGGTGGCTCCCATCTTCAGGCGGCAGATATTGCCGTTGCAAGACAAGCCGCACATAGCGTGTTTATAAGCGATGCAGTGCGCGGCTATATCGTGCGTCTGGTCACCGCCACAAGAGGCTACGGTGCAGCCGGGCGCGAGGCCGACGCCGTTGAACACCCGGCAAGCCCGCGAGGTTCTATTTTTCTGGCCCGTGCAGCACAGGCACGCGCTTGGCTTGATGGTCGCGACCACACCACACCTGAGGATATAGCCGTTCTGGCACCAGACATACTCAGCGGCCGTATTGTTCTGAACTACCACGCGCAGGCGCAGGGCGTTAGCGCCAGACAACTGGTACACAGAATTCTGGACACCACCGCAGTCGTATAACCATGGCTAACGCGGCACTGCAACATTCCGGAACCACACTCGCGCTGCAGACGCTGATAGAGGCGCGCCACAAGATACTTCGACAACGCACTGGCAGCCATATTGGCCGTAGTGACTTTCCCGGACAACGCACTGGTCCGCGACGTGGCCAGGGATTAGAGTTTATCGATCTACGCCAATACAACAGTGGCGATGACGTTAGACATATTGACTGGAACGTCACTGCACGAAGCAATGAACCGTATACCCGACTGTATCGAGAAGAACGAGAACACGTCTCTACCGTGGTGGTAGACCTGCGACCCTCTATGTTCACCGGTAGCGTCTGCTTGCGTGCGGTGAGCGCCGGCTGGTTAGCCGCCAGCCTCTTATGGCAGGCAAGCTACGCCGGTGATCGATGTGCGGCAATGGTGATCTCTTCCAATGGAGTGCAATCGACACGCCCTGCAGCTGGTAACGCCGGTGTATTGCGAGCACTGGAATTGATTGCCAGTGAATTCGCGGCGTGCGCTGATAACAGCACGGCCACATCTGAACAACCACTATCTGCCACATTGGAACCGATCAATCAGCGCAGGCAGTCAGGCAGCTATTTCTTTTTTTCAGGGTTTGACACACAACATGACAAGCACTGGCATCAGTTGCTGCCTGCCACAGCAATGACCGGCCAGATGAACGCTATCATGTTGCTTGATCCGTTAGAAATAAGTGGCCTGCCTGCCGGCGCCTATCGCTACAGAACCGAAGCTACCCACAACACCACAACAATCAATCGCACCAACCGTGCTGAGTTGGAGCGCGTACTGCAACGCAACATCCAACAACGCAAACGACAGTTTGAAAGTGCAGGCATTCCTCTGATTGCAGTCTCTACAGCGAGTCGCGCAGAAGCGTTACTGGCAACACTACAACAACGAAAATGGTTGTAATGGACGACCTCGATGCCACTCAACTGTTAGCACTGGTAAGAGATATCCACTTACCCGCTGCACCACCACAGCCTGCCGTCTGGCCAATGCTACTGGCGGCAATTATTATACTGCTGGCACTGGCGGCTGTTTTTCTATCTCGCTACCGAAAACGCGACAGCTGGGCATCACAGGCAAAAAAAGAGCTGACGTTAATAGAACAGAGTGGACATTCACAGGCACTGGAACAAACCGCATCACTGTTAAAACGCATTGCACTCACACATGATAACCGCCGCGAGGTGAAGCATCTGTCTGGCAAGCCATGGCTCAACTACCTTGACCTGTTTTTTAACACGCAATACTTTACTGAAGGTGAAGGCAAACTATTTGGCCACGCGCTGTATCAACAAAACATCCGGGCACCGGAAAATATTTATCGCGATCTGAGAAAGTTGATCCGCCGCAGGGACTGGCAACAATGATAGAGTTTGCCTGGGGTTGGATCTTTGTATTATTACCCTTGCCATTGCTTGCATGGTTGAAGTTGCTCAGGGCTGGCTCTACTGACAACGCCATCAAGGTATTACCCAGCATCGGCGATGCACTGAACGATGTAAATGCTCATAGCTCAAATGGCTTTTTCAGCAATTCACGAGCGCTCAAACTCTTATTACTTTCTATCGCCTGGGTCGCGCTGCTTACCGCCATCGCACAACCATTTAAAGCCGCACACAATAAAGCACAGCCAGCAAGTGGACGTGCCATGTCTGTACTCATTGATCTTTCCACCAGCATGGAAAGAAAAGACTTTAGTATCAACGATGAGCCAGTTGATCGACTCACCGTTGTGAAGAACATTGCCAGTCAGTTTATCGCCAACCGCACCGGTGACCGGGTTGGATTAGTGTTGTTTGGCAGCGAAGCGTTTATTGCCTCACCGCTGAGCTACGATCTCACCTCAGTTAATACTATTTTAATGAGCAGCGGCATTGGCATGGCTGGCAGAACCACCGCGATGGGGGATGCATTAGGCCTTGCAATACAAAGCCTGCGCGATGACCCCGCAGCAGAAAAAGCCATTGTATTGTTATCAGATGGCACCAACAACGCAGGCTCTGTTGAACCCGAAGACGCTGCCACTCTGGCCAGCTCGCTTGGCATCGTGGTACATACTATTGGCCTTGGCAGCGATGATTCAAGCGACACACAACAATTCCAATCAGCCGCAGCAGACCTTGACGAAGAAACATTAAAAGCGATCGCCGCCTCAGCCGGAGGTGAGTTTTTCCGTGCCCGTACCAGCAATGAGCTGAGATCGATCTATAGCAAAATAGACACACTTGAAAGCGCTGAAGCCGTGGCCCCGTCGTTGATCATAAAGCAGGATCTCAGAAACGTCTTTGTGGCCATTGCACTACTGTGTTTCATATTGGCGGCATTGCTTTCTATCCAGTGGAAGGCAACACAAACCGGTAGCGCATGGGGCACGACGCCATGACTCTATTGCAACCCTGGTGGCTGATACCTGCCGCACTGCTCTTGTTAGCGTACTTTATTTTACGAACGGATAACAGCAACGGGTGGCGTAACGTTATCCGCCCACACGTGCTGGATTTTTTACAGCGCGGGCAACGTGCCTCAGCGCTCCGGCATCCTGTACTACTATTGGCCGCCATGGCATGCGCCGCGCTGTCTGGTCCTTCAATAGAAGCGAAAGACAGTAAAACGTTTCAACATAGCCAGGGGTGGATAGTACTGGCCGATGTGTCTCGATCAATGACACTCACAGACACCGTACCGTCACGACTCTCCGCCATGCGAGGTACAGCAATAGCACTTGCAGAGCGTGCAAACGCCAACTCCACCACATTGATTGTCTACTCAGGAGATTCCTTTGTAATAGCACCGCCTTCATTTGATTCCACCCACTTTAAAGACAACGTCAACTTGCTCGACTACGGCACCGTACCGATGGATGGTTCTAACTTAACCCGGGCATTCTCGCTTGCCTGGTCGGTGATCGAAGGCAGTAACCTGGTTAACGCCCGGCTGTTTGTATTAACCGACACCGGCGGATTCAACACACGCTCTGATGCGGCTGTGGCTCGCCTGGCAAGCCTTGGGCACCGCACCGATTTTATTTTGTTCGGCAGTGACGACACCGGCAACGCCGCACCGTTTGATTTAGAAGCGGCCAACAGTATGGCTGAAAGCGGCGGCGGTGTGATGCTGCAGGCTGACAGCATCGGTAACGTAAACTTATCCAGGCTCGCATTGGATAGCATAGATACTGACAACAGGTTCTTAACACAAACAGGTATTACCACCCTGCTTTGGTCAAACCAGTCACATTGGTTGTTGCTGCTTGGCATTCCGCTAATGCTTTTTGCTTTTCGCAGGGAGCTTGAATGACTTCATTCATTCGCACCCTGCTACTTGCCATTGTTCTGTTCACTACCAACGCACTGGCTGACGACAACCTGATCGCCCATCGGCTATACCAGCAGGAGCGCTTTGCAGAAGCTGCAGAGATCTATACCAATCCGGCGTGGAAGGGCATCGCTTTCTATCAATCAAGCCAGTGGTGGCGTGCCGCTGAAGCATTTATACGCGCCGATGATCACAAGGCCATGCACAACCTTGGCAACACCTACGTTAAAATGGGCTATTACGCTCTGGCACTGGAGGCGTATCAGATGGCATTGGCTCAACAACCAGACTTTGAAGACGCCGCATTCAACGCAGAGCTCATGCGAAGGCTGTTAAGCCTTGACCAGGAAGAGCGCGGTCAATCAGCACTGCAACGCAAAGGCGATGAGATTGACCGGGTGGAAAGCGATGGCGACGAGCAAGCCGGTGGCGGTTCAGAAGAAGGCAGTGAGAAGCCTGAAGAAGAGAAAGAAAACGGCGATGATCGCGAAGGCGACACTGATAATCGTGGCCCAACGCCAGAGGCGATGGCAGCCGGTGACAGTGGCGAAGCCGGTAGTGATAAAACCCTGAAAGACGACGGCAGCCCTGAAGGTGGGTCAACTCAGGGTACCGAAACTGACAGCACAGACGAACGCAATGCCTCTACCGGCGCTGAAGGTAAAAAATCTAACAGTGATGCGCAGGCCGCCAGCATGCGAGCCAACCTCGAGTCTGCACAGGCTACCGAACAGTGGCTCAATCAGATCAACCATGATGCAGAAAAATACTTACGTAAAAAAATCGAACTTGAAATAGCACGCAGAAAAGCGGCCGGTGACGCGGCCCCTGAAGGAGGCAACCCATGGTAATCGTTGCTATGCTTGCTCGAACGCTTGTTTGTTTGATCGTCGGCTTAACATTGATGGTTGGCTCAAACAGTTACGCTCAGACGATCTCGTCAAAGCCCTATATAGATCTCAGCTTTGACACCAGTGAAATTTACCTCGGTGATGCTGTAGTACTGGAGTTAGAATCCACGGGTTTGCTTGACCCGATTGATCTATCACCGTTACTTGAACAGGCGACTCTGGTGCGTGAAACCACCGGAACCCGTATTGCCGTGATTGGCGGTAAGGTGGTTGAGATCAAAATACGACGAATGGATTTGATTCCAAAACAACCTGGCGTTGTGGTGATTGGCCCTCTAATGGCGGGAGACATTACTTCCAACTCTTTACACATTAAGGTACTTGATGCCACCCGACCCGATTGGCAGCCGCTGGACAGTGACTTGCAAATTAAAACTTCACTGTCACCTGAAACTGCGTGGGTAAACCAGCAAGTAAAACTCACTATCGAACTGTTACATCGCTACCCGCTCAACAATGAATCGATAACATTACCCGAACTAACCAATTTCAGCACGCGTGAGTTAATCAATAATCGTCGCACTTTCAAAGGCGATAATCGGGAGTGGTTTCGTACCGAATGGCAATACCTGATCTTTCCAAAGCGCTCAGGCACACTGATATTGGGCGATATTCAATGGGCAGGTACCATTGCCAAGTCACGTATTGAACGGGCAGAATTCTCTCGTCGCCTGGAGCCCCTAAAATTGTCGGTAAACGCAGCCCCCGATGATCGAGGCCAATGGTGGTTGCCGGCGGGTGGCCTGCAATTGTCTGAGGAGTGGTCCGTACCCCCTACCGAACTACGCGCCGGTGACGAGCTCGAACGCACGATCAAGGTTAGTGCAGCAGCCGTTCTGGCGGGTCAAATTCCATCACCGGTGGTGCCGGAGAGCCGTGCTGTGCAACAAACACTGATTAACTCAACCCGCAATGAGACATTGACTGACAACAGCGTGATATCGACAGCCAGCTTTACCTATAGAGTTAAAGCACAGAGCCCCATTCCTGTGTTTCTGGACACCGTCCGAATTCCATGGTGGAACACTACCGATAACAAACCAAAAGAGGCCATTATTCCAGCACGGCGCATCAACGTTGGCTTGCCAGACCGCGCAGATGTTTTAAGTAGGCTCGCCATGCAGGAAACCGGTGTCAATCGTTTTAAGCATTGGCTGCAATCCACCAATCAATTGCGTTTTTTTACCTATGTGGCAGCTGGTGTCTCAGTGGCGGCTTTGCTGCTTCTTTGGGGCCCGGCACTCGCTAAGCGGTTTCAACGCCGTGCGCGTTTACAACAACACATTAGTGCACTTCGCGCTTTGGCGCGAGGTGGCAATACCGAAGCGTTATATCGAAAGATAAAGCAGCCCGAATCCCGGGCGCTGCTGGGCGGCGCCGAGTCAAACCTTGTGAGCCGACTGGAAAATCATTTATTTTCCCCACACCGGCCACAGACAGACCTACCGTTAATGCCTATGCTGAAATCTATTGAAAGGCAGGTATGGTCTCAGGCTAAGCTTCGAAAAAACCAAAAGCGTATTGTTCAGCAGCGCTCACTGGCACAGCTGTAACATCAGATACCGAACAAATGACCGCACTTATGACGATGGCACAATTCAGCTCAATAGTTTATCCGTCACGTTCTGTACTTTCAGCAGTCCTGCTGCTGGCAGCCTGCAAAATATCTGCAGCACCATTAGATATCAGCATGGTTTATCTTGAACAGGAAGTTGATCGCCCCCCCGTGTTATCCAATCTTGTCAGCTGGCCTGAAGATGAAGGCGAGCAAGGGGCGGCGGTGGGTATTTTCGATAACAACACCACTGGCAGGTTTTTAAAGCACGACTATACGCTTCGGAAAATACTGGTCCCGAAGGGCGAAGACGTCATCGCCGCCGCGAAGCTCGCACTGGCGGGAAGCCAGCTGGTCATTGCCAATGTCAGTGCAGAAAACTTGCAGAAGTTAGCCGACCTGCCAGAAGCTTCCAACGATCTAATTTTTAATGCCGGCAGCGCAGACATTACCCTTCGTAGTGAAGGCTGCCGCGCCAATGTGCTACATACTCTGCCTTCGCGCGCCATGTTGACCGATGCCCTGATGCAGTTCTTCAATATGCGCAAGTGGAAGTCAGTATTTCTATTAGAGGGTAATCGCGATGTCGACAGGCAATTCGCAAACAGCGTCAGGAACTCTGCGAAAAAATATCGCGTTTCAATAAGCCACGAAAAACGCTGGATAGAAGACTCAGACTTGCGCAGGAGTGCCTCTTCCGAAATCCCTAAATTCACCCAGGCGCGTAAGTACGATGTGATCGTCGTCGCCGATGAAAATGATGACTTCGGGCAATACGTATTATACAACTCATGGCTGCCAAGGCCGATCACCGGCACCAGCGGGCTTGAACCGGTCGCGTGGGACCGGGTGGTTGAACAATGGGGCGCCCTGCAATTGCAGTCACGCTTTGTCGAAAATGCCGGCCGACCAATGACCAGTATTGACTACGCGGCCTGGGCTGCCGTGCGAAGTGTTGGTGAAGCAGTCACTCGTACAGGCTCTATTATTCCGGCTGAACTCAGAGAATATATGATGTCAGACAGGTTCTCTTTAGCGGGTTTCAAAGGCAGAAAATTGACTTACCGAAGCTGGAATGGCCAATTGCGACAACCAATCCCGCTGGTTCACCCGAAATCTGTAGTTGCGCTTGCCCCTATTGAAGGCTTTTTACATCATACTACCGAACTGGACACATTGGGTCTGGACCAACCAGAATCAAACTGTAAGGGCATGGAATAAACAATAATGAAATCATGGTTCACGCTGGCCGTATCTTCAACGCTACTCTTAACCTCACAAAGCGTATTTGCACATTGGGTGTATATCTCTAACGAACGGGACGACACCATTTCGGTTATTGATACCGAAACCAATGAAGTGATCAAAACCATTGATGTCGGTGAGCGCCCGCGGGGCGTCACGCTGTCGCACGATTTTAAATACCTGTTCATTTGTGCCTCTGACTCAGACACCGTACAAATGATGGATATCGCTACAGACAAGATCATCCATAACCTGCCTTCAGGTGAAGACCCTGAGCAATTCGCCCTGCACCCGGATAACAAGCACCTGTATATCGCCAACGAAGATGACGCGGTGGCCACCGTGGTCGATATAGAAACCCGCACGGTGGTCGCACAGGTCGATGTCGGGGTTGAACCTGAAGGTATGGCGGTAAGCCATGACGGCAAGTGGGCCATTGTGACCTCTGAAACCACCAACATGGCACATTGGATTGATACCGCCACCAATCAAATTATCGATAACACACTGGTTGATCAACGCCCGAGAGATGCCGAGTTCACGCGTGACAACAAAGAACTGTGGGTATCCTCAGAAATTGGCGGCACCGTGTCTGTTATTTCCACTGACACACGGCAAATTAAAAAAGTCATTAACTTTGAGATCAAGGGAATAACTGCCGGTCGCATACAACCGGTGGGTATTGAACTGACCTCGGACGGGAAATATGCTTTTATCGCACTTGGTCCATCCAATCACGTCGCCGTAGTCGACCGCGCTACATACGAGCCCATTAAATATATATTGGTCGGTCGGCGAGTCTGGCACACCGCTCTGACCCCCGAGGAAGACAAACTTTATACGACTAACGGTGTATCAGGTGACGTCACCGTGCTTGACGTAAAAACATTAAAAGCTGAAAAATCAGTTAAAGTCGGGCGCTTCCCGTGGGGCGCGGCGATTTTACCCAAAGACAATATTCCAGGTTAAGCACATAGTTGTGCACTCTGACGCCACACTAAGATGTGGCAGCCCCTGCATGTGCCGATTCATGTTCATTACTACCCGTCAAAAGCAACTCACCTGCTCAGAACCCATTGCCAGGCAGGAGAAGTAAGATAACACTCTCACGCGTCGGGCCTCCAGTGCACGCACACTTGCACACCCGATGAAAGCCAATGCGTGAGTGAGAGAATCATGCCAGGCTCTGCTGTCCACTTCCGTATAGGTAAATTCCCATTCATACACGTCAATCTCGTCAGCGAATTGACGTGAAAGTCATTCAAATCATAAAAAGTATTCCCAACAACCACTGATATGAACTATATAAATCGCTGTTGTTAAGCTCGACGTTTCGCGGACTACAATTGAGATGGCGCAAAACCAGCTTACCGGAAGTAGCAGGAAGCGAGAGAACATACCCTAAGTCTCTATGAGGTAAGAGAAGTGCCTTTTGGTCTTATAGTTAATACATCAAATCCAGTACAGCTCAGTGCACAGTTTCACCACCGGCCGCAGCTCAATGAATAGCGATGTACAGGAAAAACCTATGCAAAGAATGGATTCGATTGACAGCACCATAAAAGTCGTTTCTTCACCCGTTCAAACACATGAGTCCCAACTTGCCACCTACAGAGACGAATTGCAGCGCCTGCGTGCTGACAACGCAAGGTATCGCGCCCAACTTGATTCTGCCCCGATTGGATACTTAACCGTTGATCGCTTCTTGAATATTGTCGAGTCGAATACGGTCAGTTGTAATTTACTGGGCAATCATCACGATCAGAATTGCGATCAGCCACTCTCTGCATACATAAGATCAGATGACCACGACAGAATACAAACACATGTAAACGCGGTAGTCGCTGGAAACAAAGCAACACTTCGAACTGCGATAACCAGCAATGGGAAATCAATACCGGTCATGTTGTACTCAACTCCCGTACATACATTTGGTAGTAATACATGTCTGTGCCAAACAGCAATGATGGATGTCAGCGAACACAAAGCAGCTGAAGATCAGTTGCGCAAAGCCAACGATAGTCTGCAACACAAAACCCATCATGATTCTCTTACCAGCCTCCCTAACCGATTATTTTTCAACGCCAGATTTAACAACGCACTCCTGAGAGCCAGGCATACCGATAAGAAAGTCGCACTGCTGTTGCTGGACATCAACCGATTTAAGAACGTAAATGAATCACTGGGTCATGAAATTGGCGATTCACTACTGAAAGAAGTGGCACAACGATTACAAAGCATTGTCAGAAACTGCGACACAGTGGCACGTCTTGGTGACGATGAGTTTACAGTGGTACTGGAACAGATAGACTCATTAAATGAGGTATCGCAAATTTCCGATCAAATTATTAAAGAGCTAGCACGACCGTATGATGTCGGCTCTCACGAAATCTGCACCGCGGCAAGTATTGGTGTAAGCATGTACCCGGAAGACTCGACCGATAATGAAGAACTGATCCGATTTTCACATGCCGCGATGGATCGCGCTAAAACATGCGGATCAAATCTCGTTCAATTCTTTACCGCTGACTTAAAAGCAGTACAGCAAAGAAAGTTTAAAATCGAAAGTGATTTACGTATAGCACTAAGGGAATCACAATTCGAACTGTACTTTCAGCCACAACTTGATTTGCGACAACAAAGAATTGTCGGCTACGAAGCACTGGTTCGCTGGAACCATCCGGAGAAAGGCTTGCTCAGGCCTGATTCGTTTATTCACATTGCAGAGGAAACTGGGATAATCGAACCACTCGGTGAGTGGATTCTGACAGAAACCTGCAAGAAACTTAAAGAATTACGAGAAGCGGGTATCAATAACATTCGAATGAGTGTCAATGTATCTGCCAAGCAGTTTAGTGCAGGTAATTTACAAGAAAAAATAACCGCAATATTAGAAAAAACCGGCACACCCGGGCACGCACTTGAGCTGGAACTCACCGAGTCCGCACTATTAGACAACGCGACCCATAGCATTGAAGTGTTGCATGCCTTACGCGATGCAGGCATTGAACTATCAATAGATGATTTTGGCACCGGATACTCATCATTCAGTCGTTTGCGCGAATTACCGCTGTCACGTATTAAAATCGACAGATCATTTGTCCACGGCATACCTGAAAACCAGGACGACAACTCCATCGTCAAAGCGATCATCTGTGTCGCCCACGAGATGGGCATGGAAGTCGTGTCTGAAGGAGTGGAGAATGATGCCCAGGCCGAATTTTTGTCCAAAGTGAATTGCGACTTGTTGCAGGGTTATCACATCGGTAGACCAATGGAATTTCGCAATGTGCTGTCTGAGCTTGTTACTAACGAATAAATTTAGTAACCGTTGAACACGTGCTGCCAGCTTAGTCGATGCGCAACTTCGCGTACCAATCACAACAGAAGGTTTGTCAGGACTTGCGACATGCAGCCCGAGGTGAGCGTAAAGGAAACATCCGACGAGTGAGCGAGTCGCGTACTGCTATAATCTTATACGGCTTTCACTTCCAGCAACTACTATCTTATATCCAAAGTTGCCTTGCTGTATTGCTGGAAAAACGTCTGCACATAAATAGCTTGCCGGAGGCTTCATGGGTCGGGTTTCCTGAGAGCGCCGACCGCCACAAGCCATGTTAGCCGGTTAAAACAAAATCAAAAGGCTTCATACGCCGTTGATCAATCTCGTTTTTATCCCAGTGAATCCCGATTCCCGGAAGTGAGCTGGGTTCCGCCACCCCCTGCTCCACAGTCATCTGTTCCTCGGTGATATCATCCAGTTGTGGAATGTATTCAAGCCACGGCGTGTTGGGTACCGCACACACCAGACTTACGTGGAGCTCCATAAGAAAGTGAGGGCAAACCGATACGTTATACGCCTCCGCCATATGCGCGACTTTTAACCATGGCGTGATACCACCGATTCGTGCGACATCAACCTGCACAATTGATGCGGCCCCGGCATGCAGATAATCTTTAAACTGCGAGATCGAATACAGACTCTCACCCACTGCAACGGGCACACTGGTGTGTTTTGCCAAATGCGCGTGCGCTGCCACATCATCAGCCGGCATTGGCTCTTCAAACCAGCCGATATCGAACTGTTCTAGCATTGCTGCTCGACGAATAGATTCAGACAAACTAAAACCCTGATTCGCATCAACCATAATGTCGTAATCATCGCCTACCGCCTCACGCACCGCCTTTAAGCGCTCGCGATCTTCAGCCAGATGACGTTTGCCTATTTTGATTTTAGAGCCGGAGAATCCCGCTGCTTTTGCATTGACCGCATCAGCGACCAGATCTTCAACTGGTATATGCAACCAGCCGCCCTCAGTGGTGTACAGCGGCACACTGTCTTTCGCGCCACCGGCGAGCTTATACAACGGCAGGTTTGCACGACGGGCCTTCAGGTCCCACAACGCAGTATCAATAGCCGCCAATGCAAGTGAGGTAATTGCACCCACACTGGTCGCATGGGTAGAGAACAGAAGATCGCGCCAGATCTTTTCGATTGAATCTGCATCCGCGCCAATAAGGCGCGGCACAAGTGTCTCTTTAAGCAGCGACATAATAGCCTCACCGCCCTGACCGATTGTATAGCTGTAACCCGTACCCGTGAACCCATCAGCATCTGTGATGAGCACCATCGGTGTTTGCTGACTGTCAAACGACTGTATGGCATCTGTGCGCTTAACTTTTGGTTTCAAATCTACTATCAGTAGTTCGATTTTTTTGATTTTGGCCATGTGGCTTCCTCTGCACAGGAGTGTGATCTCCGCCTCATGCCAGATCCCTCCCAGGCATCATGATAGCGATCGCCACAGCGATGGTCGACCTATGAAACGCCGTAAATGTAATCCCTGCTTGCGCAAATTGTGTGTAATTGGCATGCTGTCGCGGAGACATAACCAATAAATTTCCAAAGGATCCCGACATGCCACTAGTCAATCGATTTGCAGATCTGTTACCAGAAATCACAGAGTGGCGCCGCGATTTGCACCAAAATCCTGAATTGCTGTTTGACGTGCAGCGCACTGCAGGGGTAGTCGCTGACAAGTTGCGTGAATTCGGTGTTGATGAAGTCGTAGAAGGTATCGGCAGAACCGGTGTGGTGGGGATCATCAACGGCAAGGACAATAGCTCCGGCAATGTGATCGGTTTACGTGCTGATATGGACGCATTACCTATCCATGAAGCCAGCGGTGTGCCTCACGCCTCCACCACAGACGGTAAGATGCACGCATGCGGCCACGACGGCCACACAGCCATGTTGCTAGGTGCCGCCAAGTATCTAAGTGAAACTCGAAATTTCAGTGGCAAAGTCGCCGTGATATTTCAACCGGCTGAAGAAGGCGGTGGCGGCGGCAATGAAATGGTTCAAGACGGCATGATGGATCGCTTTGGCATTAAAGAAGTCTACGGTATGCATAACTGGCCTGGTATGGAGATTGGCAAGTTCGCCATACGCCCTGGTTCGATCATGGCAGCAGCTGATCAATTTGATATTGTAGTAACCGGCAAAGGCGGCCATGCAGCAGCGCCTCACCGCGGCATAGACCCGACAGTTATCGCGTCACAAATAACACTCGCTTTGCAGTCTATTGTGTCACGCAACATTGATCCACTCGAGAACGCCGTGATTTCCGTTACCTCGTTCAATACAGATACCATTTCATACAATGTGATCCCGCAAACAGTCAGCATCAAAGGCACTGTTCGTACATTGTCTTCAGAGGTACGTGATCAGATAAAAGAACGAATGGAAACAGTGGTTGAACATACTGCAAAGTCAATGGATGCCACGGCCGAACTGGAATATCACTATGGTTATCCGGTAACCGTTAACTCAGACAAGCAAACAGCGTTTGCCGCGGGAATTGCCGAAAAGGTTTCAGGGCCAGATAATGTCGATGCAGATATAGCCCCGGTTATGGGTGCTGAAGATTTCTCGTACATGTTGGAAGCCAGGCCCGGTGCTTTTATCTTTATGGGCAATGGTGATACCGCACTACTTCATCATCCAGAGTATGACTTCAATGATGAAGCCATACCGCATGGCTGCTCCTATTGGGTTCAGTTGGTTGAGCAAGCTATGCCAGCTTAGCGCACGAGCCACCAAACAGCGCAAATTACCCTGAGCATCTATTACTGACGATGCGTATTCTTTTTCAAGCTTCTGTTGTCTCGCACGGAGCATGGCAAGCAGCAGAAGGCAGAACTGAACCGACCTCACGTAGCCCGCTGCGTGAGCAAGGATCAGCGCATACGCTGTGATCCGCTGGACGAGGGTGTCTTGCCTTGCTCACGCGGCGGGTTACCTTGATCCTTTATTACTGACGATGCGTATTCTTTTTCAAATCTCTGTTGTCCCCCGCGGAGCATGGCAAGAAGCAGAAGGCTGACCTGAACCGATCCCACGTAACCCGCTGCGTGAGCAAGGATCAGCGCATACGCTGTGATCCGCTCGGCGAGCGGGTCCTGCCTTGCTAACGCGGCGGGTTACCTTGATCTATATAGCTGATGCCGCGTATTCCTTTTCAAGCTTCTGTTGTCTTGCACGGATCAAGCAGCTGATGGCTGACCTGGACCGATCTCAGCTAGCCCGCTGCGTGAGCAAGGATTAGCGCTTACGCTGTGATCCGCTGGACGAGCGTGTCTTGCCTTGCTAACGCGCGGGTTACCTTGATCTTTTATTACTGATGATGCGCACTCCTTTTCAACCTTCTGTGGCTACACGATGTATGGCAGGTAGCAGAAGCCAGACGTGCGCATGGACATTCCGGCCTAAAACCAACAGCCCACATTGAACTGTCAGAGATAGCCCCCAACATTAATAATCATTACAATTCCCCCAGCTCCCAATACGGCCTTTGTCATAAATATGTTCAGTAAATTTAAACGATGGCGTGAACAACGCATACTGGCTAAAAGCCAGATTACCCTACAAGAGTGGCAACAGGTAAAGTCGGAAATACCCGTACTGGATCGGCTAAACGAAAATGACCAGAACAAGCTATTTACACTGGCGACGCTGTTTTTACACAATAAAGACATCAGTGGCGCGCATGGTTTCGAAATAACTGAGACTGTACGTCAATCAATCGCGCTGCAAGCTTGCCTGCCAATCCTGAATCTTAATCTTGACTGGTATAGCGGCTGGTCTTCAGTCATCGTGTACCCTGCTGGTTTCAGCCGCGAAACCTCAGAGGTAGATGAATTCGGCGTGACCCACACAAAGCATAGCCACCGCAGCGGGGAGGCGTGGTTGAGAGGTCCAGTTATACTTTCGTGGAAAGATACCGAGCATGCTGGAGTTCGTGATGGACACAACGTGGTGATTCACGAATTTGTTCATAAACTCGACATGTTAAACGGTCGCGCCAACGGATTTCCACCGATGCAGAAAGGCATGAATCAAGGCACCTGGTCGAAATTGATGAGCAATGCCTTTGAAGATTTTCAGGTCAATCCCAAGCAGGGCATCGATCGTTATGGGGCGACAAACCCCGCTGAGTTTTTCGCCGTCTTAAGCGAAGTGTTTTTTGAAACACCTGACTTACTGTTTGAAGCCTACCCAGACCTGTATGAATTAATGACAAAATTTTTTCTACAAAGCCCGCTAGCCCCACAATCATAGACGCAACACCGCGCCCTGAGCCTCAGACCCATTACGCATTGGCCGGCAGACAATGGCGAAAATTATTATAATTTTCTACAGGAATTTACAGGGATATAACTCGCAGTTAAGAAACCAAACGCGAGTTTTTTAGACACAGCAACGAATTTTATACTCGAAAAGTACACTCTAACAGTCCGAACGTTAGCCAGGCGATTTCTCTAAGCCACAAGACAATACAGTAACTGGAGCACCTGTCCGATTATAGATGCTGTAAAGCGTATCTTCGCTTTAAGGCAAAGTCCGGCAAACCTCCGCCGAACAGTTGCTCTTACTGTCCGGATTTCTTCGACCGTGTACACAGCCCGAACGATCAGCGTGGTGTCCCGCAATCTGCCGGCCGGGTTAAAGCGTCAGCCTCCCCTGTAAAGAGTCACGATGCAGCATGCTGCACACACATGCCGTGTTGAATGGCCAACTCGTCCTCGCCAGCGGTTTATAGTGTGATCAGGTAAACTCGGCATACAACATATTCCTGCCAGTCCCACAGGAGGAGACCCGATGGCTGAAGCAACCTCACCAGCGACTGCCGATAATATGCTCGCTACATTGCTCAAAACTGATGCCGTGCCCATGCCGGTACTGCACAAAAGATATGGCCCGCTGCTCGAGTTAGTGCGCGTACTGATCGGCGTTGTTCCAAACTGCGACAGCTACCTTGAAATCTGGCCCCCGGCTTTTCGCACCTACAATATCCTGGTGCCGAATTTTTTGAATTTGCCTTTCTCAATTTTCGGGATAGGCGGAGCACCTAAAGACATTGTCGGTTTGGGGATGTATGTGTCCAGCCGCGCAGCTGAGTGTCCGTACTGCTCAGCCCACACTTGCTCCTTTGCGCTGCGTCGCGGTGCAGCGCCAGAGAAAGTGGCCCAGGCGCTCGTAGGGGGTGAACAGTTTAGTCCTCAAGAACTTGCAGCGATTGCTGTTGCTCGTTCGTTAGCACGTGTTCCGTGTGAGCTGACAAATGAAGAGCGTGACGAACTAGAGCAGCACTTTTCTTCAAAACAAACCGAGTGGGTGGTGCTGGGTATTGTAATGATGGGGTTTTTAAACAAATTCATGGATGCAATCAGCGTTGAACTCGAAACCAGCACAGTCGCAGAAACCACCGCAATGATGGGCGTCAACTGGAGTCCAGGGAAATCTGGCGCAGACCTACCTGAAGATATGTCAATTGCCGAGGCTCCGGATTCAGATTCACTATGGACCAAACTCTCGGTAATTCGCTATGCACCGACCGCATTGCGTCTGGATGGTCAGTGGCAGAAAGGTGTGCCTGATTCATGGCCGGCCGTCGGAGAGTTCATGACCACGCTGTGCGGTCACGATTTTCCTGTGTTGTCACGCATGAAAAACAAACGCGGTATTCGAGCCGTCGCATCTGCGTTACGCGAAAACCTTAACACAGAGACCACCGTAGTTGGACTAGGCACCAAAGTTTTGGCCGGTGTCGTCTTCGCAACGGTAGTGAAAGACGAACCACTCGTTGCAGAGCAACGACTCCTGGGCGCTCATCTCGGGTTAACAGACGATCAACTCAACCAGGCAGCGCAGTTTGCTCTCGATCCAACTACCGAGTTAGCTGACACAGACGAAAAACAATATACGTTAATCATGTTGGCAAGAGCGGCCTCCCCCAGCCCTGCAGAAATCACATCTGACGTTGTTAACGCTTGCCGGGAAGGTGAGGTATCGTCAGCAGCGATTATCGAGCTTGTTACCTGGTTATCGGTGCTGCAGATGTTGCACCGACTAACAAGCTACTTTCCGGCCGATGACCACAGGCGAGCGATTGACAAAATATAACCGCTGAAAATCAGATATTTTTGAATTGACATTTCGGAGTCACCAGTCGATCACCTAAGAGAAATCCACCCCTGTGAGAAACTCGACCCCGGCAGACGCTGATTTCCAGAGGTTGTTGTGATGTGCATGGTGTTTTTGATTAACAGGGTAGTGGCGCAACGAACCGTTGGTTATGCAATGTCCTGTTTGCTCCAACGAGAATGTGCTGATCACGTTGAGAAAATAAGGGTTTCGATTGCACGAAGTGCGATGGAACATGCTTCTCAGTGGAAATTTTGATATTGCTGTGTAACTGCAATAATTTCGATTCAAATATCTTTAAAACACTGCTGAGCAAAGAAAAGAGCAACGACAACGCTACAAGTTTTCCCAAGCTGTGAAATTTCTCTGGTGAGTTCCAGTGTCTCCAATATAAACCTTGATTGGTGTGAGATCTGCAATGGTGTCCGGTCTGATCGCGGTGAATACGAAAACGTCGTGGTAGTTAATCGCGAAATCAAAACGGCAGATAAAACCGTCGGCGCGCCGACACCAGCAGACTTTTATAGCAGTTATTCTGCCCTGACTGTTTAGGGCATCACCAGTTCGGATATTACGCGGTCAATGTGCTGGTTATGCAATGCTCTCTTTTCAGGCGCATATGTTGAATATCGTCTCGTAACTATTGTCTGTAATGCAGGGCCAATCCCCCTGAACTCTATCTCGGGCAGCATTTATTACAATAATCACTACTGACCAGGCCGTTTTACCTAAATTTATTACCTACACATAGCGGATCATGGAACCCATCGCACCGGATCTTTTTGCCACTGGATCCGGGTCTTAGAATAAGCCCGGCGCTACCACAGACGCCAGACCCTCATTCGCATGTTCATCGCCATATACGACTCTTTGTCGCCACACGCAATTGCGCCAGAATCAACATGTAAGCTGCCTTTGGTTGCTATCTAATCGTTTAGCTATGTATTATAGCTATAATGGCACCTGACAAGCGGGTTGAGCGGGTGCGCAGGTACGAGCCTTGGTGTTCTGGTATTGGTCACTGAGCTTAAACTGAAATTGCTACTTTCTTATATCAGGGAAATATCGAATGTTATTACGCAGATCTCTAATGGCCGGTCTCTGTGCCGGCCTACTAACCGCCATTACCCCTCTAAGCGCTGTTGCCCAGGAATTCACTTTAAAGCTGGAACACTTCTTACCCCCGCAAGCGACTGTACCAAGTCAGGTGCTCGATGTCTGGGCTGATAATGTCGAGAAAGATTCCGGCGGCCGCATCAAGGTCGAACGCTACGCCGGCATGGCACTGGGCGGCAAGCCACCTGAGCTATATGATCACATAGCCGACGGCATTATCGATATTGGCTGGACAGTAGTGGGCTACACACCTGGTCGCTTTCCGTCGACCGAAGTTTTTGAACTGCCGTTTATGGTCGACGATGCCAGAGCGGCTTCCTACGCTTATTGGCACATGTACGAGGAAGGCATGAAAGAGCAGTTCTCAGACGTTCACATGTTGGGAACCTGGGTGCACGGACCTGGTTTGTTTCACACAGCCGATCCGGTAGAGGTACCAGATGATCTAAAAGGCATGAAGATTCGCGGTGGATCCCGCCTGGTAAACAAGTTACTCGAAGCGACAGGCGCCACACCGGTCGGTATGCCAGTGCCTGCGGTATCAGAAGGTTTAGCTAAGGGTGTCATCGATGGAACAACCATTCCATGGGAAGTTACCACCGCGCTTAAAATACCTGAACTGGTTGAAAATCACACTGAGTTTGAAGGTACTGCGCTTTACACCCTGACATTCGTTTTAGCGATGAACAAAGACACGTACAACAACCTGCCTGCTGACATGCAGGCTGTTATTGATGACAATTCCGGTTTAGAATTTTCTATCTTTGCCGGCGGCACGCAGGCTGACGCCGATGCCCCTGCCCGCGCACTTGCAGTCGAAGCCGGTAACAACATCATCACCATTGATGCCGAAACAGCAGCATCTGTCTGGAAGCCGGTTGTTGATCCTATCTATGCCACATGGATCGCCGACCTTGCCGAGAAAGATTTAGACGGACAGGCCTTGATAGACCGTGCCCGGCAGTTAATCGATCACTATAACGCCAGCGTTAAGTAACTTTGTGCTGATGCTGCGGCCACTCGTGCCGCAGCGAACTGTGTACTTATACGCTAATGTACAATTTTTTTAACGGCCTATCTCGCTACATCGCCTACCTGGGCGGTTTGGTATTGATTGCCCTGATTCTACTCACGTGCGTCTCGGTAGTGGGCCGCTCTCTCAACGGCCTGCTACATGGTGCTTTTTTCTCCAGCGTCGCACCCAGCTTTGCCCAGTGGGCCATAGATTCAGGTATTGGTCCCGTCAACGGAGACTTCGAGCTTATCGAAGCTGGTGTAGCGTTCTCGATATTCGCCTTCTTACCACTCTGCCAAATCACCGGTAGCCACGCCTCGGTAGATATATTTACCAAAGGGCTTTCGCCATCTGTCAATCGGCTACTGCAATTTACAATCGATACTATCTTCGCTTTAGTTCTGCTGTTGATTGCAGTTCAACTCTACAGCGGAATGCACTCCAAAATACGCTCAGGTCAAACTACCTTACTGCTTGAGTACCCCGTCTGGTGGGGTTACGCATTTTGCATGATCGGCGCAACCATTGCCGCAGTGGTCGGTGTATATGTTGCCTTTGTAAGAGCCGCTGAACTCTTTGGGCGAAAGCAAATCCTGCCATCTGGTCAGAGGCAATAACTTGAGTGATTTTGCAATAGGACTGTTGTCCTTTCCGGCTGTTCTGATACTCATCTTTATACGGGTTCCGATTGGACTCACCATGTTCATCGTCGGTCTTGCCGGGCTTGCGATTGTCACCGGTGACACCAGCATTCCTTTCGCACGCCTTAAGTCCGAAACATTCGGCACCTTCTCCAGCTACACACTTTCGATTGTTCCGATGTTTCTGTTAATGGGACAGTTCGCCACCATGGGTGGGATGTCACAGGCATTGTTTAAAGCGGCTGCAAGCTGGCTGGGCCACCGCAAAGGGGGCGTAGCGATGGCGGCTGTCGGCGCTTGCGCAGGGTTTGGCTCCATATGTGGCTCATCCCTCGCCACCGCAGCGACCATGGGGCGGGTAGCACTACCGGAGTTACGCAAATATGGTTATGCAGGCGGCTTTTCAACGGCAACCCTGGCCGCCGGCGGCACACTGGGTATTCTGATACCGCCTTCCGTCGTACTGGTCATATACGCAATTTTAACTGAACAAAACATCGCCAAGCTTTTTTTAGCAGCCTTCATCCCCGGCTTACTTGCAGCACTCGGCTACATCATTGCGATATCAATATACGTTCGAATTTACCCGAAATCTGCCGGTTTAAAAGAACGCGTAAGTTACCGGGAGCGCATGCATGCACTGGCTGCTGTGTGGCCTGTACTACTTGTTTTCGCAGTCGTTGTTGGTGGAATTTATCTTGGTTGGTTCACTCCCACAGAAGGTGCCGCGGTTGGCGCCTTCGGTACGGGCCTCATTGCATTTGCTAACGGCGGTTTAAATCGCAAGACGCTCAGTGAGAGCTTTATGGTCACTGCGCGCTCAACAGCAATGATCTTTTTCATTGTATTGGGTGCCGGTTTCTACAATGGATTTCTGGCACTCACCCAGGTACCCCAGGAACTGGCCATATGGGTAAGTGATCAGGGTTATAGCCCATTACTGATACTGGTGATCATTCTGGTCTTCTATTTAGTGCTTGGTTGTCTGATGGACAGCCTGTCAATGATCCTGCTAACCATTCCAATTTTCTGGCCCATCGTTCTCGAACTTGACTTCGGTATGGTGACCATGGCGGAACTGCATGCAAGACGCGCAACTGCTGCACTTAAGAGCGGTGTAGAGCTGGCACCAGACATGTTGCAAAGTATCAAGGCCAGCCTTGCTGAAGGCATAGAGTTAACGCGTGAGCAGGTGCGCGCAATGAAATTGCGTGGGGTCTCTAAAGGCGCACTTTCCAGAATAAACATTGAACAAGTCGGTATCTGGTTCGGCATATTGGTATTGATCGTCGTTGAGGTCGGCTTAATAACACCGCCGGTCGGAATGAACCTATTTATTATCAATTCGATGGACAGAGAGACCCCCATAACTGACACTTACAAAGCCGTTTTGTTTTTCGTGGTGTCCGATTTATTGCGCGTTGTGTTGCTGGTGGCGTTCCCTGTGATCACGCTTTTTCTAGTCCAGTGGTGACGGCAATGACGATGATCGCATAATAATTCAGATTGTTCTGAACGCTAATTCAAATACCAGAGTTACCGCGCCATCGGTTAAAACCACACTGGCGTTACCGGCTGATTATTTGGCAGTCAAGCCCTTTCCACTCCGCACGGTCGCTCATCCCCGACCGCGCTCCAAAGTAATATTCAATGTTGCACGTATGACGGAATTACCCCAACGCTTATCTCAGCCAGTATTAATCACTAATACAGACTCCTGGATTCTTCTTACCTCGACACAGTGTAAGCCCACTTAATACATTCGGTCGACTCGCATTTAAAACTGTAAGATGACCCAATGTGTCAGGCGTAATGCCTAACACTCCTTCGGTGATAATTACTCGCCTGTACGAGAACAGCACAATCACTCGTGTTTTCTTTGAGTTTAATAAATAAGACCATGGAAAAGATCGACCTATCATTCGAGCATTTCAACCTGCCCGAAAAAGTTAACCTCCTTATCCAACACTGCAATGAAGCGGGCGATGAATTCTGCTCGCATAGTGAAGAGGATGGCGGTATCCCGGAGTTCGTTGCCGCGGATGGAAGGATTAGCTGGCAATTGCTAAATTCGGTAGTTAAACAAACCTTGCCTGACCGCACTCCTGTCTTCTGTGAATGGGGCTCCGGAACCGGCCTGGTTACGCTGATCGCCTCGTTCATGGGCATGTCGGCAACGGGAATAGAAATCGAAGAGGACTTGATAGATCTGGCCCGTGAGACGTCACGGGAATATGCCATACCAGCCACATTTATTCATGGCAGTATCTATCCTAAAGACAACCCGACCCCATTGATCAACTACCAACAAGTAGATTTATTTTTCGCCTACCCCTGGCCAAATCAGATAACTCATATGAGCAACCTCTTTAAACGGGTCGCCGTCGAAGGTGCCATACTGGTGGTCTACCACGGGGGGCATAACTACCGCGTGCTTCGTCGCTAAGTTTCGGCAGAATGTTCAGTAGCAAGTTTGTTTCTTTGCGTAAACGGAACTTACACGCAACGACGCAAGAGTAAAGCGAGCCTGCACGTCAAAGAAAACCTGATGCGTCAGCGAGCGGATCAAGTCCGGCACGTCAATTGACATCACACCAAGCCACCAAGCCACCAAGCCACCAAGCCACCAAGCCACCAGGTCACCAGGTCACCAAAGTAAATACCATTCACCTTCTCAATATTTACAAGACAGGTTGCAACCACAGGTCTGCCTGGCATCGAATCAACTCGCGTCACTTCCTTTTTTTGAAATTACCCCACGGGTTAAAAGCCGGGGCAGGACTACTCTCTTCAGACTCATCATCTGACTTGCTATGGCTCGTCTGAGTCGACCAGGTATCGCTAGTTTTATAGACATCCGGCTTTCCGCCCTGTCCGCCGCCTTTTGACCTCGCAGGCTGCGTTCGTCGTTCGTTGTATACTCTGCTCGAGCTATTGCGGCCACCGGAATAGCTATCAGCATTTTTGTCACGCTTTTTCTGTAACCGCTCTGCGTCCTCAATACTTAATACTGCTGGCTTTCCCGGCTTGTGGTTCTCTGGCACGATGCGCTCTCTGGGCTCAACATGAAACTGCTCAGACGACACTTTGGGCAGGTTTTTATACTGGTACAAATAAAACAGTTCTACTTTATGACGCGCCCAATCAGTTTTCTTCAAAAATTTTGCACTGGCCGCAATACTGGGGTTTGATTTAAAACAGTTCATATTCAAGTAAGCATAAAGAATATCAAAACCATAATAAGTGACTAACTCTTCCAATACTGTTTTTAAACCAACCCCTTGCAGCGGGTTGTTTATATGGGGGTTTTCTTTATTCATAAGAGCCGTCGGTTAATGGCAGAGTAAAGCGCTGTATATCGCGGTCGTGCGGGTCTGCGCTGGCGATGAAATCGAGACTTTTCATCAACCCCCGCATAGGTGCGTTGACCTTCAGTACATCACCCACCAGTGCTTTGAGTCCTTGTGCTTTGGCATGTTCAATAATCAGTTTCATTAAAGCCGAAGCCAAACCACGACCTTGCCAGCTATCAGCAATGGATATCGCAAATTCGCCTTGCAGGCGATCGTTGCTCATGGCGTACCGACTTACCCCAACCACCTCCCCCTGACCGCTGCCCTGCACCGCAACAAAAGCCATTTGCCGGTCGTAATCGAGTTTGGTGAATTGCGCGACCATCTGTGGTGACAGGTCATTGATGGCATGCATAAACCGGAAATATCGCGACTCGGCTGACATGTTATGCACCATGTTCTTTATCGACACGCCATCCTCAGGCCGTATGGGTCTCAACTGTACGGTGTGACCGTGCTTCAGCTTCGTCAGCCGAACCCACCGCCAGGGGTAGGGATGAATTGCCAGGTGGGCGTATTCTTTTTGGTCTTTCGCACGCTCCAATACCACCTGCACTTCCATGGCAATGGCCTTATCAGGACCTACGACGACTGGGTTGATATCTACCGAAAATACATCCGGGAGCTCGCAAGCCATCTCGGACAGTCGACGCAGCACATGGGCGGCGGCCTTTGTGCCGACAGGTGGCTGATGCCTGAATTCACCCAGGTAGTTAGCGATTGTAGGTGTGGCAAGCATTGTATCTATCAGAAAGTTGTTCAATGGAGGCAGCTGAGCGGCTCGTTGTTGAACCAGCGTCGACAGATCACCTCCCACGCCCACGCTGATTACCGGGCCAAAGGTGGAATCACGCGTCAGGCTCATGGCCAGATGTCGTGTATTGGTTTCCTGGTACATGGTTTCAATGAGAACACCGCGAAACTCCGCCTGTGGCCGGAGCCTCTGCAGCTGGGTTGAAATCTTGTTATAGGCTAGCCGCAGCTGTGCATCAGATTCAATATTAATCACAGACCCGGATACTTCAGCTTTATAGCGAATGTTAGGTGATACCAGCTTCATGGCAACCGGGTAAGTCAGCTTATGTGCACACTCCAAAGCGTCTTCTACACTGGTTGCTCGCAGGGCCGGTAGTACATTGATATCAAACAACGCCAGTAGTGTGCGGGTTTGTTGTGGCCCCAGAACACGCTCTCCATTATCGATCGCTTTGTTGATCAAGACTTTTGCGCTACTTGCGTCGGCTCGTGTATAGCGTGAAGTGGGGTTAGGTAGTTGCAGCAACTGTTGCTGGCTAAGCAAATAGCGATGTAGAAAATCAAAAGCGTCTGTTGCCGCCTCCGGAGTTCGAAAGCAAGGCACCTTATTTTCTGTCAGTAGCTCTCTACTGCCGGCCACACTCGCCTCACCCATAAAGCTCGCAAGCACCGGGATATGTTTTGCACTGTGCTCGATGATAACGCTGGCTATTGCGATTGGTTTGTTACGGGCATCCGGCGCGAAAAGTACCAGTATTGCATCATAATCATTGGTGTCCTTTAATGCCTTCAGTACATGCGTGTATTGATGAGTCAGATTTTCTGCGTCCCGCAATACCATAGGATTACGGCCCTTCCACGAATCTCCCAGCTCTCTTTGAAGTCCCTTAAAGACTGGCTCTGGTAGTTCTGGAAGTGTGAAGCCTTTGGTCGCAATACGCTCACAGGCGAGCATGGCTGGAGCCGCCCCGTTGCTAATAACAGCGATGCGTTTGCCTTTTATACGGAGCCCTGAAGTCAGTATTTTTGCCGCAGAGAACAAATTGGAAAATGATTTAACACGAACAACACCCGCACGGCGCATGGCACTCTGAAACACCGTTTCAGTAGAATAGATTTCTCCCGTCCGCGCCTGAGCATCACAATAACGCGCAGCCTCCTGAGTGGACTTCATCAGCACCACCGGTTTGATTCGGGCAGCGGCACTGATAGCACTGAGAAAAGAACGGGTGTGATGCACACGGTCCAGATAAATAATTATTGCCCTGGTGTGCTGGTCTTCAGCGAGTAAATCAAGTAAGTCCGGTAACGTAATATCTGTATCCCTGCCGGTGGACAACACCGCAGAAAAACCAACGCCACTTGGCTCTGCCCAGTCCATGATCGCAGCCCCCAGTGATGCAGACTCGGTCACAATTGCCAGTGAACCGGAAACAACCAGGCTGTTTGAATAAGTTGCATTCAAATTCAGATGCGGCCTGATCAAGCCGGCGCAATACGGGCCAAGCAAGCGCACACCTAACTCTTGTGCCAAGCTGTGCAGCGCCAGACTGTTTTTGACCGCAGACATAACAATCGCTACTTTGCAGCCATTGTCTGCGGCTTCAATTAGCGTGCGGCTGACAATACGCTCTGGAACCAGAATGATCACCAGATCGGGCGTAACATTGATCTTTTTAAGGGACCGGAAGCACGGTTGTCCAAGCACCGTTTTATAGCGGGGATTAATAAAGTACAAAGGGCCAGAGAAGTTACCGCTCAACAGGCTCTCTGCGATAGCCCGCCCGGGCGCGCCCTCGCGGTCACTTGCGCCTATTACGGCAACCGATTGCGGGTTGAGTAGCTTTTCCAAATGAATTGTCGACATTCATAAATAGTACCGTAGTCTGCCCAATGTTGTATCAATGGAACCTCTGCGAAGCGAAAACCGGGGTTTGCTGTTATATTTGCGGTTTGAACATCATTCCGGTCTTGTAAACATGCCTACCGCTCTCATCACCCACGACGATTGTGTGCTGCACGAAATCAGCCCTGGCCATCCTGAATGTCCACAGCGTATTAGCGCCATACTTGATCAACTTAAAAAGCAGGATCTGTACGATTACCTGAAACACTACGATGCACCGTTGGCCGAACCGGATGCAGCACTGTGCTGTCATCCGCAATCGTATATTGATTCCATCGTATCGAATTCACCTACCTCTGGTAGTGTGCAGCTGGATGCAGACACATCAATGAACCCATACTCACTGAACGCCGCATTGCGCGGAGTCGGGGCCGGGCTACTCGCCACCGATAAAGTCATTTCGGGTGAAGTAGACAATGCATTTTGTGCCACCAGACCACCGGGCCATCATGCAGAAAAAACACACGCGATGGGCTTTTGCTTTTTCGGCAACATTGCGATAGCGGCAAGGCACGCTATTCAAACACACGGATTAAAGCGTGTAGCGATAGTTGATTTTGATGTACACCACGGCAATGGCACCGAAGATATCGTTGATGGAGACAACAATATTCTTTTCTGCTCATCGTTTCAGCATCCGTTCTACCCCGGGGGGCATCGCCCAAATGTAGCCGGTCAGCGAGTCAACGTTCCGCTGCCGGGTGGTACAGGCAGTGAAGAGTTTCGCCACTCTATTCTTGATCAATGGATACCTGCACTAACCGATTTCAAACCACAAATGATTTTCATCAGTGCCGGCTTCGATGCGCACGTTGAGGACCCGCTTGCAGGTTTGGCGCTGAGCGATAATGACTTTATCTGGATTACAGAGCAGATTATGACTGTGGCCGATGCGTCTGCTGATGGTCGTATTGTCTCGATGCTGGAAGGCGGTTATTCCCTGCCTGCCCTGGCCAGAAGTGCAACTGCACATGTGCGGGAATTGATGCGTTTGAGTTAACCAACCATGCCTGACATGCCTACCCAATGGAAGGCTGCGTTTATTGTAAAACGCAACGCCTATATCCGGGGCCAATGAATAAGTTGGCCCCCTGATAGTCCACTTACCACTAGCCTGACCACACGGAATTCAAACGGCCATAAAATAAAATTCAGATCTCACCATTGAGTTCACCCGTTTGACACCAGACTTACTATCTGTTCAGGCATCCAACAACTGACCGATGCCCCGTAAAATGGCATCGGAGGCATTGAGTTTCTCAATCCACTGCTCTGGAATGCCCTTCTCTGTACCTATCCCAAAACAGGCACCCATTACAGCGCCAATCAAAATAGATCGGCCGCAGGAGTCACCACCTGCGTAGATGTTTTGTCGGACAGCCTCGGTAAAAGAACCGGACCTGGAAATATTGTGCACGGCGCTTGGGAATCCTATAGACAACTGACAAGCCATACCCCATTCGGCAGTCACTTCGGGCGTGCTTCTATCCAGAGACGCAAGCGCTTGTTCGACACACAATACTACCAACCCGGTCTGCTCCTGCCTCACCGCATCGACCGCCAGTAACGGATCACCGGTGATTATCGCCGCCTCGATGATGCTGGCACTGGCCTGACCAAACGCGACTGCTTCGTCGTTGTTGTTCGTAACACGAATCGCAGAATCAACCACAGCATGCAAGCTCTCTTGCTGAGCGTACACCGCCACAAGTGCCGGCAACTTTGACAATGCCGGTAGTTGTGTATCGTCGCCACCATGGTAGCCATGCACGCTCTCCCATTGATCCAACATTTTCATCGCGTGTTCAACAAGGTACTCTTCATTGTCAGTTACTCGAACCGCTTTTTCGACCTCTTCTCTTAGCACCTTGCCAGTGAAATTTTTCGCGTTGCCAAGGACCTTGGTAATGAGCTTTCTTTTCAACCCATCAGTACCATCAAAGGGAAGATCCGTCGCTCGAGCGACTGCCTCGTTTTCGGCAATCATAATGTTGTTAAGGGTGTCGCGTGTGGGGTGATCAATGTAGCCTGTGAAACTACCGCCATAGCCGAAGCACTCGATGAATGCAGTTTCGTATTTCGCTTTATCGTAAGTTCCCCGATTTTGGTCAAGCGCTCTTAGCATGGTGGCGTGTTGCTCGCCGTATTGAGAGAGATCGCCTGAGCTTTTTTGTGCGTGTGCAAAGTATCCGGCAACCCCCTCATAGTCTGCACCGTCAGGCTGCCTGAATTCCGGATTATCTGGCGCCAGTGCGAGAATTCTGGACTGATCGTAAAGCCAATGAAAACCAAGCGCCGCAGCGTCAGCCACGGCTGCACCTAGAATAGCGCCGCGCTTCCGCTCTGCGATGTCAGACATTTTTGAGGTCATAGCTTTTTTACTCATATATCAGTCAACTTACGAATGGAGGGTCTTAAGTGCTTTACCACTACATCTGATGCGACAATCACTCAACTCAATGTAACCGGCCTTTCGAAAACGAACTGCATTCAAATATTCAACTGGTTTTGCGGTCTTTGTAGCTTTTTGCGCCAGTGTATTTGAGTACGAACGACGACACCCAAAGGATACGACAGGTGTGTAGTTACCTTTGAATCTAGTTCGTAAAGCGCTCCATCCAGGCTGGTTTTATCGAATCTTTAGCAGCTGTTTAGTTATTCGTTTTCATCGCCGTGGTGATTTTTCCCAGTATGCGTGCTAACGAATCCCATTCTTTTTCAGATACAGTGTTTTGAATTCGCTCCTGAATTTCGACCACTTTCGGTGTTACTTCTTTTTGCAA
>CALISD010000122.1 GCA_938041955.1 uncultured Granulosicoccaceae bacterium | reverse complement strand
AGAGCATGTGGTGTTAGTGCTAAGTATGCAGGCTCTGGGGGTGCCATTGTTGGTGTTTGTGAGTCGGAGGCAACCTTCAAACAGCTTAAAGTGAATTTAGAGTCGATGGGTTGTGTGGTTGTCAGACCTGTTATTAACTAGGCTTTTCGAATTATTTATTGGTGGTTAATAGATTCTTATTCCCTGAGGTGTGTGTTCTGCGCAATGGGTATGTGCGTTTTTTGAAAGACCGCATGGAAGGTTTGATTACCAGTCTCACGTAGAAGATGCTTTATGCCAGTGAAGTAATATGCTTAGTTGCTTGTGCGCCTACTCCCTATTAGCTCAGTGGTATGTCGTTGTCTGATTTATCGTTCTGATATTGATTGGAAAGCGCTTCGTATTGCTTCCTTATTGACAGGGCATGTGCCTGCAGAGGCTCTGAGTTTTTGGATTTTTCTATCAGTTGGTATAAGCTGCGGCTTGTCCAGAACTCGTTTTCTGTTTGATATTTTTCCTGTCCGAAGACTTCCTTTAAGATCTTTAGATCGTGCGGAATAGCAAATTCGTCACGCGAATCCTGATGGCTAAAAAAGTAGTAGAAATTATCGAAGCCACACCATGTGATCGCTGATAAGCACAGGCTGCAGGGCTCATGGGTAGATAAAAACAGTAAGTCGCTTGTTGCAGGTCGCTCGTCAGCAGGGATTTCGTAAAATCGTTTTAATGCATGCATCTCGCCGTGCCAAAGCGGGTTTTCGATTTCGTTGTTGGTTTCAGCGATGAAAGTTTCGAGAGATTCCTTGTGTAGCAGTGCTGCTCCGAAAATTTTATTGCCGGCAGCAACTCCTGCTCTGGTTAGCGGGAGAATGTCTCTATCGATCACGTCCAGTAAACGGGTAGCCAGAGTTGAGTCACTGTGCATTGGTTGAGTCTGGTTAAAAAGGTGTTTCAGTGTAACGCAAATTGGCTGTTGTTAAAGGCGGCGGGCATTGTGATAGTCAATACAATTATAACGGGGTCGCTTACTAACCAAATGAGGTGATTGACCAGCGGCTGATGTTCTCTGTGTGTGATAAGGGTATTAGCCTGCATCTGCGACGAGGTAATCACGCAGATAGCTGCGGTAGGATTTCATCACTCGTTCGATGTATTTTTGTGTTTCTGGATAAGGTGGCACACCGTCGTACTTCGCCACAGCCCCTGGACCAGCATTATAAGCGGCTAGTGCGAGCGCCAGATTGTTGTTATATCGCCTAACCAGCTCGGAAAGGTATTGCATTCCACCACGCAGATTTTGGTGTGGCTGAAAAGAGTCGGTAACGCCCAGGGATCGTGCGGTCGCTGGCATAAGCTGCATAAGCCCTTCAGCCCCGGCCGGAGAGGTGGCGGATTTATCGAAACACGATTCGTTTCTGATAACTGCATTAACCAGCTTCGAGTCTAGCCGAAATTCTTTGGCGTATTGGTTGATGATGTCCTGGTAGTCAGCCGCGCGCTTGGCAAGCTTAGAGTCTGTCATTCCTTTGCAGCTTTTTGTGGCGGTAACTCTGCCTTTTACTTCTAATAGTTTAAAACGCGTAGAATCCTGCGCTGAAGGTGTGACATTGGTGAACCATACTGTGCCGTCTGTTTCCTTGTAGACGTAAGTCTTCTCGGCAAACACGCTTTTACTCACGGCAAAGAAATGCACCAACACGAATAAGGTCATCAACTTTTTGAGCATATTGAAGCCTGCGATAAGTAGTTGAATATAACTAACTATCGACTGATTGCACCGAGCGCTTGAGTTGTAATATTGTTTTTTTTAGTTGCAAAAAATGTTGTTATATGGCTTTTTTTTGACATACTGATTGCCATGCACGTAGTAACTGCTTTTTCTATAAGCGATAGTTTATGAATCGAAATAACAAAGCGTCAGGTGACAATTTATCGGCGCCACTCAATGCACAGAGGATGGCATCCATTTGTCGTACTCTCGGGTGTGACACTGATGTTGTCGTGCTGCCTACCGTGGGTTCGACGAACTCCTGGCTGTTGGAGAGCGACTCAACCGCAGAGGTAACTTTGTGTGCTGCTGAACATCAAACAATCGGACGTGGCAGGCGCGGTAAAACCTGGCACTCGCCAGACAGTGGGGTCACCTTCTCGATTAGGTTAAATCGCCCTGAACCAGTTACCCGGTTTCATGGGTTGTCATTGTTGGTCGGTGCTTTGTTGTGTGATCAGTTGCGAGATATCGGGGCAGCGGATGCGATGCTCAAATGGCCTAATGATGTACTCGTCAAGCAGGCTAAACTCGCAGGTATTCTGATCGAGACAAGCATTTCTGCGTCTGCTGAATCAGCGACCACAGTAGTGATTGGAATCGGTATTAACTATCGGCGTGGGCCTGAGGCTCAGCTGATCGATCAAAACAGTACAGACCTATTCCAGGTCTGTGGGCCTGATCTGCCTGATCGGTCTGAATTAATAGCTCGGGTTGCATCGCGAGTGATTATGGCGGTGGCCGGTGATGTGCCTCAGGCGGTGGAAAATTTGTCTGCCAGTTGGGCGGACTATGACGCCCTGGCAGGTCTCGAAGTAGCGGTAGATTCGGGGGATGCGCAAGTGGTGGGTCGTACGGCAGGCATCGATGCCACTGGTGGTTTACTGCTCGATACCGAACATGGACGCCAGGTGTTTAGCTCGGCGGAAGTGTCGGTTAGATCACGCTAAGTGGAATTCCTCTAAAACCTTAGGTTTAGCCGGTTTCACTGCAGTAAGCGCGGGTAGGCTGCAAACTTTGGAATATGATTCACTTCCATTACATGTTTGCAGTCTGTTTCCTTGCTTTGCGGTTCGGATTTCTGTCTCATATCCGCTTCACGAAAGTTTTCAACACATAACTTGTATTGTCTCTGATACTGGTTATATTGGCGTCATGACAACAACATATTATAGAGAATTGAAATGTCTCCCATACAATTGAAGATCAGCGTTGTAATTGCTGCGATTTTTGCTGTGACTGGCTGCAGCAATGGCAGCGGTGATTCTTCGTCTGGTCGAGGCAGCAACTCGCAGCCAAGCCTGCAGCTCAGCGATGGCGATGTGCTTGGTGGTGGCAGCTCAGTCATTAGAATTCCGGCTGGAGACGATACCGGCATTGCCCGTGTCGGCAACACCATCGTGCGCCAGGGTAGGTTACAAGAGTGCAGTGGTCGTTTCGTTAATGATTCACTGGTGGCTGATTCATTGCTTGATGCATGTGTTTCTGATCAGCCCGGCTGTGCGGTTACCTTTCAACCGTTGAGTGATCAGATTGAAGTGATACCACCTCCGCTATACGCCCCTATCGGGCTTGAATATGAAATCTCACTGGTTGATCGCGACGGATCTGCCACGGATCCTGTAAAGGCAGTTTTTTGTTTTGATGTCGGTAGCAACTTACCGCCGGTCACCGCTGCCGACACATTTCAGCTCACGTACCCAAGCCGCATTAGTAGAAATGGTGTCAGGTATAACGAGCGTTGTGAAAAGCTTAATGGTAGTGAGGGGGTGCTCGCCAATGATGAGGACGATGAACATATCACCAATACTTGTCTGCAAGCCGAACTTGTAGAGCTGCCTCGCTACGCATCGAATCTCTCATCGTTTGCGGATACGTTTCGTTCCGATGGTGGATTTGTTTATGAGGCGATTGACCGGCTGCCGCCTGAGGATGCTGCGGGTCGAAGTGTTGATAGCTTTACCTATCGTGTAACAGACGGTGTGAATCCGGTGAGTGATCCGGTCAGGGTGGAGATTGTTTATACCAATGAGAATCGTGCGCCGCTTGCATCTGATGACAGTTATGAAGTCTCTGAAGATTCTGAAGCGCAGTATTTCTCTGTGCTCGACAATGATGTTGACCCCGATGCCTTGCCACTCTCTATTACCCGTATTAGCAACGGCCCCGGAAACGGTGTGGCAAATATTCGCAACGGTGTGTTAGTAGAGTATCGCCCAGGTGCCGGGTTTGTAGGGGCTGATAGTTTCAGCTACACGGCAGTGGATTCAGGTGGCTTAACGGTAACAGCCAACGTCACTATTAATGTGGCGAATGTGAATGATGCGCCAATGGCGCAAAACGATACTGTCAGCACAAATGAAAATACCCCGATAGAAATTCGCGTTCGTGACAATGATTCTGATACTGAGGGTAGTGCACTTACAGTCACTTCGGTTGCTGAGCCGCTGAATGGGGTTGCAGTAATCTCTGCAACGGGTAATGTTTTTTACACGCCCGATCTTAATTATTCCGGTCCGGATTCGTTTGAGTACACTGTCAGTGATGGTGATGCTACAGCGACTGCTACTGTCGTGATTCAGGTGATCTTTGTAAATGTTGCACCAACGCCTTCGGCAGATGAGTTGTTTCTATCTGAGGGAACCGGTGGAGAATTTGATTTACTCTCCAATGACACAGATGGTGATGGTGACACGCTGACGATTACCAATGTAAGCGTTCCAAATAACGGCACAGTGGTGTTGCTGGTTTCAGGCAACGTTCGCTATACACCGAATCCAGGCTTTAGTGGCAATGACACGTTTAACTACACCGTCAGTGACGGCACGGTCGAGTCCACTACTAACGTGACTGTTGGAATTGCAGCGGTTAATGATATACCGATTGCAGCCAATGACAGCGCCGTGACAGACGAGAACGTGCCGGTCAGTATTAATGTTCTTGGTAATGACTCGGATCCTGACGGGAACGCACTAACGGTTGTCGCCGTTACAGCGCCCTCGTCCGGTAGTGCAATAATCAATGCGGATGCCCGCGGTGTTTCATATATACCGGCTGAAAATTTCAGTGGGCAGGCAGGATTTACTTATACTATTGATGATGGCAATGGCGGTACGGCAACCGCTTCCGTAAGTGTTGTTGTTAGTGCGACAAACGAGTTGCCGCTTGCTGTGGATGACAGCGTCGGCACTGCTGAAAATGATGCGGTTCTGATTTCAGTGCTCGATAACGATTCTGATCCTGATGGTGATCCTTTGTCAGTGGCAGTGGTGCAAGTACCCACCAATGGCTCGGCCAGTGCAATTAGCTCAGGAGCAATTCGCTATTCACCCGTTGTCGGTTTTGTTGGAACTGACACCTTTGTCTATAGTGTGACAGATCCTTCCGGTCTTTCTGCGACGGCCACAGTGACTGTGTCCGTGAACAATACCAATGACGCTCCAATTGCAGTGAATGATGCTGCTGTTACCAATGAGAATGTAGCGGTTGAGATAAATGTCCAGGCGAACGATAGTGATCCGGATGGTGACAGTCTTTCAATCGCCATCTTGCAGGCGCCGAGCAGTGGTTCTGCTACTGCTATTGCATCTGGAGCAATTCGTTACACTCCCGCGACAGATTTTATCGGAACCGATAGCTTTGTCTACAGCGTAACGGACTCTGCGGGTTTGTCTGCCACAGCTACAGTAACTGTTTCTGTGAATAATACCAATGATGCGCCGGTGGCAGTTGATGATAGTGTGTCGACAAACGAGAATGTAGCGGTTGAGATCAATGTGCAGGGTAATGATAGTGATGCAGATGGAGACTCTTTAACGCTTGGGGTCACAGCGCCTCCCTCTAACGGTGCAGTTGCAATTGTAAGTGGCGGTGTGTTGTATACACCGCAAAGCGGTTTTTCGGGTGTGGATCAATTCTCTTATTCCATTACTGATCCGGATGGTGCCTCTGATACAGCAACTGTGACAATTACTGTCAGCAACGTAAATCAAAGCCCGCTGGCCGTCAATGACACTCGAGCGACAGAAGAAAATGATCCGGTAAGTATTAATGTATTGGCCAATGATTCCGACCCGGATGGAGATGCTCTCACGCTGTCTGTGGCCAGTCAGCCAGCGAATGGAACAGCGGCAGTCAATTTGCCCGGTACTCGAATTGTCTACAGTCCGGCCAGCGGATTTTCCGGTGCAGACAGTTTTGTTTATCAAGTCAGCGATGGCAATGGTGGAACTGCCAGTGCGACTGTATCGATTACGGTTTCAAATGTGAATGCAGTGCCGATAGCACTTGATGACGTGGCACAGGCAACGCAAGGCACAGCAGTTAATTTTAACGTACTTGCAAACGACAGTGACCCAGACGGTGATTTACTGAGTGTGTCCATTGTAACCCCGCCTGCAGGTGGTACAGCTACTGTGTTGCCCGATAACCGAATCACCTATACGTCGGCACCTGCCTTTGCCGGTGCTGACAGCATTAGCTACTCAGTCGATGATGGTAACGGTGGAAGTGATAGCGCAACTGTTTCAATTACAGTGGCTTCAACTAATAGTCCGCCATTGCTTGCAGATGATGCGGTGACTATTGCTCAGGGTCAGACGATCGATATTAATGTGCTGTTAAATGACAGCGATCCGGACGGCGATGTTGTTGTTTTAACGGGGCTAACCCCCGCATCAAATGGTATTGCCGTAATTAATAATAATGTTGTGACTTACACTCCCGCTCCCGATTACAGTGGTTTGGATACGTTTTTTTATACAGCGTCAGATAGTAACAATGGAGCTGCAAACGCGACGGTTGTAGTCACCATCACAGCTGTGAACGCAGTCCCTGTTGCAGTAAATGATGTGGCGGTTACCAATCAGGCCACTGCAGTGACAATACCTGTACTGGGTAACGACAGTGATTCAGATGGAGATGCTTTGGTCGTCAGTGTCACAACACAACCAAACAACGGGTCGGCAAGTGTCGGAGCCGATAGTCAAATCACTTATTTGCCTGCCGCAGCGTTTAGTGGCAGCGATAGTTTCGTCTATACGATTGATGATGAAAGAGGTGCGACCGCTACAGCGACTGTCACTATTACAGTCAATGCAGTTGTCGTTAATCAGGCGCCACTAGCGGTAAATGATGTTGCCGTAACAGATCAGGATCTTTCTGTTGCAATAGATGTTCTTGCGAATGACGGTGATCCGGACGGTGATCTGTTGACTTTCGGCGCAATCGTGCAGCCGGCTAGCGGTACGGTTGCGATTAATAATGTTGGTGGCTTGAATTACACGCCAGCTGTTGGCTTCTCCGGGGTTGACGCTTTCACCTACGAGGCAGCAGATCCGGATGGTGCAGTTAGCACCGCAACTGTCTCAGTCACTGTGAATGCTGTGCTGGTCAATGTTCTTCCGGTTGCGGTCGATGATGCTGTGACTACAGATCAAGGGGTGTCGGTTGATATCTTTGTGTTGAGCAACGATACTGATACCAATGGTGATGTATTGGCGGTTAATTCGGTGACGGTACCTACCAATGGAACGGCGGTTGTTAATGGTGATGGCAGCGTGACTTACACCCCGAATGCGGTTTTTTCCGGAGTGGATAATTTTCAATATACAGTGACTGATGGTGTCACTGGTGCATCGACTGCCAGCGTAACGATTACTGTAGTTGCCTCACCCCCCGCTATTGGTGCAGGCTTACCAAATACTTCCCCGGTAGCGCTAGATGATGAAGTCTCGGTAGCATCTGGTTCAACATCAAGAATTAGAGTGTTGAATAACGACTCTGATGCAGATGGTGATCCACTGACTCTGAGCATCGATTCAGCTGCGTTGCCAAGCTTCGGTACTGTTTCATTGCATAACAACGGCAAATGGTTGAACTATACGGCTATAGACGGATATGTCGGGCTCGATAGCTTCGGGTATATCATTGATGACGCCAAAGGTGGTTCGGATACTGGATTGGTAACTATCACCATTGGGTCTTTAGGTTTGCTGTAACTGCCTGCCCGGTTTTTAGTTTGTAGGCGAATAGTGCACCGGCTTTAGAATTGTTTACTCACCTGGTGCTATTCGCGGTGAGCCTCCTCTTGCCTGAAGTTGAAACGGTATTTCTTTAGCGTATCGGGTGGTGAGTTACTCATATTTCGCGCAAGTTAAGTCTGACCGACAATTTACTTTGTTGTCATGATTGGCGTGCAGTGTGTGAGCGCCTTTCCGTAGGCTGTGCACGAACTCCTACCTTATGAACGGGCACAGGCGATCTGAAAACACAAAACGCTGCACACAATCATAAAGTAAGAATTTAGGACACTATCCTACTGAATAGTATCCTTTATTTAAGTGCAATAGGCTGGGCGAACCGATGAGGTCGCTTAAGACTGTAGCCCGATAGTAAATTCGATCAGGTTGAAGCCGCGTACCGCAATGATGAGCAGTGTTATCAGTGCGGCGGTTCCCAGCAGGTCAATTCTTTCTCTGCGTTCGACCAGTAACAGCTCTGACCCGTAGAGTATAACTGCCAGAACGACAATAAAGACGTTGACGTTAAAGGTGCCGAATAGCAGTGGGTTTTTAGCGAACAGCAATGCCCCCACAATTAAAAACAGCAGCAGCCAGTCAAATGATGTGACTTTAAATTCTTCCTTGCGTCGGCCTGGAGAAAATCGAATAGCCAAAAATATGGCAATACACACTGCTGCGTAGAAAATAATCTCAAGCCCGACGGCCCAGGGGTTTTGCCAGGTTACCCGGTCAATGGTTGAGAGGTAGATAACAAACACTACAGTGATATAAATGATGCCGCGTCGTGCATTCACCTTAAATGGGTGAACGTTGAAGCTTTGTAGCGCCAGCAATACGGCTAAAATTGCAGCGACAATGCCGAAGTCTCTGGGAATGTCATTAATCCAGATGGCTAAAGCTATTAAGTAGCCTGGGATGGCGACTTCCAGGAATCTGCGTGAGCCATGCATCAGTATCTGATTTTGCTCTATCGCATTAAGGCTGTTCGATAGCATCGAGAGCACTTTTGTTTGCCCTGGTTGCCAGTTATTTTTCTCTGCTTTGTTGAGCAGGAAATAGGTGAGGGCGCACACCACAATATACAGGCTGGTAATCAGCCAGTCGCTCGAGCTCTGCAACCAGATGCCGCAGCTCACCAGGAAGGTGTGCACGCTATATATGACAACGACAGATTCTTTATGCGCGAAGCCGACTTCCAACAGGCGGTGGTGCATGTGGTTTCTGGTCGCTTTGAAAATGTTCGAGCCCGACAGAGCGCGCTTTTTCAGCACGATGAGAATATCGATGACTGGTAAGCCAAGCAGAAGTAACACAACGGTCTTGCTGAGCCCGGCATTCGTTTGCTCGACCAGTAAAATGGCGATAAATCCGAGTGTGAAGCCCAGGAATTGACTGCCGCCGTCTCCCATGAACACGATTGCCGGGTGTGTGTTGTAGCGCAGAAATCCCACCAGGCCACCAATGGCTGCTAGTGCAATGACGATGGTGAGGTTGTTGCCCGGTGACAGATAGGCAATGAGTGCGATAGCGCCCAGCGAAATCAAGGTTTCGCCCCCGGCTAATCCATCTAGCCCATCTGAGTGGTTTATCGCGTTGATGACGCCGATCATAGCGACCATCGTAAATGCTTGCATAAACCAGGTTGGAAGTTCGAAGTTGATGAACGGCAACGTGGTGGCATGTAAATCTGCGTAAAAGATCATCGGGATAACAGCGATGATCTGGCCGATGAACTTGGTGTAATGGCCCATCTCGCGCTTATCATCCATAGCACCGAAGATAAGTAATGTAATACAGCCGAATAGGTAGCAAACGACGGTCTTATCAAGATCGGTAAGGGTCATTACCGGTATCAGTGCGCCGATAATGATGCCCCACCCGCCGACTCTTGGGATTGGGGCAACGTGCACCTTGCGGTCGTCGTCTGGCATATCCATCATGCCCAACTTCGGCGCTAGCCGCACCATGATAGGTATTACGGCCAGGCTGATCATTGTGGCAGCGGCGATAAGGAAGAGATAATTCATAAGGCGAAAGCAGCAGCGCTGGTGTGATCGTCCAGTTCTATTATTGTTGTCATAAGTTGTGCTTCCTGGTTTGCTGCTGCTTCAGCTGAGTGGAGGTGAATCAACTGACCATCAAGGTAAACAAAGGAAGTATGTGAGAGTTTAGCATTTGATGCCAATACCGTCTCGTCTTTGTGTTTGCTTGGGGCGCACTGGTGATTAAAATTGTTGTCTTCGAACCTGGTTTTACTGATTTTCACTTTCCTGCGCAATCCTGATCAATTCAAAACTGCCCGGATCGAATTCGATTGTACCGTCGATATATCGAGCTGTTAGTTTGTATATTTCGGCGGGATTCTGATCATTTGTATCGGCGCTACTGGCTGTCAGTTCAATGGTCGTGCCATCTGTCTGTGCACCGACCCGATATTTCGCAATTTCCGCTCGTGCTTGTCGGATCGGCTTGTAGCGGTCGCTACGCTCCCGTAGTTCCGGCCCGGCCACTCCGTTCATCAGATCCTCCAGGTATTGGCCGTATTCGTCGCCTTCGAAGTTTCTTGCATGGATGATTACCGGCATCCGGTCGCCGAATTCTTTCAGCGATTTGGGTTCGAGGCCCATTTCTATTATTTCTTCTCTGGCACTTTTGTATTCATTGAGAGACAGGGTCTCAAATCTGCCGTCACCTGCAAAAACGATGGCTGCTGTGCGTTGGTGATATGCAGCATAAACCCCGTAACTTAGTGCGACGACTTGTACCATCGCAATCGCAGCCATATCGAATCTGACGTTTTTCTTCCACGGTCTGTAAAAACAAAGCGTCAATGCAGGGCCGAGGATCAGATCGATCGGGGCGATTATTTTCAAGCCTTCCCATCCGCCGTCCATCGTAAAAAGGTCGCCGGGAAACCAGATTTTCATCATTACAGCTGTAAGGACGAGAAATATCAGTAGGCTAATCCCGAAGTGGATAAGGAAAGCCCGTGTGACAGAAGGTAATGCCATGTTTGCTCACCGTTGGAATATTCAACAAGCAACGATTTTTGCAAAAAGCTATCCAGATTAGGTTCAAAGAAAATGACTCACGTCATAACATGAGCATTTCCAGCAGTGCCTTCTGGGCGTGTAGTCGATTGCCCGCTTCCTGCCAGACCACGCTTTGCGGACCATCGAGGACTGCGGCAGTGACTTCCTCACCGCGGTGGGCGGGCAAGCAGTGCATGAAGATCGCGTCTTTTGAAGCGAGCTGCATAAGATCTTCTGTGACTTGATAAGGAGCCAATGCATCAGCGAGTGATTGACTGTCATTTTCCTGTCCCATGCTGGCCCATACATCAGTCACAATGGCATCAGAATTGGCGCATGCTTCCCTGGCATCATGGGTCAATTCAACGTGGTCTGCGCACTCTTTCAACAGGGCTGCGTCTGGATTAACTTCCGGGGGGCAGGCAATTTTAAGTGTGAAGCCCAGTAATCTGGCGGTATTGATATACGAATTGCACATATTGTTTCCCGCACCTAGCCAGGTAACGCATGCCCCTTCGATGCTTCCTCGTAACTCAACAAATGTTTGCATGTCTGCCAGTAGCTGGCATGGGTGCAGTAAGTCGGAGAGGCCATTGATAACAGGAATTTTCGATACCTCGGCAAACTGTTCAATGGTCGAGTGCTTATGAGTACGGAGCATGGCGGCATCAACCATTTCCGACAGCACGCGTGAAGTGTCAGCGATCGGTTCGCCTCGCCCGAGTTGTGAGTCTGCAGGGGATAAGTTTATTGCATGGCCGCCCAACTGCACCATGCCGGCTTCAAAAGAAGTTCGCGTGCGGGTGGAGGCCTTTTCAAAAATCATCGCCAGCGTACGGTTGCGTAGTGTGTCTCTTATCTCTCCGCGTTTTCGTGATGCCTTAAGTTCAATGCCATTGCTGATTAATGCATTAAATTGCTCACGAGTCAGGTCGTTTTCAGTAATGAAGTGACGTGGATTGCTCATGAGGTGGTGACCGGGGAAGATGCTTCACAGTGATCAATAACGGAGTCCGCCACTCGTCTTGCGATATCGTCTACTTGCCGTTCAGTGAGATTGCATGGCGGTAGAAGTCGCAAGACATTGCCTGCGGTGACATTGAATATCACCCGGTTTTCCAACCCGGTGTTTACCAGACCTGTGCAGTCAGTATCGAGTTCAATACCGATCATCATTCCCTGGCCACGTATTTCTTTCACCTCGCCGCGATTGTGCAACGCGTCGTTCAAAAGACTTTTTAAACGCTCGCCGCTGGCGTGAGCGTTAGCCGGGGTGTTTTCACTTTCCATTGTTTCAAGTACTGACAGTGCAACGCGTGTGGAAAACGGGTTGCCGCCAAAGGTTGACCCGTGGTGGCCTGGTTGAATTAGTGTGGCTGCCTGGCCGTGAGTTAAGCAGGCGCCAATCGGGATGCCATTGCCAAGCGCTTTGGCACTGGTAATGACGTCGGGTACAACGCCCTGGCCGATACTTGCATACCAGCTGCCGGTTCGGCTTACGCCGGTCTGTATTTCATCGCACATCATTAACCAGTCGTGTTGATCACATAATTTCCTGATCGCACTGAGGTAGCCTGCATCCGGTACTACGATGCCACCTTCACCCAATATGGGCTCGACCAGAACGGCGACGATATTCTGGTTGTTGGCTACTTGTTCAATGGCTTGTACATCGTTGTACGGCAGATGTAAAAATTCGCTAAGGAGCGGTTCGCAACCGTTGTGTACTTTGGCGTTGCCGGTGGCCGAAAGCGTTGCCATGGTTCGGCCGTGGAAGCTACCGTTAAATGTAATCACCACAGGTTTTTCGATTTTTTTGCGCCTCGCATGAAGGCGCGAAAGTTTGATGGCGGCCTCGTTTGCCTCGGCACCTGAGTTGCCGAAAAAAACCGCATCCATGCCGGTTAAATTGCACAGCTTTGTGGCCAGGTTTTCCTGGTGCGTGATAGAAAAAAGATTTGAGGTGTGCAACAGGGTTTGAGCCTGCTCATTGATTGCTTTAGTCACGGCTGGGTGACAGTGCCCGAGCGCACACACGGCAATTCCGCCCAGGGCATCAAGATACTCGTTGCCTTGTTGATCCCACAAGCGTGGGCCCTCACCGCGGTCGAATGACACCGGTAAACGAGCGTAGGCATTTATTAGCGAGGATGGTGAACTAGACATCTTAATCCCTTGAAGGCGTGCAGCCAACATTCGTCAGTTGAGGGTTCGAAGAAGTGTGCGCAGCGGTATCGAAATGTTCTGTTGGAACAGTCTTTTGAGCACAGACAGGCCTAGCGTATGAAAGTGCAGGGTATAAATCAAACCTGTTTGCTGGTGTGGAATGTTGCCTTTGTGGATTGGAGCGGCGAACTTGTTGTCCGTGATCTTGAAACCGGTGATGAGTTGCCCCATGCTTGTGCGATAATGCAGGATTATTCGATGTTGGCAGTGCCAATTGTTGTAAGCGACATCGCCCTGTGAGTTTCACACACACTACCCGTTTAACGAGAGCTCCTATGGGCCTCTCAAGCCAAGAGAATTGCAATGGACGTTAACGAGCGAATTAAAAACCACATTGAGTCTAACCCGGTTGTGCTCTTTATGAAGGGAACGCCACAGATGCCAATGTGTGGGTTTTCGAGCCGCACATCTGCAGCACTGAAGGAAATCGGGCGGGAGTTCGCCTATGTAAATGTGATTCTCGACTCTGAAATCCGTGAATCTCTGCCTGCCTATTCAGATTGGCCGACTTTCCCACAGCTTTATATTGATGGTGAGCTGGTGGGTGGTTGCGATATCGTGATGGAGCTTAATGAGTCCGGCGAGCTTGGGCGCCTGGTAGAGGGTGCTGTGGCTGAGGGGTAGTCCTGGACAGATTTGTGGTTGCTTTGATGTTATCCGCGCTCAACAAGCGCGGCCTGCCTCCAGGTTGCGAGGCAAAGCATTCGTGCAAGATTTTTACTTTCATTGAATAGGGCGCTTGCCGTGTTTCACGGCAAAGTGCAGTAGCAACTGTTTTCGTTATGTTTGAGATCACCCTGATCTTGCTGCCTGATCAAGGTGGCAGGCAGACATTAACGGCTATTGTGTCAGGGCGCTAACCAGTCCTGTTTCTTCAGGTAGATCTCGTACAGCTCAGCTTCGGCGGTGCCCGGTTCCGGCGCCCAGTTGTATTGCCACCGAACGTTGGGAGGCATTGACATTAAAATGGATTCAACACGCCCGCCGGACTGCAGACCGAAAAGTGTGCCACGGTCAAACACGAGGTTGAATTCTACATAGCGGCCTCGTCGGTAAAGTTGGAACTGACGCTCTCTTTCACCATATGGAATGTGTTTTCTTTTTTCCAGTATGGGTTCGTACGCTTGTAGGAACCCGTTGCCAACGCTTTGCATAAAGGCAAAGCTATGGTCGAAATCCTGCTCGTTGTAGTCATCGAAAAATAAGCCTCCAATGCCTCTTGGCTCATCGCGATGCTTTAAATAAAAGTAGTCGTCACACCATTGCTTAAATTTTTGATAATGATCCGGACCATATGGGTCACAGGCGTCTTTGGCAGCTTGGTGCCAATGAATACAGTCTTCCCTGTTTGCGTAATAAGGCGTTAGATCGAATCCCCCACCGAACCACCACACTGGATCTTCACCTGGTTTTTCTGCAATAAAAAACCTCACATTGCAGTGCGTGGTTGGTGCGTACGGATTGTTCGGGTGAAATACCAGTGACACACCCATTGCCTGAAAACCTCTACCGGCGAGTGCAGGTCTGTTAGCCGTTGCCGAAGGCGGAAGTTTGTCGCCAAATACATGTGAGTAGTTGACCCCTGCTTGTTCGAATACTTCACCCCCGTTATACACCCGGCTTCTGCCGCCACCGCCGCCTTCGCGTTCCCATGTGTCTTCAGTCAATGACGCTTTGGGGTCGTGTCGTGTGATTGCTGAGCTAATGGTTTCCTGCAAATTGGTGAGATAGTCACTGACGCGTTGTATGTCTGTAGCAGGGTTCATGTTATCGGAGTTGATTGCCGGTCAGTCCATCAAAGATGGGAGTTGGCCCCGCTAAATTGCCGACAGGATGGTCAAGAATATAGGCGAGCATTGAGCCAAATACAGAGACGACGGCCTTAGCATTTGTGCAAGCCGGTTCACCACTAATATTGGCAGAGGTAGAAATAATCGCACTGTTGCAAGCATCGCACAAGGCGGCTGCGATTACGTGATCAGTTACCCGGGTGGCAATAGTCGGATTACCTCCAGTGATAGCGCTTGAAGCGTTTTCGCTGCATGGGAGAATCCAGGTGACCGGACCCGGCCAGGTGTTCTTCAGTTTTGCTGCAACGTCATCACTAAGGTTGCCGATGTAGGGTTGTAATTGAGGTTGATTTGCAGCGATTAAAATAAAGCCGCGATCAATACTTCGATTTTTTAACTCCAACAATGCGTGAATTGCAGCGTCGTTGTTGGGATCGCAGCCAAGGCCGAATACGCCTTCTGTGGGATAAGCCACGATGCCACCAGAGAGGATGGCATCACGTGCGGCTGCTATATCTGTGCCGAGATTATTCGATTGTGCTGCGATGGTTCTGTCACCCTGGCAGAGCCGTCTTAATCAGACTGCTCTTCAGCCTTCTTTGCGGCACCTTTCTTCTTAGCCGTGGTTGTTTTTGCAGTTGCCTTCTTCTTCGCAGAGGCTTTCTTCTTCGAAGCCTTTTTCTTGGAAGTTTTCTTTTTGGCTGTGGCCTTTTTTGCTACTGCCTTTTTCTTTGCTGCTGCTTTCTTTTTGCCGCGCCCGCGTTTCTCAGGTGCTTCTTCAATCAGCTTCTTTGCTGTTTCAAAAGTTATTTCCAGTGGCGCTTCCTTTTGCTCTTTAGTTAACTTGGCGTTTTTGTTGCCGTCGGTTATGTAAGGCCCCCATCGACCATTGTGTATCTGAATTTCGGGATCTTCATCGAACGCTTTAATAACCTTGTTGGCATCTGCTTCTTTTTTCTCGGCGATTATTTCCAGCGCGCGCTCACGCGTGATAGTGTACGGGTCGTCTTCGTCTTCTTTAATGGATGCATATTTGGCATCGTATTTCACGTACGGCCCGAAGCGTCCGATCGCCACAGTGATTTTTTCGCCCTCTGGAGTTTCACCCAGTTTGCGCGGCAGCTGAAATAAAACCATCGCTTCATCAAACGTGATTTTATTCATCTTCTGGCCAGGTCTCAGGCCTGCAAACTTTGGTTTGTCTTCATCTTCTTTGGTGCCGATTTGTACGAAAGCACCAAAGCGCCCGATACGCACCGCGACGGGCTTTCCAGACTCAGGGTCTTTACCCAATTCACGAGACTGCACTGCCTCTTCACGGGTAACGTTCTCTTCTTTATCCTGAACCTGTGCGTTGAACGGGTCCCAGAAATCACGCATCAAAGGTACCCATTCTTTCTCGCCGCGCGATACTGCATCGAGCTCGTCTTCAAGGTTAGCCGTGAAGTCGTAGTCAACGTATTTAGTGAAGTGCTTTGACAAAAATGTATTTACCACACTGCCAACGTCAGTGGGTGTGAATCGTCTTGCATCCATTTCTACGTATTCGCGAGCTTGCAGTGTTGAAATAATGCTGGCGTAGGTCGAAGGTCGGCCGATACCGTATTCTTCGAGTGTTTTAACTAATGATGCCTCGGTGAATCGTGGTGGTGGTTCAGTGAAGTGCTGAGTCATGTTGATGTCATTCACATCAAGCACATCGCCCTTGTTTAGTTCCGGCAGGCGCTTGTCTTTATCACCGTCATTCTTCTTGTCGTCTTCATCTTCGAGATAAACTTTCATAAAACCCGGAAACTTTACCGTTGAGCCGCTGGCACGGAATGAATTTCCCTCACCACAGGCGAACTCAACTGACACCTGATCCATGGTTGCGTGGATCATCTGGCAGGCCATGGTGCGCTTCCAGATCAGTGAATAGAGTTTGTACTGGTCCGGGTTCAGTGCTGACTTAATACTTTCAGGCGTTTTCGACGCGTGTGTAATACGTATCGCTTCGTGAGCTTCCTGTGCGTTTTTTGATTTGTTCTTGTAGAAATGCGGTGTGTCAGGCAGGTAGTCTGAGCCGTATTGCTTTTTCACGTGGGCACGAATATCCGCGATGGAATCTTGAGACAAGCTGACTGAGTCAGTACGCATATAGGTGATTAAGCCTTCCTGGCCATCGCCAGTATCGATTCCTTCATACAGTTTCTGCGCTGTACTCATGGTGCGCTTTGTGGAAAAGCCAAGCTTTCTCACACCTTCCTGCTGCAATGTTGAGGTAGTAAAAGGCGCTACCGGATTACGCTTACGCTGCTTCTTTTCAACCATTGAGACGGTCAGTTTGCCACCGCCGGCTTTGTCTAACAGTGCTTTTACTTCAGCGGCACGCTCACCGTCAGTGATGGTGAACTGTTTGAACTTTTCGCCCTCAAGTGTGTATAGGCGTGCACTGAATTCCGTTTTGTCTTTTTCCAGATCGGTGGTGACGGTCCAATATTCTTCAGGATTAAATGCTTCAATCTCTTCTTCGCGCTCGACAATCATGCGAAGTGCCGGACTTTGGACGCGACCGGCTGATAAACCGCGGCTGATTTTCTTCCACAGCAAGGGTGACAGGTTAAAACCCACCAGGTAGTCCAGTGCCCGGCGTGCCTGCTGTGCATTGACCATGTCATACGAGAGTTCCCGCGGGTTGGCTACTGCCTCTTGCACGGCGCTTTTTGTAATCTCGTGGAATACCACGCGTTTAACCTCTTTACCTTCAAGCAGGCCTTTCTCTCGCAGCAACTCTACCAGATGCCATGATATTGCCTCACCCTCGCGATCCGGATCCGTTGCGAGCAGAAGTTGGTCAGCTTTTTTCAGCGCTTTGATGATTGCAGTGACGTGTTTTTCATTTCGCTCAATCGCCTGATACTTCATTTCGAAGTTCGATTCAGTGTTTACAGCGTCTGCCTTGGGTACTAAGTCGCGCACGTGTCCGTACGATGCGAGCACTTCATAGTCCTTGCCCAGGTACTTCTTTATCGTTTTCCCCTTGGCAGGAGACTCGACAATAATTAGATTTTTACTCATTTAATAATGAATTTGGTTCGTTTAGTTGCAGGGAATGTTCTGAGTAACTTGTAGCACTCGTGGCGGAGATTTGCGCGATTTTTTATACAAACACATTCGCCGTCGCGAGGTGCAGTAGTGATGCCAGCCCATGGCTTTTAAACCATTTTTCGTCATCACGCCAGTATTAAAAAGCCTAGCAGTTTTTGATGAAATCAGTTTTAGTAGTTTTTTCGGTCCCACGGTAAACTCCGGAAAGGTCCGGATTTCATTGACTATTTTGCATTTTTTGATCTGCTGTTGTTACGGGTTTCAGGCGCTGGTTCGGACGAAATTTCCGCCTGGGATTTTTTGAATGACACCGCTCAATTCCAAATCCAGGGTCATTTTTGTGACAGTCACGACATCGAGTCCGCAGCGTTCAACCAGTTGATCGAGAGACATAGGGTCGTAGCCGAGCGCTTCAAGCAGAAGACTCGAGGGATCATCTGTCGGCAGAAATTCCGCACCCCCCGCACCCGTGCCCCCGTTCTCCGGGATTTCGGTCTGTTCCAGACGGTGGTTTGTGTTGTTGTCTGAGGGGGAAGGTGCCTGCTGTGTCTTTTTTCCGGAGGGTTGCTTTGACGCCGGTAGTCGCCTGGGCACTTGCTGTTTGGCGGGTCGATCGGAAGCCTGTTCGGGAGTTGTAGTGGTTATGTTATTTGTTGCTTCATCATCTAAGGTGTTAGGCAACAGCGGCGCGAGCTGCACAAGAATGTCAGCGACGGACTCCACCAATGTTGCTCCGTTTTTTAACAAAGCGTGGCACCCTCGGCTCTGGGGGTTGTCAATGTTGCCGGGTATCGCAAAAACCTCACGTGCCTGAGAGGTCGCGTGTGCTGCGGTAGTTAGAGTGCCGCTTTTCAGGGTTGCTTCGACAACCAAAGTGCCATAGCAAAGGCCGCTGATAATGCGGTTGCGGCGTGGAAAATAGCTCGCTATCGGGTTGGTGCCAATCGGAAACTCGGAAACGATTGCGCTGTTTTCAGCAATCTCCTGCGCTAACTTCTGATGTGCTGCCGGATATACCCGGTCAAGCCCGGTCGAAGTCACCGCGATGGTGTATCCGCCCGCTGAAAGCGCACCGCGATGCGCAAAACTATCGACACCAAGTGCCAGACCGCTGGTCACTGTAATGCCGTAACCCGCCAATTGGCTGGCCATATCGTAGGCATGTCGTTCTGCGCTGTGGCTTGGTTTTCTGCTGCCGACAACCGCGAGTTGCGGTGTATTCAAAACATCAGGGTCACCGCGGACGTATAGCACCAGCGGCGGGTCCGCTATCTGGAGTAGTAGTTTCGGGTAGTGGCCAGAGTCGCGTGTGATGATGGCGCGATCGTCGGCTTCGTTGACCCACTCTAAATCTCTCTCAATACGGGTTTGATCAACGTGGCGCATGGCCGAAACAATTTTTTCAGATAGCCCGGCCTGTCGTAGTTTGCTGTCAGATGAACCGAGGATTGCCTCAACCGACGCCGAACCCACTTGCTGCAGGTTTTCTTGTAATTTGCGCAGTAAGCCAGGGCCAAGGCCCTTGGTATGCACCAGAGTGAGCCAGGGGATTAAGAAATTATCAGCCATGACTGTGGCCAGGGTGTTTGCGAAGGGTTTCGCGAGTAAATTGGTGTGTGGCAGGCAAAACAGCTATCCCGCTTATAAATTGAACGCTCAGTGTAACTGCAGGGACCGATGCTCATCAACGGTCTAGTGCTGATAAGTCTGTTCATCGGGAAACAAGCCTACCTGGCCCTGTTTCTGGATGAACACTGACGCAGGACCAGTGAATGACATTGCCCAATGAAAAAGGCCACGCATTGCGTGGCCTTCGTTGTTCAGTCTAGAAGGGGGCTACAGTTGATCAGCGGTGCTACTGACGCTGTCGTAAAGCTTCACAGCTCGCTTTGAAGACATAATCAGCGCGTAGCTGACTCGATCAAAAGTACGGAAGACCATGACCACTGCAGATTGGTCACCTTCGATTGTGAAATATTCACTGCGGCTTTGATCAACTGAGTCACGAACCAGACGGTCGTTGCCGTTGACTGAGAAGGTGTCGCCTGCCTGTACGCCATCGTTATCGCCAAGGTTGAGTACGACCACTTGATTGCGGCCTGCTCGAGCGACGGCATCGACCAGTGAGATCACCTTACCTGGTTTGTTAGTAGTCGCTGCCCGTGGCTGGTAGTACGCCGGGGACGGTGCATCGGTTGCCATCAGTCGGTCACCGACCAGTGTTTCTCTGTCGGCTCTTGTGATGACTACCTTCGATGGGTCACCGGATTTAACCAAAGCGGCGTTAGACACATGAATGGCTTCGTAGCCTAGTAGCTCATTGGTATCGGGGTCAGCAAGCGCTTTGCCCGGGCGGTAGATGCTGTAGCGTGCTCCATTAAGTTCGCCGCGAACATAGACGTGATCGCTGGCTGAGCTGATCAGCCGGCCATGGTCGGCCGCTGCAACATAGGCAGATGAGTTGATATCCGCTTTGCTGACCACCAGTGGTTTGACCAGAAATTGTTCGATCACATCGGCATCGATGGTGCCGATAGGGGCTGATTGGCGTGAGGGTTTGCTGTTCGCGCGGATTAATTGCAAGCGCGGGCTACCGTTAACGTAGGCCAGTGCAATTTGGTCGCCCGGGTAAATAAGGTGAGGATTCTGAATCTGCGGGTTGACGTGCCAGATTTCAGGCCATAGCCATGGACGGCTTAGAAAGCGACCGGAGATATCCCAAAGGGTGTCACCTTTTACTACGGTGTATGCGCCCGGGGCGTCGCTTCTGATCGAGCTTTCGGCCAGTTGGCGTAACGCGATTTTCCGCTGCTGGTGGGAGGCCAGTGTGCCCGAAGGTGCGATCATTGGCTGCGAGCCTGCGGCCACCTGAAGTTCGCTTTCAGCCACACTTTGCCAGTGCTGGTCGGTGAATTCGGCATTGTTACCAATAGGGCCTGTCGCGCACGAGGCTGCAAGTAAGGCAGCGCCGATAGCACTGGTCAATTTTACAGCGCGAGCCGAAGCGATGGTTTTCAGCGATTTTTTGAAAGTCATGGTGATCCGTGTGGCTTGCTATTTACCGGTAATGGCTCAGGAGTGGTCGCGGTCGACGCACTCATAGTTAAGAGTTGATGAACCAAAAACAGTGCCAATGGCGTTTTTCGAGGATGCGATATGTTGTTTTTCCTTGGCTAAATGTGCTGGTCGTCACTGATAGTCGGGTTCGCGGGCTGGTTTGGGTTGAAATTAAACAGATGGCACACTTTGATATCACCGCCGGAGTGCTTACACTATGCGGCTCAGTAAGAGCACGAACTTGAATGGCCAATCTGGATATATTGATCTACCCCGATGATCGCTTGCGCAACGTCGCCACTCCGGTGACCGATGTTGACGAAGAAACTCGGGCCCTGATCAGCAACATGTTTGAAACGATGTACGAAGCACCTGGCATTGGTCTGGCGGCGACGCAGATAAATGTGCATCAGCGCGTGGTAGTGATTGATGTTTCCGAAAATAAGGACCAGCCGCTGACGTTGATCAATCCGGAAATAATTGAATCCGATGGTCGCGTCGAGCATGAGGAGGGTTGTTTGTCTATTCCTGGAATCTATGAGCAGGTTACGCGCCCGGAACTGATCAAGTTTGCCGCTATTGATCGCGATGGCAATCCCTATGAGATGGAGGCAGATGGACTGCTGTCAATTTGCGTGCAGCACGAAATTGATCATCTCAACGGTGTATTGTTTGTCGATCACCTGTCGGCGTTAAAAAAACGGCGCATTAGAAAGAAGATGCTGAAGCACGAAAAAGATCGCTAGGGCGGAGTCAATGCTCTGTGGCAACTCTTGAGTTTGCAGAGTCTCAACAGCCTTCACCTTACCGATTTGACGTATTGTTAATGAAATTTTCCACTCTGCCAGTGTCGTCGTCTCAAAGGTGGGTCGAATTGAATGAATAGATCAGACTTTCGCATTGTGTATGCCGGCACCCCTGATTTTGCCGTGCCCGCACTTGAGGCACTCATTAAAGCCGGCTATGACGTGGTGGCGGTCTATACCCAGCCTGATCGACGGGCGGGACGTGGCCGTAAGATCTCTATGAGTCCGGTTAAATCTGTGGCGATCGAACATGACATAGTGGTTGAACAACCGCAAAGTCTGCGTGATGCCGAACAGCTGGCGGTGTTGCAAGGCTATCGTCCTGACTTAATGGTGGTTGCTGCCTACGGTCAAATATTGCCGCAAGATGTGTTGGCAGTGCCCGTTCATGGTTGTTTTAATATTCATGCCTCTTTGTTACCACGTTGGCGAGGCGCTGCACCGATACAGCGTGCAATCGAACAAGGCGATGCGAAGTCAGGTGTCACTATCATGCAAATGGACAAGGGGCTGGATACCGGGGACATGCTGCATAAAGTGGAGTGCGATATTGATATCAACACCACAGGCGTAGAGCTGCATGATCAACTCGCAGCGCTTGGAACGAAAGCGTTGATGGATACACTCGAGCAGCTTCACAATCAATCTTTGGGGCCGCAAAAACAGGATGATGCTGCCTCCTGTTATGCCGCAAAAATAGAGAAGTCGGAAGCACTGCTTGACTGGACCCAACCTGCAGCAGTACTGCATCGCAAGGTCTGTGCTTTTAACGCCTGGCCAGTGGCACAAACCGTATTGAATGATGAAATCATAAGAGTCTGGGAATCAACGCTGCCGGAATCCGGTGGGTCTGGTAAGCCCGGAGAGATATTAGCCACAAATGGACATTTAGATGTGGCGACCGGTGATGGTGTACTTAGAATTCACAAGTTGCAGCCTCCAGGTAAAAAAGCCATGTTAGTAAGTGATTTCTTAAATAGCCGCTCTATCGAAAAAGGATCTTGTTTTGGCGGATAGTGATGTACGCCTGCTGGCAGTAAGAATACTGACGTCGCTTGTGCGGGATGGTAAGTCACTGTCTGAATTATTGCCTGCCGCGCAACTTGATCTTGATGCAAGAGAGGCCGCGCTGCTGCAAGAATTAACGTTTGGCGTGTGCCGAAGCTATGGCAAGCTGGACGCTATTGTTGATCAGTTGTTAAAAAAATCACTGCGTAATAAAGACACCGATGTACGTATGCTTCTTTGGTTAGCGCTGCACGAAATAGGATCTATGCGCACTCCCGACTATGCGGTGACCAGTACTTACGTCAATTTAACAAAGAAAATAAAAAAGCCCTGGGCCAAAGCGTTAATCAATGGCACTTTGCGACAATTTTTGCGTGATCAGGAAGAGCTGACAAAAAACGCTGTGCAGCGTAATCCGCACTCAATACCTGAGTGGATACAGAAATCAATTCTAAAAGACTGGCCGGAACAAGCCGCGGCTGTGTTCGATGCATTTAATTCCAGGGCGCCATTAACGTTACGAGTAAATAGCGCCATCACGGATCGCGCCAGGGTCTGCGAGTCACTCAAGGCCGCCGGGGTGCAAACTGAATTGTGCGAGCATGTTGATACCGGTCTTCGGATCATTGATGGCCCGCCCGTGACTTCCCTCCCGGGGTTTGCTGAAGGTGAGTTTTCGGTGCAGGATCAATCAGCTCAACTGGCGGCGTTTCTTTTGCAGCCTATGGCGGGTGAGCGGGTGCTTGATGCCTGTGCGGCGCCGGGTGGAAAATCTTGTCATTTGTTGGAACTGCAGCCATCGATTGAGTTGCTTTGCCTGGACAACAATGCAGATCGATTGCAGCGCGTTGAGCAAAACCTGCAGCGGCTAAATTTGAAGGCCGAAATTGTTACCGGGGATGCGGCGGAACCCGATTCCTGGTGGGATGGGAGGCTATTTGATGCGATTCTTCTGGACGCCCCTTGCTCTGCATTGGGCGCATTGCGGCGTCACCCGGATATTCGCTTGTTGCGCCGGGAATCGGACATACGCTCACTGGGTAAGCTGCAGTTCAGTCTGCTACAAGCGTTATGGAGGTTGGTAAAACCGGGGGGGCGACTGATATATGCGACCTGTTCTGTGTTAAAAAAGGAGAACGAAGTGTGCGTCGGCAGGTTTTTGGCTGAAACGCCGGATGCGGTAGAGACTCCGATCGATGCACAATGGGGCGTGCCGGCCAGTCATGGGCGTCAGATCTTACCGGGCCAGCACCAGGCCGATGGGTTTTATTATGCGATATTGCAAAAGCAGTAGTTGCACACTTCGAATTTGAATCGAACCATGTTGAAAGCACTCACATCGTCTGGCCAGGTAGCATACAAGTTTCGGCTTGTAGGCTTGGCGATGCTGCTTGCAGTTTGTTCAGTGCAGGCCAACGCATCCGGCCTTCGATATGAAAACGCCGGCACATACCTCGACGACGGTGTCTACTACCTTGATGCATTTGCACGTATAGAAATTGGTGATGAGCCAGAGCGCGCATTGATGAGTGGTGTGGAATTGCACTTTCTTGTAGAGCTGATCGTGTACAAGAAACGTCGATGGTGGATTGATACACCGGTATTGGAAAGACGCCTGCGCCATAAACTCTATTTTTATGAATTGACCAGACACTACCGTGTCGATGATCTACAAACTGGCAAAAGCAGTAACTTTCGAAGTTTGTCAGCTGCGGTGAGATACCTTGGTCAAATCAATCGCTATGCGTTAATAGAGGCGGCGAAAATAAAAGCCAGTCGTCGATACGTCGCAAGTATCAATGTGTCACTCGACGCCACCCGTCTGCCAGCACCGCTTGCCGCCAGAGCCATGGTATCGCGTCAGTGGAATCTACAGAGCGAGGTATTCGAATGGTCGCTCAATTGATCAGACGGCTCGCCAACAGTTTGCTGTTGATGATAGTGCTGTTTGTTTTTCTAATCTGTGCTTTGTATTTCGTTGCAAATACAGGTGAACACCTACATAGCTTCGGCAAGTCATACCAGTGGTTGATGTTGGGTACTGCTATCGCGTTGGGTTTGATCGGTATACTTATTCTTGCCAGTGTATGGCGACTGATTGTTGATCTTCGGCAGAATATTTCCGGTTCACGCTTAACACTGAAGTTAGTCATTATGTTGGTGGTGATGGCGTTGTTGCCAATGACATTGGTGTATTCTTTTTCGGTTAAGTTTTTGCGCTCTAACATTGATAGCTGGTTTGATGTAGAGGTGGAACGTGCTCTAGATGATGCGCTCGGGTTAAGCCGTGATTCACTTGCGGTCTATATGCGTACCAGACAAAAATCGACACTTGAGATTGCCGGACGTCTCATTGATGTGCCACCCGAACTTGCGGTGCTGGTGCTAAATGATGTCGGGCTTGATGCGGAGGCGTCTGAGCTGACCCTGATTGGCGCTGACAATCGCATAATCGCTACGACCGCATTTACCGGCAGCGTGACAGTGGCTCCGGATCGGCCGGCTGACGATATTGTTTCCCGCGCCCGTAACGGTGAGCCTTATTTAAGCATTGATCCACTACTTGACGGCGATTTGCAAATTCAATCGGTGGTGCCTGTGCTTTCATCGGATCCGATACAAGGCGCCTCGGTACTGTACGCCACCTACCCGATACCGCGAAGTTCAAGTGTACTGGCTGCCAACGTGCAGGAAAGTTTTAGAAACTACCGACAGTTGGCTTATCTTCGTGAGCCGCTCAAGCAAAGCTCCATCGCGACACTGACGCTGGCTGTATTTTTAAGCTTAATGATGGCGGTGTGGGTGGCATTCTACGCAGCGCGAAGATTGATGGTGCCAGTGCATGATCTTGTTGAAGGCACGCGCTCAGTTGCCGCGGGCGATTACTCTACGCGTTTACATACCAGTGGCAGAGATGAACTGGGTTATCTGGTGCATTCTTTTAACGATATGACTGACAAAATTGAAGCGGCTCGTGCCAGTGCCAGCGACAGTCAACAGCTGGTAGAAGAGCAGCGGTCGTATTTAGAGTTGGTATTGAGCCGAATTTCCTCAGGTGTTATTACCCTTGATGAAAACCAGCAAGTGCGAACCTGCAATGACAGCGCTGCAGAAATTTTAAAGGCAACTTCTGAGCAGCTCTACTCTGTTGATACCGCGGCTGAAAAAGACGATAGCCTGGTGCACCAGTTTTTCAGTGGCATTGATTCGATGCTGACTTCAGAGCGGGCGGACTGGAGTGTTGAGCTCGAACTGATTGAAAAGGATGAGCGCACATTGGTCACATGTCGTGGAGCAAGAATTCAAGACCGCGGAGCAGAGCAATCTGGTCATGTGGTCGTATTTGATGATTTCAGCGAGGTTGTTGAGGCGCAGCGTAATGCCGCTTGGAGTGAGGTGGCGCGCAGACTGGCGCATGAAATTAAAAATCCGCTAACACCGATTCAGCTTTCTGCGGAGCGTTTACAACACAAGTACGCCAGCAAGCTGGACGAGGAAGATGCTGTTGTGCTTAAAAGGCTCACCAACACCATCGTGCAGCAGGTGGAGTCGATGAAGTCAATGGTCAAGGCGTTTGCCGACTACGCCAGTACGCCGCAAACAGATTTTGTCGCCCTTAACCTTAACGAACTAATCAATGAGATTTGTTGGTTGTATAGAGAGGGAGGCGATCACGACGATATCAAGCTTGAGCTCGAGAAAACGCTGCCTTCACTGCAATGTGATCCTGACCGTATCAGGCAGGTCTTGCACAACGTGATCAAAAACGCTTTCGAATCTACCACTGAAAACGTCGAGCGAAAGTTGTCTATTACTACCCGCCTGGTATCTGATCGGAAAGTAGACACTATTGAGTTGACTTTCGAAGACAATGGCCCGGGCTTCGCCGCTGGGGTTCGAGAGCGACTCTTTGAACCCTATGTCACTACCAAAAATAAAGGCACTGGTTTGGGTCTGGCCATTGTTAAAAAAATTGTAGAAGAGCATGGTGGTACTGTGCGAGCTGAAAATGGAGATGGATTGCCACCGTACGGGGGTGGTCGCATCGTGCTGAAATTCCCCATTTCGTTTCGACAATCAAACATTCACGGAGATGCTGCATGAGTCAGTCACTGGTCATGGTTGTTGACGATGAACCGGATATTCGCGATCTGGTTCGTGAGATATTAGAAGATGAAGGTTATGCGGTGGTCGTTGCAGAAGACGTCAAGACAGCGCGTGAGGCGATAGAAGAGCGATTGCCTGATCTGGTGTTGCTTGATATCTGGATGCCGGAACAAGATGGCGTTAGCTTGCTAAAAGAATGGCGTGATCAGGGCACGTTAAGGTTTCCGGTCGTGATGATCTCAGGGCACGGTACGGTCGAGACGGCAGTCGAGGCCACACGTCTTGGTGCGGTGGACTTTATAGAGAAACCCCTGTCGCTGGCAAGGCTGTTATTAAGCGTTGAAAAAGCAATAAGTGGATTTACTCAACCTAATGCGGTTGTTGGTATGGCGAAGGAGCGCGATTGTGCAAAAATTGTCGGCACCAGTCAGTACATCAATGAGCTCCGCGATACGGTTGAGAAATCGGCTGCCAACACGGATACCGGTGTACTGATACAAGGTGAGCGAGCTACGGGCAAGCAGCTCATCGCGAAGCATGTGCACCTTGCCAGCGCAAGAGCTGCCCAGCCATTTATACAATTGCGTTGTGACAGTTTGTCTGACTCTGGTGCCTCGCGTGATTTGCTTGGAGATGCCAACAGTGCCGGTTATCTCGGGTCTGCTAATGGCGGCACTCTGTGTTTGATAGATGTCGAAGAGCTTTCAATTGCTGCTCAGGCGCTTTTGCTTGATGTGCTTGAGAAAGGTTCGATTGATCGTATGGGTGAGAAACCAGTGCCGTTCAATGCTCGAATTGTCGCGACCACTACAGTAGAGCTGCATGGGCAAATAGAACACACCGGTTTTAATGAAGCTTTGTACTACCGGCTCGCGGTACTGGTAATAAATACGCAGCCACTGAGAGAGCATCGTGAAGATGTGCCTGCGTTATTGAACTACTATGTCGATCGTCTGGTTGAGACTGAAGGGATGTCTTACCGGCACTTCAGTGTTGCGGCCCAAAATCACTTACGAAATCGAGATTGGCCGGGCAACGTGCTTGAGCTTGTCAATGTGGTGCAGCGATTGCTGATTTTAGGGGATGATGTCGAAGTTGATGTAGCTGAGGTGGAAAAGCTTCTTGGTAATGAGCAGGATATCAACTATGAAGTAAGTGGTGACACCATGCGGTTGCCGCTGGACGTACCATTACGCGAAGCTCGAACAGAATTTGAACGATTATATTTGCAAAGGCAGCTTGATCGTGTTGATGGCAATATTGTCGAACTCGCACGTATCGTCGGTATGGAGCGAACGCATCTTTATCGAAAATTGAGAAGCGTGGGTATTCAGGCAGGTCGAAGACGTGGTCAGTAATAGTTATACGGTCGTGCTGAAGCATTGATCATTCCGGTAACCAAAGGATAGATTCTTGAAGATTATTGTACTTGGTGCCGGGCAGGTGGGTTCAACCGTCGCTCAGAATCTCGCCAGCGAAAACAACGACGTGACGGTGGTTGATACCGATATGAATACGCTGCAGGAGCTGCAGAATCGTATTGATTTACGCACAGTGTATGGACATGCTGCGCACCCACACGTGCTGCGCCAGGCAGGCGCTGAAGATGCCGATATGATAATCGCTGCAACCAATAGCGATGAAACCAACATGATCGCCTGTCAAATTGCCTACACGCTGTTCAAAACCACGAGTAGAATTGCGCGCGTCCGGTCACAGGAATATTTAGAGGAAAAAGAAACTTTATTTCAAAAGAAACATATTCCGATTGATGTCCTGATTAGTCCAGAGCGACTCGTGACTGACCACATAGAAAGAATCATTCAGCACCCGGGTGCTTTGCAAGTGGTCGACTTTGCAGATGGAAGGGTTAGGCTGGTCGGTGTGATCGCAGAGGCTGCAGCACCCATGACAGGTAAGCCGGCAGATGCTATTAACGAATTGCTACCACACGTCGGGGTTTGTATCGCAGCGATTTATCGCGACAATGATCCGGTGATGCCGGACAAGGCTATTATCAAAGAAGGCGATATTGTTTTTTATATTGCCGCAAAAGGCCATACGGTTTCCATCATGGAGCAGTTCCATCAGCCGGATAAGCCGTCTAAGCATGTCATGATCGCCGGTGGCGGAAACATAGGCATGGCATTAGCGCAACGATTGGAATCCAAGTACCGGGTAAAGATTGTTGAAAAGAATCCAGAGCGGGCGGAAAAGCTAGCTGAGTCTTTGCATAGTGCATTGGTGTTGTGCGGCGATGTTGCTGATCAGGATCTATTGCTAGAAGAAAATGTAAATTCAATGGATCTCTTCTGTGCGCTTACCAATGATGATGAAGCCAATATATTATCGGCCATGGTAGCAAGGAAGATGGGCGCTCGAAGTGTTATGTCTCTTATCAACCGGCCGGCTTACGTTGACTTGGTCGAGCGGGGTTTTATTGATGTGGCAATATCGCCGCACAACGTGACCATTGGTGCTTTGTTGCGCCATGTGCGTCGTGGTGACGTGGTAGCTGTGCATTCGCTACGTCGTGGTATGGCAGAGGCACTTGAGGCAATTGCGCACGGTGATAAAGACACGTCAGATGTTGTCGGGCGTAAAATCTCTGAACTTCCGTTAGGTTCCGGTACCGTAATCGGTGCTGTGGTTCGAGGCAATCAGGTGATCATTGGTCATAACGAATTGGAAATTGAAGCCGAGGACCATGTCATTATCTTTTTGGTCGACAAAACATTGATCCCTGAAGTTGAAAACCTGTTCCAGGTAGGTGTGATCTACTAATGCGTATTGGTTTCTGCTGCGGCGACAGGGATTGCAATTCGTAATGCAAAGCCTGATTGTATTAAAAGTACTGGGATTGTTGCTGTCTATCTTCAGCCTGACCATGTTTATACCCGGCCTGGTTTCTCTGTACTACCAGGACGGCTCCGCCCGGTCTTTCTTCGTCGCCTTTGCCGTGACGCTTACTATTGGTTTAGTCACTTTTCTGCCATTGAGGAAATTACAATCACCCATCAAATCGACCGATGGTTACATCATTGTGGTGATGTTCTGGGCGGTACTTGGTGTGTTTGGTGCCATCCCACTTTATCTGGATGAGCAGCTCAATCTGACGATAGCACAAAGCGTGTTTGAATCTTTATCAGGGTTCACCACCACCGGTGCTACCGTGATTGTCGGGCTCGATACCCTACCGCAAGCCATTCTTTTGTATCGCCAGTTGGTTCAGTGGCTTGGCGGCATGGGGATTATCGTATTGGCAGTAGCGATTCTGCCATTGCTGGGTATGGGGGGCGGTATGCAGCTATTCAGAGCGGAAACTCCCGGGCCTCAAAAAGAAAAAATAACGCCACGTGTGGGTGAGACCGCAAAGCTACTCTGGTATATCTACTTTGGTCTGACCATCGCCTGTATGATTGCCTACTGGGCGGCGGGGATGCCGCTTTTTGATGCAGTTGGACACAGTTTTTCAACCGTCGCGATCGGTGGGTTTTCAACCCATGACGCTAGTATTGGTTATTTTCAAAGTAACGCGATCGAAATGGTTGCTGTGGTGTTTATGTTTATCTCCGGAGTGAACTTTGCGCTGCATTATATTGCCCTGCGATCCATGTCACTTGGCGGCTACATTGATGATGCAGAGTTTAAAACGTATGTCGGCATTATCTTCTTTTTGGGAGTAGTGACTGTTGGTTACCTTTATATTACCCAGACGGCAGATATTACCAATTCGTTTTTCAGGGGCGTGTTTCAGGTCGTGTCTATAGCCACTACGACGGGCTTTACTACCGCTGAATATTTCAATTGGCCGGGGTTTCTTCCGGTGCTGTTGTTGTTTGCAAGCTTTGTCGGTGGCTGTGCCGGGTCAACCGGTGGCGGCATGAAAGTGATTCGTGTTTTGCTTTTGATTAAGCAGGGCATGCGTGAGCTGGTACGCATGGTACATCCACATGCGGTACTGCCGGTAAAGGTCGGTCGCAAATCAATTCCGCCGCGCGTCATTGATGCGGTGTGGGGTTTCTTTGCAGCGTATGTGATTATTCTTGCTGTCATGTTGTTGGTGTTAATGGCAACCGGGCTCGATCAGGAAACTGCTTTTTCAGCGGTTGTCGCTTGCCTTAACAATCTGGGCCCCGGGTTGGGTGATGTTGGTTCAAACTACAGTTCTCTGAATGGGGTGCAGTTAGGTATCTTATGTTTTGCGATGTTGCTGGGGCGACTGGAGATCTTTACACTTCTGGTATTGCTCACGCCGCATTTCTGGAGAAAGTAGTGCAGGATCTGGAGCGCATACGAGATAAATGGGACCGTATCTATTTAAAGAAGGATACGACAGCGATTCCCGAGCCTTGCTATGTTCTTTCAGAATTTAAATATCTACTACCGAGCTCTGGACGGGCACTCGATGTTGCCTGCGGCCTCGGCGGTAATGCGTTGTTTCTTGCCCGCGCTGGACTTGAAACAACTGCCATCGATATCTCTGCCGAAGCTATTAAAAAGGTGGCGGGGTTTAAGCATTCGTTAATAGATGCGCGCTGCGAAGCGATTGACCTGGATAGCGTAAAGCTATATGACGTGATTGTTGTCTCTCATTTTCTTGACCGATCAATCTCCATGGCAATTAAAGATGCACTTGCACCTGGTGGATTACTGTTTTATCAAACATTTGTTTTAGATAAAACCGATGTGAATTGTGGCCCGGGCAGTCCGGCATATTTGTTAGAATCAAACGAACTGTTATCACTGTTCAGTGGTTTGAAAGTGCTTGTCTATAGCGATTTGTCCACTGTCGGCGATGCTTCATACGGACAACGTAATCAATCTTATCTGGTGGCACAACGTCGAGAGTAACTATGCCCAGCAGCGAAACCTTTGAAGGGCTATTAGTAAAGGGGCCGGATAGTGGCCTGTTGCGGTACTCACTTGCGAATGCGTATGTTTCTGAGTCACGGGTTACCGACGCAATTGTGCACTTAATCAAAGCATTGGAATTTGACGCCCAGTTCAGTGCTGCCTGGAAGTTGCTTGGTCGGTGTTATGTTGATACAGGTGCCTACAAGAACGCTATCGAAACTTATGAACAGGGTATTGAGGTTGCTGAAACCAAGGGAGACAAGCAAGCGGCGAAGGAAATGAGGATCTTCCTTAAGCGTGCGATAAAAAAATCCCGCGATGCTACTGAAAACTAGTGCTTCCCTCCGGTTTTTAGTTAACTATCATTTTTACTCAATGGATTGTTGTGACACGAGTAATTGAAGCCGCCTTATTACTTATTTAAAAAGCATCTCGCTTGTGATAGTTTCACGACAGGTATCGTCGTGCGCCCCTGGGTGGGTTTCTATGATCAGCAATCTTTGGCTGATTCAGTTTGTGAGGAAGAATTATGCAAGTGCCTTCATCTGTGAATTTCTGGTGTGACAAAGCATCGTCTGAAAAAAACCTAATATCCCGCAAAAATTGGTTTGGGGCTGTCACTACCTGCTGCATTTCTGCAATTCTGGCAGCGTGTGGTGGTGGGTCTGGCGGAGGAACTGAGGTTCAGCCGACTGGTGGCAGAGTGGACTACCCGGCTATGTCGGTTTACGGTCTTGATAATCAAAACGCCAGTGACATCGCCGGGCCATGGCTCGCGAGTGTCAGGGTGTTCCGATCTGCGAGCAATACACCTGGTAGCGGTTATGCAAAAGTGGCGACATTGCGCTACAACGCCAATACGTCCGTACAGGATATCATCGATTTTTATAACGATCTTTGGGACAACGATAACTGCACAATAGAAGGCCTTTCAACTTCTCCCAACACCGGCAGTGGTGGAAGTAGCGGAAGTACAGGAGATCCTCCGTATGTGAATGGAGGCCAGAGCGTCGTGATTAATACACCGTCCGGCCCATGGACCATAATCGATCAGGGGTCTGATTTACAATATGTCGTTCGAAATAACCAGACCGGTGCGCTGCCTGCCGATGCAACATTATCAATACCTGGTGGTGAATTTCCAACCGTCGCGGCTTACCGTCTTTATGAGCCGGCTGCTCCTGTACGAACGTCTCCTCAAGTCGGTGTAGCGGTTGATGCTGACTCTGTATATTCATGGGTTCCTGATAGCGATCCGCGAACCTCAATGACGATCAAATTTCTTGAGTATGATGCCGCCGGGGTTTTTATAGGTTTCGCAGATATGGAGTGCCAGGTCGCTGACGATGGTGAGTTTGAACTGCCGGCTTTGGCACGTCAGTTTATATCTCAGTCCGGAAGCGCTCTACAGGTCAGATATGATCGGGAGATGAGACGTCTGGACTACATCGACAATGTGCTGTTTTATCAGAGATCCTGGATAGCTGAATAAGGTCGGATTGACTGATTTGATATTCAGGAATCACTGTTGGGAAAGGCTACAAGATGATCCAGACGTAGCCTGACACCAATGCTTTCACCCAGTTTATGGTCGTGGTGGCTGGGTGCCAGGCACATAACGTTGGTGCCTCCAGGCATACGCAACGTATAGAGATGGTCAGCACCACGAAAACTTTTCTTTAAAACAGTGCCTCTATAGGTGCTGTAGTCGTCGTGTATGATGTCGTCGGGTCTGATGAGTAAATCAACCTGAACTCCGCTGGGCAAATCGGTGGATAATTCTCCATTCACATTGCCCAGCTCGGTTTGTACGGTGTTGCTATCGATAATATTTCCGCATATAAAAACACCCTCACCGACGAAGTCTGCGACAAATCGATTTGCAGGAGTGTGATACAGGTTGTAGGCGTCATCCCATTGTGAGAGACGGCCATTATTCAACACACCTATCGAGTCAGCAATGGCAAACGCTTCGTGTTGATCATGAGTGACGAGGATCGCTGTTACGCCATCTTGTTTTAAAATATCTCTGACTTCCTGAACCAGTTGCACCCGCAGTTCGGTATCTTGAGCACTGAATGGTTCGTCCAGCAGCATGAGATCTGGTTTGGGTGCCATGGCACGCATTAATGCAACACGTTGTTGTTGACCACCAGATAATTCATGTGGGAATTGGTTTTTCAGTGATTGCATGTTTACGATGGCCAGTAGTTCATCAACTCGTTTGATTGATTCTTTGCGGCCGGAGTTGAGTCCAAATGCGATGTTGTCGGCGACGCTCAGGTGGGGAAACAACGCCAGATCCTGAAACATCATTCCGATACGTCGCTTTTCAGCAGGTACCATTGAGTTCTTGTCACTTACTGTATCGCCACGCACTACGATCGTGCCGGCGCAAATTGGCTGGAAGCCGGCAATTGCCCGTAGCAAGGTGGTTTTCCCTGAGCCGCTGGGGCCGAGAAGGCAGCCGATTTGTCCGTCGAGCAGCGAGAAGCTAACATCGTGCACGATACTGGTCTTTTCTATGTTGATACTGACCTGGTTGAGCTCGAACTGATTCAATGCTTAATATCCTTTAGTACCCGGGTGGGTTGTCTCTTGTCTGATAACCGATATTGGCTGTGCTTACGTGGTGACAAATTTGGTCTATTAATTCAGACATCTGTATATTTGATGATGTGCTGGTGTCTTTCCATCAGGTCAGGACTCACAACCTCTATTGTACGGTAAAAATAACTGTGTTTTTGCTTCCCCTGAAAACGATACTCAGAGTGTGATCGGGGAGGCGCGGCGCTCGGGATGGACGTGCTGGCCTGATCCGCTCGCTTACAAGTCTGTTTCCATAGGGTTCCTGTTGGAACCAATACCTATCCATTGAGGTGTGTTTGCTTTGCAAAACAAACAAGATGCCCTGTTGATTAATGAAGATGAAACTATCTAACTGTATTTCCGTTGATGAATTTATCAAGGCGAACCGCGCTGATTTAATTCGTTTTGAAGAAGGTGCAGCGGACGCCTTTCAGGCGCTCAAGGCAGCTGGTCTTGAGCGCTTGCTGGTAAGTGAATTTATTAACGAAGGCCAATTGCATTTTGCACTTAGCTGCAGCCCGTTCCTGGCGTCTGTGGTCGAGCGCTATAGTGAAGAGTGGATCAATACGGTACTAGCCGGTAGTGGTTCCGTACCTGGTAAAAGTGCGATGCAAAGCCAGTTGAACGCACTCACTGAGGTGGTGAATGACGACGATCAAAACCTCTATATGCAACAGCTGCGAGAGTTTCGGCATATCAGGTTAGGGGTGATCGCACTGCATGATCTAACCGGGATTGCACCAGTCCCTGATGTGTTGCAATCATTGTCAGATCTGGCGGATGTTTGTATTGAGAATGCGGTGAGTAGGGCTGAACGATCACTGGCTGAACGCTTCGGTCACCCTGTGTCTGAGGACGGTCAGCGCCAATCGCTGATGGTAGTTGGAATGGGTAAGCTCGGTGGTGGAGAGCTCAACTTTTCCTCTGATGTTGATTTGGTTTTTCTGCACAGCGAGGCGGGTGAGACTGATGGCAATAAGTCCATAGATAACGAGGATTATTTTCGACGTGTCGGTCAGTTGGCAATCAAGTTTTTAGACGCGGTGACCAGCGACGGGTTTGTCTATCGGGTTGATATGCGCCTGCGACCTCTGGGGCGCAGTGGTCCATTGGTTATTAACCTTGATGCAATGGAAAATTATCTGGTAACTCAGGGACGTGATTGGGAAAGATTTGCGTGGATAAAAGCTCGCGTAATCTGCGGTAGTGAAGAAGACAGGGTGGGCTTGCAGTCTTTGCTCAGACCCTTTATTTATCGTCGTTATCTTGATTATTCTGTGTTTGACTCATTGCGAGACCTGAAGCGCCAAATTGGCGTTAAGGTTGAAAAAGAGGATTCACATGTTGATATAAAACTGGGTCGTGGTGGTATTCGTGAGATTGAATTTATCACGCAATCTTTCCAGCTGGTGCGCGGTGGCCGTGATCAAACACTACAGAATACGGGGTTGCGTGCTTCTTTGCGTGCTATTGCAGATTTAAATCTCTTAGGTGATAAAGAGGTCGATGAGCTGCTTTTCAGTTATGACTTTCTGCGTAAAATTGAAAATCGATTGCAAATGGTCAACGATCAACAGACTCATGAATTACCGGAAACGGAAGTTGACAAGCGACGCTTGGCACTCAGCCTTTGCTACAAAACTTACGAAGCGTTCGAACAAGAGTTAATGCAGCGTCAGAATTTTGTGCAGAAGCATTTTGATCTTGTCTTTAGTTTTGATGCTGAGGACAGTAGTGACTCCAATCCGCTGGTGGATATATGTCTTCAAATTAGAGATGGTGAAAAAGACAAAGACAGACATATTGAAATTCTCACTGAGTGTGGTCTTAACGACGCCAGTGAAATTGAGTCGATACTGCGGGAGTTCTATCGCAGTGGTCGCTACGTTCGATATCTGAGTCGCTCCAGAGAATTGATTGATCAGCTAATGCCTGTGAGTCTGCGCCTGATCAGCGGTGCATCGCAGGCTGATGGTCAGGTGTTGTCGGCGCACAGCGATTGTTTAAAAAGACTACTTGAAATATTACATTCGATATCCGGTCGCAGCGGGTACCTGCAATTACTGGCTGACAGCGATGCGACGTTATCGAATCTTTTGCATTTGCTTTCGCAAAGCCCCTGGTTAGCTGAGTACATTTCCGGTCATCCTATGGTGCTTGATGAGTTGCTTGATATTGGCAGGGTGGCGGTAGTTGAAACGGTTGATGAAAATGTCAAAGCGCTGAAGTTGGAATTGGCGCTTGTTGATGCAGATGATCTCGGCGAACTGATGGATCGTGTGCGACATTTCCAACAAGCCCGCACGGTGAGAATTGCCGCTGCTGATATCAGTGGTGCGATATCGGTTATGAAAGTCAGTGATGCATTGACGTGGTTGGCCGAGGCTGTGTTGCAGGTGGCAACAGAAATAGTGACCAACGAAATGGAGCGGCGCCACGGACAAGTTCAGAGTAAAGTGGATGGCAAACTCGTCAAGGCGGAGTTTGCTGTAGTGGCATATGGAAAGCTGGGTGGCATTGAGCTTGGCTATGGATCTGATCTGGATATTGTTTTTCTTCATCAAAGTGACGGTGAGATTCAACAGAGCAATGGAGAGCGGCCGCTGGAGAGTCAGGTCTACTTTGCTCGCATGGCACAAAAGCTGGTTCACTTCCTCACCACTACCACACCGGCGGGGGTGTTATACGAAATAGACACCCGCTTGCGACCGAATGGCCGTTCAGGGGTGTTGGTTATTTCGCTGACAGCGTTTGAAGACTATCAGCTCAATAGCGCCTGGACCTGGGAGCATCAGGCGCTGGTTCGAACCAGAGTGGTGGTGGGCAATCAGGAGTTGACTGAAAAGTTTAAATCGGTCCGTGCAAAAGTATTGCAAAGTGGGGTGAAGCTTGCTGAGCTCAAAACCGAGGTGAGGGATATGCGCGAACGCATGCGCAGTGAACTTGATCGCGGTTCTGATGATCAGTTTGACCTTAAGCAAGGCAGTGGAGGTATCGCTGATATTGAGTTTATGGTTCAATATCTGGTTTTAAAGAACGCCAAAGATCACAGCGAATTGCTCGCCTATTCAGATAATGTTCGGCAGATTGAGGGGCTTCAGTCTGGCGGGTTCCTCAGTGCCGGGGAAGCCAGCCAACTGGCAGAGGCCTATCTTTATCTGCGTGGGCTTTATCACAAACAATCGATGCAATTGCAAGATGGTGTATTGCACGTCAATGATGTTGCCAAGCAACAGCGCGACGCAGTGATACAGATCTGGCAGCAGATGATGGTGTAACTACTAAACAGGGTGTTGTAAGCCACACCCGTAAAGAGATTGGAGACAAGCTTATGTCAATGTCAGATAGAGATGGAGTCATTTGGCTCGATGGTGAGCTTGTGCCGTGGCGTGAGGCAAAGGTGCACGTGCTTACCCATACGCTGCATTATGGTATGGGCGTGTTTGAAGGTGTACGGGCTTACGCCACCCCCAAGGGCCCTGCGATATTCAAATTAGAACAACATACCAAGCGGTTGTTTAATTCTGGCAAGATTTTACGCATGGATATTCCCTACGGCTTTGATGAGCTGTGCGAAGTGCAAAAAACGGTGGTGCGCGAGAACAACCTGGATTCTGCGTATATCCGGCCAATGTGCTTTTATGGCAGCGAAGGAATGGGTTTGCGAGCGGACAATCTATCTGTTCACTGTATGATCGCAGCCTGGGAGTGGGGGGCCTATTTGGGTGCCGAGAATCTTGAGCGCGGCATTAGAATTAAAACGTCGTCCTTTACCCGCCACCACGTCAATATTGCGATGTGTAAAGCCAAGGCTAACGGTCAATATATGAACTCGATGCTGGCGTTGCAGGAGGCTCTTCAGGATGGCTACGATGAAGCGCTGTTGTTGGACAACGAGGGCTATGTAGCAGAAGGTTCCGGTGAGAACTTTTTCATTGTTCGTGAAGGTACAATCCATACCCCGGATCTCACGTCTGCGCTTGACGGCATTACGCGCCAGACGGTGATGGAATTGGCGGCTGAGATCAATGTCCCGATAATTGAAAGAAGAATCACCCGCGATGAGGTGTACATTTCTGACGAAGCGTTTTTTAGTGGCACCGCGGCTGAAATCACCCCGATCAGAGAAGTCGATAACCGTAGCATTGGCGATGGATCACGCGGACCTATTACCGAGAAGCTGCAATCCATGTACTTTGCGGCGGTTGAGGGTAAATCTGAAAAGCATGAGTCATGGCTTACCTACGTATAACTCCGACCCTTAAGCAACTGATCAGAAGTTAAAATGACAGACACAAAAGAACAAGCAAACACCAGTGAACCGGTGCAAATCAAAGCATCTGAGTTGCCGGCGTATTGTCCAACTGAAAAAATGGGTTTGTGGAATTCTCACCCGAGAGTTTATATCTCGCTGGAAGCAGAGAAGCACGGCAGTTGCCCTTACTGTGGGACACAGTTCGAGTTGATAGAGGGCTGATGTAACTATTCAGGGCGCAGCTGTCGTGTCTAGGCGCGTTGTCTCGAACTCAAGACAACTTGTGTGCCGCGCGAACTCCTGCCTCGTGGCACGGCAGGTGTACCCTGAAAGCAACCAAAGCTCTGCAAGAATCAAATTTCCGCCTATAGAGACGGGCCGATGTAGTGGCGTGGTGGGATGCGCGTACTTATTGAAAAGCGGCTGCTGAATACCAGCCGCTCTATTTACTGTAGCCGGACTGGGTATCTACCCAGTCCTTTATGAGTTACTTATCTACCTACCTCTAAAGAGCGGCTGATTGAATCGATATGTTTCTGAGCCAATATGCCGGACGCCAGGCGAAGTTGTAAGCTGCTAATGACGTATTGATGTCTGGCGGCAGAGTAGTCAGCATGGGCGTTGAACGTATCGCGTAGAGAGACGAGTACCTCAACTGCGGTTCTGGTACCAGCATCAAAGCCTGCTTGTGTCGCGTCTTTCGCTACTTCGGTAGAGGCCAGAGCCTGATTTAGAGCATTAGTTTGGCTGATGTCAGCCAATACCGTCAGATAGGCATCACGCGTTTCCTGTACTACCGCACGTCGAACAGTTTCGAGATTAAAAGAGGCTTGAGTCGCTCGCGACTTTGCCTGTCGGATAAGTGCACTGGTTCGTCCACCGGTGAGTAGTGGGTATTCAAGCTGTAGCTTAACCTGTCCTGATTCTCTGTCTGGCCGTGAAGGCGTTCCCGTTTCCTGATTCTGATAGCCCCCTGTAATGGCAAGTGTCGGCAGCCGACCAGCGCGTTCAATACCAATGTCAGCGGCGGCCAATTCGTAGTCCCTTCGCGCGACTGCCAGGCGGGGGTTGTTCTTCTCTGCCACAGCGATCCAATCGGCGACTGAGGCCGGTGCTGGTGCTGTGAGTGCGGCATCTTCTTTTAAGCCATCAAGTACCGGTACGTCCTGATTGATGATGACTCGCAATGCTTCACGTGCCAGTGCCAATTGATTTTCTGCTACCACTTCGCGAGCGACCGCAAGATCAAGCTGTGCCTGAGCTTCTTTAACGTCTGTGATAGCTGATAAGCCCACATCAAAACGACGCTCGGCTTGTTCGGTCTGTCTGGCTATTGCTTCGCGCGAAGAGCTGGCAGCGCTATAAGCTTCTCGTGCAGTTAACACGTTAAAGTAAGCTTGTGCGGTTCGAAACATCAGGCTTTGTTCGGCCTCAAGTAAGCTTGCTTGCGCCTGGGCTACGTTGGCTTTCGCCTTCTTGATTGAGCGCATGGCTGCCAGGTTGAATACATTTTGCGTGATAGAAGCGCCGTAGGAATTGGAGTCGTAAGCACCGCCACCATCGTCGTTGTCTTCGTTTTCAGCCAGATCTGCTGCCAGTGCTATCTGTGGCAGCATGGCAGAGCGAGCCAATGGCAACGCCTCTATTGCCGCCTCGTGCTGTGCTCTGCTTGCTTGTATCACAGAATCTTTACTGGCTGCGAGTTGGTAGATTTCAGATAAATTTGCAGCTGTTGATGTATGTGGAAGCAGTAGCGGAACTGCAACGATCAGTGGCATGCAAGTGGAGAGCGTCAGGCGCAATTTCATACTTATTTTTCTCACTAATACTGGACAGCTTTATAAGCGGTGCCCATGTGGTCAGGCACGTTTCTTTTTTAGGTATTAGGAATGTAGAAGGTATTTTGAGTTTTTGGGGTTTTTTTGACGGTTTTTTGAGTTTACCGCATTGAGAAATTACGCATTCACCCCGATGTGTTTGATTGTGCTTGACCGGTACAGCATCGGGCACCGGTAAGGTCCTGGGATTTACGTCGAAAGATTAGAATTCGAATGAGCTGCTGGTGCTTGCTGCAGCTTGCATGAGCGAAGGTATATGCGTGTCGAACATACTCTGCTCGAGCCAGTCGGATTCGCCGATACGGCGAATGACAAACGTCTCCATGGTTGGTGCGCTTTCGCTGCCGACAGTGATGATGAGGCGTCCGGAGAGGGTGAGCCGGGTTTTCAGTCGCTCCGGCACAGAGGCCAGCGAGCCATTGACAATAATGGCATCGTAGCTGGTTTTGTCCGGTAGATCGGCGATCAGGTCACCGGTAAAAAACTTGATGTTGTCAATGCCGCATTCATTGGCAATTTTCTGTGCGTGAGCGTTCACCGCCTCTTGTGTGTCTATAGATTCCACGTGCTTGCACATTTTCGCCGCGCAGGCAGCCAGGTAGCCACTGCCACAGCCAATAATCAGCGCTCGATCATCGGTTTCCAATACCGCAGCCTGAAGCAGACGTGCTTCTATATTCGGATTAAGTGAGTAGCGTCCATTACCCAGCGGAATGCGTGTGTCTGAGTAGGCCAATCCGTTGTGTTGCTCTGGTAAAAAAAGCTCTCGCGGTATTTCAGCTAGAGCGTTGAGGACTCTTTGATCAAGCACATCCCATGGACGGATTTGCTGTTCGATCATGTTGGCTCTGGCGTGTTCGAAGTTCATCGCTTCGGGCTCCGTAGTTCAATCGGCGTAATGATAGTGAGTTTTTGGCAGATTTAGAACCGCACTTTAATTACTACGTGCGATGATTACTGACTGGTTTGTTTCGGGCTTGCAGGTTGCGCACCACTGGATCCACCGCCGCTAGCGGGTTTGCCACGGCGCCGGCTACGGCTTTTGTTGCCGCTTTTGTTTGCCCCGCGACTGTCGCGTTTGCCATGTTCGGGTGGTTTGTTGCGTTGTATTTTGGCAGGTGGTGCAGGGGTCACCAGCAACTGGTCAGTGACCTGGGCTGAGGCGATTTCATGGCCAAGTAATTCTTCAATTTCAGGTAGCGAAAATACGTACTCTTCGCAGGCAAAGGAGATGGCTTCACCAGAAGCTCCTGCTCGCGCTGTTCGGCCAATACGGTGTACATAGTCTTCGGCGTTTTGTGGCAGATCAAAGTTGAAAACGTGGGTCACACCTTCAATATGCAACCCGCGGGCGGCAACATCGGTGGCAATCAATGTGTTCAAATCGCCTGAGGACAGATCGGTGATCAGTCTCTGGCGCTTGTTCTGGCGCACATCACCTGATAAAACTTCAGCTTTGATGTCATTGCCCTTTAAGTAGGCATGGACTTTCTCGGCAACCCGTTTGGTGTTAACAAATATAATGCTGCGCTTTGGCTGCAGTGTCTGCATTAAACCAATTAACAGCGGTATTTTTTCATCAGATGCCGGATGATAAACCTGTTGATTTACCTTCTCTGCAGCGATTCGATCGGATTCTGTTTTTAACCCGATCGGGTTGTTCATGTGCTCGTAGGCCAATTCCATAACCCGGTGAGATAAGGTAGCCGAGAACAGCAAGTTTAATCTTTCCTCAGGTTCCGGCATCCGCCTTAACAAAAATCGGATGTCTGCAATAAACCCGAGATCGAACATTCTGTCTGCTTCATCCAATACAACTACCTGGATTTTTCTTAAAGAAAAGACTTTCTGTTTGAAGTAGTCAATGATGCGGCCGGGCGTGCCGATGAGGATGTCAGCGCCCTCCTGCAGTTGGCGGCGCTGCTTTTCGTAATCAGTGCCTCCGTAGGCCAGAACGGTTTTAAAATTCATATTTGCGCCCAGCTGCTCGGCATCCTTGTGAATCTGTATTGCGAGTTCGCGTGTCGGCGCAAGAATGATTGCACGCAATTCCGTTGGTTTGCGGTCCTCTGCGACCGGGTTATTGAGCAGGTACTGATACATTCCTAACAGGAACGCTGCAGTTTTACCTGTTCCGGTCTGTGACTGTGCCGCGATATCCTTGCCTTCAATCATCAGAGGCAGTGATAGCTGCTGAATTTCTGTACAGAAGGTGAATCCGGCGGTAGTCAAAGCGGATTCTAGATCGGGGTTCAGCGCGAAGTCGCTGAAACTGACGGACGTCAGATAATTGGATTTCATCTGCAGAGCATAGCTCATTTCACGGTTTAACGTTTTACTGTGGCTTTTTGGCCTTTTTGACCGGGTCGCCCCAGAACAGTACAGACGCTGTTGGCGGCTCTAATTCGCCATGCGCCGCGGTATCCCGGACAATTTGAAGGTGGGTTGCGTTGTGGGCATAAATAGCCGCTTCGTGCTTGTTTATGCTTCCGTTTCTTCATTGTTGGTATGAGGATTTCCCGTTTATCGGCTTGTTTTTTTGCCCCACCCCCATATCATGGTGGGGTTAGTTCATACAAACATAAGGAGAATCCGTTGCACGAGAGTATTGTCGAAATCACAGACGACAACTTTGATGCAGAAGTCTTGCAGTCAGAGGTGCCCGTATTGGTAGATTATTGGGCAGAATGGTGTGGTCCATGCAAAATGATCGCGCCAATCCTGGACGAAATCGCTGCAGAATATGGTGATAAGGTCAAAATTGCCAAGCTCAATATCGACGACAACCAGAATACACCGCCGAAATATGGCGTCAGAGGAATTCCCACCTTAATGCTGTTTAAGAACGGATCCGTAGAGGGCACGAAAGTGGGTGCGCTATCAAAATCACAGCTTGCGTCCTTTATTGACAGTAACTCCTAACCCCTTAGGAGGCACGCCGGTCGACCTGAAGGTCGGCCAGCGAAGTCAGCTGTGTACGTTTAACGTCTTTTTTTGTTCAGACTAGCATTGCAATTGTGGTTTTCGAAATTTGTACTACAATCGCTGTATTAAGCGCGACGAAGCGTTAGAACGTCGCTAGACGTGCGCCAACCCGCATGATAGGGTTGGCAAATTCCTGCAGTTTCAAACTGAATCGCACGTTCTGCTGCGAGTAGTTTTCAAAAGCCCTAATACCAAACCCATCGCCAAACCCGTTCATCCGTCCCGGTTTGCACCTGATCCCACCAACCTTTTTCGATAAATATGAACCTCACCGATCTCAAGAAGAAATCCGCCAGTGAACTGGTTGAGTTAGCTCAAGCAGCTGGTCTTGACAGTGTTGCGCGGTCGCGTAAACAAGATATTATTTTCTCTCTACTCAAGGCCCACTCCAAGAAAGGTGAAGACATCTTTGGTGGTGGCGTGCTTGAGATACTGCAGGATGGATTTGGCTTTTTGCGCTCAGCCGACAGTTCTTATCTGGCAGGGCCCGATGATATCTATGTCTCGCCTAGTCAGATTCGGCGCTTCAATTTGCGTACCGGCGATTCGATTTCGGGCAAGATCAGGCCGCCTAAAGACGGTGAGCGCTATTTTGCGTTGCTGAAGGTAGATGAGATTAACTTAGGCGCGCCGGAAGAAGCGCGTAACAAAGTACTGTTCGAAAACCTCACGCCGCTTCATCCTACTGAACGTTTAACGCTTGAGTTAGGCAATGGCAGTACTGAAGACATCACTGCCCGAACCATAGATTTTGTAGCCCCGATTGGCAAAGGCCAGCGTGCCTTGATCGTATCTCCGCCGAAAGCCGGTAAAACGATGATCCTGCAGAATATCGCGCAGAGTATTGCCCACAACGACCCTGACTGTGTATTGATTGTGTTGTTAATTGATGAGCGCCCGGAAGAAGTGACCGAGATGGAGCGTATGGTTCAAGGTGAAGTGGTTTCAAGTACTTTTGATGAGCCGGCAAGTCGCCATGTGCAAGTGGCGGAGATGGTGATTGAAAAAGCCAAGCGGCTGGTAGAGCACAAGAAAGATGTGGTTATCTTACTTGACTCAATCACACGCTTAGCGCGAGCTTACAATACAGTGATTCCTTCGTCGGGTAAGGTGTTGACCGGTGGTGTTGATGCACATGCATTGCATCGTCCAAAGCGTTTCTTTGGTGCCGCGAGGAACATTGAAGAAGGGGGTAGCTTGACCATTGTTGCTACCACTTTGGTAGACACTGGTTCAAAAATGGACGAAGTGATCTACGAAGAATTCAAGGGCACGGGCAATATGGAGTTGCACCTGGATCGACGCATTGCTGAAAAACGTACTTTCCCTGCGATTAGTGTTAATCGTTCCGGTACACGTCGTGAAGAGCTGATGATCAGCCAGGAAGAGCTACAGAAAATCTGGATTTTGCGTAAATTCCTACATCCGATGGATGAAATTGAAGCGATGGAATTTCTGATGGGGCGTTTGCAGCAAACCAAAACCAACGATGAATTTTTTGATGCAATGAAGCGATAGCTATACAGGGCGCACCTGCGTATCCATGGGCGCTGTCGTTTGTAACCTGGCTGGCCGCCTCGAAATACACCTGTATGTTGCGCGTGAACTCCTGCCCTATAAATACGACAGGCCCACACTGAAAAGCTACCAAAGACTGCAAAAGCAGTCGAAAATATGAATTTAGTTCATTTCGACTGAATAGTTATATGAAGCGCTAGTGATTAGCGTGTGAGCCGCTATACGGCTCGCTTTATTATTCGTCAGACCAGATTCAAATAAGCAGATTCGCTACTCGATTGCGCGGTGTGCGATATCGCGTCGGCAATACACGTTGTTAAAAGCAATCTTATCGACGCCCTCATAAGCTTTCGTTTGTGCCTCTTTGGCGTTGCTGCCAGTGGCAGTGACGCAAAGTACTCGACCGCCGTTGGTTACTACCTGTTCGCCGTCCATTTTAGTGCCTGCGTGAAACACCTTTGTGCCGTTGTCGGTTGAATCGTCGGTCTGTAATCCGGTTATCACGTCTCCCTTCGTGTATCTTTCAGGGTACCCGCCTGCAGCCAGTACGACACCCACTGCGGTTTCTTCAGACCACTGTGCTGTTACCTGGTTGAGCCTGCCATCGATTGCTGCATCACAAAGTGTGATCAGGTCAGACTTCAGGCGCATCATGATAGGTTGAGTTTCAGGGTCACCAAAACGCACGTTGTACTCAAGTACTTTTGCTTCACCGTTTGCTCCAATCATCAGGCCCGCGTATAAAAAACCGGTAAAGCGATTGCCATCTTTTGCCATGCCTTGAATGGTCGGTTCAATAACGCTCTTCATGATTTTATCGTTGAGTGCTGAAGTCTCAGCAGAGGCGGGCGAATAAGCTCCCATGCCGCCGGTGTTGGGGCCGGTATCGCCATCGTCACGTGCTTTGTGATCCTGTGATGTAGCCATTGGCAGGCAATGTTCTCCATCTACCATGCAGATATAGCTGAGCTCTGTGCCTTCAAGAAACTCTTCAATAACCACTTTGCTACCGGCATCGCCAAATCGATTGTCTGCCAGCATATCAGTGGCAGCCTGGATTGCTTCATCAATATCAAGGGCTATAACAACGCCTTTGCCTGCTGCAAGTCCGTCTGCTTTCACTACCAGTGGAGCTCCGAGTTTCCTAATGTAATCGCAGGCTTTGGTGAGATCGGTGAATACGCAGTAGTCAGCCGTTGGGATGTGATGGCGGGCTAAAAAGTCTTTGCAAAAAGATTTGCTGCCCTCTAGCTGAGCGGCTTTTTTGTCAGGGCCGAAAATCCTGAGCCCGGCCTGCTGAAAGCTGTCAACGATGCCGGCCACTAAAGGGACTTCTGGCCCGACAATGGTTAAGTCAATGGCGTTTTGCCTGGCAAACTGTTGTAGCGCGGGGATATCTTCAGCGGCAATTTGGATATTTTCTATTGCCGGCTCTAGCTCAGTACCAGCATTTCCTGGGGCCACATAAACTGCCTCTGCCTGCGATGACTGGGCGACTTTCCATGCTAATGCATGTTCACGCCCGCCGGAGCCTACGATCAGAACTTTCATCAATTCTCACTGAATTATTTGATGGAAGTGCATGGTAACGTTTTGCAGGATGACTGCAAGCCTGCAGTCATCGTGATTATTTAGCTGTGATTAGTTTCTAATGCCGTATTCCAGAACAAAATACTGGGGATTTAGAGGGCCAAGTGGTTCTTTGAGTTTATCCAGTTGTGCCTGAGGGCCGTGAACTTCGAGCTTCGTGATATCAGCAATCTTAAAAGCTTCTTTCAGTAGCGAATCAACATTGCCCAGATGTGCAAGTACGCCTTCTGCGTCAGTATATCCTTCGCGACAGTAGGCAATATCACCATCAAAGCAAAATCCGTAGTAAAGGCATTTTGATTCGGTTTGGCTGGTGCTGACGAATTGTTCTGCCAGTTTCTTAAATTCGTCAACCTTGCCTGCGTGTATTTTGAAGTATGGCCCTAGCGTGCAGCAGGTGTCTTGAGTTGCCATTGATTTTCCCCATTGTGAATCGAACCACCAAGATACCCTCCACGGATAATTTCGGCAACCGCGGCAATAAGTACCGGTTGATAGATTCTGGTACTGATGGGTGACTGTTCAGAGCGCACCTGTCGCACGCAAAGGCGTTTTCTTTGGTGGTCAATATACCTGTATGTTGCGTGCGAACTCCTGTCCCACTATTGATTAACCAGGCACGACAAGCCCACTCTGAACAGTTACAAAAGACTGCAAAAGCAGTGGAAAATTGTAATTTAGCGGATTTCCTGCTGAATGGTTACAATGTTCGATTCTCGAATAAACTGTGACAAGACGAACCTCATGGCTGTACAAATACCGTTTCAAAAAAATCTCGAGTTTGCGTATGGAGTGGCAGATCAATTGTCGCCGTTGGTTAGAAGGGTGATAGCTGATAACCCGAGTGCATTTACATTGTTTGGCACCGGCACTTATATTGTCGGGCGTGGTAATGTGGCGATCATTGATCCAGGGCCTGCAGATCAAACGCATATTGATGCCATTTTATCTGCCACCCAAGGCGAGAGAATCACTCATATTTTCGTCACTCATACGCATGTTGATCACTCACCCGGTTGTGAGCTGTTGCAACAATCGACCACGGCAAAGACCTATGCCTTGGGCAGGCATGGTATGGGGCGGGAACGTGATGAGTCGGAGTTCGGGGCTGACTGGAACTTTAACCCGGATGTGTTATTAACTGATGGGGAAACAGTTGCTGGTGATCAGTGGTCTTTATCTTGTGTATTCAGCCCCGGACATGCTGCCAATCATCTGAGTTTTTATCTTGAGCAGGAGGGGGCGCTTTTTTGTGGCGATGCAGTGATGGGATGGTCAACGACGATAGTGTCACCTCCCGATGGCAACATGCATGACTATATGAATACGCTTAAAAAACTCAGAGCACGGCAAGACAACATCTACTACCCGACGCATGGAGCACCGATAGAGAGACCGGGTGCTTACATTCAGGCGCTATATGATCATCGATTGGAACGTGAGCAACAGGTGATTGACTGTGTACGAGGGGAGCTTCATTCGGTAAATGACATGCTTGCAGTCGTATACAGTGAACTTGATCCAGCCATGTACCCAGCGGCCTCCAGAAGCCTGCTTGCCACTATTGAGCGTCTGCTTGCCCAGAATCGGTTAAAGACCGGAGACCACAACGGGGAAGAAACAATTAATGAAGCAACTCGTTTATATCTATCCACGTCAGAATGACGCCAGTCGTTCGATCAGCACTGCCATTTCTGATGGTGATCCGTTAAGATAAATCCAGATCTTGGCAGGAGGAGAAGAACACGCTTTTGTTTGACGGCTTCGGCAACAGTAGAATGCTGGATGTTACAGCTTGCTGCCGCGTAGTCTGTCATGCTCCGGGCCTGCTACTTCATATTTAGATGCACTCAGTCAGTAACCCGATCGCAATCGATCTCGCAAACATCAGCAAGCAGTACGGTGACGTTACTGCGCTGAACGATGTTTCAGCATCTATCTATGACAGTGAATTCTTCACACTGTTAGGTCCGTCAGGCTGTGGTAAAACAACACTGCTTCGCATCATTGCAGGGTTTGAAACAGTGAGTGCGGGCAACATTCAATTGTATGGTCAGGAAATAAGGGATTTACCCGCTAACAAACGCCCGGTAAATACAGTGTTTCAACAGTATTCTCTCTTCCCGCATATGACAGTGGCTGAAAATGTGAGCTTCGGCTTACAGATGCAAGGTCGGGATCGGGCATTCATTAAAGATCGAACTGCCCAGATGCTTGAACTGGTGCAATTGGGTTCCTATGCGGATAGAAAATCTACTCAACTTTCCGGGGGGCAGCAACAGCGGGTTGCGCTGGCGCGTGCATTGGCACCGGAACCTAAAGTTCTGTTGCTTGATGAGCCACTATCTGCACTTGATCTTAAGCTGCGGCAATCTATGCGTATGGAGCTTAAGCAGATACAGAAACACACTGGAATTACCTTTGTATTTGTGACTCATGATCAGGAGGAGGCATTAACAATGTCTGATCGTATTGCGGTGATGTCAAACGGTCAGATCCAGCAAACGGGTGACGCCCATAGTATTTACACTGACCCCTGCAATTTGTTCGTAGCGGATTTTATAGGTGAAATCAATAAGCTTGACGCAACGATAATTGAGAGATTTGACAATGGTGGTTTGTGCCAACTTGGTGATGGTGTAACCGTTGAATGTTCGCTATCTGAATCTACACAACAATCTGAAGGCCAGTTATGCATCCGCCCCGAGTGTTTGACCATTACCTCTGTTGATGACAAGCGATCATCACTTCAGGGTGAGATAGACCAGTTTGTATTTTTAGGTACGGATACACAGGTGTCGGTAAAAATATCCACTGGCGCAAGTGTATTGGTGCGTGTGCAAAATACCAGTGGGAGTCAGCTTGACGCTAAAACTGGCGATCAGGTGGGATTGATTATTGATCCGGGCAGTGCCCGGTTTCTCGATAGCTAATGGCAGGTCTCACGCAGCAGAGTATCAGCACGTCTTCGGGTGGAGCGTTTGATCCGCTGCGTAAGCGCTTGTTGTTTCCCGCGTGGTTAATGATTGGTTTTTTTCTGGTTCTGCCAGTTCTGATGATGTTGGTTTATTCGTTCTTAACCAAGGAATTCAGGGGCGGTGTGATTTGGGAGTTTTCAACGGCGGCTTATGATCAATTCTTTTTTGATCGTGGTTTATTTGGTGATGAGCCTGCGAAAATTGAGTGGACCTATATTGTTATTTTCTGGCGCTCAATAGTGCAGGCATTTAGCGCGACTGTTATTTGTTTGTTGATTGGTTTTCCAACTGCCTACTTTATTGCAACACGTCCTGATTCTACACGTAATATCTGGCTTTTTTTAGTCACTGTGCCTTATTGGGTTAACTTGCTGATAAGAACGGTTTCCATGAAATTTCTTATACGAGACAATGGTCCGTTGAACGAGTGGTTGATGATGGTTGGCGTGATTGAAAGCCCTATCCATCTGATCAATACCAATTTTGCGGTCCAGCTTGGTCTGTTTTATTCCTATCTTCCTTTTATGGTGCTGCCAATATATGCCTCCGTTGAGCGATTTAATTTTTCACTCGCGGAGGCTGCTGCAGACCTCTATGCCGATAAATGGGTCATCTTGTGTCGTGTCATTCTGCCTGCGGTGAAGCCCGGCATCATCGCGGGTTGTATCTTAGTGTTTGTACCGAGCCTGGGTGCATTTCTGGCGCCCGATTTACTCGGTGGAGCAAAGAATTTTATGATCGGTTCATTGATTGAGGAACAATTTAAAGGGGCGGCAGGTAACTGGCCGTTTGGTGCTGCGGCGTCAATGATCTTATTGTCAATGGTGTTGCTCGTGTTGATGTTCTATGCGCGCAGCCAAGCCCGCACGGTGCACTAATGGCTGTTGCATCTGAAAATGTTAAGCGTTACCCGGGCTTTTTCTTTGTCGCAGTGTTTTGTCTTTTGGTGTTGTATCTTCCGCTTTTGATTGTTATGGCGTATTCGTTTAACGACAGCGCTTCGATCACCCGTTGGGGCGGATTCAGTTTACGTTGGTATGAAGAAGTATTCACAGGTGTTGAATCGGCAAAATATAAAACCGCCGCCTGGAATTCAATCACCATTGCGGTGATGGCATCAATCACGGCCACTGTCATAGCGACATCGGCGGCGTTGGGAATGATTCGCAGCGGCAGCTGGCGTGGCAAAGCCACTAGCTTTGCACTGATCAATCTTCCTTTGATGGTGCCTGAAATTGTCACCGCGGTGGCAACATTAATATTTTTTAGTGCTATTGGATTCAAAGCCGGATATCTGACCATTCTGGTGGCGCACTGTGTTTTTTGCATCCCCTTCGCCTACTTACCCATTGCGGCAAGGCTACAAGGAGTTGAAACCATTTATGAGCAGGCGGCGATGGATTTATATGCAACAAGGACTCAAGCGTTTCTGAAAGTACTTTTGCCGTTGTTGTTGCCCGGAATTTTCTCTGGTTTTTTATTGGCTTTCATTATTTCGCTGGATGATTTTATCATTACCAACTTTGTTAAGGGCGCCGGGGTTGAAACGTTACCTACAGCGATATTTGGTGCGGTCAAGCAGGGTATCAAGCCAAATATTATGGCAATATCAACGCTGATGCTGATGGTTTCTATTTTATTCGTATCTGTCTCTTATTTTGTTAGTCGTCTGGGCGAGTCATCTGCCAAGGTGGCTGACTAGGGTAAGAGGCGAAGCGGGCCAGGTAGCCAACTTTTATCTTTTTGCAAAACGTGAGGAACGAAATATGAAAAATCGATTGACTCTGCTCAACAGTGCTATGGCTATTTGTATTGGCCTGAGTGCTTCAACGGTGCAGGCTGAGGGCTCTCTTAGTATCTATCACTGGTTTGAATATATCCCTCAAACCCTGCTTGATAAGTTTGCCAAAGAAAATGATGTCACCGTGACCATGGATACTTTTGATTCAAATGAAGCCATGTTAGCGTCGCTTAAAGCCGGTAAGTTAGGGAGTTATGATGTTGCTGTGCCGGGTGACTACATGGTCGAGATCATGCGAGGTATCGATATGCTCGATTCCTTTGAGTCTTCCGAGCTAAGTAACTTTGACAACATTGAAGACAAATGGGTAGATGTTGATTTTGATCCTGGTCGTAAGCATTCGATCCCGTATCAGTGGGGATCCACCAGTTTTATGGTTAATCGTGATGTCTATAAAGGTGATATTAGAACCACTGACATTATCTTTAACCCACCAGCTGAGCTTGAAGGAAAAATAAACGTACTCGATTCTCAGGGAGAGGTGTTGGCACTGGCGTCTTTGCACCTAGGTATTCCTCAATGCAGTCAGGATCGCGAACAGCTCAAAGCGCTGAACGCCCTGTTTCAGGAGGCGAAGCCTAAGTGGGCGTCTTTTAATTCAGATGCTGCGAAAGACGTACTCGTATCGGGTGATGTAGCAGTGGGCATGATCTGGAACGGCTTCGGAGCAAAGGCGCGTGAAGAAGGTGCCAACGTTGAATACTCCTATCCAAAAGAAGGCTATGTAGTGTGGATGGACAATGTTGTCTTGCTTAAAGATGCACCTAACCGAGAAAACGCTATTAAATTTATGGACTTTTTACTAGAGCCTGAAAATATTGCAGAAGTCACGAACTTTGCCCGCTACACTGCGGGCGTAAAAGGGGTGGGAAGCTTGCTTGATGCTGAACTCAAAGCATCTCCAGAAGCGAATCCGCCGGCAGATGCGCCAGCAGGTACCTTTGTGGCGGTGTGCGATGAAGCCACGCAAAAGCTCTACGACCAAATCTGGACCAACGTTAAAAAGTAGTATCGCTTATCTGCAAGTAGTGTCGCTCTGCGATAGGCAGAGCGGTATCTGCATACTCGCCTGATGTGAATCGACTGACATTTACAGGACCCTCTTCTCCATGTTCACAACAGTAAGTTCTACAGATCATAAGCTGCATTTTCCAGTGGGGGAACTCTCAGGTGGGCAACTGGTACGACCTTACGAATGCCCCGAACGTTGGGACTACATACAACAATCCCTAACCACATCCGGCCACACTGATAGTCGTTCACCTGACCCGCTCGATATGTCATTGGTCAGATCAATACATGCGTCTGACTATCTTGAGTTTCTCGAGTGCGCGTGGGATCAGTGGCAGGCCGAAGGTTTTGAGGGGGAGGCGATACCGACGGTTTTCCCTGCTCGGCGTATGCAACAGCGGGTTCCTGAGCATATTGACGGTAAGCTTGGTTTTTACGCAATGGCCATTGAGACTGCAATCACCAACGGTACCTGGAATGCTGCACAAAGCAGTGCAGCTGTAGCGACGACAGCTCAAAAACTAGTCGTCGCTTCGGACTCGCAGGTATTTGCACTGTGCAGACCACCCGGGCATCACGCTGCATCTGATTTATATGGTGGTTACTGCTTTCTTAATAATGCTGCCATCGCAGCACAGGGGTTTATCGCGGATGGTGCTAAACGTGTGGCTATCCTTGATGTCGATTTTCATCATGGCAACGGCACGCAGGACATCTTCTACAACAGAAGCGATGTGATGTTTCTTTCTCTGCACGGTGACCCGATGCATGCATTTCCGCACTTTTTGGGCTATGCGGATGAAACAGGTGCAGGACAGGGGGAAGGTTATAACGTCAACTACCCGCTACCACCCGGTACCAAGTTCGATGAATGGCAAGGCGCTCTCACAGACGCATGCAAGAAAATTGAGCATTACGCTCCCGACGCGTTGGTAGTATCACTTGGCGTTGACACTTTCGAAAAAGATCCCATCAGCTTTTTTAAGCTGACCAGTGATGACTTCACCCGCTACGGGGCTCAACTGGCCGGTCTATCTTTGCCGACCCTGTTTGTTATGGAGGGAGGCTATGCGGTCGAGGAAATTGGTATAAATACCGTCAATGTACTGAATGGTTTTTCCGCCCGGTAAAATGGTCTGTTTTTGAAATAATGAGAACAACAGAAGCAAATCGCCTATTGACGGAGTGTAATACGACAAAACTGCAGTAGCTTGCGGGTTTCGGGTCGAAGTTATCGTTCTTGGAATTGATCTTTGGTCTGTCAGTCGGTACAACAGAGGATCACGCATAATATCGAGGGATTGTCATGCATCCGCCGAGTACATCAGTATGGCCAGTTGTACGGCCGCTACCTAAGTTTGTTGTAAAATTTGCTCTGTTTGTTGGCTTCATTGTTGGGCACGCCGTAATTTGGAATGATCGCAGAGTTACCCGCGCTAGCACTAAAGTTCAGGAATCTACTGAAATTCATGCAGCCGCTCGCGTTTAACAACTTGTGGTAATACCATTCTGAAATAACACATTAGCATTTTGCAACAACGGATGATCTTACCCCTTCAGGCCTAATGGCCTGGAGGAGTAGCTTGTGAACTCCATTTTGAATAAAGAACAGTTGCTGTCAGCGTTTTTGGGCTTAGACCCGTTAATATTCTTCATTCCTGCAATCTGGGTGGTGTTTGTCTTTGCACGCGTGTTGCCGCTTAACCGCTTCGGGCTGATTCCAAGAAGGTTTACAGGCGCATTTGGTATTGTCAGCATGCCTTTTTTGCATGAAGATTTTAAGCACCTGATGTCTAACACTGTGCCGCTTGCGCTGTTGTTGGTGTTGCTTTTTAACACTGCTGCAGGGGCCACTACCGTTGTCGTATTAACCCAGGTATTGGGTGGTTTTTTACTTTGGGTGTTTGGCCGCCGGGCGAATCACATTGGCGCAAGTTTAATGGTATTTGCGCTGACAGGCTTTCATATTGCCAATGGTCTGGTGCAGGCGAATCTCACCACTGTGGCCATTGCTCTATTAGTGGCCGCTGTATATGGTGGTACTTTTCTAACCAGTATTAACCCGTGGAAGAAAGGCTCGTCCTGGGACGGTCACTTGTGTGGGTTTTTAGCAGGCGTCGGCATGGCTGTATTTTTTTCCAGTAGTTACTATACGAATTTCTTTGGCCAAACCTGATTCTTGTGCGAGACGATAGCAGCGACATAGCGGCGATTATTCTGAATCAGATCCCGTTACTTGATGTGCGCGCACCGATCGAATACCAGCGTGGCACGATACCGGGTGCAGTCAACGTGCCTTTACTCGATGACCATCAGCGTGAGTTGATAGGTACTGAGTATGCAAACAACGGTCAGGATGCTGCTATCGCGCTGGGCTTAAGTACGGTCACCGACGAAATTCGCCAGACCCGCTTACACGGTTGGACAGAGTTTATAGAGAACCACCCGGAGGGGTATCTATTCTGTTTTCGCGGTGGTCTGCGATCAAAAACCACTCAGGCATGGCTAAGTGAAGCCGGTATTAAATATCCCAAATTGATTGGCGGCTACAAAGCCATCCGTAGCTATCTGCTGGAACAGTTTGAACGACTTGCAGAGGAGGGTAATATATTGGTGCTGTCTGCGCCCACCGGGAGCGGTAAAACCACCTTTATAGAGCAGTTAAAACAGAGCGTAGATATTGAAGGACTGGCCAAACATCGTGGCAGTGCCTTTGGCAGTTTGTTTGTTCAGCAGCCTTCGCAAGTCAGTTGGGAGAATCAGGTAGCTGCACAGTGGCTGAGGGTGAGTGCGCAAAGCAATCAACCGATAATGTTTGAATCAGAATCGCATTTGATTGGTAAAGTATCTTTGCCGAAATTCCTGCAAGAGGCCTTACGGTCTGCACCGGTAGTGGAACTAAATACCCCGCTGACTGATCGAATTAAGAATATTCAGCATGACTACATCGGTACGGCAATGCAAAAATATCGTCAAGCGTTCAATGAAGAGCAAAGTCTTTTGCAATTGCAGAGTTTTGTTACCGAAAACTTAAGTCGTATCGAGAGGCGCTTGGGTGGAGAGAGGTGCCAGCGACTAATATCACTTGTGCCGGCGGCGATTGATGAGCTTAGAACCGGCACTGCCTTAAACGAATTTGACGAGATCGTAAAAACGCTGTTGTTAGACTATTACGATCCACTGTATGCACACAAAATGCAGGGACGTGAAGGGCAAGTGGTGTTTAGAGGAACCGGTGACGAAATTGTCGGTTGGCTTAATGCCACCTATTCCTGATTACGTTTAAGAACGGTCTATAAAATACATGGGAATAGAAGCGCCGTACGAAGGTATATCCAGAGATATTGTTTTTATCGGGGGTGGCCATACCCATGTGCTTGTGATCAAGCAGCTTGGGATGAACCCTATTCCATCAACCCGAATCACATTAATCTCAGAGCAAACACTCACTCCGTACTCAGGCATGCTGCCGGGTTTTGTGGCTGGCCACTACAGTTATCTCGACACCCATATTGATTTAAACCGATTGTGTCAGTGGGCCAACGTGCGTTTTATTCGCGGTACTGCCACCGGTTTGGACGCCGATAAAAAACAGGTATTTATTGATGCACAGGCGTCGATTAGCTATGATCAGCTTAGCATTGATGTTGGCTCAACCCCTGATTTAACGGTACCCGGTGCAAGTGAGCATGCGGTGGGGGTGAAGCCGGTAAGTCAGTTTGGAGCGATCTGGAACAGACTGTTGGAATCATCAGCCGGGGCTTCCGGAGACTGGGGTGTTGTGGGTGCCGGGGCGGGTGGTGTAGAGCTGGTATTGGCTATGGCGCATCGATTGCGAGATAAGCGCAGTCTGAAGTTTCATCTGATTTTATCCGGCGCGCATGTGTTGCCCGGATACCCCGATAAGGTAGTAAAGAAAGCCGAAGCCGCATTGGCGAATCATGGTGTGACGGTACACTCCGGGTTCCGTGTTGCCAGCGTCCACGAGGGTGGTTTGATTAGTAATGGTGGTGCTGAGATAGCCTTAAGCAAAAGCATCTGGTGTACCGGTGCTGCGGCACCGGTGTGGCTTGCTGACACAGGTTTAAGTGTGTCTGAGCGTGGCTTTATAGAGGTGAATGAATTTCTGCAAAGTGTCAGTCACCCGAATGTGTTTGCAGTCGGTGATTGCTCGGATATGCTGTCTGATCCTCGACCAAAGGCGGGCGTGTACGCGGTCAGGCAAGCCCCTTTCCTGGGTAGAAATCTACGTGCGATTGCCAGTCAGGGCAGTTTGCAGCCAGTTAAATTGCAGAGCGATTTTTTATCGTTGCTGTCTCTTGGTGACAGGTCTGCTGTCGGTTGTCGTTCCGGCTGGACTGTGGCAGGTAAATGGGTATGGAAGCTAAAAGATTCCATAGACAGTAAGTTCATGCAAAAGTTAAACGACCCGGGTGATAAGAAAGCCATGGTCGCCGCTGCGTCGACACAAATGCACTGCGCGGGTTGTGGCAGTAAATTGGGGCCGGATCTTATTGCCGGTAATCTGAGTGAGTTATCAATCTATGATCGACCTGCAGTTCAACCGGCGTTGGGCCGGGCTGAAGATGCGAGTCTATGGCAGGTGGCCGAGGGCAAACTTGCGGTGCAAAGTATTGATGGCTTTAGAAGTTTCAACGATGATTATTGGCGTTTCGGAAAAATTTGCGTCAACCATGCGCTAAGTGATTTATATGCGATGGGGGCGACTCCGATCAGTGCACAAGTGTGGGTAAATCTTGCTCATGCGCACCCGAGAATACAAAAGCGTGATCATCGTTTACTGATGGCATCAATCGCTGCAGCACTTGAAGAGCAACAAGTCACGTTGGCAGGGGGGCACAGTTCTGAGGGGACTGAAACTCACGTTGCGCTGGTTGCCAATGGAGAAATAAGTAAAGACAGTATTTGGCGAAAAAGTGCTGTGCGCATTGGTGATAAGTTGATACTTACCAAGCCTCTTGGTACAGGCTTGATACTCGCGGCGGACATGCAAGCCAAGGCGCCAGCTGCTGCCACCGATACAGCACTGGCCAGTATGCTGCAGTCAAATGCTGACATTTCAAAATGTTTGAGAAAGCTCACCCCGTCGGCGGTAACTGATGTCACCGGATTCGGCCTGGTCGGTCATTTACTCGAAATGTTGTCGGGGTCAGGGCTTGGTGCGAAGCTTAGGCTTGGTGACATTCCGTTACTAACCGGGGCATATGAACTTTCGCGGCTCGGTTTTAAGTCTACTTTGTATCCACATCTGCAGGTCTATTTGCATCAGTGCGATATGCAAAGTGATTTGGATCAACACGTAGTAGATATCCTGCTTGATCCCCAAACAAGCGGTGGTCTTTTAATCGCTATGAATGCATCGCAGGCTAAGCAGTTGCTGGAGCTTTATCCCGCAGCGGTTGTGATTGGTGAGATCATTGATACTGCAGGGATAGAAATTTCTCATTAACTGCACGATCACAGCAATAGCCCAGCCAAACGCAGGGCATAAGTGCAACGCGCATCTACCCATGTTCTGAATTTGAGCTGGATGTGTATGCGCTTACTCTCGAGTAGCTTCCCGGTGTGGCAAAACGAATAGCACAAAGATCGCTATAATCCCGCGGCAGCTGTGTAAGGGCAGGCGCGGCGTTACTTGTCAGTTAAATGTTCTGTCGAGGAACCCGCGTGTGGGCTGCAGCAGTCGCAGGAGTTTGCTTTAGACAGAGCTTACAAAGATTACATACGGCGTATCGCTATCCATGCAGGAGTTGATAAGCGCCTGTATTGGTTTTATCAAGCACATAATTGATGTGAGCTTCCAGCAACGCCTTAACCTGAGCATCGACGTGTTGGAATTCGATCTGAATGAAATAGGCCTTTCGGTTTGATCCTTTCTCCTCACCTGATGAAATAACGCGGCTTGTAAGGTGAACGGTTTTATCTGCTGATGGCAGATGCATGCTGATGGGGAGTGCTGTTCCTGGATCAAGCAATGCATTGTGCGAAAAGCGCAGCCCGCCGCAGCTCATTTTCACAACGTGAGTCGGAGCCGGATCAAGAGGAGAGGTTGATGCAAGGTCATCAAGATTCAAACGCAACGCGACCGCATCAGAAACTCTCGGGTGTTTACGTCTTTCGCTCAGTGAAACTACGGTGTTGTTGGTGGTGTGCATTATCATTTTTTATTGCTTTTTAATTCTATGGCGCCCATCCGTTGGTGCGCACCGGGTAACGCTAAGGGTGTAAAAACATTGTTGTTGTTTCTGTGATCCAGATCACAATGCTAATAGTGCTTTTTAAAAGACCGAGCCATCAATGGTGATGACTAAAATGTCATGACGGTATTCTAACACTAAACTAGGGAGAAGCCGGGCACCCATTCATAAATCAATGCAAATAAAACGGCCGCCAGCGCCAGCCGGTAAACCATAAAAATCCAGAAGCCTACGCGTTTAACCAGCGCCATCAACAGAGTGATGGCCAGAAAAGCAGCAAAGAAAGTCAGTATGGCGGCCCAAATCGCGTAGCTTGGTATTCCACCTCCTGTCTGAACCGCTTCAATAGCAGTGAAACCGCCGGCTGCGGCAATGGCCGGTATTCCGAGTAAAAAGGAAAATCGGGCCGCTTCTGTACGTTCAAAACCGAGAAAGCGCGCCGCGGTCATGGTGGCACCTGATCGACTGGTACCTGGTATCAAAGCGAGTGATTGCGCAAGACCTATGATCAGTGCCGGGGGCAGAGTCATGTTTTCCATTTTCTTTGTACGTTTCCCGACGACGTCGGCCACCCATAGCAATATCCCGTATATAACAGCGGTCCATGCAATTACTTTGGCGACAGCCACGGTATCTTCTCGCAACGCATCTAATGCGCCGCTGAATTTTAATGCTGCTCCAAATACAAGCGCAGGGATGGTGGCAAGTGCGATATACATCGCCATGCGTGAATTGTCTGTGGTTTTGAAACGCACGAGATCCCAGGTGCCTTTGAGTAGATTGAGCACATCGCGCCAAAAATACACGATCACGGCAAACAGGGAGCCTACGTGCACCATGACATCGGTGATCACACCTTGATCGGGCCAGTCAGTCATGACTGGTATCAATGCTAAATGGCCAGAGGATGAAACTGGCAAAAATTCAGTTAGGCCCTGAATAATGGCAATGACAATAATCTGCTCGATACTCATTTAAAAACTCGTTGGGAATGGCCGGACGGCATCTTGCAACAAAAGCGCCGAAATGGTGATGTGCAATCAGAAAGTTTGCGGCAGGATGGCTTCGTCCAATTATAGTAGTTAAAGCGCGGCGCACAGCCTGTATGCGTCTAAAAGGGCTGCATGTAATGAGCGACTCGAGATTGCATCACCTATTCTGTGTAATTCATACCCGTCAGATTTTGGCTGAGATCGGCTGCCAAGCAATGCATCGATATCCGTCACGCCGGCATTGCCCGAGGCTTCCCGGAGCTCACGATAAAGGCTGTCTAACGGGGTTGTGCCGCGCTCAACAATGATCTGATCAGTGATCATAGTAATTGGCTCATCGGTCAGATCATTGTCGAGTGCGACGAGTAAGCGGTTGCCTTCTGGGTAGACTTCTTTAAGCATGAGGTCGGTTTTGACTTCAATACCAAGCTTGTACAGCTCTTTTCGATGCACCGGTCTTTCTGCATAGCCGAGTTCGGCGCCGACTCTGTCGTCGATGGTGACGAACAGCGTTTGCGCTCCGCTGTTGGCTATGAATTGTGCGCATGACAACGCTTCATGTCGGCCGGTGCCATCGTAAACCAGCACCTGTTGAGCAGGTTGAATATCTCCGCCGAGAATATCCCACACGCTATTGCAGTGTTCCTCGCCTTTGAGCTCCCCCAGGTATGGCAAGCCACCGGTGGCTACAATCACTACATCGGGTTGCAACTCCAAAACCTCTGGCGTTTCGATATAGCGATTCAGGTGTACGTTAACCCCAAGGTGCTCGAGCTCTGCCACGCGCCAGTCAACCACAGAGATCAAATCGCGCCGCCAACCGGCTTTGCTCGCAAGCAGTAACTGGCCACCCGGCTTTGAAGCGGCTTCGTACAGTGTTACCTGGTGGCCTCGTTCCGCAGACACGCGGGCGGCTTCAAGACCTGCGGGTCCTCCGCCAATAACTACAACGTTTCGTTTGCGTGTGTCTGCTTTAAGTATCTTCTGAGGAACTAAAGTTTCACGGCCCGACGCGGGATTGTGAATGCATGATGGTTTCTTGTGCATGCAGTGGCTCGCGCCAAAGCACGGTCGAATCCGATGCTCTTCGCCGCTAATGATTTTATTGACTATCTGAGGGTCGGCGATATGAGCGCGTGTCATTGCCACCATATCGAGTAGATTGTTTTTGATACCGTGGCGTGCCGAGGCGAGGTCAACAATTCTTGCAGCGTGAAAAACCGGTAGTGACACTGCTTGCTTAACAGTGCTCAATCGCTCAAGGAATGGCGCCAGTGGCTGTGTCATACCAGGCATGTTTTTCTCAGCCAGAAATAGCTCGGTATCCATTCGGCCAAACACCACATTAAGAAAATCAATGCTGCCTTCGCGCTCAAGGGTTTCTGCTATTTGCAGCGCTTCATGATGGCTTAATCCGCCACGATTTTCTTCCATCGACATACGAATGCCGATAAGAAATTTATCACCTGCCTGCTTTCTGATTTCTTCATGAACCTGTAACGCAAAGCGCATGCGATTGTTGAGACTGCCGCCGTAGTCGTCTGTGCGTCGATTTATTTCCGGTGAGAAAAACTGCCCGATAAGATGCGCGCCGGCATGAGTTTCGAGCCCGTCCAGACCGCCTTCATAACAACGCTTAGCGGCTTGCCCAAAAGATTTGATCACCCGTTGAATATCGTGCTTATCCATTTCCTTTGGAATGCTGCGGTGCAAAGTTTCACGTACGGAACTTGGTGCGATAGTCGGCAGCCAACTGTCGGCAGTGGCATCACCACGTCTGCCAAGGTGGGTGATCTGACACATCAGTGCCGTGCCATGCTGATGAATGCGCTCTGAAAACTGTTGTAGATGCGGAATGACTTTGTCGCTGTCGACCCGCAGTTGATCGAACACGCTTGGTGAATCAGGTGCCACGTTGGATGAGCCGCCGAACATGGTCAGTGCCAATCCGCCCTTGGCTTTTTCTTCATGGTAGCGCTGATACCGTTCTGCCGGCATACCATCATCGTCCATGCCAGAGGCATGGCTGGTGCTCATGATTCTGTTCTTGAGAGTTAGATGGCCCAAGGTAAGGGGTTGCAGAAGCGGGTCGGTTTTTTTATCTGTCATAGTAAGCGCCCCTATATTCCAGCCGGACCCTGTGTGGCTTTATCAGTAGTGTATTACCAAAAGTCGATACGATTACCAGTACGTGAGCACGAACGACATCGCTCATGGATACCACGGGTGTGCCCTGAAGAGTTACACTGGTATCACGTTAATATGCCGGGCAGGTTCAGATTGTGTTCTTTGGCGCACTCTACTGCTGTTTCGTATCCGGCGTCTGCGTGGCGCATGACACCGCTTGCAGGATCGTTCCACAGTACGCGTTCTATGCGCCGATCGGCATCTTCACTTCCATCGCAGCAAATCACCATGCCGGCGTGTTGTGAAAATCCCATGCCGACGCCACCGCCATGATGGATCGATACCCATGTAGCGCCGGAAGCTGTGTTTAATAGAGCATTGAGTAGTGGCCAGTCAGACACGGCGTCTGAGCCGTCTCGCATGGATTCTGTTTCTCTATTGGGGGAAGCCACTGATCCGGAATCAAGATGATCACGACCAATTACCACCGGTGCGCTGAGCTCACCGTTACGCACCATTTCATTAAAAGCCAAGCCGAGTACATGCCTCACCCCGAGTCCTACCCAGCAAATGCGTGCCGGTAGCCCTTGAAATTTTATCCGCTCTCGCGCCATATCCAACCAGTTATGCAGGTGTGCATCATTGACCAGCTCTTTAACTTTTGCATCAGTCTTATAGATATCTTCGGGGTCACCGGATAACGCGCACCAGCGAAATGGCCCAATGCCACGACAGAACAAAGGTCTGATATAAGCCGGTACAAACCCCGGAAACGCAAACGCCTCTTCAAGCCCTTCTTCTTTAGCGACTTGTCTGATGTTGTTGCCATAATCGAGGGTGGGCACGCCGGCTTTATAGAATTCAACCATAGCCTGCACGTGTATTTTCATACTGGCACGTGCTGCCTTTTCTACTGCTTTAGGATCGGACTCTTGTTTCTGCTGCCACTCAGCAACATTCCACCCCTGCGGCAGGTAGCCGCGAAGCGGATCATGGGCGCTGGTTTGATCAGTGACAATATCCGGTTTTATACCGCGTTTATAGAGTTCTGGAAAAACGTCAGCGGCGTTGCCGATCAATGCGACAGATTTGGCAAGTCCCGCAGTGGTCCATTGATTGATCAGATCCAGTGCTTCTTCAAGTGATCTTGTTTTCTGATCAACATAGCCTGTGCGAATTCTAAAGTCTGCCCGCTCTTCATCGCATTCCACTGCAAGGCAGCAGGCACCGGCCATGACTGATGCCAGTGGTTGAGCTCCACCCATGCCGCCCAGTCCTGCAGTTAGGATCCATCGGCCAGTCAGGTTGCCGTTGTAGTGTTGCCGACCTGCCTCGACAAAGGTTTCATAGGTGCCTTGCACAATGCCTTGTGCCCCAATGTATATCCACGAGCCAGCGGTCATTTGGCCGTACATGGCTAAGCCTTTTTTATCCAGCTCGTTGAAGTGATCCCAGGTCGCCCAATGAGGTACAAGGTTAGAGTTGGCAATCAAAACGCGTGGTGCGTCTTTATGAGTTCTGAATATACCCACAGGTTTGCCGGACTGTACCAGTAGTGTTTCATCATCGTTCAGTGTTTTCAGGCTTTCAATAATTTTGTCAAAGTCTTCCCAGGTACGCGCAGCCCGACCTATGCCGCCGTATACCACTAACTCGTTGGGGTTTTCTGCCACATCAGGATGCAGATTATTCATCAGCATCCGCATCGGGGCTTCGGTCAGCCAGCTTTTGGCGGTAATCTCTGTACCGGTAGGGGCGTAGATCTCGCGCTGGTTATGTCGTGAATTACTCATGGCCGTGGTCTTGAGTTGGTGGTGATTTGAGTAACTCTTCGGGGCAGACCTGTCGTCTCTATGGGCGTTGTCGCTCGTGCTCAAATACACCTGTATGTTGTGCGCGAATTCCTACCTCATGAATACGACAGGCCCACCCTGAAAAGCTACATAAAGCCTGTAAAGGCAGTCGAAAGTTTGAAGTTAGTTCATTTCGACCTAATCGTTACGATTTTGAAGTTGAACGTTTAGGTACTTTTCGTGCAGTTTAATAGGTTTTTTCCGTATTTTTGCCGGCAAAGTATCGTTCATGCAGTGGGTTAAATCCGATGCGATAAGCAAGCTCCGCCGGGTGGCTCACGTTCCAAACGCAAAGGTCTGCGCGCAGACCTTTTGCAATTTGGCCTGTGTCTGTCACGCCAAGCGCTTTGGCTGCATTGGCAGTGACAGCGCTAAGGGCTTCTTCCGGTGTCATTCTGAATAATGTACACGCCATGTTCATGGTAAGCAGCAAAGACGTGAGCGGTGAAGATCCCGGGTTGCAATCTGTGGCCAATGCCATGGGCACACCGTACTTTCGAAAATGTTCTATCGGGGGTTGCCGGGTTTCACGTACGGTATAAAAAGCACCCGGTAGCAGTACCGCTGTTGTACCGGACTTTGCCATAGCGCTCGCATCAGCTTCATCGGCATACTCAAGGTGATCTGCGGAAATGGCATTGTATTTTGCCGCCAGTTGTATACCACCCAGGTGCGATAACTGCTCTGCATGTAACTTAACCGCTAAGCCGAGTTCCGCTGCTTTACTAAATACTCTCTCTATTTGTGCTGGTGTGAAAGCAATGCCCTCGCAAAAACCGTCTACCGCGTCCACAAGGTTCTCTGCATGTGCGGCTTCCAGTGCCGGTATACAGATGTCATCAATGTAGGCATCTGCGTTGTCTTTGTAATCAACGGGTATGGCATGTGCGCCAAGAAAAGAGGTTTTAACTCTGATGGGTCGCAGTTTTTCTATCTCGCGCGCTGCTCGCAGCATATTCAGTTCGGTGTCACGATCCAGCCCGTAGCCGGACTTTATTTCGATCAATGAAATACCTTCAGCCAGTAGTGCATCGACTCTGGGCAGCGCGGTATCAATGAGTTCGTCAAGTGAGGCTGATCTGGTTGATGTCACCGTAGAGACTATCCCGCCGCCGGCTCTTGCGACTTCTTCGTAGCTGGCACCGTTAAGGCGCATTTCGAATTCATTCGCCCGGTGTGAGCCGTGAACAATATGAGTATGGCAGTCAATAAACGCAGGGGTGAGCAATCGACCCTGCAGGTC
>CALISD010000121.1 GCA_938041955.1 uncultured Granulosicoccaceae bacterium | reverse complement strand
CCTGATGAAACTGATGTCAGCCGATACCTCATTCTGGCAAATACAGACACTGCGTGCGCTAGGCAATATAACGCTCTTGATCCTACTGGCCGTGCTTACCGGTGGCCTCGCGCTTCTCAAACCAGCCAACACCAAAGGGGTCTACCTGCGAGCATCCTTTTTAGCAATCACTATGTTTTTCTTTTTCTCCGGTGCGCCGTTTTTGTCGGTAATACAGATGGCAACCGGCTTGTATACCTACCCTTTATTTGTGTGTCTGCTGGCCGGACCCGTGCTTGGAGAAACTGTGGGGCCATGGCGTGTTGCAAGTATTTTGTTAGGCAGCATCGGGGCCTTGATTGTTTTAAGTCCATGGAAAGAAACTTTTTCAGCTGTTCAGCTATTGCCAATCACCGCAGGCTTCTTCTTCGCCTGTAACATACTCACATTACGCAGAGCGTGCAGACACGAAAGTACCTTGGCTCTCGCCTTTGCGGCCGGGCTTGTTTTCATAGCCTCCGGATTAATTGGCATCGCTGTACTCGCTATCCACCCGCTATCAGAAACCATTCAAACCAGCATGCCCTACGTGGCTGTGGGCTGGCCTACGCTGACGTGGATCGTGGCAGGCTTTGTGGTGATTGCGTCCGTCCTGAACCTGACAGGCAACATCTGCCTGACCCGTGCCTACCAAACTGCAGACGCCAGTCTGTTAGCACCACTCGATTTCAGCTATCTCATCTTTGCAGCGTTCTGGGGCAAAGTAATATTTGACCAATGGCCAGAGCGTGACACGTTAGTCGGGATGACGTTGATCATCTGTGCTGGAGTAACTATCGCCTTGCGGGAGCACCGGTCAGGCAGGTAACGCATGATCATCGCCATTTTACTCTGCACAAATTAGGCTTAGAATGATCCACAACAATCCTTCATCAACAAACAGAGTCACACACCATGACCGATAAAAAAGTAGGCATTGTCGGCGTCGGGCTAATGGGTCACGGCATAGCATTCAATATTCAAAAGCACGGTTGGCACATCAGCATTTTGGACCATGCAGGCAACCAGCCTACTGATGATCTCGTCGTAAACGGTGCTGCCGTTTATGCATCGGCAGCAGAACTCGGAGCAAAATGCGACACTGTTATTATTTGTGTAACAGGTAGCCCTCAGGTGGAAAGCGTACTCACAAGCGCCGACGGCCTGTTAGCAGGGATAAAAAAAGACACTGTCATTATTGATTGCTCCACAGCGATCCCCGATTCAACTAAAAAACTCGCAGCACTTGCACACGAAGCAGGAGCACAATTTCTTGATGCGCCGATGACAAGAACACCCAAAGAAGCGGCTGAAGGCAGGCTCAACTTAATTGTCGGCGGGGATAAATCGCTTTTTAATGAGCAACTGCCACTGCTGCAAACTTACGCGGAGAACATTACCTATGCAGGCGAACTCGGGACCGGCCATACAATGAAGTTGCTACACAACTATGTATCACTAGGCTTCGCTACTGTACTTGCTGAAGCCGCGGCCGCTGCAAACCATGCAGGTGTAGACCCCAAAGTGTTGAACGAAGTCCTCGCCAATGGCGGAGGGGCCGGCGTTGTGCTTGATCGCATGGCACCATTTATTCTTGAGAAAGACGTGAGTGGCTTAGCATTCACCTTGTCCAACAGTGCGAAAGATCTCGGTTACTACACACAGATGTGTAGCGACCTTAATGCTGCCAAAGGCGTCGCAGATGCTGTGAGCTCATTGCTGTCACAGCAAGTTGAAAATGGCAACGGTGATGCTTTTGTTCCTCATCTAATAGACTTTTTAGGCAGAAGGGACAGCTAGTGGGCTGTGCGGGGAAGGCTCGGTAACCTTTACAGGTAACCCGCAGCGTGAGCAAGGACATGCAGTATCACTGCAGAGAAGGTCGTTATGGCAAGCACCTGCTACAGATGAAGACTGTTCGGTTCCAGCATTCGGACGTGCGATGCTCAGCCTTGCTCTCGCAGCGGGTCACCTTGATCTCGATGACTGTTACATTGTCACATGCCCCTGCATCGGGGCGCCTTACGTCGTGCCTGGTACCGGACTACTTTCATATGATCCCGATCACTCGTGCCCCCCGGTAAGTGCTTACAGGTGACCGGCTTACACGTAACCCGCAGCGTGAGCAAGGACAGGCAGTATCACTGCAGAGAAGGTCCTTATGGCATGCATCTGCTACAGATAATGAAGACTGTTCAGTGCCTGCATTCCGACAAGCGGTGCTCAGCCTTGCTCACGCGGCGGGTTACCTTGATCTCGATAACTGATACGTATTCACCTTCCCTTCATGAGCAAGGACAGGCACTATCACTGCCGACTAGATCGTTATGGCACGCACCTGCTACATATGAAGACTGTTCAGAGCCTGCATTCCGACGAGCGATGTTCAGACTTGCTCACGCAGCGGGTCACATTGATCTCCATGACTGTTACATTGTCACATGCCCCTGCATCGGGGCGCCTTACGTCGTGCCTGGTACCGGACTACTTTCATATGATCCCGATCACTCGTGCCCACCGGTAAATGCTTACAGGTGACTGGCTGTACAGGTAACCCGCAGCGTGAGCAAGGACAGGCAGTATCACTGCCGATTAGATCCTTATGGC